>JAZQBN010000121.1:0-67095 GCA_045545795.1 Oscillospiraceae bacterium
TAAAGTCGACAGGCTAATGAAAAATGAATAATGAATAAAGAATAATGAATAGTTAAGGTGTCCGCTTTGCGGACATTTTTAATATTATTGCCGAAGGCAATTCCTTAATTATTCATTCTTCATTATTCAATATTCACTATTATTTGTCGAAAAGTCTTTTTCGACAAACTGAGGGTACCGATTTTCGGTACCCTTAAAATTATCCGTTAATAAGCTCATCAAGCATCTTTGGCAGTTCAGTGTCCATATTCTCATCAGTAAACTGACAAGTACCGACAGCCTTGTGTCCGCCGCCGCCGTACTTAAGCATAAGCTTGCCAACGTCAACGTTGGATGTACGGTTAAGAATGGAGTAACCAACAGCTGCACTGCAGCCCTTGCCGCCCTTGCCGTTGACAATCCAGGCGGAAATATTCTGCTCAGGATAGAGACTGTAAATCAGGAAACGGTTGCCTGAGTAAATCGGGTCAACACCACGCAGGTCGCTGATGATAACATCCTTTTCAACGCGTGTGTGAGCCTTGACCATTTCCTTGAACTTTTCAGCCTGTTCAAAGTAGATGTCAATTCTTTCCTTGACATCGGGGAGAGCGAGAATTTCGTCTGTTGTCATAGTGCGGCAGCAGTCGATAAGCTTTTCCATCAGCTGATAGTTGGAGATAGTGAAGTTTCTCCATCTGCCGAGACCTGTTCTCGGGTCCATAAGGAAGCCTACCAAAATCCAGCCTGTCGGGTTGAGGATTTCCTCACGGGTAAGATTACCGCTGTCAACCTTGTCAACGGCAATCATCATATCGTCGTAGTGGTCAAAGCGTTCCTTGCCGCCGTAGTAATCATAAATAATTCTTGCACAGGAGGGTGCAATACGGCTTTCACCGTTGTACTTGCCCTCAAGCTGGTTACGTTCAAATTCGCTGGAATGGTGGTCAAACCAGAGTCCGCAGCCCTCAACGTAAGGCACGTTGGCAAGGCAGTCATTTTCGGTAATTTCGATAAGACCGTCCTGCAAATCCTTAGGGTGGGCAAATTTCCAGTGGTCGATAACACCAACGTCTTTAAGCAACGCACCGCAAGCGAGTCCGTCGAAATCTGAACGTGTAACAAGTCTCATATAAACATCTCCTGACATAGAAATATTGACAAATCAAAATCATATATCAACATTATACACTATTTCCTGAAAAATTTCAATAGATTTCAAACACATTTTTGCACAATCTTAGTGCATTTTTTATAAGCAAGTTTACGAAATTGATGTAAATTATAATTTATAGAGTTAGGAGTGTTGAGAGTGGAGTGTGGAGTTGTTGTGTAAACTATGGTTCTCTTTAACTCCTCACTCCACTATACGAACTTGTTCGTTTTCCACACTCACAGATAAATTATAATTTACAGTTCTTAAATCTCTGACAAACAGTAACAATTCAGCATTTTTCCACATCAGATATGAATAATTTGTCAAAAAATATGCATAATACTCCTTGTAAACCTGTTTTCAACATCATAAAGACACTTTACCCTGACGAAAAATTGAGGTTTTACACTTTTTCCACCGAGTTTTCAACATTTTTTCAGTAATGTTTAAGTTTTCAACATAGTTTTCCACCGTTTTTGATTACAAATGGTATAAAATTTACCGAAAATGCCGATAATAAACGTAAAATCGGCTTGGGGGAAATGTTGAAAACCTGTGGAAAATGTGACATTAAACCTTTAAGTGAAAAAACGAAAGGAAAAACGGCGATGATTAAGGGCGTAAACAGGAGAATTGTTGAAATAACAAGCACGGAACACGAATTTTTTGAAAAGGCCGTGCTGTATGTGAAGGCAGACAAAAGCTGTCTGCCTGCTGAGAAAATTACGGAAGAAGCAAGAGAATATCTGGGCAGAATTGTCCCTGTAAGAAAAGCAAGAACGCTGTCACTTACGGCAAAGCTTGTTATTGCAATTGCAGGGATTGCTGTGCTTATCGGAATTGCCTGCCTGCTTATGCTTCTGTAGATAAAAATAATTCAGAAAATTCTGCAAAAGCGTTGTGTTTTCTGTCGGAATGTGTTATAATTTAATGTGAATAATTTTGAGCATTTACGGAGGCTGTTATGGCATATTACGATAAAAAACAGCATAGGGGCGGCAGAAATGACAGACCGCACAAGGATACAGGCTACAGCAAGAATGAGGGCTACCGCCGCAGAGCTGCTGAGCGTGCTGAAAAAGATGAGCAGGATGACGAGGGCGGTGCAGGTCTTATTGTGGGAAGAAATCCCGTAATTGAGGCACTTAAAGCGGGACGTCCCCTCAATACGATTTTTATGAACGGCGAGGGCGGAAGCCTTGGGCTGATTGCAAGAATGGCTAAGGAACAGGGAATTGTCGTGAAGCAGGTTTCGGAAACAAAGCTTTCCGATATGGCTGAGGGTGCTTCTCATCAGGGAGTAATCGCAAGCGGTGCTTGTGCGGAGTACGTTACGGTTGAGGACATTCTTAACGTGTCAAAGAAAAAGGGTACAAAGCCGTTTATCATAATCTGTGATGAAATTGAAGACCCCCACAACCTCGGTGCGATAATCCGTACCGCTGAGTCTGCGGGTGCTGACGGAATTATCATCCCGAAAAGAAGAAGTGCGGCACTCAACAGCACGGTTTACAAGACTTCGGCAGGTGCGGCAAGCTGGCTTCCTGTGGCAAGGGTTGCAAATATCCCTGCTGCACTTGACCAGCTGAAAGAAAACGGTGTATGGATTTACGGCACGGACGCAAGCGGTGAGGACTACACAAATTCCGATATGACGGGAAGTGTGGGACTTGTAATCGGTTCGGAGGGCTTCGGTATGGGCAGACTCGTCCGTGAAAAGTGTGATTTCCTGCTGAAATTGCCTATGTATGGAAAAATCACTTCCCTTAACGCTTCGGTAGCGGCGGGAATTTTTATGTATGAAACTGTAAGACAGCGTAATATCAATAACAAGTAAAACTGAAAAAATTTGTGCATTGGTAAAGGCTGTAAAATGAATGAAGGGAGAGCTGAATTTTGGCTGACGGAAAATATTCGGTAGACGATATTCTTAACGAATATTCGGGAACAGACACCGGCGGCGGAAGCTCCGACATTGATGTTGACGCAATTATAGGCGGATTTGATTTGAAATCCGAGCCTGTTTTACATACAGAAGCAGCGGAAACGGTAAGCCCTGCGGCGGAGGTTTCCGACAGCTTTGAGGAAAAGTATGCGAAATTTGCTTCTGCGGTAACTGCCGTAAAGGAGCGTGAAGATGTTCCGCCTGTTCCTGAGACGGAAAAGCCTGCACGTTCTTTTTCTCAGAAAATGGAGCAGGACGGCAGTCAGGAGGTTATCCGCAAAGAGAAAACTGCGGATAAAAAATCTCCGCTTGTTTCAATTCTGGGCAGGAAAGCCGCCTCAGATAACGAGGTCAGGATTGCTGAGGAAGCACCTATACAGAGCATTTCCAACGAAAAAAGGGTTCAGGCTGACCCGTTTGAAAAGTATGCCGACATAGAGCAAACAGAGGCTCAGCGTGAAAAGCAGGACCTTGACGAAATACTTAATGAGTATTCTGCCGAAAAGAAGCGTACTGCAAAAAATGAAAATACTCAGCATAAGAGCTTTACGGACTTCTTTACAAAGCTTATTCCGAAAGCTGAGGAAAGCAATGAAAACGGCATTTCGGGCAACACTGAGCTGCTGGACGGTATGCTGAAAGCAAAGAAGGAGCGTATTTCACGCACACAGCATATCTCTCCGATTGAAAGAAAATCAATTTCCGATATCGACCTTAACCTTGATGATAAGATTATTCACGACACGGCACAGTTTCCTGTTGACTCGGAAAACAGCGAACAGGAAAAGATTGACGCTCTGAAAGAACGCAGAAACAAGAAAATCAGGGATTTTGTGCTTGTAGGCGATGAGGAGGACGTGGCTGATGACGATGCTGACAATGAGGGTCAGGACGTTGTTATCGATGATTTTGAAAGCTTTAATGATGCACCGTCCATTGCACACGATATTGCTCAGCTAAAGGGCAGCCTTATGCTCAGACTTTTCGTGCTGGTTATATGCTTTGCGGCAAGCCTTTATATTGCGGCAGCTAACGATAATCAGGCAATGCCGATTATGGAGCTGCTCAACAAGCGTTCCCAGACCAATACATATCTGTTTGTGAACGCAATTCTCGGACTTTTTGCGGCATTTTCAAGCTACACGGTTATTTCCTGCGGCTTGTCAAAGCTTGTTTCCTTCAAGGCGGACTGTGACAGTCTTTGTGCGGTTTCAATCGTTGCTTCAATTACAGCAACAATGATTATGTTTGCCAACGGCAACCTTGTCAAGGGTAGCTTTGTGCACATATATGTTCCTGTGGCAATTGCTTCGCTGCTGTTCAATACAATAGGAAAGCTTTGCATTGTGAAGCGTACGCAGAGAAGCTTCAAATTTGTTTCGGGAAGCACGGAAAAATATGCTGTTTTCCGTGTTGACAACGAGGAAACCGCTCAGAGCTTTACAAGAGGTGCACTGAATGATTTCCCTAATCTTGCGACAATGAGAAAAACGGAATTTCTTTCCGAGTTCCTTAAAACGTCCTATTCAAGCGACAGCACGGACCGCTTTTGCAGAATGTTTACTCCTGCGGTGCTTGCGGCGGCGGCGGTAATCGGCGTAATTGCGGCAATCCTCGGGCGGACGGAGCACGGTTCATCATCGGTTTATCTGGGAATTTCCGTGTTTGTAGGCGTTGTGGCAATCTGCACGGGCTTTTCTATGATGCTGGTTGTAAACCTTCCGATGCTTCGTGCTTCAAAGAAAAATGCTGAGGTTCAGGGCGTTGTGCTCGGCTACGACAGCATTGAGGAATTCGCTGAAACAAACAGTATTCTTATTGATGCGGGACAGCTGTTCCCTCAGGGCAGCGTAAAGCTTGCGGCAATAAAGGTTTTCTCCGACACAAGAATTGACGAAGCAATTGTTGAGGCGGCAAGCCTTGCAAGTCAGGCTGGAAGTATTCTGAAGAATATGTTCTACGATATTATTGCAGGCAAAACGGAGCTGCTCAATCCCGTTGAAAGCTATATTTATGAGGACTCTATGGGTCTTTGCGGCTGGATTAACAACAAGCGTGTGCTGCTGGGCAACCGTGAGCTGATGGTCAACCACAGTATCGAGGGTATGCCTCCGCTGAGCAAGGAAAAGGAATACACCGAAAACGGAAGATGTGCGGTTTACCTTTCAATTTCGGGTGAGCTTTCGGCAATGTTCCTGGTGGAAATCAACCCGACAATGGAAGTACGGCAGTCCTTGCAGGAGCTTCAGAAGAACAGTATTTACGTTATGATACGTTCTGTTGACTCGCTTGTTACAATCAACAGGCTGTCGGAGCTTTATGAGATTTCTCCCGAATATCTTAAACTGATACCGTTCCGTGTGCACGAACAGTTTGCAGAGGTTACTGCTTATCAGATGAAGCAGAAGGCAACCCTTGCCTGCTCGGGACGCTTTGCGGCACTTTCGTCGCTCATTCTCAGCTGCCGATATATGAAAACAACTATCGGCATAGGTATTGCACTTCAGGCGGTAGCAATGCTGTTGGGCGTGCTTATCTCGCTGGTAATGGTTGTTACGGGCAGCGTGCAGGAATTGTCAGTGTCAATGATGATGATGTACAATTTTGTTTTCACGGCTGTACTGGTTGTGTTCCAGCTTCTGAGGAAGAATTAAAATACAGTGGGGTACTGAACGTACCCCACTAACTTTTGGAGGACTTATGGAAAATTTCACAAGAAAATTCCTTATAAAAATGCCTGATAAGCTTGGTGACGGCAAGGGCTATAAAATCAGTGTCTACAGAAATGAGAAAAATGCCGCTGTCCTTGAAAGCGATGGCGAAACCTACGGCTTTGAGGTAATTGCTGAAATCACGGGCAATGCCTTCTACAGCGATGAGGTGATTGAAAAACGGGACGGAAGACTGCTTTTTCTTGAAATTGAAAGACGCTGGCTGGTGAAAATTCCTGACGGGCTTGATAAGTACGAGTCCCACTGCATTGAACAGGCTTATCTTGAGCCTGCAAAGGGCTTTCAGGGACGTATCCGCCGTTGGGATGACAAGTTCATCTACACCGAAAAGGCTCGGACAGGCAGCAGTATGTCCCGTATCGAAAACGAGAGGGAAATTACTGCTGAGGAGTACGGGGAATTACAGAAAAACATCATTCTCAATGCGATAAAAAAGCGAAGATACATCATTCCTGCGGGGACTCTGAAATTCGAGCTGGACGTGTTTGAAAACACCGTGGAAAGCGGTTACGGAATAATGGAAGCGGAGCTTCCCGAGGAAACCGCTGAGGTGCAGATGCCGGATTTCGTGGAAATAGTCCGTGAGGTCACTGAGGACAGCTACTACACCAACAGAAATTTTGCTTCAATGGACAAAATTAAGCTTGTTAAGTAGGGGAAACTATTGACAGGTGTCGAAAAAAATGTTATAATTAAACGATAATTTGTGTTTGTAAAAACAACGAGAAAGGATGGTTTAATCGTGGCAAAGATTAAAAAGCCTGTTTTCTTTATCGTTTTTGCTTTGATACTCGCTTTTGCGGCTTCCGTATTTTTCGGTGTCAAGACATATTACGGCGATATGGAAACAGTTTACATCAAGGGTATCGACAATATCCGTTTCGGTATCGACATCAAGGGCGGTGTTGACGTAACATTCACATCTCCTGAGGACGTTGATGCTACCGAGTCTCAGCTGGACGCAGCAAAGGAAGTTATTGTTCAGCGTATGATTACTCTCGGTATCACTGACTACGAAAGCTATATCGACTACAACAATGACCGTATCATCGTTCGCTTCCCGTGGAAGGAGGGCGAAAAGAACTTCGACCCTGAGGCTGCTGTAAAGGAACTGGGTGAAACTGCTCAGCTTACCTTCCGTGAGGGCTATGAAACCGATGAATTTGGCAAATGGACGGGCGTTACCGCTGAAAATGTTATCCTTGTCGGTGCTGATGTAAAGGAAGCTTATGCGGCTTACACTCAGAGCGACAACGGCGAAATGAACTGGCTGGTAAGCCTTGAGCTTACAGACGAGGGTGCAAAGAAGTTCGGTGAGGCTACAACAAGACTTGCTGAAACAAGAGGTGTTATCTCTATCTGGATGGATGAAACCTGCTTCTCTTATCCTCAGGTTCAGACAGCTATTACAGACGGTAAGGCACAGATTACAGGCCAGTTTGACGGCGAAGAAGCCAAGGCTCTTGCTGACAAGATTAATTCAGGTGCACTTCCGTTCAAGCTTGTAACTTCAAGCTTCTCCACAATTTCTCCGAGCCTCGGTGCAGGTGCTCTTGAAGCAATGGTTCTTGCAGGCGTAATTGCATTTGCCTTCATTGCAGTATTTATGATTTTCACATACCGTCTCCCGGGTGCGGTTGCTGTAATCTCCCTTTTCGGTCAGGTTGCAGGTACACTTGCATTCATCTCAGGTTACTTTGAATTTGTAGCAGGTTCAATCCTTACAATTCCGGGTATCGCAGGTATTATCCTTGCGGTAGGTATGGGTGTTGACGCAAACGTTATTACCTCTGAGCGTATCAAGGAGGAGCTTAACAACGGCAAGACCCTTCACGGTGCTATCGACGCAGGCTTCAAGCGTGCATTCTCCGCTATCCTCGACGGTAACGTAACAATGATTCTTGTTGCGATTATCCTTATGGGTGCATTCGGTACGCCTGACAGTATCTTCTCCAAGATGCTCCACTTTGCATTCTTTATGTTCGGTCCATCCACAGCAGGTACAATCTATTCCTTCGGCTTTACATTGCTGACAGGTGTTGCGCTGAACCTGTTCTTCGGCGTATTCTGCTCAAGAATGATGCTTTCTTCACTTTCAAAATTCAAGATTTTCAAGAATCCAAAGCTTTACGGAGGAGGTGCGAAGCGTGAAGTTTAATTTCGATTTTATCAAAAACAAGAAGATTTACTTCATTATTTCTGCGGTTCTTATTTCCGTATCGCTTCTTTCCTCGTTTGTTTTCGGAG
Organism: Oscillospiraceae bacterium; assembly: GCA_045545795.1. Classification (GTDB taxonomy): domain Bacteria; phylum Bacillota; class Clostridia; order Oscillospirales; family Ruminococcaceae; genus RGIG8773. Next base: position 8,060 of record JAZQBN010000121.1, read on the forward strand.
TAAACCTTGACATTCAGTTTAAGGGCGGTACAATTCTTACATTTATTTATGACAACGAAATTGACCAGGCTGAGTTTGAAAAGACTGCTGTTGATGCACTCGGCGGTATGGGTGTAAAATCCACAATCGGTGAGGACTTCTCCTCGGGAAGAAATAATATCCAGCTTTCACTTATCTCAAATGAGGGTCTTTCCTCCGATAAGCAGATTGCACTTACAGATGCACTTACGGAAAAGTATTCCGCAAACGCACTTGAGTTGCTGCAGTCATCTGACGTTTCTCCTTCCTCAGGTAAGGAATTCTTCCTGAAATGTATTGTTGCGGTTATTCTTTCCTTTATCGTTCTTGTAGTTTATATTGCTATCCGATTCAAGAATATCGGCGGCTGGCTTGCAGGTATCTGCGGTATTCTCGCACTTATCCATGACTGTATCATAGTTTACGGCACATTCGTAATCTGCGGTATGCCTATCGATGCTAACTTTATGGCGGTTATTCTTACAATTCTCGGTTACTCAATCAACGATACAATCGTTATTTACGACCGTGTACGTGAAAATGAAATTCTTTACAGAAAGACAAAGAACCGTGCAGAGATTATCAACCTCAGTATCAATCAGTCACTCACACGTTCCATCAACACATCTCTTACTACAATTATGGCAATGCTTGTTGTAACAATTGTAGCAGCAATTTATGGTGTGAATTCTATTTTCTCTTTCTCTTTCCCAATGATGATTGGTATGCTTTGCGGTTCTTATTCTTCAATCTGCTTTATCTGTCCACTCTGGTATATGCTTTCCGAAAAGCTGGACAAGATAAAGAAAAAGAATGGTCACGGCAAGAAACGCAGACACGCTTAAAAAATTCAATAGCAATACGGCAGAACGGAGTTTTCCGTTCTGCTGTCGTTGCATTTTGAGGAGTGATTTTCAGTGAAAGCGGGAGTTTCAACAGCTTGCCTGTACCCCACGGTACTGGAAAAAGCTTTTCTTGTGCTTGCGGAAACAGGCATAAAAACCACGGAAATTTTCGTTAATTCCCATTGCGAGCTTTACGACCCGTACAAGGGTGATATGCTTGCGATACAGAAGGAATATGGCATTGACGTTGTTTCGGTGCACCCATTTACCTGCGGAATTGAACCGATGATGCTGTTCACGGCTTACGAACGCAGAGTTACGGATATGCTTGATTACTACAAGCGTTTTTTTGAGTATATGAATTGCTTCGGTGCAAAATATTTCGTGCTTCACGGAAACAAGAATGAGAATTTCTGCGAGGATGAGGTGTATTTTGAACGCTACATAAAGCTTCAGGATACGGCAGAAAGCTTCGGTGTGAGTGTTGTACAGGAAAACGTTTCACGCTGTACAGGCGGAAGCCTTGATTTTCTTGTGAAAATGAAAAATACACTTGGCGAAAAGGCTTGCTTTGTGCTGGACTTAAAGCAGGCTCACCGTGCTGATAATGACCCTGCCGAAATGGTTAAGGTGCTTGGTAAAAATATTAAGCACATTCACTTTTCCGACTGCGGAAAAGCAGGGGACTGCCTTAAATTCGGCTTCGGAGAATACGACAACGATGCTTTCTTTACCGCACTTAAAGAGCAGGGCTACAGCGGAAGCGTTATTCTTGAGCTTTACAGAAACGGCTTTGGTGAAGCTGACGAGCTTGCGAAAAATTGCAGCGAAATGCAGAGGTACTTAAATAAATTTGATTAAAGATTAAGATATTGGAGGTCTTTGAAATGGCAGAAAAAACTATGGACAAAATTGTTGCCCTTTGTAAGGGCAGAGGTTATGTTTACCCTGGCTCCGAAATTTACGGCGGTCTTGCAAACACTTGGGATTACGGTCCTCTCGGCGTGCTTCTCAAGAACAATATCAAGAACGCTTGGCTCAAGAAGTTTGTTCAGGAATGTCCTTACAACGTTGGTCTTGACAGTGCAATCCTTATGAACCCACAGACTTGGGTTGCTTCAGGTCACCTCGGCGGCTTCTCCGACCCTCTTATGGACTGCCGTGAGTGTAAAACTCGTCACCGTGCTGACCAGCTTATCGAAACTCAGACAGGCACAAACCCAACAGGCTGGACAAACGAGCAGATGAGCGAATTCATCGAAAACAATGATATCAAGTGCCCACACTGCGGCAAGAAGAACTTTACTTCTATCCGTCAGTTCAACCTTATGTTCAAGACATTTCAGGGTGTAACTGAGGACTCCAAGGCTGAGCTTTATCTCCGTCCCGAAACTGCACAGGGTATCTTCGTAAACTTTGCAAATATCCAGCGTACAACCCGTAAGAAGGTTCCTTTCGGTGTTGCTCAGGTTGGTAAGTCCTTCCGTAACGAAATTACTCCCGGCAACTTTATTTTCCGTGTTCGTGAGTTCGAACAGATGGAGCTTGAATTCTTCTGTAAGCCGGGCACAGACCTTGAATGGTTCCAGTACTGGAGAGGCTACTGCCGTGACTTCCTTCTCGGACTCGGCATTGACGAGGAGCACCTCCGTCTCCGTGACCACTCCCCTGAGGAGCTCTGCTTCTACTCCAAGGCAACAACTGACTTTGAGTACCTTTTCCCATTCGGCTGGGGCGAACTCTGGGGCGTTGCTGACAGAACAGACTACGACCTTACTCAGCACATCAAGACAAGCGGTAAGTCCCTTGAATACTTTGACCCTGAGACAAACGAGAAGTACGTTCCATACGTTATCGAGCCATCTCTCGGTGTAGAAAGACTCTTCCTCGCAATCGTATGCGAAGCTTACGACGAAGAAGAAATCGGCGAGGGCGACGTTCGTACAGTAATGCACCTCCACCCTGCACTTGCACCAATCAAGGCTGCTGTTCTTCCTCTTACAAAGAAGCTCAAGGAACAGGCTATGGAAGTTTACACAATGCTTTCCAAGCACTTCAGCGTTGATTATGACGAAGCTGGTCAGATTGGTAAGCGTTACCGCCGTCAGGACGAAATCGGTACACCGTTCTGTATCACATATGACTTTGATACACTCGAAAAGGACGGTTGCGTAACAGTTCGTGACAGAGACACAATGGAACAGGAAAGAGTTAAGATTGAAGACCTTGTTGCTTACCTCAACAAGAAGCTGGAATATTAATTCGCAATTCGTAATTCGCAATGTGTAATTAATTGTTAAATAAAAAGTGGAAAGTGATTTTTAATCTCACTTTCCACTTTTTTATTGCTGTAAGCAATAGGATAATTGCGAATTGCGCATTACGAATTACGAATTTTAATCAAGCTTAGCAAGCTGCTCCTGAATTGCATCAATCTTCGGATAATGAAGCTCTTTAGCTTTTGCAAGAGATTCTTCAGACTTTGCATATTCAAAAGACATCTTGTATGCGATAGCAAGATATGCGTGGATATCAGCTTTTTCAGGGTAGAATTCCCGTGCCTTTTCGAGGTAGCTTATCGCCGACATCGGCTTGTCAAGCTCAATGTAAACCGAACCAAGGCTTGTATAAAGCGGCACGGAAGCGTTGTTTTCGGGGTCGTATTCAAGTGCTTTTTCGTAGCTTTCAACAGCTTTATCACGGTCACCTGTTTTTCTGTACGCAACACCCAGATTTACCCACGCTTCAAAGTTTGCAGGTTCAATTTCAAGGCTTTTATTGTAGTATTCTATACTGCTTTCATATTCGCCAAGCTGACAGTAGCAATCAGCCATTCCGTCATAAAGTTTTTCTTCCTTGTATATGTTGAGCCCACGCTCCTGTGCTGTAAAATAGCTTTCAAGCGCCTCTGTGTATTTTTGCTCCTTGTATAAGCTGTCACCGTTTCGGGCAGTTTTATCTCCTGTTGGAGTTGACTTACAGGCAGTAAATACAAGTGCAGACGCAACTGCAATCACAGCCGCAAGCTTTCGCAGTTTCATAGAATACAGTCCTTTCGTTTTTGATTGAAATTAGAAATTACTATCGGATTAAATGCTGACCTGCCCTTTTTTGAAGCGGTCTTTCAGCGGCAGATAGTAAATCAGCAGCATAAACAACGGTTGCTGCCAGGAAAAAACTATGGCATATAGAGTCAGGTTTATATTTGAAACAAGAATGGAAACGATAAAAGCAGCTATTGAGGAAATTATAATGAACCATTTTGTGAAGTTTACTTCGGATTGCTCAATAATATCGGTTTTTCTGATTGTTGCCAAACGGAGCACTGCCGCAAAAATTGCAATGAATATTGCTGTAATAATCACATATACGAACACAATCAGAAGAATAAAGCCGTTTACAGCCGCAACGCCAATATTAACGAAAGGCGAAATATCCGCACCGTCAACAATCACCTCATCAGCATATTCAATCATATGATTTGTAAACATACTGAGATATACTTCTCTTACATATCCCACAGAAAAGAACCAGTTGAGTGCAGAAACAATTATCAACAGAATTTTTCTCAGCAAGCTTTTATTCATTGTAATCCTCCGTCCCGTTTGTGTCCAAATAAATGTAATCAGATTTTCTCAATAGCTTTGTAGACATCTTCCCAGCAGTTCACCCTCACCATACCATTCTCCTCAGCATCAAAGCTTCGGTTGTGAGGTGCAGTAAAAAGCAGCTTTGCGTAATCGCCGCCAAGAAGATTATGTACCCCGTCATCAATCAGCACATCGCCCCTGATAAGCGGCTTGCTGCCAGTAATGATAACGTGCTTCCAGTCAATGAAAGGGAAGTGTCTGAACAGTACCTTTTCCATTTTCACTTTCATCACCTGATAGGGCGAGTTTGTGACAATGAAAACCTCGTGCCCCTCGGAAATAAGCTTTTGTAAGTAGTGCGCAGCACCTTCCAACGGTTCAACCGTTTCATACAGCTCGTCCTCAAGTAAGAGCGCATACATTTCCTCGTGAGAAACCGACGGGAACGCTTCTGACGGGTCCCACGTCGTAACGTCAGCCGCATTGACAGCCGTGCCGAACCGCTTGTTTGCGTAGTTTATCCACGCTTCCGTCAGGTTTTCGATTGTGTCGTCCATATCAACGAGAATTATCATAATTACTGCCTTTCAAATTTGCACACACATTCGACATGACTTGTCCTCGGGAACAAATCAAACGCACGCACCTTTTTCGGAGCATAACCCTTTTCCGCAAGATATTTCGCATCCCGTGCCGCTGTAGCAGGGTTGCAGGAAATCATCACAATCCGCTTCGGAGCCATACGCACAATGCTGTCGAGAGTAAGCGCGTCACAGCCCTTTCTTGGCGGGTCGATAACCACAACGTCAGGCTTGATGTCCTCATTAGCAAGCTTTTCAGCAAGCTTGCCAGCGTCGCCGCAGTAGAATTCTGCATTTGTAACACCGTTTGTTTCAGCGTTGTGCTTTGCATTTTCAACAGCTTCGGGGATGATCTCACAGCCGATGATTTTGCCTGCCTTGTCTGAAAATGACAAGCCGATTGTTCCTGCACCGCAGTACAAATCAAGCACCGTTTCGCCGCCTGTAAGCTCAGCGTAGTCCATACCGCAGCGGTAAAGCTTCTCCGCCTGAGCCGTGTTCACCTGATAGAAGGACATAGGCGAAAGGGTAATTTTCTTGCCACAGAGAACGTCGCAAATCTCGTCGCTGCCCCAAAGAGTGATATTTTTGTCACCCATAATCACGTTTGTATTCTTTGGATTTATGTTCATAACAACGCTCTTTATGCCGTCAAACTTTTCCGCCGCAAGTGTGCCCAGGTCGGCAAAAAGTGCCTTGTATTTATCATTCTTCACAACAAAGCAGAGCATAATCTCGCCGCTGTGAAAGCCGCGTCTGATGTAAATGTGACGGAGCACGCCGCTGCCTGTTTCCTCGTTGTATGCAGGAATTTTCTTATCGTTCACATAGTCAAGGCAAAACTGTGCAAGCTTGCCGAAAATTTCAGGCTGTAGAGTACAACCGCAGTAGGGCACGACACGGTGACTTCTTTTTGAGTAGAAACCGCAGACAGCCTTGCCGTCCTGCTCAGCAACGGGATACTGTGCCTTGTTGCGGTAAAATTCTGTTTCGCCGCCGCAGATTTCCTCAAAGGGAATATCCCTGAAACCGCCCAAACGCTCAAAAGCGTCACGGACAAGCTTGTCCTTTACCGCAAGCTCCGCCTCATAGGAAATGTGACGGAACGTACATCCGCCGCATTTTGCCGATACGGGACAATTGCTTTCCGTGCGGTCGGGGGAGGGGGTGATAAGCTTGTCGATGATGCCGTAGCAGTAGCTTTTCGCTACCTTGACAATCTTGCAGGAAATAACGTCACCGACAGCGGTAAGCGGTACGAATACCGCCATACCGTCCTCGGTTCTTCCGACGCCGTTTCCTTCGGCAGTCATTCCCGTTATTTTAAGGGTGCGGAAATCATTCTTCTTTATCATACGTCAAGCTTTGCTCCGCACTTGCCGCAGAAGGCGATATCCTTTGCACATTCAGCACCGCACTGAGGGCAGGTTCTTGCCTTCTTAGGCTCAGTTTCATCAAGCTTAGCCTTGATTTCTGTAATCTCGTCAACAAGCTTACCCATAAGATAGGAACGGTCTGTGCCTGTCATTTTTTCAGCGTAGTAAGCCTTGCCGAGTTCGGTGTATTTTTCTTTCAGCTTAACACGAAGCTGACTTCTGTCAATCTGCACCTTTGAGTAGTCGATTGCCTCGCCTGCCTTTGCGGAAGCCTTGTCAAAAATATCCTTTGCACCTGCAACAATGTTATCAAAATTGAATTCCATAGTAAAAATCCTCCTAAATATTATTGAAGAACTCGGAAATACAGTCCTTCTTCAAAATCATTTTGTCATATCTTGAAATGTACTCATAAGGGAATTTGTAGTTGAACAGCCTTTCGATTTTGCCCGTTGCGTTGTTCACAAGCTTTGTTGAACCTGCCGCACCTACAGCAATAATAGTCTGCACTTCTTCCATTATGTAGATGTTGTAAAGGCACTCATAGCCTTCCTTTGCAAAGCCCACATTTTCGAGGTTGTCAACTGTATTCTTCTGCCGATAAAGGTAGTAGGGGAGATACCCTGTTTCGAGCAGCTTTTTCTGTCCATAGCTTACCATTTCGCCGATACGGCTGTCCACGCTTCTTTCCTCCTGCATAAACAGGTTTGAGGAACGCTTCACCGTCAGGGTGTGAATGGTTATGCTTTCGGGGTCAAGTCCGCAAAGGGTTTCAATCGTGTGTCTGAAACCTTCGGGAGTGTCCGTAGGCAAGCCTGCGATAGTGTCCATATTGATGTTTGTGAAGCCAAGCTTTCTTGCCATTTTGTAAGCCTCAACAACGTCCTCGGCACTGTGCCGTCTGCCGATTGCTTTCAGCACGTCATCGTTCATTGTCTGAGGGTTGACGGAAATTCTCGTTGCACCAAAATCACGGATTACTTCAAGCTTTTTTGCAGTAATTGTATCGGAACGCCCCGCTTCTACAGTATATTCACGGATTTTTGAAATGTCAAAGTTTTTTTGCAGTGTTCCCATAACCGCTTCAAGCTGTTCAGCGGAAAATGATGTGGGAGTGCCGCCGCCGATGTAGATTGTGTCCAGTCTCAAATCAAGCTCACGGGCAATTTTTGCAGTAAGTTCTATTTCCTCGCAAAGCTTTTCAACGTACTGTGGAAGAAGCTTTCTTGCGTTGGGAGTTTCAATAGAGTGGCTGACAAAAGAGCAATAGCTGCATCGTGACGGGCAGAAGGGCACTGAAACATAAAGCGAATAGGAACGCTTGTCCAGTGCTTTAAGCGGTTCGACCTGTGAACAGGCGGTCTTGTAGGCAAGCTCCAGCTTTTCATCGGAAACATAATACTGCTTTTTCAGGACATTGAAAATTTCTTCCTTGCCCAGTCCCTCATCAAGAAGCTTGTTGACCTTTTTTACGGGACGAATTCCCGTAAGACAGCCCCAGGCAGGGGTGATACCCGTAAGCTTTCGCATAATGCGGTATAACATTCTGCAAAGCTCAGCCTCGTCCTCTTTGTCGGAGAAGCCGCCCTCTGCGGTGATAACCTCGTTTTCCTCCGTGCCGTTGAGCCGTACCCTTACAGAAAGTGTATGTCCGTTTTGGTTTTCGGTACGGCTTACAATGCACACATCGCCCTCGTCGGTTGTTTCCTCAAAAAGAAAATCAAATGTGACAAGGGGGAGAAAAAGCTTCATAACAGCTTCTGTTTCGTATTTGAAGCTGTTTCCTGTAAAACATATAGTCATCTGAAAATTTCCTTTTAAAATAGCATTTTATTCAAACATATTTCCGCTGAGATACGGGTTGAGGAGTTTCTCACGGTTAAGAGAGCTTTCAGCACCGTGCCCCGCAAGCAGACGGTAATCATCAAATCTGCCCTCGTATTCATTAAGCTGTTTAAGAGAAGCAAAAAGCTTTAACGAGTCGCCGTCGGGCATATCCGTCCTGCCGATTGAGTCACGGAAAAGCGTATCACCGCTGAAAATCACGTCGTCAAGAATGTAGCAGACGCTTCCGCTTGAATGTCCCGGAGTATGGAAAACCGTGAATACCATTTCGTCCTCGATGATAGTATCCCCGTCATCAACGCAGATGCCGTGCTCATAGTGAGTAACCTCGTCAATGTACATAGAAAAATATTCGGACAAATTCAGATATGAGTCGGTAAGCTTAGGTGCGTCGTCAGTGTGGATAAACACCTCTGCACCTGTCTTTTCGGCAATTTCCGCAACCGACTCGATGTGGTCACAGTGACCGTGTGTAAGCAGGATTTTATTAAGCTTTACACCCTGATTTTCAATTTCCGCAAGTATATTTTCCGCACCCTCGGGGGCGTCAATAAGTACAGCGTTGTTTTCTTCCGAAACAACAAGATAGCTGTTTACCGCAAACATACCCTGCGGTTTTAATTTTATAATTTTCATAGTCAAGTCACTCTCTTTATTTGCCTGTTCTGTCAACGTGAATAACACTCGGCAGCTTCTTTATTCTTGTGATGATATTGTTAAGCTGAGAAACGCCTGCGGTATTGATTGTAACAACAATACTGCTGTTTCCGTTTTTCAGTTCTCTTACGGAAAGTTCCGAAACGGGGACGTGAAGCTCCGCAAGGGTTTTGGAAATTTCCGCAAGAATGAGAATATTCTCGCTTGCAACAATATCCAGCGTAACCTTGTAGATAGGTGTGCTGTTGTTGATGGAATTTTCCGCCCAGGTAACCTCAATCCAGCGTTCAGGCTCGCTGCCCGATTTGATTGCATTGAGATAATTTTCGCAGTCCTTTTTGTGCACGGAAACACCGTGTCCTCTTGTAATAAAGCCGATGATATCGTCACCCGGCAGAGGATTGCAGCACTGCGAATATTTGACAAGAACATTTTCTTCGCCGTCAACAACGATACCTGTGGAGCTTTTCTTCGGAGTAAAGGTCTTGACCTCCTGTTCGGTCTGAGCGTACATCTTGGAATATTTATCCTTCATACGCTGCATCATACGGGAGAGAATTACGCCGCCGTAGCCGATTGCCGCATAGAAATCGTCAAGTGTATTGCAGTGATGACGCTTCATATCGTCAGCAAGGAACTTTTCAAGCTCCTCGTCAGGCACACGGATATAGTTGCGTTTGAATTCCTTTTCAAGCTCTTCCTTGCCCTTGACAATGTTTTCCTCACGGCGTTCCTTTTTGAACCAGGAACGGATTTTGGATTTTGCCTCGTTGGTCTTGCATATATCAAGCCACGCACGGTTAGGACCGTGGTCAGGGTCTTTTGAAGTGATAATCTCAACGATTTCGCCCGTTGAAAGCTGATAGTCAAGGGAAACAAGCTTACCGTCAACCTTTGCACCCTTCATTTTGTTGCCTACCTGCGTGTGGATAGCGTAAGCAAAGTCGATGATGTTTGCACCGTTCGGCAGGCTGATAATGTCGCCCTTCGGTGTAAATGCAAAGGTTTCCTCAGGGGAAAGGTCGCTCTTGATAGTGCGGACGATTTCCTCAACGTCATCGGTTTCCTGCTGTGCCTCGATAATCTGTCTTATCCACGCAAGACGGCTTTCAAGCTTATCCTTGCCCTTGATGCCCTCTTTGTATTTCCAGTGTGCAGCGATACCGTATTCAGCAGTGTGGTGCATATCCCACGTTCTTATCTGCACCTCGAAAGGGATACCCTCTCTGCCGATAACGGTTGTGTGCAGGGACTGATACATATTTGATTTTGGTGTAGCGATATAATCCTTGAAACGGTTAGGGATAGGGCGGAACATATCGTGTATGATACCCAGCGAATTATAGCACTCGATTACACTGTCAACAATAATTCGTACTGCATATTTGTCGTAGATTTCGTCCATATTCTTGCCCTGCATAAAGGCTTTCTTGTAGATTCCGTAAATGGATTTCACACGTCCGTCAACCTGCGGCGGACGGGTAAAATTAGCCTCTGCAAAGCGTTCGGTAATCTGTTTCTTGATTGACTCGATAAAGCTTTCGCGTTCATCGTTCTTTATTTTCAGCAGCTGTTCGATTTCGTTGTATGCATACGGGTCAAGATAACGGAAGGAAAGGTCTTCGATTTCCTCCTTGATTGTACGCACACCAAGACGGTGAGCGATAGGAGCATAGATGTTCATTGTCTCAAGTGCAGTACCCCTCTGCTTGTGAGCAGGTCTGAAATTGAGTGTACGCATATTGTGCAGACGGTCGCAGAGCTTGATAAGAATAACACGGATATCCTGCGACATTGCAAGGAGAATTTTACGCACGTTTTCCGCCTGCTGTTCTTCCTTTGTAAACAGAGGAATTTTACCCAGCTTTGTTACACCGTCAACAAGCATAGCAACGTCCTGCCCGAAAAGCTTCTTGACTTCTTCGAGAGTGGTGTCTGTATCCTCCACAACGTCGTGGAGCATTGCCGCACAGATTGTATCAGTGTCCATACCAAGCTCAAGCAGGATAAAAGATACTGCAAGAGGGTGGGTAATATACGGCTCACCCGATGAACGCACCTGATTTGCGTGTGCCTTTGCAGCAAATTCGTATGCGGAAATAATTTTGCTCAGGTCGTACTGCTTGTCATCGTCCAGAATTTTCTGGATAAGTGCGTCAATTGTGCATACAGTTTCAGCTTTCAGTCGCATAACAATTTCTCCTTTGAGGGGTTAAAGCAGATTTTTCAGCTCGCTGAGAAGTAAGGAGCTGTCAAGGTCAACCTTTTTATCTGTAGGAATACGGCTTACCGTTTCAAAATATCGGTCAACGGCAAGCAGTTCCAGTTCTTCAAAAATATCAAGAGCAAGACGGAACTTGCAGTAATTGATTGCATCGGAGTGCACCGCAGAATAAACAGCGTCAAAGGAATTTTCCTTTTCCGTAACCGCCCTGTAAATTGCGGCAAGGTCGTTTCTGTCGGGAACAATTCTCGGAACAAGTGCTTTTTCCGCACCCTCGCCACGCTTGTATTTTTCGTAAGCGTCCTTTGCAGCAAAGTATTTCTGCTGCTGAATACCGCTCCTTCTCAGGTCGGCAATTCTTATGTTGACGGAGGTATTTCCCCCGAAGGTGTTTATTTCGGGGTACGCAAGAATATCCAGCATATCGCCCGCCTTGTAAGGAAACTCTGCGGTTTTTGTTCCGAACATAAGTCCGTAAACGCCGCTGTTTCCGTATGTAAGCTTTAATTTCGTGTGAGCACCGCCTGACAGTGCCGCAACATCGAGAAGCCTTACCGACAGCATTGCAAAAAGCGGCTGTGGATTGCCCTCTCCGCAGGGTTCAAGCACCGAAAGGGATTTCACACTGTCCACAGAAAGTTCCTGCGGCGTGATAAGCTTGTCGGCGTGAAGTGTAAGAACAGGCATTGCAGGAAAATTATCTGCTGCATATTTCTGCAAGGCATTGTCAAAATTATCAATGTCGGACTTCATAAGCGAGAAGCCGCCTGCGCCGCTGTGTCCGCCGAATTTCGTCAGCACCTCGGCACAAGCCGTCAGCGCCTTATGAATGGAGAAGCCGTCAACCGAGCGTGCCGAGCCTCGTGCGTAATCGCCGTCATCGGAAAGAATGAAAACAGGCTTGCCGAAACGCTCCACAAGCTTTGCGGCAACGATGCCGATTACGCCGTGATGCCAGCCCTCGCCGTAGAGAAACAGCACACGCTTATGAAGAATATCGGGATTAGCAAGTATGCTGTCCCTGATTTCCTCCATAATGTCAGCTTCGGTTTTTCGGCGCTCAGTGTTGAGCTGATTGAGTCGGTTTGCCATAGCCTCAGCTTCCTCAGGGTCCTCGCAGAGAAGCAGGTCAACCGCTTCGCTTGCCGAGCCGAAGCGTCCCGAAGCGTTAATTCGGGGTGCGATTGAAAATGCGGCATTTGTTGAGGAAACAGGGGATTTTACCCCCGAAACAGCAATAAGTGCCTGCAAGCCGACATTTTCCGTATTTTCAAGATAGTGAAGTCCCTGACGGACAATTTCACGGTTTTCTCCGTTAAGAGGAACAATATCCGCAATTGTCGCAATAGCGGTAAGGTCGGAGAATTGTTCCATAGCCGAGCTGTAGTCGCCGCCGTCCATAGCGGCAATAAGTTTCAGTGCAACTCCACAGCCGCACAAATCCTTGAAGGGGGACAAATCATCACTGCGGTGAGGGTCAACAACAGCAATCGCATCGGGAAGAATTTCACCCGGCTGATGGTGGTCGGTTATTACAAGCTCCATACCAAGTTCAGCAACAAGCTTTGCTTCTTCAATTGCTGAAATACCGTTGTCAACGGTAACAATAAGCTCAACTCCGCTTTCGGAAAGACGTCTTACAGCATCGGCACAGAGTCCGTAGCCCTCGCTTCGCTGATTTATGTAGTATTCCACATTACCGCCCATACATACAAGATAGGAATATAAAACAGCGGTAGCGGTAATGCCGTCACAGTCGTAGTCACCGTAAACGCATATGCGTTTTCCTTCGTCAACAGCGGAAAGGAGTGCGTCTGCCGCTTCACGCATATCACGGATAAGAAACGGGTCGGAGAGAATTTCCCCGTCGCCCTGCTGATTGAAGAATTCAGCGGCTTTTTCCATTGTATCGATACCTCTTGCCGCAAGCACGCCTGCACAGACAGAGGAGAGTCCGCCCTGACGTGAAAGTATTTCGGCAGCCTGCGGGTCAGGCTTGCCAATGCTCCATTTTTTCATATTAAATCCTGCCGCCTGTAAATTTCCGCAAACAGCTTCTGCGAAAGAAAGAAAAGCTATGGCGGTTTCCTTTCAAATTCAAAAATAAATATTATCTTTTATTATACCATAATTAATGCACAATAATCAAGATATACGGCTAACAATTTTAACTTGTGCAGAGAAATAATTTATAAGCAATTTTGTTTGAAGCGTAAAAAATCTTTACCGTTTCTTAACATTAGTTGTGCAAAAGTGAGAAAAATAATCTTGTCATAAATTGTACTTTTATTGTTTTTTGCTTGTTGTTATAATGAGAGTGTATGTGAAAAAATGTGTTGAATTATTCCTGCGGGTGCAGGAAAGTCAGCGGCTGATACAGCCGTAAAATGAAAGGAATAAAAACTATGGCAGGAACAGATATCTTATTTACCGCAATTCAGGCTTTCGGCGGTCTGGCACTTTTTATCTACGGTATGACAATGCTGGGCAACGGTCTTGAAAAAATCGCAGGCGGCAAGCTGGAGAAAATTCTTTCCAGCCTTACAAGCAATGTATTCAAAAGCGTGGTTCTCGGTGCGGTTGTTACTGCCGCAATACAGAGCTCCTCGGCAACAACCGTTATCATCGTCGGTATGGTTAACGCAGGTATTCTAAAGCTTCGTTCGGCTATCGGCGTAATTATGGGTGCGAATATCGGTACAACAATTACAGGTCAGATTTTACGTCTCGGCGACCTTGAAAACAACGCAAATGTCGGCTTTGTAATGGAGCTTATCACTCCGAAAAATCTTGCTCCGATGATTGCTCTTGCAGGTCTGCTCATTTTTATGATTACCAAAAATGATGTTAAGAAAAATGTGGGCGAAACCCTTATCGGTCTGGGTATTCTTTTTACAGGTATGCTTTCTATGAGCAGTGCGGTTAAGCCTCTTGCAGAGCTTGAAGCGTTCAGAACACTTTTTGCAACCCTTTCCAATCCTATCCTCGGCGTGCTTGCAGGTGCAGGTGTAACAGCCCTCATTCAGAGTTCTTCTGCTTCCGTAGGTATCCTCCAGGCGATTTCCGCAACAGGTATCCTTAAATTCTCGGCAGCATTTCCGATTATTATGGGTCAGAATATCGGTACTTGTGTAACCTCGCTCATTTCCTCAATCGGTGCTTCAAAGAACGCTAAGAGAACCGCTATGGTGCACCTTTACTTCAACGTAATAGGTACGGTTATTTTCCTTGTGGCTGTTTATACAATCAAGGCAGTTGTCGGCTTTGAATTCTGGGACGATGCCATTGATATGGGCGGTATCGCAAACTTCCATACACTGTTCAATATTGTTGTAACACTTCTTCTCCTTCCGTTCACAAGGCTTCTTGAAAAGCTTGCCTGTGCAACAATCCGTGATAAGGAAGTCAAGGAAGGCGTTGACATTGAAGAAGCTGAAATTACATTCAACGCACTTGATGAGCGTCTTCTCAAATCTCCTGCACTTGCTATCCAGCAGGCGAATAATGCAGTTGTCGATATGGGACGTATGGCTCATCAGAACTTCATCGGTATGAGAAAGCTGTTCAATAAGGACGAATTCAGCGAAAAGGCTGTGCTTCGTCTTAAAGACAACGAAGAAGCACTCGACGTTATGGAGGACAGACTCAACGCATACCTCGTAAAGATTACAGAGTGTGAGCTTACCGACTACGAAAACCGCCGTGTAACAGAGCTTTTGCACCTTACCTCGGAATTTGAACGTATCGGTGACTATGCAATGAACCTTATCGAAATTGCTGACAAGCTTCACGATATGGATATCGAATTCTCCGAAAGTGCCCTTAAGGAGATGGGTGTAATTTCCGACGCTGTTCAGGAAATTATCAGAATGTCTGTTGAAACCGTAAAGAACAACGATACAGAGCTTGCTATCAAAATCGAGCCGCTTGAAGAAACCGTTGACTTCCTTAATGAAACCCTTAAGGCACGTCACATCGAGCGTCTCAAAGAGGGCAAGTGCGTTGTTGAAACAGGTATCAACTTCCTCGATACGCTTATCAATCTTGAACGTATTTCCGATCACTGTTCAAACATTGCGGTTTACGTTCTCGGTACACAGAAAAAGCCTACCGTCCTCAACCGTCACGAGTACATTCAGACTCAGCACGCAGGCGGCGACGAGGCTTTCAACAATCTTACAAAGGAATATATGGCAAAGTACAGCTTACAGTAATGGCTTTTTCAGCACCGCCCAAACATAATAATGTCAGGTACGGTGCTGTTTTTATAACTCAAATTTACCAAAAGGAGGCAAAATTGTTATGGATAATTTTACATTCTACAGTCCTACCGAGTTCGTTTTCGGCAAGGACACCGAAAACGAGTGCGGTAAGTACGTTAAGAAGTACGGCGGAAGCAAGGTGCTTATCCACTACGGCGGAGGCTCAGCTGTAAAATCGGGACTTCTTGACCGTGTGAAGAAATCCCTTGACGCAGAGGGTATCGCTTACTGCGAGCTTGGCGGAGTAAAGCCTAACCCCCGTGATACAAAGGTTTACGAGGGTATCGAGCTTTGTCGCAGGGAAAATGTTGACTTTATTCTTTCCGTGGGTGGCGGCTCCTGTATCGACAGTGCAAAGGCAATTGCAATCGGTGTGCCTTACGACGGCGATTTCTGGGATTTCTACACAAGAAAGGCTGAAATAAAAACAGCTCTCCCTATCGGCACGGTGCTGACAATTGCTGCGGCAGGCAGCGAGGGCTCAGGCGGTTCTGTAGTCACTAAGGAGGACGGAATGTTAAAGCGTGACGCAGGTTCTGACCTTATGCGTCCGAGATTTTCCGTGCTCAATCCTGAGCTGACCTGCACACTTCCTGCATATCAGACAGGCTGTGGTGCAACTGATATTATGGCACACGTTTTCGAGCGTTACTTCACAAATACAAAGGAAGTTGAAATTACCGACAGACTTTGTGAAGCGGTGCTGCTGACAATGATTAAGGAAACTCCGAGAGTTATTGCTGACCCGAACAACTATGAAGCAAGAGCAAACATTATGTGGGCTGGTACGGTTGCACACAACGACATTGTGGGTGTTGGCAGAAGTCAGGACTGGAACAGCCACGGCATTGAACACGAGCTGTCAGGCTTGTATGACTGTGCTCACGGAGCAGGTCTTGCGGTTGTAATGCCTGCTTGGATGGAATTTGTTATGCACCACGACGTTATGCGTTTTGCTCAGATGGCAACAAGAATATGGGGCTGCGAAATGAACTTTGAAAATCCCGAAGAAACCGCAAAGCAGGGCATTAAGGCGTTCAGAAAGTTCCTCCATGAAATCGGTATGCCAATCAACTTTGCTGAGCTTGGTGCAAAGGAAGAGGACATTCCTGCACTTGTCGAAAAGCACGGCGTAGGCGACGGACAGACCTGGGGATTTGTACGTCTTTCTGCGGCTGATATTACAGAAATTCTTACAATTGCGGCACACGCAGCACTTTAATAAAAGGAGAGAAATATTATGGTAAACGTAAAGGGAAGATGGGCACTTATCACAGGTGCAAGCAGAGGTATCGGCTACCTCACAGCAATTTTTATGGCGGAGCAGGGCTGTAACCTTATCCTCCACAGCAGAAAGCCTGAAAACTGCGACAAGGTTCTCGCAGAGGTAAAGGCACTGGGCGTTGAAGCTCACGTTGTTGCAGCTGAGCTTTCCGACCTTGACGCTGTTGAAAAGATGCTTGCTGAAATTGACGCTCTCGGTATGACCGTTGATATCGTGCTGAACAACGCAGGCTTGCAGATTGCTTACAGAAACGAATATTTCAAGACACCTGTTTCCGACTACACAGAAAGCTTCAAAATCAATACAATTGCTCCTGCAATGATTTGCTACCACTTTATGCCTAAGATGATTGCAAACGGCTTCGGCAGAATTCTCAACACAACAAGCGGTATCCGTCTTGAACCTGAGCAGGCAGGCTACTCCGCAAGTAAGGCTGCTCTTGACAAAATCACAATCGACCTTGGCTCAACAGTTGAGGGTACAGACGTTTGTATCAACCTCACTGACCCGGGCTGGTGCAGAACTGACCTGGGCGGACCACACGCTCCTAACGCTCCCGAAAGTGCAATTCCGGGAATTGTTGTGGGTGCGTTTATCGACGACAAGAAATCAGGCAGATATCTCAACGCACCTTTCTTCACAGGTATGACACTTGAAGACGCTGTAAAGAAGGCAGAAACGGAGTTTGACAGCCCATACGAAAAATAAGGCGGTGCACTTATGACGGAAATTTATATCAATCAGTCGGGGTATTTTACAGATGGAACAAAGCGTGCTGTATTGCTTAACCCTGCGGATAAATTTGATATTATCGACAATGTCGGAAAGGTTGTTTTTTCGGGCAGCGTGAAGCACTTCGGCTTTGATGAATGTTCAGGTGATGATGTGTACACAGCTGACTTTTCGGAATTTACCGAACAGGGCACGTTTACAATCCGCACCGACAGCGGCGATGTGTCCGAAAAGTTTGAAATCGGTGCAAAGGTGTACGACAAGCTTTTTGACGACGTGTCAAAAGCGTACTACTATCTGCGGTGCGGCTACGGACTTGACGAGAAGCACGCAGGTGTCTACAAGCACGGAAAATGCCACTGCACAAAGGCTGTTCTTTGGGAGGATAATTCCGTTGAAATTGAGGCAAGCGGCGGCTGGCACGACGCAGGGGACTACGGCAGATACGTTACCGCAGGTGCGGTTGCCCTTGCACATATTCTGTATGGCTATACGCTGTTTCCGAATGCCTTTGATAAGCAAAATCTTAACATTCCCGAAAGCGGAAACGGCGTCCCCGATATGCTTTCCGAGTGCAGATACGAGCTGGAATGGCTGCTGAAAATGCAGAGAAGTGACGGCGGTGTTTACCATAAGCTTACAACAAAGGGGCACGCCGCATTCGTAATGCCCGAGGACGATAAGGGGCAGCTTTATGCACTTCCCGTTTCGTCAATGGCAACGGCGGATTTTGCAGCAGTCTGTGCACTTGCATATCGTGTGTATAAAAAATTTGACAGCGACTTTGCTGATAAGCTTCTCGCAGCGGCTGAAAAGGCTGAAAAGTGGCTTGAAGCAAATCCCGATTTCCTTTTCGACAATCCGAAGGATTGCACAACAGGTTCTTACGGTGAATGGAAAGATGACGACAACCGTTTCTGGGCATATGCAGAGCTGTTTGCGGCAACAAAAAATGATATGTACTATAACAAAATGAAGCTTGCATTGGAAAAGGATTTTCCGATAACTCAGCTTGGTTACGCTTCCGTAGGCGGTCTGGGTGCACTTGCGTATATGACCTGCGGACGTGATGATGAGCTTGCAGAAAGGTTCAGAAAAGCTTATACTGCCGAAGCGGAAAAGCTTGCAGAAATTGCTTGCGAAAGCGGATACGGTGCGGCAATGTCAGATAAGCATTATTTTTGGGGCAGCAATATGAACCTTATGAAGCACGCTATGATTTTTGCAATCGCAACAGCCTGCGGCGAAAAGGATTTTACAGTGTACGCACAGAAACAGCTTGACGTGCTGATGGGCGTCAATGCCCTCGGAATAAGCTATGTAACGGGCAACGGATATTATCGCTGCAACTATCCTCACCTGCGACCCTCGGCAGCGGACGGCATTGAGGAATGTATTCCCGGAATGGTAATCGGCGGTCCGAATAAAAATCCCGTTGAACCTGATGCACGTCAGTATATCCCCGAAAGCACACCTCCGATGAAGTCCTATATTGACAGGGAGGAGTTCTATTCGCTCAATGAAATCACGATTTACTGGAATTCTCCCGCAGTTTTTGCACTGGCATTTCTTATGAAATAAACAATTTGTTGTTGACCCGAAATTTTTCGGGTCAATTTTTTGTACACAATTACACACAAATGTTCGACAAAATTTGTGCAAAAAATCGAACAAAATTTCCGAAAAACGCTTGACAAATCGAAACGGTTGTTCTATAATATAAATCAGAACAAATGTGCAGAACAAATGTACAAATGCGCAGAGAAAAAAAGATGCGCCGAAAGGATTTTTATTATGACAACTTCCAATGCAAGAAAGCTTACCTCTGAAAAGAATATTACAATGACACGCCGCGTTGCAAGAAAAAATTATCTGCTTGCACAGAAGCTTGCGGGTGTGCTTATGCTCGTGTTTGTCGCAGTATCATTTATGATTGGCGGACATTTTGTTGCATCTGCTATACTTGTGCCATTTGCGCTTGCAGCGCTTTTTTCCAAGGAAAAGGTGCTCGATTTCGGCATTTTTTCCAACAATGTAAGATACTATAAATAATTATTTCGGCTGCATAAAAAATATTTTTGATTTATAATTGAATTGTGAAAAATTTCAGCCGCTTGAATTGTATTTATTATGAATACATCTTGGGAGGAATTATATGAAAAAATATTTTTTATCGGCAGCAATTTCCGCAGCAATGCTCCTGACCGCCTGCGGAAGCAATTCGGACAATACCGCCGAAACATCGGCTCTGACATTACCGCAGACCTCGGAAATAACCCTGAACAGCGTTACCGAAATGACCGTTCCCGCATTTGAGCCTGAGTGGGTGGAAACGACAGTCACAAGCCCTGCGTATAATGCTGACAATGACGAGCCAGCCGTTACGACAACCTCGGTTTGTTCAGTGCCGCTGGAAACCGTTGAGGTTGTTTCGGAAACAACTGCTGTTCAGACCGCTGAAACAGTTGCGGAGACTTCAAGTGCAGAAACCGTCGTAGAAACAACAGTGGCTTATACTGCTGAAACAGAAGCTTCTGAGGACGGAGAAAATGAGGACGTTTTCTTTGAAGCCTATGTTTACAGCGTTGAGGAAAACGCTGTACTTGTGGGAATGAAGGGCGATACGTTTATCGGTCCTGACGGTACAGATGTGTATATATTCGGTAAGTATGACGTTGAAGCAGGCGATACCGTGAGCATTGTCTTTACCGAGGAGGTCGGCATAGACGATTTCTATCCGCCCGAAATCCGTGAGCAGTTCATTGTCAGCCTTGAAAAGACAGAATATGCACAGGATTACGACCTGCCTTATGACAGCGGGGAATACGATGTTCCTGATGTTGCACTTTCTGAAAATGAGTATGCCGCATACGTTACTGATGTTTATGAAAATAAGAACGGCGGATATTCACTTGTTGTTGAGGCTTATGACGTTATGGGATATTATTCTCCTGTCCCGATTTCCCTCTACAGCGAAACGGAATTTGCCGTGGGCGATTGGGTCAAGGTTGAGTTTGCCCCCGAAACCTGCTTTATGGAAACCTCGCCTTTGCAGGTTGCAAAGCAGGATATACTGAGCATTGAGCCGATTGAATATTGACACGGATTGATTTTCGTTCAATTAATATAAAACAGAACTTACAATATGAACAAATGAACCCCACAACTAAGTTGTGGGGTTCATTGCATTAAGTGGATTCAGTTATTGTGAATTATTCTGTAATAAACTGAATGTTGCTGATTGTAACTGTTGGAAGACTATCAAGTGCAGTTACAACAAAAGTTATATCTCTAGAAACAAGTTCTGCTGTTATTTCCATTGTTTCAGATTTAGTAACACCATCTTCATTAGAGAAAATCAACTGACCAAATGCTTGTCCTTCAGAAAGTGGGGCAGAAAAACAAACTATTGCATCTCCATTGGTTTTAACATCGAATGATATACTCTTTATATCGTTTATGTTTCCGTTGTAAATGTCACTTATTTCAAGATAATAGGTAGCTCCATTCGAGTCAGCAGTTGAAAGATGTGTATAGGTGTATGAACCATCGTTTTCATTATAAGTCCAATTACCTAATGTAGCATAGGTTACTTCATCATAAACTTTAAAATCACTTATAACTATTTTTTCGCCAGCTGAAACATTCTTCAAAGAAAACCTCAGAGATAAATCAACTGGTATTCCATAAAATGATTCAAAAGATGATGGTGTCTCTTTAGTTGCATCATAATTGGAATAAACAGAAATAATAGACTCATCATTATATTGATAAGTTACATCTGCTGTTTCTGTTCTTGATACATTAAATCCAAATCGTATTATGGAATCTGAGTTACCGCTATAGAGTTTGCTGAACGGAATAACAAGAGTTTCACCTTCTCCTGCTGTATCGCCGTGAACATAGGTATATGTACCGTTGTTTTCAATCCACTTTCCTGTTTCCACAACCTCCTCAGCAGCTTCACTGCTGATAACAAGCTTGCCCTTAACAGCCTTAAGTGTGCCTTCAAAGTCGTCTGCACCGTAAACCTCAACGCTTGCATCGCTGCTGATAGCACCTGCAATTGTACCGATTACCTCGCCGTCTTCAAGCTCAGCATAGTGGAAGCTGTCGTCTACAACCTTAATTGCAAATTTACCTGCTGTGATGCCGCCCTTGCCGATTGTAATCTTTTGACCGTGGGAAAATTCAAAATAACCCGCTTCCTCAGCTGTTGAAGAAAGTGCGTAAGCGTTGATGCTGCCGCGGATGAGCATATCATCATTGATAACAAGAGACTTCTTTGCAGCAAGGTTGCCTGAGATATAAACCATATCATTTGTACCGTTGCAGATAACAGTGTCACCCGAAACGCTGCCGTTGATTTTTACATCGTTAAGGGTAATTACAGAGCCTGTGCTGCCGCTGATTGTGCACGCACCTGTGATTACGTTTGTCAGTGTAAGGCTGTACTTGCCTGCGTTAATCTTGAATGGGCTTTCTGCACCTGTTTTTGTGGTGCATACAGTAGTGGTGTTTTCAATGTTAAGATTACCTGTGAGAGTAATATTGCCTGTAAATCTAAGCTCATAGAGACCGGCACCGTCAATTGTGATTGACTTGTAAGTGCCTGCCTTAGGAAGCTTGACTGCACCGTTAAAGTTGTAGTTGTCGAGAAGTTCAATTGTGTAAACAGCTTCGTTATTCTTTGCTTTTTCGATAACTGCAATCACTTCACTCCAGAGTGCATATTTTTCAGTGCTGTTATCTGTATTGAGAGCAATCACCTTGCCCATATAGCAGATGTTATTGCCAACCTGTGTAAAGCCGTATTCAACGTTTACATTTGCAGGAGCAATACCGTTTGCAAGCTTGTCAAGGCTTATGCCCTTTGCTGTGAGGACTGCCTGACCGTTTGCAACTTCACCTGTGATTGTGAGTGTACCTGTGAAATCAGTGTCCTTGCCTGTGAAAGCAAGAGCAGTCTTAGCACCCTCAGCATACTTGATAATACCGCCGCTTGCTGCGTCGATAGCCTTTACGGATACCTTTGCTGCTGCATCGGAAATAACAAGCGTTGCTGTTGCTGATTTGAACACGAGATTAGTTGTGTTGAATGTCTTGCCTGCTCTGAGAGCGTCGTACACGTTAACAGTGCCAAAGCCTGAAATATCTACAAACAGTCCCTCATCCTCGCCGAGCCAGTTAAGAGCAAACTTAGCGCCGCCCTTGAGTGCTGTTACGTTGCCGTAAAGTCCGTCAACTGTAAGATTTTTCTTAGCATTGATTGTGAGAGTCTTACCCGATGTTTCAAATGCAATATTTTCGATTGTAAGGTCTGTATTTGCTGTAATCGAAGTAAGCTTGCCCACGTTGATTACGCTTGTGTTGTCGCTTCTGATGGTTATTGAAGCAGCTGTTTTCGGAAGTGTAAGCTTTTCTGATTTTACATCTTCATTAAGTGTAATTGTGTAATTCTTTGTGCTGTCTGTAATGCTTTCAAAGGCTTTTTCAAGGTTCGGATAATTATTTTCTGTTGTTCCGTCAGAAAGAGTAATTGCCTCAGCTACCTCTGCCTTGATTTCCTTTGTCTTTTTGTAATAGAAAGGTTTGAGTGACTTACCTGATTCTGTCTTATTTTCAATAACAATCTGCTCGGTAATGTCCTTAGGTGCGTAAAGAATTATTGTGCCGTTTGCAAGGTCGCCTGTTGAATCATTTACCCAGGCACGGTATGTGAGAGTTGCATTTTCGGCAATTGCATTGATAGTTATCTTATGCTTTTGATTGTCGTAAATCCACGCCTGAATAAGGGAATCAGCCGCAATATTGCTGATTGCAACGTCCTTTGATTTGATAGTAGGACTGAAAATAAGTCTGCCGCTGAAATTGCTGACAGCTGACATCGAGCCGCTTACACAAAGCCACGCAGAAGGTGCTGCTGTAACATTTTCAAATGTTTTCAAATCATAAACAGATACAGTACCATCACCGATAATGTTGAGGTTTGATGTTTTAGTACCTGTAATAGCCTTTACATCGCGTATATTTGAATTAATAGTAAGTGTTTTGCCTGCCGCAACAGTCAATGTATAGCCCTGACCTGCAGGCAATTCTTCGGTTATCTCGCCTATCGACCACGCAAATCTTTCTGTTGCGATTGTCATATCAACAGGAATTGCAACAGTCTTGTTATCGAAGCCGAGTTGAGCACCGTTGATTGTGATACTCTTTGCTGTTTTTGGGAAAGTAAGCTTCTCAACAAACATATCAGTGTTGAGTGTAATCGTATAGTCAACAGTATTGTCAGTGATGTCAGCAAAGAGAAGCTCAAAGTTAGGGTAGGACTTTTCAAAATTTCCGTATGAAAGCGTAAGAGCCGTGCCGACCTCTGCCTTGATAGACTTTGTCTTTGTGTAGTAGTAAGCCGAAAGCTCATCGCCGTCTGCTGTCTTGTTTGCAATTTTAACATTTGGTGAAATGTTGTTCTTGGAGTAAAGAACCGTTGTGCCGCTTGCAAGTGCCGCATCTTCATTAACAGTCAGTGTAAGAATAGCATCTTCTGCAATTGAATTAACAGTAAGCTTCTGGTCTGAATTCCAGATGTGAATGTTAGAGTTTGCAGAAATGTTATCAATTGTTACTGTTGCACGGTTTGATGTCAGGTTACCGCTGAAATTGCCTATTCCCGACATATTGTTCCATAAAGAAAGGTCAACAGCTGTTACTGTTCCGAAATTTTTAATATCGTCAAAACCAGACCTAGCGTTAAGTACAAGCTCAGATGTCTTTGTACCTGTTATTGTGTTAACATAGTACAGCCATTCCTTGTTTACGGTAAGCTTTTTACCAGCCGCAACTGTTACAGCTATGTCAGGAACAAACTTATGGATTTCTTCTCCCAAAATGTAATTGCTTGCTGTCAGATACACATCAAATGTGGTGTTTACAGGTATAGCAAGCTTTTTGTTTGCTATTGTTATTCTGCCGTCGCCTGTAAATGTAATGCTGTTTGCTGTCTTTGGAATTACTAAATTTTCGATTTCGAGATTGTCGTTAATCTTGATTGTGTAATCAGCTGTTTTGTCTGTTACAGCCGCAAAAGCTGCATCGAGATTTTGGAAGCTTTCTGCAATGTCACCGTTTTTGCTTAGTGATACCGCCTCAGGGTTTTCAGCCTTGATTTCCTTTGTCTTAGGATAGTAGAAAGCTTCTGTGTGGTTGTAAGAGTCAATTTCTATAGCCGAGCTTATATCCTTAGGGCTGTAAAGCACGGTCATACCTGTCAGTATAGATACTCCGCCTGCACAATCAAGAACAAGCTTTGCACCCTCAGATACATCGTTTACTGTAGGAACTGCAAGAGGAGGTGAGTAACTCAGCTCAGTGTCCCCACTGATATTGTCTATAGTAACTTTTGAGCCGTCCTGTGCACTGAGACCGCCTTTAAAATTCTTTATTCCGCTTGTTGTGCCGTACACCCACAGGTCAACTGCCTCTACAGTTTCAAAATTCTTTACGTTTGTTACGCCAAATGAAGCATATGTAACAAATTTTGAAGTCGGTGTACCTGTAATATTTGCTATAGGTTTGCCATCAAGCCCCCAGTGGTTCCCAATTGTAAGTGTCTTTCCTGCCGCAACAGTTACAGACAAATTCTCTGCTTTGAGTTCCCCATTTTCGAATGTTGTGTCAACAGGAATTGCAAGGGTTTTGTTGCCGATTGTAATAGTATTACCCGTGAAGGTAATGCTCTTTGCTGTCTTTGGAATAACGAAATTATCAAATTCAGCTGCAGATGCAATGTTTACAGTATAATCAACAGACGGGTCTGTGATGTATTCTGCGGCTTCTTCCCAGCTGTCAGCTCCGCCGATAAAATTTCTGTCGGAGTCTTCCACTGTGAAGGGATATTCTTTTCTGACAAATTGTGGATAAACATACACATATGACTCAGGCATTGTGAACTTGTTGTCGGTAACTACAACTGTATCAGGGTCTATATCCCATCCGACAAACTCACAGCTTTCATCTGCGGAATATGTAAGAGTAACCTCTGTTCCTGCCTCTACATTTTCATTTGGTGTTGCGGAAGCAGTACCCATTGATTCGTCATATACAATTACATATACCGAATATGTTTGGACAGGTACTTCTTCATCAAGGCTTGGAGTTTCATCTGTAACACCATCATCCTCGGTTGTTACAGCTTCTCCGTCAGAGCCGTTTTCATCTGTAACAGTACCTTCATCATCAGTTGTCACAGCTTCTCCGTCAGAGTTGTTTTCATCTGTAACAGTACCCTCATCCTCAGTTGTCACAGCTTCTCCGTCAGAGTTGTTTTCTTCTGTGGCAGTACCGTTATCCTCAACAGTTTCGACAATACTGCTTTCCTCTGCAAAAACAGGGACAGCAGTAAGTCCTGCACCTGTTGGCGATACAATCATTCCGAGTGCAAGCAGCCACGAAATGATACGATTGCCCAATTGTTTTTTCACTTGAATTCCTCCCAATAATTATTTGATAAACAGTATAACTGAATATACCGTCTACTGGCGTTTTGCAATGTCTTTTTGCTGTATCATAAAGCAGATTTTACAGTCCACCGACAAAATCACACTATATTTAATGACAAGACAGCTACGATTGAATTTTATACATACAGTGCTGTCAAAAATGTGATTTTTTTGTTACAAATTAACCTTTAACACCTATTAAAGTATATACCTGTTAAATTTTTTTGTCAATAGTTTTGGGACTTTATAGTCTGCTTTTGAACAAATGTATAATTAATCCGAGTGTACCCAACGCAAAAATGTTCATATACATCCACTGCCTTTCTTAAATATATAAGAATAATAGCATAATAAACAGCAGGGTAGATACACTGCAAAAGAGGAACGGCAAATCAGGCTTCATAACGAATAAAGGCATTCATTGACCTATGAAATCAATGAATGCCTTGTCTTAATATCGTTATACAGCTTAGCTGATTATTTTGTTTTTCTTTGAGTTAACAATGCTTTTCTTCTTTTTTTCATCCCTTGGCTTTTCGATTGGAGCCATATCGGATGCTTCGGGACGGTCGGGCATAAGTTCGGAATTGTACTTCCTGAAAACCACCAGAAAGCGTACCGCAAAAGTCATTGTGAAGGTGCCCGTTCCCACAAGGAGAAATGCGTAGCCTGCAATTGGAAGTATGTAGCACAGATAAGAGACCGCTATGCACGCCGCAAGCAGGAGTATGCTGTTCCACCAATTGCTTACCGCCATAAGAAATGCGGTTTTCAGCGTCTTTTTCACAGGATTTTCAAACACAGCCTGAACGGGAAAGACGTACAGATATGTGACGGTAAAAAGAGCGGCTATGCCAATGCTCAAAGCATTCATAATCAATGCCATGTCGCCCGTCTGCTGCGACCAGAACCACAGGTCGGCAGCGATAAGTGCTCCGATTGGAAGCATAATCAGAAAAATGATTGTGGACTGCTTAAAGTTGCTTTTGAAGGAATTTACAAAATCCCTGAACACATTCGTGTCACGGGCACGGATAATTTTGAATGCACAGTCATATGCGGCGGTTGTTGAAGCACCGATTGTAAAAATCGGCAGACTTGCGATAAGCCATATAAATGACAGAATGAACATATCTCCCACTCTTGAAATAAACGCAAACACAGGATTTTCTATACTGAAAATTTTCAATGCCATACTTCCTTTCGGGGTTAAGCCTGCTCCCAGATTGACTGAATAAGCCTTCTTGCTTCCTCAGCATTTTCGGGAACGGTATTTTCGAGGGAAACGTGAATGAAGGGCTTTTCCTTCTTGATGAACCGCATAATTTCGGTGTAGTTCATTTCGCCGTGCCCCGCCGCAACGGAAACAAGGTCGTTATCATTGACGATAAAATCCTTGATATGCACAACGGCGATGTCCTTGCCGAGAAGCTCCATTGCTTCGGCAAAAATCTCGTTTCTCTCATTGTAATTATTATAGCACAGCAAATTCACGGGGTCAAATATAATCTGTAAATTAGGTGAAGCAATTTCGTCAAGAACACGTCTTGCACGCTTCGGGTTGCAGACAATATGCTTCCACACAGGCTCAATTGCCACGATTACACCCATTTTTTCGGCGTACTCCACAACAGGTCTGAGATTAGCAATAAACGTGTTCAGTGCTTCCTCGGTATGACAGGCAGGCTCGTACTTATACTCCTTATTCGGAGCACCTGTTTCCGTGCCCACAACACCGCAGCCCATAAGCGAAGCAAAGCGGATATTCGCCATATATTTCTCCTGATTTGCACGGAGTGCAGCTTCATCGGGTGTTGCAAGGTTGAGGTAACAGCCAAGGACGGCAACATCAAGCTCGTTCTTTGCAAAAAGCTTTTTCAGGTACATTGCAAAGCCGGGGGTCAGTGCTGAAACCGCTGTGCTCACCTCGGAAATTGACTTTGAAAGTGCGATATGACCGCAGGCAAAACCACGGCTTCTCAAAATCGGCAGAAGCTGTTCAAGAGGAAACTTCTCGCCGTCGTGTACTCTTATTCCAAGCTGCATAATCAAACTCCTTCTATGATATCAACATTGCTTGCTTCAAGCCTTTCACCCTTGCAGTTTTCGATGTTCACATTGTCAAGGATAAGCCTTTCAACATTTTCGGCAATAATACCCCTGCCCGACATTTCGTCAACATTGCAAAGCATTGCCGCAAAACCGCTTTCGGGATTTTCAGCAAGGGAAATATTCACGTTCTTCATCACGATTTCGCTGATTTTTCTTTCGGGAAGTCCCATAAAGAAAGCGGCGGCAAAGTGACTGTCAACGCAGTTGATGTCCTCAAAGCAAAGCTTTTTGATATGCGGTGTACGCTCATCAACGGGATGAGGATTTCTGTCCTGAACGTAGCTTGTTCTGCCGTCAGGGTCGCAGAAATAGAAGCAGTTTGCCACAAACGGGGTTTTTACGCCGTTCATAGTGATATTTCTGAATGTTACGTTGTCAATAATCGCCGTATCGCCCCTGCCGCGTCTTGTCTTGATACGCAGACCTCGGTCGGTGTTGCTGAAAACGCAATCCTCAACAAGCACGTCCTTCACACCTGCTGACATTTCACTTCCGATTGTTACTGCACCGTGACCGTTTTCCATTACACAGCGGCGGATATGGATATTTTCCGATGGCACGCCGTATTTTCTCGCCATATAAATCTTGCCTGATTTAAGGGCAATGCAATCATCACCGAGGGTAAAATGCACGCCCTCGATTATCACGTTTTTACAGGACTCAACGTCAATACCGTCGGTATTCGGGGAGTTCTGCGGATTGTTGATTTTAAGTGCTGTAAGGGAAACGTTCTCGGAAAAGTAAGGGTGAATTGTCCAGGAGGGACTGTCCTTGAAGGTAAGTCCCATAACGCTGACATTCCTGCTTCTGCTGATGAAAAGCAGACGGGGACGGAATGCGCCTACCATTACCTTTTCGTTGTACCACCAATCCTCGTGTGAAGCGTTGCCGTTGATTGTGCCCTCGCCGTAAATCGTTACATTTTCAACGTCAAGACAGGTGATAATTCCTGCAAACATCTTGAGCGGGTTGCCCTCCCAAGTGCCGAGGTTGTACTCGCTCTGCTCGTCATAGCTTTTAATCATTCCCTCAAAAATCGGGTGATTGAAGCGTTCCTTATCGGCAAAAATTTCAGCGTCACCGGCGATTTCAAGGTTTACCCCGCTTTTCATAAACAGGCTTGTAACCTTGTATTTTCCCTTTGTGACAAGCACCCTGCTGTTTTCGGGGCACGCCATTATAGCCGCCTGAATAAATACGGTATCGTCAGTTACTCCGTCACCCTTTGCACCGAATTTTCTTACGTCAAGGGTAACGAATTCCTTTTCGGTACGGAAAACAGCTTCCGCTTCATCGCTGCCGCAAACAGTGCGGAGGACGTACTCCGTATCGGGAGAAAGCTGTCCGATGAAATTGACTGTATTGCCGAGAGCGATTTCCTTGCCGTTGAGTGCTGCGGAAAAGCTGTCTGCACCGCTTATATCTGCCACTGCATAACGTGCACCTGTTTTAGTAATTTCAATCTTCATTTTATACCTCATAATACGACTTTAAGGCAGAGCAAGAACTCTGCCTTAAAAAATTATTAACCCTTTACACTGCCTGCGGAAATACCTTCGATGAACTGCTTCTGAGCACAGAAGAACACTACAAGGGAAGGAATAATCGAGATGAGTGATACTGCAAGTACACGGTTCCAGTCGAAGCCTGTGTCTGCGTCCATAGAAAGACGAACGAAGATTGCAGCAGGATAGTTGGAAGGTGTCTTGACGTAAAGCAGAGGACCCATATAGTCGTTGGAGGACCACATAAACTGGAAGAGAGCACAGCTTACCATTGCAGGCTTGAGCATCGGACAGATAACCTTGATAAGTGTCTGAATTGAGTTGCAGCCGTCAATTGTTGCTGCTTCGTCAAGCTCTCTCGGAATACCTCTGAGGAACTGGATAAGCATAAATACAAAGTATGTATCGAACGCAAAAAGTGATGGAATGATAAGCGGGAGATAGATTTCGGAGTCAACCCAGCCGAAGTTGTTGTAAAGAATGAACTGCGGAACGTTCATTACAACCTGCGGAAGGAAGAGTGTAGCCATAAGTGCTGCGAAAAGCACATTTCTGCCTACGAAGTTGAAGCGTCCGAAGCCGTATGCTGTGAGTGTTGCGGAAATTACGGTGAAGATAACCTTCGGAAGAACATAGCTGTATGTGTTGAGCATTGCCTTGAAGATATTGATGCTTCCGCCGTAATCGTTCATTGCGTTCTTGTAACCGTCAAGTGTCGGGTGTGCTGTGAACGGTGTAAGGTTGCTGAAGATTTCGTTGTTGGTCTTGAAGGTTGCACCAACCATCCAGATGAGCGGATAAACCATAATAAATCCGACAGCAATAAGGATTATATACTTGATTACAGTACCAAGCTTTTGTTTCTGTGTGTAATTCATATAGTAACCCCCTTACTTCTCGTCGCCGTAGTAAACCCAGTACTTCTGGCTTATGAATGCGATAAGGCTGAGAACCATTACGATTACGAAAAGCACCCAAGCCATTGCACTTGCCATACCCATTTCGTAGTCCTGGAACGCTCTGTTGTAGATAAGGAGGGACAAGAGTGTTGTTGCACCTCTCGGACCGCCCTGTGTGATGATGTACGGGCCGTTGAATTCCTGAAATGCCTGACAAAGCTGTGTAACGAGGTTGTAGAACACAACAGGAGTAATCAGCGGAACTGTGATTTTGAAGAACTGTGTTGCCTTGCTTGCACCGTCAATTGTTGCTGCTTCGTACAAATCTTGAGAAACACCCTTGAGGGCTGCAAGGAAGAGTACCATTGCAGAACCGAACTGCCATACTCTCAGGAGAGAGATAATGAACAGTGCATATTTTGGTTCGGCAAGCCAGTTAACCCCTTCGCCGCCGAATGCTCTGATAACAGCGTTGATAAGACCTTCGTCACGGAAAAGTGCCTTCCAGAGAACAGCGATAGCTACTGAACCGCCGAGGATTGACGGGATGTAGTAAGCTGTTCTGAAAATACTTACGCCCTTGATTTTGTAGTTAAGGATATATGCGATAAAAAGTGCGAATGCCAGCTTCAGCGGCACTGTAATGAATGCGTATGAGAAAGTAATTCCCAGCGAACTCATAATTTTCTTGTCAGCGAAAATTTCCTGATAATTCATCAGACCGTATTCACTGATACCCTTGAAAAGGTGGAAGTCAGTGAAGCTGTAGTAGAGTGATGAAAGAAACGGGTACATTCTGAAAACCAAAAAGCCGAAAAGCCACACTATAATGAACAGAAAGCCATAATTTCTTCTCATGAACTTGCTGAATTTGCTTGGCTGGTTGGTGTCGATTGTTTTAGCAGCCATAGTATCCTCCCCAATAATTATAAACTTTTCTGAAGCATAAGCTTCTGTGCGTAAGCCATCATAAACGGTCCTACGCCCTTGGAGTCGTTGGAAACTCTCTTTTCGGAGAGGTAATACTCAACGCTTCCGTCACGCTGTTCGCCCGGACCAAGTCCTGCAACCCAGCAGATGTCTGTCAGTTCCTGCTTGTCTTCATCCAGCTTCTCTTTTACAATTCCGTCAAAAATCGCGATGCCCTCATCTGCGTACCTTTCACAGCTTATCACGCCCAGTCTTGCTGCCTTCATAACAGCGTAAGCAACCATTGCCGAGCCTGATGTTTCGGTGTAGTTGCCCTCTGTATCAGCGTGGTCAATAACCTGATAGAAAAGGCTTGTGTTCTTGTCCTTGTACTGAAGAATACCGTCGATTGCTTCCTTGAACAGGTCACAGTATTCACGGTACTGCTCGTAAATTTCTTCGGACATATTATCAATTACGTCAATAAGAGCCATTAAGTACCAACCCATTGAACGGAGCCAGAAGTTAGGCGAAAGACCTGTTTCCTTGTTTGCCCAGGGCTGGATTTTTGCTTCGTCGTAGCCGTGATAATAAAGCTTCTTATCAGGGTCATACATATATTTTCTGACATTTCTGAACTGGTTCAGAATGTCATTGTAATTTTCTTTTTTATTGTACTTGGTTTCGTACTCCATATAAAAAGGCTGAGCCATATAGAGTCCGTCAAGCCAGACCTGATTAGGATAAATAGCCTTGTGGAAGAAGTTTCCTTCCTTAGTTCTCGGCTGTTCCATCAGATTGCGGATTAAGAAGTCAATTGCTTTTCTGTACCTTGTTATTCCTGTTTCTTCATATGCAAGGTACAGAATTTTTCCTGCATTGAAGCCGTCAATGTTATGTTTGCCGAATTCGAAATTAGTAATAGTACCGTCCTCATCAATGAGAGGGTCAATGTACTCTAAAATAAATTCGAGATAATACTTATCTCCCGTTACCTGATAAAGCTGCTGACATCCCATAAGGACGCAGCCGTCTTCGTAATTCCAGTAGGTTTTGTAATGCCGGTAATCCTTCAGAAAATTGTTGATATAATTTAACTCTGCCATACTTAACTCCTGTCCGACATTGCCCTCACCGCCCCTGAGGGGACGGTGAGCCTGTCGGTATTAATAATGAGAAGAGATGAAAGGGGCTGTCAATTAGCCTTCGAGAACTGCTGTAACGCCGTCTACGAGAATTTTAGCTGCATCATCAACTGTGTATTCATCGTAGCTGAGACCGCCGAATACGTCGTAGTAAACGCCATCAGGAGCACCCTTGAGCTTGGAGTTTTCGAACTGTGTATCAAGTGGGAAGTCTACCCAAGCAAGTACCTTGCCGTTAGCCTCTGCAACCATTTCGTTGAGGAGACCCTGATCCATACAAGTCTTGTTAGCAGCCTTGCTGAGTGGGATACCACGTTCAGAAGCCATAATTGCGGAACCTTCAGGGTCATTGAGGAGGTACTGCATAAGCATAGCAGCTTCTGTTGGGTGCTTTGTATTTTCTGTGATAGCAAATGCGAGGGAAACCTTGGAGAAGCCGCCCTGATATTCGCCCATATCCTTCATATAGTCACCAACGATAAAGCTCTGACCTTCGTTAAGAGCGCCGCCGAACTTTGTTGCGGAGGAATCCCATTCGAAGATACCAGCATACTTGCCTTCCATCCACTTAGGGTTCTTATCAAGGGATTCAGCACCGTCGCCGAGGATTGTAGCAACTGTTGGGATAACGTGCTTAGCTTCGAGGTCTTCGATGAACTGGAGACCTGTAGCGATTTCTTCAGCTGTGTAGTTGAGCTTGCCGTCTGTTACCCAAGCCTTGCCGTATACGGATTCAAGGTAGTAAACGCAGAGGATAGCTCTGTCGTATTCGCCCAGTGCGAGAGGGTAGTAGTCATCACCGAGAACTGTCTTGAAGGTTTCGCCTGCAGCGTAGAGCTCTTCAAGTGTCTTAGGTGTGGAGATGCCAGCCTTTTCAAATGTGGACTCATTCCAGTAGAAGATACGTCCTGTCATTGCAACAGGGATAGCCTGAAGCTCACCTGCAACTGTGCACTGGTCAAGTGCAGACTTGTCATACTGTGTAAGGTCGAATGTGTTTGAAACCTTGTTCATATCAAGGAAGATGCTGCCGTCAGCAGAGTAGTTGGAAATCCAGTTCCAGTTAACCTGATTTACGTCAGGAGCTGTACCTGCATAGAATGCTGTGGACATTGAGTCTTCCCAGCCGCTCCAAGCACCGAAGTTTGTTTCAACAGTGATGTTGTTATACTTAGCCATAAAAGCTTCAACAGCCTTCTGTGTAGCTTCGTGTCTTGAGTCGCCGCCCCACCAAGAGAACTTGAGAGTTACAGGACCGTCGCTTGCAGGTGCAACTGTTTCAGCAGTATCGCCGCCTGTTGTGTTTTCTGCTTCCTTGCTGCAGGCTGTCATAGAAGCGAGCATTGCAACGCCCATAATACCTGCAAGTACCTTTTTCATCATTCGCATAAAAATTTCTCCTTTATTAATAAAAATATATGGGTTATACAGTTCCCCGACTGTATTGGATACGATTTTTACGGCTGCTTACCGATGTAAGCAAGAATACCGCCGTCAACGTAAAGAATATGTCCGTTTACGAAGTTTGAAGCGTCGGAAGCAAGGAATACTGCAGGGCCTCCGAGGTCTTCAGGGTCACCCCATCTTTCAGCAGGTGTCTTTGCAATAATGAAGCTGTCAAACGGATGTCTTGAACCGTCTGCCTGAGGTTCTCTCAGCGGAGCGGTCTGTGGTGTTGCAATGTAGCCCGGACCGATACCGTTGCACTGAATATTGTACTTAGCATATTCGGAAGCAATATTCTTTGTGAGCATCTTGAGTCCGCCCTTTGCAGCAGCGTAAGCGGAAACTGTTTCACGTCCAAGCTCTGACATCATTGAACAGATGTTGATAATCTTGCCGTGCCCCTTTTTAATCATAGAAGGAATTACAGCCTTTGCCATAATGAACGGAGCGTTCAGGTCAACGTCAATTACCTGTCTGAATTCAGCTGCGGACATTTCGCACATCGGAATTCTCTTGATAATGCCTGCGTTGTTTACAAGAATGTCGATTACGCCGACTTCCTTTTCAATTTCTGCAATCAGTTCGTTTACCTGTTCTTCGTTTGTTACGTCGCAAACGTAACCCTTTGCGTCAATACCCTTTGCCTTGTAAGCTTCAAGACCCTTGTCAACAAGCTCCTGCCTGATGTCGTTGAATACGATTGTTGCACCTGCGGAAGCCATTGCCTCAGCAATTGCAAAACCTATTCCGTAAGAAGCACCTGTTACGAGAGCAACCTTGCCGCTTAATGAAAACTGTTCAGCAAAATTCATTTCTTTCAGTCTCCTTTTTTATTACTTCAAATCCTGCATTGCAACAGGGTCCATATCGTCGAATGCCTGATTTTCACCAACCATACCCCAGATAAATGTGTACGCTCTTGTACCTGAAGCACTGTGGATTGACCAGCTTGGTGAAATAACCGCTTCTTCGTTTCTCATAACGATGTGACGTGTTTCAGTCGGCTCGCCCATATAGTGGAATACCACCGAATCGTCCGTGAGCTCGAAGTAGAGGTAAACCTCCATTCTTCTGTCGTGTGTGTGGCAAGGCATTGTGTTCCAAACACTGCCTGGTTTAAGGGAAGTCATACCCATTACCAGCTGACAGCTTTCAACCTGTCCCGGAAGAATGTACTTGTTGATTACTCTGTGGTTGGATTCTTCAAGTGAGCCAAGCTCAACCTTGTTCTCAGGCTTGATAGAATCAGGTGTGATAAGTACGGTCGGATAAGTCTTGTGAGCAGGAGCACTGTTGAAGTAGAACTTTGCAGGTTCGTCTGCGTTGTCGCTTTCAAAAGTGATGTCCTTTGCACCCATACCGATGTAGATGCCGTCCTTGTAGCCAAGCTCGTAAACCGTTCCGTCAATTGTAATCTTACCCTTGCCGCCGATGTTGATTACGCCCATTTCTCTTCTTTGGAGGAAGTATTCTGCACGGATTTCTTCACCTGCTGTAAGAACGAGTGCCTTACCTGAGGGAACTGCTGAGCCGACTATAATTCTGTCGATGTGACTGTAAACAGTCTTTATTTCGTTAACCTTGAAAAGGTTGCTGATGAGAAACTCCTCACGGAGTCTTGTTGTATCGTAGTGCTTAACGTCCTTAGGGGACGCTGCTGTTCTGAGTTCCATTGCCATTTCAAATCTTCTCCTTAACCTAAAACCTTATCTCTGTACTCTGCCCGAAGCGTCGCCGCCTGCAAGCTTCTTTACTTCATCAACGGAAACCA
Organism: Oscillospiraceae bacterium; assembly: GCA_045545795.1. Classification (GTDB taxonomy): domain Bacteria; phylum Bacillota; class Clostridia; order Oscillospirales; family Ruminococcaceae; genus RGIG8773. Next base: position 43,760 of record JAZQBN010000121.1, read on the forward strand.
TATTGAAGTCTCCTTCAATGCTGTGCTTGAGACAGCTTGCCGCAACTGCAAATTCGATAATCTGCTGTGGCTCCATACCTTCAAGGCAAGCGTAGATGAGTCCGCCGCCAAAGCTGTCGCCGCCGCCTACACGGTCAACGATGTGCATAAGGTAGCTCTTGCTGAAATAGTAGTCATTTCCGTCGTAGAGCATTGCCGCCCACTTGTTGTCGTTAGCGGAAATTGATGTACGGAGTGTGATTGCAACCTTCTTGAAGCCGAAGCGGTCAGCAAGCTGCTTTGCAACAGACTTGTAACCCTCGTGGTTTACCTCGCCTGCGTAAACGTCAGTACCCTCGGACTTGATGCCGAATACGTCGCCTGCGTCTTCTTCGTTTGCGATACAAACGTCAACGTACTTGCAAAGCTCACCCATTACCTGTCCTGCCTTTTCCTTGGACCAGAGCTTGTTGCGGTAGTTGAGGTCGCAGCTTATCATTACGCCCTTTGCCTTTGCAGCCTTGCAAGCTTCGAGGCAGATTGCAGCAACGTCATCATTCAGTGCAGGAGTGATACCTGTGAAGTGGAACCATTCAGCGCCGTCAAAGATTTCGTCCCAGTTGAAGTCGGAAGCGGAAGCTGTGTAGATGGAAGAACCTGCTCTGTCATAGATAACCTTTGAAGGACGCTGTGAAGCACCCTTTTCAAGGAAGTAGATACCGACTCTGTCGCCGCCGCGTGCGATATATGATGTGTCAACGCCGTATTTTCTGAGAGAATTTACAGCTGCCTGACCGATTTCGTGCTTAGGAAGCTTTGTTACGAACTTTGCATCGTAGCCGTAGTTTGCGAGGGAAACAGCAACGTTTGCTTCGCCGCCGCCGTATGTTGCACCGAACTTTTCTGCCTGAACAAATCTGTAATATCCCTCAGGAGCAAGTCTGAGCATAAGTTCGCCGAAGGTTACAACCTTTCTGGACATTTCAATCAACCCTTTCTTATTTCTGTACGAGGTGAACAGCGAAGCCGCCGAACTCACCCTTTATGTAGATAGCCTTGAGATTTCCCTTTGCGTCACGCTTTTCAGTTTCCTTGTCAAATTCAACGCCGCGTTTTTCAAGGTGATATACAGCACGTTCGATGTAGTTTGTACCGATTGCGATATGACCATTCTTACCGAGGTAAGGAGCTTTCATTACTTCGATTGCAGAGCCTGCGAAGATTGAGCTGCTGCCGAACTTCTTGTCGAAGCCGAACACGCCGAACATATCCGCTGCCTTGTCTGCGGAGGCTTCATCGCTTTCGTTGATGCCGATGTGTCTGAGTTCAAAGCCGAGCATCTTTGTTACAGCTTCGTTTGTAAGCTTAGCAATCCTGTCAAACTCACCTGCGGAAACCATATCCTTGCTTACCATCCAGGAGCCGCCGCAAGCAACGATTTTACCGAAGTTGAGGTAATCAATGAGGTTGTTTGCGTTTATGCCGCCTGTAGGCATAAACTTAACGGATGTGTAAGGTGCGCTCATTGACTTAATCATATTAAGGCCGCCTGCCGCTTCTGCAGGGAAGAACTTTACAACTTCAAGACCAAGCTCAAGAGCCTGTTCGATATCGCTTGGGTTTGCACAGCCGGGAACAATCGGAATATTCTTTGATGTGCAGTAAGCCACAACCTTTGGATTAAGTCCCGGGCTTACGATGAACTTTGCACCTGCATTTACTGCTCTGTCAACCTGCTCTGTTGTGAGGACTGTTCCTGCACCAACAAGCATTTCAGGGAACTTTTCAGCCATAATTCTGATGCTGTCCTCAGCAGCTGCTGTTCTGAAAGTAACCTCCGCACAGGGGAGACCGCCTTCGCAAAGTGCCTTTGCAAGTGGTTCAGCGTCCTTTGCATCATCAAGAGCGATAACAGGTACTATACCTATTTTAGAAATTTCTTCGATAACCGAATTCATTATAATGTTACTCCTTTTTTGAAAATTGCCATATCACGATAGCCGTAGATTTCACTTTTTACCTTACGTCCCGAAGCAACTTCAAGAACGTATGTAAGAAGAAGTCCTGCAAGGTCGTCAATGGTTTTATCCTCTGCAATAGGACCTGCGTTGAAGTCAATCCAGTTGGATTTCTTGTCAGCGAGAGGCGTATTGCTTGAAATCTTGATTGTAGGAACAGGTGAAGCAAACGGCGTACCTCTGCCTGTTGTGAACAGAATAATCTGTGCACCCGAAGCCGCAAGGGCTGTTGAAGCTACAAGGTCGTTGCCGGGTGCAGAAAGAAGATTAAGTCCGCTTTCGGTAACCCTTTCGCCGTACTCAAGAACACCCTTTACCTCGCTTGTACCCGATTTCTGTGTACAGCCAAGGGATTTATCCTCAAGTGTGGAAATGCCGCCGTCCTTATTTCCAGGGGACGGATTTTCGTAAATCGGCTGACCAGCCGCTTCGTAGTAGCATTTGAAGTTATTGATGAGGTCAACGGTCTTGTCAAACGTCTGCTCATCCTTTGCCCTGTTCATAAGGATTGTTTCAGCACCGAACATTTCGGGTACTTCCGTAAGGATTGTTGTACCGCCCTGTTCAACCAGCAGGTCGGAAAACCTTCCCACCAGCGGATTTGCCGTAATTCCCGAGAAGCCGTCCGAGCCGCCGCATTTAAGACCCACAACAAGCTTAGCCGCACCTACCTTTGTTCTTTCAAAGCTTCCTGCGTATTCAGCAAGCTCTGTAAGAAGCTTCATACCCTCCTCAATTTCGTCCTCAAAGTCCTGACATTTCAGGAACTTGACACGTCTTTCATCGTACTCGCCGATGTATTCCTTGAGGATTTCAATTCCCGTATTCTCGCAGCCAAGTCCAAGTACAAGCACGCCGCCTGCATTCGGATGGTTTACGATGTCGGAAAGAATTTTTCTTGTGTTTTCCTGATCCTCACCAAGCTGTGAACAGCCGTAAGGATGTGAAAAAGAAGCGATTGCTTCAATTGAGCCGCTTACAAGATGTGCAGCCTTCTTTTCAAGTGCACCTGCAATTCCGTTTACGCAGCCGACTGTCGGTACAATCCAGATTTCGTTTCTTGTTCCAACACTTCCGTCGGGACGGAGAAAACCGTTGTACTGGAGAGGTGCTATATCCTCAACAGGAGGCTTTCTGCGGTGCTTGGAAGGCTCGTAATTGTAATCAACCAGACCCGAAAGTGCGGTTTTGAGGTTGTGCGTATGTACCCACTCGCCGGGCTGGATATCTGCTGTGGCGTTGCCTATCGGATAACCGTACTTTACAACGGGTGTTGCGTCCTTGATAGGCTCAATTGCAATTTTGTGTCCTGCGGGGATACGCTGAAGCACTTCAATATTCCTGCCGCCTACGGTTACTATAGTACCCTTTTTAATCGCCTTGACCGCAACCGCAACATTGTCGTTGTCGTTTATCCTGATAATTTCCACGTTATGAACTCCTTATCCGAAATTCTTTTCAAGTGCCTTTCTCATTCCAAGGCTTCTTATATCAGCAATGTAAGCACTTACATTTTCAAGCGTACTTTCATACTGTGTAAGGTCTGTGCCCCAGAATTCTGTGTTTGAAAGGACTGCCTTAGCAAGCTCATCAGCAGGAAGCTTTGAGTTTGCCGCAAAGAAATCAAGTACAAACCTGTCATCCTTGATTTCGTATTCAGCGCCGTCACGGTTACCGATAAGCACGCCGTTTCGGATTTCGCTGCCGTTGTAGAAAGCAATCAGTGAAGCAAGTGAGAATGTAAGATGCTTCGGAAGCTGACCCTTTCTGTTTATGTATTCTGTAAAGCTTGGCATACATCTTGCTTTCCACTTGGAAACGCTGTTAAGGGATATAGCCAGCAGTGAATGTTTGATAAACGGATTTTTAAATCTGTCGATAACCGCTTCTGCAAATTCAAGAAGCTCTCTTTCGGGAAGGTCAAGCGTCGGGATAACCTCTCCGAAGATTGTTTCCTTCATAAAGCTGAACACTGTTTCGTCGTCCATAGACTGACCCACATAATCGTTGCCTGCAAGGTATGACGCAAGAACGAATGATGTGTGTGCACCGTTCAGGATACGAACCTTACGCTGTTTGTAAGGCTTGTGGTTATCGGTGAAGATAACAGGAAGCCCTGCCTTTTCAAACGGAAGCTCACCGCTGATATCCTTGTCGGACTCAATTACCCACAGTGCAAAAGGCTCGCCTGTAACAATAAGCTTATCCTCGTAGCCGAATTCCTCGAAGATTTTTGTGTCCTCATCTCTCGGATAGCCTGTAACAATTCTGTCAACCAGTGTGCTTGCGAAAACGCAGGCTTCATCAAGCCACTCCGTAAATCCGCTTTCCGGTTTCCAGCTTTCAGCCAGTGCCTTCACGCACTTTTCAAGCTCCTTGCCGTTGTTGTCGATAAGCTCAACAGGGAGCATTACCAGACCCTTGCTCTTATCGCCATTGAAATGTGTGTATCTTTCATAAAGAAACTTTGTAAGCTTTGCAGGATAGCTTGACGGCGGGTTCATTTCAAGCCTGTCATCAAGGTTAAGCACAATTCCCGCTTCCGTTGTGTTTGAAACAATGAAGCGAAGGCTTTCAAGCTTTGCATATGCAGCATACTCATCGTAATTTTCATAAGCCGCAACAGTTTTGTCTACGCTTGTGACAACTCTCTTTCTGATTGTTTCCTTGCCGCCTTCAAGACCTCTCAGGTAAACGGTGTAGAGGTTGTTCTGCTTTTCAAACTGTTCAATAGTGCCGAATTCAATCGGCTTTACAAGAACGATGCTGCCGTTGAAGTCGGTTTCCTCGTTCATAATATCAATCATATAGTCCACGAACGCACGGAGGAAATTTCCCTCTCCGAACTGGAGAACCTTCACGGGGCGTTCGGTTTTTTCTGTAATCACTTCATTAATTGCTTTCAATGTACTTACCCTCTTTTATGTAATTGAACTGCGTTTTTGTAAGCCCTTACATTTTGTGATGTGCATTCAGCGCAATCTACGGTGTCAGTATAGATTGCGCCTGGGCAACATCGTTTGGAAGAAGATGGTGAAGAATTTATCAAAAATCGTTTAAATTTTGAATTGTAAATGCTTACACTCCAAATTATAACCTTCTTGTAATCGTTTGTCAATAATTGAGATCTATTTTCATATGTAATTACAACAAATGTTAATTGTTTTTGTACATATTTTACAATTTTAACGAAATGTACTTGATTTTGCCATATTGCTGGTTTATAATATTCAATAAGTAGATGTAAACACTTACATCGTTTTGCACAGCAAGTTTATTGACGTTCATATTCTATTTTCATCTCAAAGAAAGGGCTATCAACGTGAATATATACGATATTTCCAACAAAACAGGCGTATCAATCGCCACAGTTTCAAGAGTTATAAACGGAAGCTCAAATGTAAGCGACAAAACCCGTGCAAAGGTTCTTGCTGCAATTGAGGAACTCGGCTATACACCGAATGTATTTGCAAGAGGACTCGGTCTGAACACAATGAAAACCATCGGCATTATGTGTGCAGACTGTTCCGACCCATATCTTGCCCGTGCGGTATACCATATCGAGCAGGAGCTTCGCAAGAACAGCTATGACTCATTGCTTTCCTGCACAGGCTATGACCACGATGACAAGGAAAAATGTATGACAATGCTCCTTTCAAAAAGGGTCGATGCGGTTATTCTCGTTGGTTCAAATTATATTGAAGCTTCCGAAGAACTTAACAAATACATACTGAATGCTGCAAAAACCGTACCTGTTATGCTTGTAAACGGTGAATTGAATGCACCTAATGTTTACAGCACGCTTTGCGACGATACAGCAGCTATATATGAGGTAACAGGAAGCTTTATCAAAAACGGCAAGAAAAAGCTTGTTTATCTTTACAATTCTCTTTCGTACAGCGGTACACGAAAGCTTAACGGCTTCCGTAATGCACTGAAAGATTCGGGTATTCCTGTTCAGGAAAATCATATCTGTCTTATCGACTCACACGGAATTACCGTTCAGGACGCTAAAAATGCTATTACTTCCATTGCAAAGAAGGGGATTGAATTTGACGGTGTTATCACCTCAGACGATATTCTTGCTGTCGGCGTGCTGAAATATGCAAAGGAAGCAGGGCTTTCTATCCCCGATGACCTTTTTGTTGCAGGCTATAATAATTTTGATATTTCCGAATGCTGCGACCCTGAGCTTACATCGGTTGACAACAAGCTTGAAACTCTTTGCAGGCACTGCGTTTCAACTTTGATGAGCGTTTTTGCGGATGATAAGACCGTACCCAAAAAGACCGTTTTTTCAGCTGAAATCATTGAACGTAAAACCACTTCATTTACTGAAAAAAATTAATTGAAAGGACTGACCCCGATGAAAAAGTTTATGGATAAGAACTTCCTGCTGTCAACATCGACAGCGGTAACTCTTTTCCACGATTATGCTGCAAAGCAGCCGATTATTGACTACCACTGCCACATTAACCCAAAGGAAATTGCTGAGGACAGAAGGTTTGAAAACATTACTCAGGTCTGGCTCGGCGGCGACCACTATAAATGGCGGCTTATGCGTTCGGCAGGCGTTGAGGAAAAATACATAACAGGCGATGCCTCCGACCGTGAGAAATTTCAGAAGTGGGCAGAGGTGCTTGGCAAGGCTATCGGCAACCCGCTCCTTCACTGGAGTCACCTTGAATTGCAGCGTTACTTCGGCTATGAGGGTGTACTCAACGGCGATACCGCTGAGGAAGTATGGAACCTCTGCAACAAGAAGCTTGCTGAGGACAATATGACCGTAAGAGGTCTTATCAGACAGTCGGGTGTTGAGGTTATCTGCACAACCGATGACCCTGTCGATACTCTTGAATGGCACAAGCTTCTTGCGGCTGATACAAGCTTTGAAACGAAGGTATATCCTGCTTGGCGTCCCGACAAGGCTATGAACATCGAAAAGCCTGACTTTGCTGATTACATCGCAAAGCTTTCCGAGGTAAGCGGAATTAAAATTGACAGCTTCAAGGCACTAAAAGAAGCCCTTACAAAGAGAATGGATTTCTTCGGCGAAATGAAATGCTGTGTTTCCGACCACGCACTCGAATATGTTTACTATGCTCCTGCTTCCGAGGACGAAATCAAAGCAATTTTCAGCAGAAAGCTTGGCGGCGAAACAATTTCCGCCGAGGACGTAAAACGCTACAAGACTATGTTTATGCTGTTCTGCGGCGGCGAATACAGCAAACGAGGCTGGGTTATGCAGCTTCACTATGGTGCAAAGCGTGACAATAATTCCCGTATGTACGAAAAGCTCGGTCCCGATACAGGCTACGACTGCATCAACAACTATGCTCCGTCCTCCGAGGCGGCTGACTTTATCAACGCCCTCGAAATTGACGGAAATCTCCCTAAAACAATAATCTATAGCCTTAACCCTAACGACAATCAGGCTATCGGAACAATTCTCGGCTGTTTCCAGAGTTCAGAAGCCGTAAGTAAAATCCAGCACGGTTCTGCGTGGTGGTTCAATGACCACAAGACAGGTATGCGTGACCAGCTTATTTCTCTCGGCAACCTCGGTTACCTTGCAGGTTTTGTGGGAATGCTTACCGACTCCAGAAGCTTCCTTTCCTATACCCGTCACGAATATTTCAGACGTATTCTCTGTGAGCTGTTCGGTGAGCTTGTCGAAAACGGCGAATTCCCGAATGATATTGATACTCTTGGTGAAATCGTGTCGGATATTTCCTACCGCAATGCGAAGAACTATTTTAATTTCGGTTAATGCCGCATTTAAAATTGTCCAATAAATTAAGTTAATGCAAACACCGTTAAAAACGTTAAGCAAACTCAAATTTTTCAAAGCTTACGGCGTTTTTATCGGTGCTTTGTATTTAAAGGAGTAGCTATGGCTGAACTGAAAACAAAGCTTTCGGATAAGGACACCGCCTTCCGTGAGTTTGCACTGAGCGGAAATATGTGGCAGGTGATACTGTATGTTTCCGTGCCGCTTATGGCATATCAGGGACTTATGCACATTTTCAAGATTTTTGATACGATTATGGCTTCTCATATCAGCACGGGAGCTGTGTCCTCAATTGCATACATTTCACAGATAAGCTTTCTGATTTCTGCCGCAGGTACGGGACTTTCCATAGGCGGCGGTATGAAAATAAGCGAAGCCTACGGAGCAGGTGACTACACTCTTGTAAAAAAACGTGTCAGCACGGTTTATGCAATATGCGGAATAATCAGTGCTCTTGTGCTTATGATTATTCCGTTTGCAGAGGGGTTTCTGCGGCTGAACGGAACAACAGAAACTATGATTGCAGACGGCGTGCAGTATTTCAATGTAGAGCTTGCGGCAATCGTGCTTAACTTCTTTAATTCGGTTTACATAGCGGTTGAACGTGCAAGGGGCAACTCACGGCTTATACTCCGCCTTAATATTCTTGTCCTGATTATCAAGCTTGCACTTACAGCAATTTTCGTATATGTACTTGACGGCACGGTGGTAATGATTGCCGTTGCTACACTTGTTTCAAACGGTGTATTCTCGCTGTTTGCAATCCGTAATATGACAGAAAAGGACAGTCCCTTCGGATTTTCAATTTCAGCGGTCAGCTTCAAAAAAGAGGTCGCTGCACCTGTGCTGAAAACATCGTTTCCCGCCGTTGTTGAACGTGCCGCATTTGCTTACGGCAAGCTTATCGTCAATTCAATGTGTACCGAATACGGCGATTCAACAGTGGGTGCACTCGGTGTGTCAAACAACATCGGCGGCGTTGCAACATCCTTGCAGAATGGCTTTCAGGAGGGCGGTGCTTCAATTATCAGCCAGAATATCGGTGCAGGAAAACACGGACGTGCCCTTGATGCTTTCTATAAAACGCTTGTTATCAATCTTGCAGTCGGCGGATTTTTTATGGCTGTTATCCTGCTTAACTTCGACTGGGTCTGCGGACTTTTTGCAGGAGGAGATGACGCATTTAAACAACTCATCAAGGACGTTACACAATTTGAAATTCTTGGAATGCTTACCCTTGGAATAAATGCAGCAGTAATGGCATTGTTTTATGGGTATGGCTACACAAAGCTTACACTTATGCTTAATGTGGCAAGAATTTTCGTGTTTCGTGTGCCTGTATTGTGGTATTTGCAGAATTACACAGACTTCGGCAGTGAAAGTGCAGGAATTGTAATGCTTGTCAGCAATATTTCCGTTGGCGTGCTTGCGGCTGTTTCGGCAATTTTTGTGGTCAGGCGGATAAAGAAAGAATTCCTCAGCGAAGGGGAAGAAAAAAGATAGCTGTCGGAATGAATGTGAACTGCATAATTCAAGCCGTATCCGAAACTAAATCGGGTACGGCTTTTGTATATTGACACAAATATATGGATATAATAGTAACAAAAATGAAAATAGTGATTTTAAAAACGTTACAAAGGGGGTGTGCTTATGCTGTGGCAGTATATTACAAACAAATACAAAGCAGGTGAGCCGATAATTGCATCAGACATTGAACTGAATATAAGTGAGGTATATCGTCGGCAGCAGTTCAAGCAGCTTACCGATGAAGGAAAATTGAAACGTTACGAAAATGGTGTTTATTATATTCCAAAGAAATCAAGACTTGGTACGGAAGTAACTATGCTTCCTGATGATGTGATAGAATGCAAGTATATATCAAGAAACCAAAAGACTTTTGGCTATTATAGCGGGCTTGCCTTTGCAAATCAGATTGGTGTTACAACACGGATGCCGTCTGTAAAGGAAATTGTTACAAATGAAATGGGCAATCCTATCAAACGTATAGAAAAAGGCAATCGTACTTTTGTTGTTCGTAAAGCACGCACTGAAATAACAGAATATAATGTAAGAATATTGCAGTTTATGGATTTGCTGAAAGATATTGAGCAGTATTCAGAGCTCGATGGTAAAGAACTTACAGATTGCCTTGAAAGGTATGTCAGAAGCTTTAATATTACAAAGGCTGAAGTGGATAAATATTTACCGTTGTATCCTGATAAAATCTACAAATCTATTTATGAAACAGGGCTTATAAATGTATTTGCATAACGATTCTGAATTGTTCAGAGATATAGTTTCAGAAACCTCATCTTCATTTTCTGTTATGTAAGAGCTTCTCTTATTCTCAGATAGTATTTATCTCTGTTCTGAATAACCGCACTTTTGCTTGTATCAAAGTATTGCTCATATACTTCGTTGATAAGGTCATATCCACATGGATTGTCACTGTCGTTATGTCTGTATGCACCCTCGGATTTAAGAGTTGCATTCTTTATATCCTTGATACTGCAGCATTCATCTGAGGTGTAGCTGTTAATAAATTCAAGGCTTATTGTCGAAAGATAACGCTTGCTGTTACCTAATACATACAAATATGCATTATCATCTGTTGTGATCGAAGACGCAACATTTTCCGTAAAGAAGTATGTATCCCAGCAAACTTTAGGACTGTTTTTCAGCATATTCTGCCTGATTTTTACCACACCAAGCATAACTTCAAGAAGATTGCTGATTTTTTCAAAATCTTCCATATCTTCGCCCTTTATTGCCTCATGTGCATCTCTTTCATCGGTGTTATCATCAAGACTGAAAACTTCCAAAGACTCCTTCTTTGCCTCAGCTTTTATGGTATCATACATTTCATTTTTTAATGCTCGTCCCAGATAGTTTACAAAATCGCCTCCTTTGTCTCCTTTGTAGCTTTTCAATGTATTTACCAGAACGTCATCAAAATCTACATTCTTATATTCTTTCTTGCACATCTGAAAACGGGTAAGTTCTTTTGCAAGTTCTACAAGCTTTTGGGAATCTGCTGTATTTTCGCGTTTTCCAGCCGCTTTATCTGCTTGGAATTTAAGCACCAGCTCATTAAGTTCAGTTTTTTTGCTCATATCTTCACACTCCTTATGCTTCAAGTACATTTCGGATAAATCCAAGCGGGTCTGCCGGTTTGATTGAAGACAGCTTCTGAATTACCGAATTCATATAAAACAGTGATGTGACATCATAAACCTCAGTTGTTCCTGTTGCATGATTTTTTGCACCATATATAACAGCTTTTATATCTGTATTTTCGCACAAATCATAAGCATAGTTGAGTACCATCATCATTACCATAGGAGTTGGCTTTTCTCCATAACTTACATCTGTATAAAGCTCATCATCCTTATCTATTGATTTAATAATATCCTCAAACAGTTCAAGATGTTTATCAGAAGTTTCTTTCATTGATGTATGGATTTCTTTGAGCTCGTATTCGAAGCCTATTTCATCTCTTGCCTCGTTTAGTTCTTCCATAAAGGTGTCCTTATTTTTAGGGACATATTCACAATTATCTGTAACTACAATATTTACAGCAATTTTTTCTCTTTTTATTACTGTATTTCGTATTGCAATTAAAATGGGATAATGTGTTTTGATATCATTTTCAAGGAGCGTGTCACCCTCCTGAGCTGAATAGTGTACCGCATTGAATTTGTCCGACGGCTGCATCGAAATAACTGTAATAAACTTTTTCATTATCATTTCTCCTTTGTCTTATTTGCGAGTTTTCTTATTCTTATAATTGAGTTGGATATATTATCTGTTACAGCCTTGATTGACCTTTCCATAATATAACCCTTTTCAATAAGCTGATTTGTTTGTTCCTCAGTGAGATTTTCTTCATCGCTTGCATGGTTTATCTGATTACGCAGTGCCTTTACATAAATATAATCGAACAATATTCCGCGTATTTCTTCTGCTGTCAGCTTGCCGTTTATTTCCGCACCGGAAACAATATTATCCCTTGTAAGTTCATATGCTGTTCTGAATTTCTTATCGAAGGTTGTTTCTGTATCAGCTCCGAAAAACTTTATTGCAAATATTTCTATACTGTTCACCATACTGTCAAAACTTTTCCATCCTCTTTCCATTGCTTCGTTGACAAGTATTGCTTTAGCACCTGAAATATTCTTTCGGCTTTCTCTGGCAATATATTGCTTAAAATCCTTACCTTTTGATTCACATTCGATTGAGTTGAAAGCGTTAATAATTTCTGCGTTATCCTTGCTTCGTATACTATTTCGCATTTTAACTTCAGCAACAAGTTTTTTTATCTGCTGTTTTCTGGTGCTTGCCACGCTGTCCATAATCTTATCATAAAAAATTGCTGCGTCAGGAGTCATTCCTCTTTTTTTATTTTCCTCATACAGTGACTCAGATACTGATATAATACCGTTTCGGAAAATATAGGTTGGAATCTTTTCAATATATACAGTAATCGCCTGTTGTACGAGTCCGTTTTCAAGGCACCACTCAACTATGCTGCAATAATCAATGCTGTTTGTAGTGTCTCTGAAGAATTTGTTTTCAATAACCGTAAGCAGATTTTCCAGAATAACAATTCTCATATCATCTGAATCAAGCTGATATACGGTATTGATAGATTGTCTGAGGCTTTCAAGAATCGTATCAAGATTGTCAAGACTGCAAAGCTGTATACTTTCCGAAAAATCGTTCATGTCCTTCAATAGTTTTTTTACACTTTCATTTGTTTCGTCCTCAAAAAGCTTTAAGAGCTGAACCGATTTACCGCTGTGTACAAACTCATTCAACGCATCAGCAATATCCGTCATAACAGTCATTTCATCCGTTGTTTCGATATATCTGTTTTTGTTCTGAATATTGGCATAAAATGAGCAGGGCTTATTTATACCCTTATATCTCAGGATTTTTGTAAGCAGTTGAATAAGATTGAGAGCATTTCTCGGGCCGCCTGTTGTGTCAATGTAAACTGTATTGTTTCCTATGCTGTCACAAAGCTCGGAAATGATTGTCCCTTCAGATTTCAGCGTCCCATTGCTGTCAAAATCAAATATTTCTACAAATTCAGGTTTTGAATTAAGTCCGGCACATCGGATATCCTTGAGGTAATTGTAAGCACTGAGTCCGCCTGCACCTGTCGAAGCATCCGAATAAGCTTTTTCCGAAAGAATACATATGATTTTGTCAAGCGTCTCAGACTTTTCTGCAAGCATCTTATCAAGGCATTTAATAGCTGTTTCATTTGTCTGACGGCTTACAATAGTTGTCTCGCTGCACAATCCGTTTGTTGCAAAATTTGTTTCAGAGCTGTCCATTTTCATTGTGCTGATATATGTAACAAGGATATTCATTATACCGCCTCCCGTAATGCATTATAATAGTTTATAGGATTGATTTTTCTTTTGTGAGAAGCATTTTTTCTCTTTTTCATATTGTCATATCCGTCGTACTTTTCTATATATCTGAGATACACGGGAAGCTTCTCCATAAATTTTCTCAGTATGGTGTTTTCGTCAGCTCTCTTGAAGTTTACGGCTTTGTGTACGGGAACAGGAATTCTGTACATATCATAGAGTGTCTTGTAGGGCTTCTGAGTACAGATGTAACGTTCGCCTGATGAGCCTGTGATGAAAAAGTCCAGGGTGTCATTTTCGTTTTTTACGCAATAAATTCTGTTCATAACAATACTTCCTTTCAAGGTATGAGTTTTTATCTTACATTTATATATACCTCGTCAGAAGTGCTCAATTAAGTTTTTCAGAATTATTCGCACAAAAAATTTATTCCGCCCATACCCATTCCAGTTTTGCCGCCGATTCCGCAGTATTCAGCATATGAAAAAACAGTTTTCAGCAGCCTTGATTGAGCCTTATCCTTCGGGAATGAAAAATCAACATATCCAAGCATACCCGGAAAAATATGTCCTCTGACATTATACCGTGTGCTTTCAAGAATGTACGATTCAATTTGTACAGCGTTATATGCTTCGACAAATTCGTTAAAACCAAGATTTGCATTTTCAAACTGATTGTATTTTAGGATTACCGAATAAAAATATGTGGGAATATCAGGCTTGCAGCTGGGACGTCCTCCCGTTTTTATCATTGCAGGAGTGATGAATTCAAGTCTGCCCTTATTTCCTTCGTTTGATGAAAAGCTTTGTGAGTCAATGGGTTCATACGGCTTTACATCGGTAACAATCAACGGCTCCCTTACGCCGAAAAGCGTAATTTTTTTTAGTTTAGCCATTGCATCAACAATTTCCTTAGCATCTTCATTAAGAGCAGATACTCTTATCACATATCCGCTCCCGTATGGGAAAACATAAATCGAATAGGGATGATATTCGCTTATGTGCAGCTTTTCAGCATATTCCGTAGGAATTTGTTTCATCATTGCACCATGAATTTTTACCGATATTTCAGACTGTAATCCGTCAATATTTCCACACACATATATATCCACACGATAGAGCATTTTGTAGTTCCTTCCATTGCAAAACAGGCTGATAAAAATCAGCCTGTTTTTATTTTATTGCTTTTGCTATCTTAGCTCGTCTTGCACAGTAGCCCATAACATAATGAAGCTCATCAAGGCTTAATTCATTAAGAATAGATTTTTGAACTTCCAGTTTGTTGCACCATGTAATAATTTTTCCGACATTTTCGCCGGATATACCAAGATAAATTTTGTTTTCTCCAATGTTTTGTGAATCACAAATATTGAGAATATCATTAAAAAAAACGTCTGTATGCAAGCACTTCTTATTTTTCATATTATGTATGTAATTAACTGCAAACTCATAAAATGAAGCATAGTCTGCGCTTGAGTCCAGCTTCGCAGAAATTTTTATAAGGTCCGTTTTGCTTTTCATAAGTTTGTCCACCGCCTAACTGTTATTGACATTTAGAATTTTATTAATCTTAGCAATACCTGATTTATTTGATGTAGCCATATTCACATAGTTTTCAGCAAGCACGGCAGGCGTTTTATTTAAGGCATTGACATTAAAATTTGTTACCGTAACATACACCTCTCCAATATCGCTGTTTTTAAAACCTCCGATTTTCAAATTAATTTTCTCGTTATTTTTTTCATTTAATCCCAACGAATACATTAATAAAGAAAGCTGTTCTTCAGTAAGCTTTTTGAAATGAATTCGACCTTTGAAAACAGTGCCGCTGCTAACTACTTCAACCTGTACAGATTGGTTGGTTATATTCTTTTCATTTTTGTATGAACTATCATTTACTTTATAGAATTTGTAGTAATCAGAAACTTTATTTTTAGGTTCAAATTGTTGATTGAGGTCGAATATTTCAGTTACTGCATTATCAGAAATAAAATCCGAGAAAATAACATTACTTGCCCTGCCCATAGAACCAAACATATCACAAGCAATACATATTCCACACTTTTTTAAATCCTTTGCACAGGAACAAGATGCTGCTTCTGCAATTTGTCGGACAACGCCCTTTAATGATGACCCAGGTATAATTGGTTTTCCATCATACCGTATCGTTTTGTATACAAGAAGATTACTTTCATTATCAAGCTCCTTATATCCGCTGCCCATATGTATTGCTGTATCACAAGTAATTTCTGCATCAATATATCCTTTATATTGGAGAATATCTGTCTTAATATAAGAGCGTTTTTCTGCCAACGGAACAAAATCATACACTTTTTCTTTGGTGTCCATTCTCACTCCGCCTTTCTGAAATGTTTAATAGCCGCTTCAATACTGCTGAACACAATTTCATTCTTTGGCATAAGGCTTTCATCAAATCCGTTGTTGACTTTCATACTGAAATTTTCAATACGCATTTTTCCGAAACCTCTGCTTATCTTGCCGCCGAATCTTACAGAACCCTCATTCACATCGTAAAGTGCAAGCAGAATTTTTTCCATTTCTGTCGCAGTATAATTTCTGAATATAAACCCTGCCTTAAAAGCACCTTTTTCAACTACCTCCATATTATTCAGAGAACCGTTTTTGGCGGATTGATTTAATGGATTGATTGCCGTGCTGTGACGTACAGTTGTTACGATTGTTTCAGAAACTGCATAAGCGTCATTGAATTTGATCTTGCTTTTCTGAGCACCGCCGTCTATTTTTCCGAAAATCACCCTAGCATTTTTTTCATCAATATGGTGACGTATTACACCCTTGATTGTGCTTCCCGGAATAACGTATATTTCATCCTTATGCTCGGCTCCGCAGAAGCCTGTTATAAATGTATTATCAGGCAGAGTTGGATTTGTCTTGTTGCTTTTTCCGCTTGAAATCAAAACGGGACCGTCTGCACAAAGATCAAACTCCGCATAAGCGGTACATTCAATTTTTTCAAACATTACGTTTCCTCCTGTTGATTACAGTCCCAGCTTTGCCTTCATATCATCAGCTGTAATTTCTTTTATTTCAGCGTCAGCAATTCTGAAGCGTCCCAAACCACGCGTTGTTTTTCCTCCGACGGCAAGGTTACCATCCTTCATAGCAGCAACTATAAAATCAAAATACTTTTTCTGCTGTGGGTCAAGGTTATCTGCTGTCATTGTAAATTCAAATTCTGAATCTTTCGAGACAATTTCAAAATCATATTTTGCATGGTTTTTAGTATCTGCCGCTCCTGTTTCTCTTGAAATTCCTACACCATCACGATGTTCATATGAAGGTTCACCGATAAGATAGCAATCC
This sequence comes from Oscillospiraceae bacterium, assembly GCA_045545795.1. GTDB lineage: Bacteria > Bacillota > Clostridia > Oscillospirales > Ruminococcaceae > RGIG8773. The sequence goes on from JAZQBN010000121.1 coordinate 60,273, forward strand.
TTGAACTGAAGCTTTCCCGCAAATTCACGTCCGCCGAAAAGCTTGCATACATCACAAGATACTTCCTCCACAACCTTTGCATATTTTTTAGGGGATTTTTTTGCTTCTTCAAGTTTTATGACAGCTTCATTTTTACAGGTACAACACTTTTCTTTATCCAGAACATCGCAAGCCTTCTTTTCATCAATGCTGCGGAGTACAGATTCAAAATACGAACGTACAACACCTTTTATCGATGAGCCTGGGATTACAGCCCTGCCGTTATTGTCCTTAAGAACGCTGTTGTCAACATCAACAGGATTGAGTGAATTCTTTGATGAAGAACCGATATGTATCGGGTCAACCGCAATAAGCTTTCCCGTTACAATATATCTGTTATGGAATTTATCGTAAAGCATATTTATCCTCTTTTCCAGCTGTTATTACTGCCCTTGTAATTACCGTTTTGATTGTTGTTGAATTGATTTTTTTTATATCCGTTATTATTTTTATGGTAGCCGCCGTTATTCTGTTCTTTGTAATTATTTTTGTCATTTTGTTTTTGATTTTTATCATTCTCTTTGTTTTCAGCAGTACATATGCGTGCATTCCAGTAAAAATATCCAAACATAAGTGAAAGATTTTTCAGACAATCTTTTTCTGAAGAATTAGCTTTAATCTTTTCCATACATTTGATTACTGTATCAGCAAGAGCTTTTCCGTTTATGGGTTTCTTGTTCCACGACTTATTACCACTGATTTTTGCTTTATTGTACTTAATCTGAAGCTCGATTTCTTCATAGCATTCTGCTTTAAGACATAATGCGGAAAGCTCTCTGAATTGATTACAGCCTATCTTACCGTCTTTTTCATCATCACCAAATACCGATTTATCTATTTCCTTTGATATAACATCATTTACTATCCCGATGATTTCCTTTTTGTTCATATCATCAGCCTCCTATTCCGGTCATATGAATCCTGCCGCAGACCTGCACCTTGCCGTAACCAAGGTTTGTATCTCTGCCTATGCCTTCTTCCTGAATTTTCTTAAGAAAATCAACAGCGTCCTTATCTCCGCACTTGAATGAAACCTTAATGGAAGAACCCTTTTCCGTAAGCATTTCAGAAACTACCTTATATTCTCCACTGGACATTTCATAGCCGTTATACATATAATTCTGTGCATAAACCTGTTCAACTTCAACAGGAGCTTCCTTTCCGAAAAGACGTTCCTTCCAGATTTCTTTGTATTCCGCTTCGGTTTTCGGAGCATTATCAGTCCGGTTTATATCAAGCTTTGCATCGCTGAGGAAAAGAACAGAAGCGTAATTAACCCCGTCCTTATCCTTGAATTTTCTGTTGAATTCATCAACAGCCTTTTCAACATCATATCTGACTGTATCTTCAACAGAAATTATCTTGATTTTGCCGAAGCCTGACGAGGAGTATTTTCCTATATATACAACCTTTCCCTCATAAAGCATTCCGCTGTCCATATCATCGATTTCGCATTCGTATATACATCCCTTGCGGATTGCTTCAACAGAAAACAGACTACCTGTTTTAGCTGTTCTGGTGTTGGGGTCAATAGCAGTATGAGTTGTGCTGCTATGCGGAATTCTGACAGTTGAAAAAGTATCTCTGTCAATAATACCCTTGAGACTTTCCATTCGTCCGCCACATTGTTCGCCGCATTCCTTGCATTTCAGTATACCGCTTTCCATAACTGTATCCATAATCGGATGAGCGGTGCCGTGAGCCTTGCAGGCTCTTGCAGTAAAAGGTGCAGGCATTGAATTTTCAGGAATAAGGAAAGAGAAAGTCATATCCGAAAACTTCTCACAAACATTTTTGTGTTCACAGCTTCCGCATTTTTCGCCTCTGTATACAACCTGATATTTCTTGCCGTCAACTGCCTCCTCCGCAAATGGACAATCGAGAAGAATATCATTGGCAAACGCTGCACGCAGAACGGAGCCGTTTATTATATCAACCGTTTTAAGGAAGTTGTCATTTGTTTTTATTCCGCCGCATATTACATCACTTTCAAAACGGAACCTAACAAGCTTTTTCAACGATACTCACCTCCACATATCCAAGACCGCGGCTTTTCCCGCTGCCGATGGAATTAATAAGCTTTACTGCTTCAATGAAATATTTTTCGTATTCAAGCATTTCCTTAGAATAATAAACCGTTACATCACCGCTGAAAACAATATCCTGTCCTGAACCGTCGCGGCGTGAAACTACCTCTGAAAAAACAAGTGCCGTATCAATGTTTTTGCGTGTGTATCTGCTGATTGAAACGTTGGCTCTGTTTTCATATTCAGCAGCTTGTTCAGAAAAAAAGTTGTCAAAAACAGTGTGAGAGCGATTGTAGCCTTCATCGCCGAAAAAAGCATTTGCAACAGCTGTGTTTTCAGGTGCATATGTATTCAGAAGCATTTCAAAATTACTTCTCACAAGACCCTTGAAAAGGGTAGCAGGAACATATGGCTTTCCGTCTGATTTTACAAAAACACGCTTGCTGTCAGGTGCAACACCTGCGTTGATGTGCATTGCAGAAAGAAGCCTTATTTTTATTTCATAAACCTTTTTCATTCCTGTTCCTTGCTCCTTCCATCATCACAGAATTCCATCAGTGACAGCAGGTCATTCCATATATAGCAGCGACCATCTTCATTCATATAGTAACCGCCGTTAGTTGTGTATCCCGATATATCAGGAAGAAAAATGCGCTTGCTTTCTTTTTCCTTGGCATTCATATAACTCAGGAAAAGGTTTGCTTCTTCGGGACTTTCTGCATTTTCGAAAGCTTCCTGAATATTTCTGAGTTTTGTTGTAAGTTTTTTATCCTTCATTTTTTGTGCAAATCCAAGGATATCCTTTGCCGCGTCAGTGTAGTAAGGTAACATTGTTCTTGCCACAGAATCATCAGCCGCAGAAAGGCTGTCTCCACCATCAAATGAGTCAAGAATCACAAATGAAAGACTTCCGCAGTTGTCCTTTTTCTTCTTCGCAATATCCTTCGCACGGCTTAATTCATCCTCAGCCTTTTCAAGCACAACCTGAATAGGAATACGGTGCTTTGCAATGGCAATACCTGCCGAAAGTGTAGAGGTTTCAGCGTATTTGCCCCTGAACTGTTCGTTGTATTTCTCGATAAGCTTTATCGTAAACGCAACAGCCTTCTTGCCCTCAACAATTACGAAAATATCATCACCGCCAAGACCGACAACCTCAAACCTGTCAATTCCGCATTCGCCCATTGCTTCAAAAGCAGCCTTTTCGGTAATGGTCTTTACGTCACGGGAGAATTCCATCATTTCGGTAATCTTTTTGAATTTATGAATTATACCGCCCATATTGTTTCCGTCGCCGTAAACAATGGATATGTATTTTTCAGCCGTGTCTTCCTTCTGACCCGTAATGTCTTCAAGTGTGTGGATATTCTTAGCAGGCTCATTGCCTGTGTACTTTTTATAAAGCTTGCTGTATTTGCTTCTCTTTGACACCTCACCAACGCATCTCTTATGCAGGCAGGAAGCACAAAGTTTGTGAGTGCCTTCTGTTACTTGCACTTCATAGTAAGCCCTTCTCTTGCCGCAGGCATCGCATACGCAGCCTTTATCCTGTTCGTCAGCAGTTATAGCTGCATAATATTTTTCATCGCCGTCACCAATGAGAATCGTGCCGTCAAAATATTCCGACCTGTCCTCGGCACTGTTGTTGATGATAAGCTTCTTGCGGTTGTTGAGCTTGTTTTCAATCTCACGCATCTTATTTTCGTAATCAATGCCGAAAAGCACAGTTAAATCCATAGGCTCACTTATGTAGTACGCAACATCAGCACTGACCAGAAGCTTTTTGGCAGTTGCTTCAAGCTCAAGAGCAAAATTCTCGTCGCAGCTTTCAGGGAGAATTGCCAAAATGTTTCCGCCGCCGCAGTAAACAATACATTCGGGAATGAACCTGTCCGAAATCATATCGGGAATAACCGTTTCCTCAACGTGAGTAAGAAGCACGCTTGCACCACGGATATCCTTCAGCAGGAAATTCTCCAGATAATAGTTCTTGATTTTGTATGAGCTGCCCTTCAGCACCCTGATTTTCGCAGTGCAGTTGCAGGGATTTGCATCGGTGAGCATATAATCAATCAGTGACCAGGCTTCGGTAAATTCCGAGCGGTTTTCGGAGAGAAATGCCATATACGCGTTCTTTCTGAATTCAGCCTTGTCGGAAATGCCGTTTTCAGTAATAAATGCCGCCGCAACAAAAAGCGAAGCAACGTCGCAGGTCTTGTATGACGGCTTGTATATTTCCGCAGAAGCGTCTGAATTCAGATAACTTCGTATTTTATCCGCTGATAAAGCCTGACAAGTGTCAAACAGCTTTTTGTTCATTTCGCACACATCTCCATAGTTTTCTTGAAAGTTTTTAGTAATTATACCATATAAAGTACACTTTGTAAATAGATTTTGCCAAGTTATGATATTATTCGGCAGATTTGCAAAGCATTAACCCTTCTTAATGTATATACTGTCGAAATGGGAGCGGATTAAGTTTTTCAGAAAAATTATTCAAATAGAAAAACAGTGTATCTCCGATTAAGGAAATACACTGTTTTCATTTTCAATCACCTTGCGGTGAGCGGATTGCAACGCACAATGGACGAAATGAATGAGAAACTTGACAGATGTTTCAATCACCTCGCGGTGAACAACACAATTCCACACTCCACTCTCCACACTTCACACTCAAAAAACCTTGCAGTGAGCAGGTTGCAACTATGATGATATGTACTAAATGTCAGGAAATTTATGAGTTTCAATCACCTTGCGGTGTAATTAAAGAATAGCATACAAAAATAAATTTGTCAATATTTTTGAAAAACTTCATCCGCTGAACTGATAAGGGTATTATATAGTGAAAGGCGATGATGCTGAAAACAAATCAGAAAAAATTTCGCAGAAAACTTAATCGGTACGAATTCAGAAAGTATATATAGGTGAAAGGAGGTCGGACGCTTACCGAAGCATAACACACATCCGTACACATTAAACATATCAGGGAGGAATTGCAAATGAAAATCAATATTATGGAAAAAGGCGACAAGGTACTGAACGTAACCGCAGAATTCGTTGCTGTAGAGAGGAAGAATGGTGAGGTTGACATAATCCCAATAGCAATGGACGAAAACGGAGTATGGATTGATACCCAAAGCATCACGACAATAGGCTACGGCAAAAACACAGTACAATCGGAAGAAATCGACGGAGTAATTATTACAAATTTTTAAGGAGGAATCATTATGGCAGGTAAAAAGGACAGGTCGGTTGTTGCAGTAATTTCGGGACTTACATCAAGTCAGGCATCACAGATGTCCCGGGAGATAATGCGTGCAAAAGATAAATTCGCTCCCAACGGAAGAGGTACCATAGCAACAGGAGTCAAAGAAAACGTAGGCAAGCTTCTTCAGAAGGGCACAAAGAGAATAGGAGGATAATTATGAAAAAAAGATCAGCAGCACATGTAAGAGCTCAGAAGGCAGGCAAAATCCGCGATAACTACATCTGTCAGGCGTGCGGCTCCGGGAATAAGGTCGAGGGACACCACATTATTGACCACCAGTTTATGGGAGCAGCCAACGTCGACAACATCATTTCATTATGCAGCAAATGTCACGACAACGTTCACAGAGGGAGGCTTGATATACTGAAATTCTGAACGCTTGTACATACTCATTGCAAAACAATTTCATACGCATAAACCCCGTATTTCTGTTCAAGGAAATACGGGGTTTTGTTTTGCTTCAATCACCTTGCGGTGCACGAGTTGCAACGCGGCAAAGGCTGTTATTACTGCAAAGGCTGTGGAGTTTCAATCACCTTGCGGTGAACAACAAAATTCCACACTCCACTCTCCACACTCCACACTCAAAAAGCCTTGCGGTGCACGAGTTGCAACCTTAATCTGAAAATTGAGACAAGCTCCGGCATTGGTTTCAATCACCTTGCGGTGCACGAGTTGCAACTATTGTAACACTTCCTAATTACAATAAGGAGCTTAAGTTTCAATCACCTTGCGGTGCACGAGTTGCAACAGAAAAACTGCACAATATGCAGAATGTATGCAACCTTTATTGTTGTATATATTAGCACAAAAAATTTCTATTGTCAATAGTTAATTAAAAGGTAATATGTATTTTATAGTGTTTTTGTGGTGCGAATCTCTGTTTTCTAAGCCTCAGCATATGTGCTGAAATATGAGATTCGCACCTGATTAAAAAGGTGTAAAGCATTTTGCAAATATTCACAAATACGCATATCTTCAAGTACAATCGATGAAACGGAGAATTCCGGCAGGCAATTAAGCGTTGTCAGGAAACTAATGAAGAGGATAGCGGGGGAAATTGCTGTTTTTCATCTTTTCACTTACTTATTATACCCCTGAAGGAACAAAAAGTTCCAAAACAAAAGGAGGTATAACTATGTCACAACTGTTATGAACAGTGTTGCAGCGGCAAATACATCCATGAAAAAGAAAGATTATATTGTGGCTATTCACTCAGGCAAGGGTGATTTTCTCACAAATACTGTATTTCTGCTGGCACACATAAACAGGACAACCGACAGATTCAGATAGATTAATCTTGCAATTTTTTGTACAAATAAAATACCAAATTTATCAAAACACAAATAAAAAATGAAATGTATAATCCAAAATCTCCGTGAAAAACTATTAGGGCAACAAAATTAAAGTTAAAAAACGGAGGAATATACAAATGAAAGCTACGGGTATTGTCAGAAGAATTGACGACCTGGGTCGTGTGGTAATCCCA
>JAZQBN010000122.1:0-5424 GCA_045545795.1 Oscillospiraceae bacterium
TCACCTTCACTTTTTGCGTAAAGACGTTTTCTCTTTCCAAACGCATCAGCATCCAAATCATACACATAATAGACTCCAGAACCAGTATCTACCTTACGGATTTGTTTTGTTCCTTTTCTCATCTCTTCATCGCCTTTCTGTTTGATTTCAATAATAGTATATCAGCAAACAGCTCGTTTTACAACAAGGAAATTTCGTTATTTCCATTTTCAGAAAGATAAGAAAAGAACAAGACCGTTACTCTGTGCAACGGTCGTAGTCGTGGTTGATTTTATTTTTTTGATTTTCTTTTTCTCACGACAGAAGATTTTTCTGTATAAGAAGGACATTCCACGACTTTTCCCTGAACTACTTTGCAGCCTTTAGGATAATGAATGAAATTCGACTGCATACGTTCGCAATTAAAGTGTGTCGTCTGACAATAGAAGCAAAGTCCATTTTTCTTGATTCCTTCTTCCAGCTTTTTCTGCTTTTCTGCTTCTTCGGCTTTCTTTTTTTGTTCAAGCTGAAGCTTTTCTTGTTCACGAAGCTGCAAGCGTCTTTTACGAACACAGTCTTCACAAGTTGATGCAGGATGTGTCTCTGATGTTTCAAACGGTTTATGACATTGATTGCAGTTTACTGTAATCTTACGGTAGCGAGCAGGTTTCCATCCTGATTCTACAGCCTTTTTGTAACAATCCTTTGAACAAAAGACTGCATATCCTTCAAACTCTTTCTGACAAAACGGACAAGTTTTCTTTTCAGATTTCAAACTGCGTTGAGATTTTATTTTGGCATAATACTGCTCTTTGCATTCATCAGAACAAAAGCGAATACCGCCGTTTGTATTCGTGATGATAATACCAAGAGCGTAAAGGTTGGTGTGACAAAAAGTACACTCTGCCGTTTCGATTCTGTACTGTGTTTCACATTTCTTGGAACAGAACTTCGCCCCGTAAAAAGTAGCAAATTCTTTGTTGCAGTAAACACAGTTTTTCACTTTGGGATTATCAGATACACCAGCGTGACGACGTACCATTTGTTGTGCCTTTTCATAAAACGCTTTTGCTTTCTGCGGGTTTTTCCCGCATTTCTGGCAATACTTTTGAGTGGCTCTGCTTTCTTGAAAATCATCGCCGCAAATCTCACAAATCTTCATAAACGCTCCTTAAAACAGTGTGAGCTGATTCAGCTCTTCGGGCTTACGAAGAGAACACAGTCTCTTCTCTGTTATAACATCTGTTGCGAACAATGCGTCGCAAAGAATGGGAGAGTCCACATCGTACATTGAAAGGTTGTGTGGCAGGTCTTTCGGATTTTTACAAGCATAGCAATACTTACATCCGTTGGAGCAGGTATTGTATTTTCCAAAATCCACAGCTTCCATACAGCCGCAAAGAGGTCTTTGACCAGCATCTTTCTTCCCTTTCAGAGAATATCCGATAAGCTGCTCAATGAAAGCCTTGTCAATACAAGCACTTTTCAAAATGCCAACTTCACCAAAGTCGATTTCTTCCGCACAAGTATATACAGTCATCCCCTGTGCTTTTGCAATCTCTGCAAGCTGTCTGCAAAATTCCATCAACATTTCCTTGGTTTTTTGCTGTGCGTAAATACCGTTATTTGTCATATTGGTTCTGACAAAGCTGTATATATCAACAAAGCTGATAACACATTTGTCTGTGAAACCAGCAAGCAGCACAGCAAGTCTTTGGAACGTCTTCAAATGCCATTCCATTGTATACTCTTTCGTGAAAATAATCGGGTCGTATCTCCAGATTACCCGACACTTTGCAGGATGGCTGCCTACTTTTGAACCTGTCATCATCGCAAGGTCTCTGAAGTTCTGAATACGGTCAACGTGACGTGGTAAATACGGTTCAATATCTGCACCGTAACCTGTTAAGGTATACTGAAAATAATACTGATACCCGTCCAGATGATGCAGATTCTTCATCATCGGAATAGCGTTCTTTGTCCAGAATACAATACAGTCGATGTCTTCTTTATGAAAAGTAATATGAGATACTGCGTTTGGATTATACGGATTATTTCTTGTATAAACTTCTCCTGCTTTCAAGCGATTGACGAACCAATCAGAATAAAAAGTGGGGATGTCAGTTCTCTTGGAAATGCTCAATACAGCCATATCATTCTCTCTCCATTTCTTTGATTGCTTTGCAGCAAATCTTGGAACATCCCGTTTCGTTATCTGTAATTTCTACACGGGTATTTGCAGAAAAAAAGCTCTTCTGGCTGTCCCAGATAGACTCAATATCCTTATGAGAAGCACTGCAAACAGTCGTTGCACTTCCTTTTGCATCGCCTTTTTCATCAAGCACCTGCATTGTGTATGTATACATATCAATACCGCCTTTCGTATTTCTGTTCTATATATATTATACCAAATTTGTGCATAAAAAACAAGGGGTTTCGGCATAGAAAATACGCCTAAAACCCCTGTTATATTTGTTTATTATGCCAATAAGCAGAACTGTCCATCAGCATCTGCTTTCGGCTGTTCTTCGTTACTTGAAGATTCTTTTTTATCCTTCAGTTCCAACGCCTGTAAAAAGTCCAGAATTGCTGATTTATGAGACTTATACAGTTTAGACAAGAGCTGGACAGCTCCTTCGCACTCACGGGAAGTCTGAACAGAAATTACATCATTCTCTGCACCGAAGAATGAATAGTTTTCAGGATTTTTGTAGTAGTTTACAACCTCTTCGGAAGTACGAACCATCCTTGCATTCAGAGGAGCTGCAATATACAACTTCTTTGCAAAGCGGCAACGAGAAAGTGCCACATAGAGCTGACCATCCTGAAAGATTTCGGGCATAAAGTTCATCTCATCGTAGGTCTGTCCTTGTGCTTTGTGAACTGTAATTGCAAACCCAAGCTTCATCGGAAACTGTGTTGCTTTACCGATTTCCACAAGTACAAGCTCCAGATGTTTTCTGGTCACTTGCTCTCCTCTTTCATCAGTCTCTACGGTCACAACTTCCTTCTCTTGGTATTCATACTTGCAAAAATCGTGAGGTCTTACGGCAATACGAACGGGCTTTTCTGCCTTTCCGTTTTCGTCTTTACGGTCGATGTCCACAATGATTTCTTCAGCAGAAACGGATTTGATAGTTCCCATACTTCCGTTCTGATACAACCCGCTGGAGTCGTTAATCACCATCAGAACTCTTGCTCCGACCTTGCAAACAAATGTATCTTCGCAAAGAGAATCTTTTTTTGATGCAGTACCACTGTATCTCGCATTGAAGACCGCTGCTTTGCCTTTGATGCTATTCAAACGTTCCATATTTCTGTGGTGAGCAGTAATGTTTTTGCCCACAACCCAAATAGCTTTTTTGTTCTCTTTTTTGGAAACTTCTGTACCAAAAAAAGAAAGACAATCAGTATCGCCTTCCTTGCATTTATCGAGAGCGGTACAGAACGGTTTGTCACCGTCCTGCCGTCTTACTTCTGTCAGTTTTTCAAATTGAATACGAAGTGATTGCCAGTATTTTGATTGGAAAGCAAAGCCATTGCCAATGTCTTTTCCATAATACAAGTCAAGCATCTTTTTGTCTTCAGGCGGGATAACAGGTGCAAGTTGGTAGAAATCACCTACCAAAATCACTTGAATTTCCTTACGCTTTTTATCCCGTCTTTCACGATTGGCAAGCTCCAGATAACGCATAATCTTGTCAAACAAGTCAATGCGAACCATCGAAATCTCGTCAATCAGAATCGCACTGCAAAGGTTAAGAGTGGCTTTCACTTCGGAAGGAAGTGAATTTTCTTCACGAAGCATAGACTTCGTATCCGTCTTCAGTTTGAACAAGCGATGAAGCGTAACACCTTTGATGTTGCAAGCAGCAACGCCTGTAGGAGCAGCTTTCAAAAGCTTGATGTCGTTGTCTTCGCAGTATTCATTAAAAGCTTCCACCAGAAAGCTTTTACCTGTACCAGCATTTCCAGTAAGGAAAATATTTTCTCCGTTCACCATCCTCTGGAAAATGCGTTTTTGTTCCGCACCCAGATGGTCACGATAATACGAACCCATTGTTATCACTCTTTCCTGATGAGGGGATATTGTTTACTTTCGGCGTAGAATGTTAATAGAAGTTGTAGGAAGCTTGTGAAAAGCTTTCATAACTTCTTGTGCGATTTTTTCAGGAGCTGTTTCGGAACAAATCTCATATACCGTTTTAGTAAAATCATCCGCATAAGCGGTTTTATTGATATACTCACTACCACCATTGATGTAAGAAGTTACTTTTTCTTCAATCATTGCAGTGATAGAATCGTTCGGTGTACGTCTTCCTGTAATCCAACAGGCAAGACTGTTTCTTTTCACTTGGGTCAACTCCGCAAGCTCGTCGTAAGTCAACCCAGAACTTAAATACGCTGCCCGTACTCGTTCAGTGTTGCTTGGCATAGCTTACGCCCCCTTCTTTCCCTTGGGCTTTGTTGTAGCTTCTCCAAGCTCTTCAGCAGTAAATGCGTGGTCAGCTTGATAAATAATATCATAGAGCTTATACACAGGGGAAAAGCCGAAAGTATGCGGTACAATCGAAACAATCTTACCGCCTGCCCGCTTGATGTTTTCAATAGCTGCATTCACAGTCGCTTCCATATTAGGAATATCATTCACACTGTCAAAATTCACGATTTTGATATATCGTGCTTCTTCAGAAGGAGTTTTTTCTCTCATAATCGTATCTGTCCTTTCGTTTATGTAATAATCTCTTTTTGGTAATATACAGCGTGGCTGTTATCGCCAAAAAAATGATAATTGAAACCATAACGGGAGAACCCGTTCTTTTCCAGCAGCGAAATCAAAGGATTATCCGACCAAACTCTTGTGAAGATTTTGCAGGAATTTTGCTTCGGATGAATATACTCTTTTTCCAAAGCATCCAGAAGCTGTGTTGCAATACCTTGCTTTCGGTACGCAGGAAGCACAAATAACATCGCAACACCGATGTCAAATGCAACATTGTATTGATAGCAAAGGAAACCCACAGCATCATTATCTTCTGTAAAGAACACCAGCGTGTTCGTTCCTGCAAGTCTGCCAAGCAATGTGTCAATAAAAGAAAGGTCTTTTTCGCCTGCCTCAACATCAATTTCATCAACCACGAGCATCGGCTCGATTTCTTCCTCGTGCTGAATCAGCATTGCATTCAGGGCATCAGAAAGCTGTGCATTTGCTCCTTGAAATTGTTCATATCTGCAAATCATATCATTCATTCCTTTCTTTGAACATTGCAACAGTATGGTGCTATCGAAGGGATTTGAACCCTCACACCCTTTCGGATAACGGATTTTAAGTCCGTAATGTCTGCCTGATTCCATCACGATAGCATCTGGCAAAGGGACGGCTATTTTATCTTTGAAGTTTGCAACCTTTTCCGAGAACACCGCTTTGGTTATCGGGTTTAACAT
>JAZQBN010000123.1:0-15334 GCA_045545795.1 Oscillospiraceae bacterium
AAAAAGAAATTGCCGGTATCATAAATAAGCTTAGCGAAAGCTTGTCTAAAAATACAATCAACAGCCAGTTATGTGAATACGGATTTATTGAAATAAGGCTGAATAAATACTGCCTTTTACAGGAAAATCTCGTACTTTTAATTGATTTTTTAGATAAGCTCACTGAACAGCTTACAACACTCGGAATCAAAGGAAATAGCCCACAGCTTCCAAAAATTCCACAGCCCGAAATAGAAAAGAAGACTGATAAAAACGTCAAAAAAATCAACCTGAGGTTTGATTTTAACAGCATAAAAGGTCTTTTCGGTGCGCTGCTTGCAGGTTTTGCATCAATCTGGATTGCGCAGATGCTTATAACTGTAACACCTGATAAAACCGTGCCGGATTCAGGAATGATAAATTCATACGTAATTGCATTTATCACTACCGCACTGATATTTTTCGACTACCGCTTCCTCGCCAAAAAGCTGGACGCATTCGGTGTAATTGTCTGCCCCGTCGTTTCACTGCTTACAGCAGTGATGTCATCTGCAACAGTTGCCGCAAAAGTGATTTCACGCATAGCGGAGATTCCGATTACCGAAGGGTTTGCAAAAATCGGCGGCCTTTATGATTTCAACGCAGATGCCGCTCACTTTGTGGAAGCATACCTGGTCGCAGGAGTGCTTATATCAATGCTTTCTTCTGTTATAGTGTGTGTTTACTATTTCAACCGTCATCCCGATGAGATGTTCAGCAACGAAATAATCATCAAAAATGACGATGAAAAACCAAAAAAATAGAAACCTTTATATGCTAAAATATCACGCCTGATATATTACAGGCGTGATACTTTTTATTAATTAGAGAGCAGCCTTATCCTTTTCGCATAATGCTGTGAAACCTGCTGCGTCATTGATAGCGATTTCGGAAAGCATCTTGCGGTTTAAGCCGATATTAGCCTTCTTTAAGCCGTTGATGAATGTAGAATAATTCATACCGTTCATCTTGCAAGCTGCGGAAATTCTTGTAATCCAGAGCTTTCTGAAATCACGCTTCTTGAGTCTTCTGCCGATGTAAGCGTAATTGCCGGACTTCATAACGGCTTCCTTAGCCATCTTGAAGTGCTTGCTCTTAGCGCCCCAGTAACCCTTAGCAAGCTTTAAAACTTTATTTCTTCTCTTACGAGTAGCCATTGCTCCCTTAACACGAGCCATAATCTTTTACCTCCGTTAAATTAATTTTGGTTGATGTACAGCTTCCTATTACATGTAAGGGATAAGCTGCTTAACTGTTGCTGTATTTGCAGAGCCTGTGTAGCCAGCTGCTCTGTTGATTCTCTTACGCTTAGTAGCCTTCTGAGTAAGTCTGTGACGTCTGTTTGTCTTCTGGTACTTAACCTTACCGCCCTTAGTGAGCTTGAAACGCTTCTTAGCGCCGGAATGTGTCTTCTGCTTTGGCATAATATATCCTCCTTCAATTTAGACAAAACTGTCCTTGTTGTTTATTTTGAAGCCTTCGGGGAAACGAACATAACGAGTGCGCGTCCCTCCATTTTGGATGGCTTTTCAACTGTACCTGCTTCTGCACAAGCCTCCTTGAACTTTTCAAGCAACTCCTCGCCGAGGTGAGGGTGAGCAATAGCTCTCTTTCTGAAACGAACGGAAACCTTAATCTTGTCGCCGGCTTTCAGGAACTTGATAGCCTGATTGACCTTTGTATTGAAGTCGTTTGTATCGATTGTGGAGAACATTCTGATTTCCTTGATTTCAACAACCTTCTGATTTTTTCTTGCTTCCTTTTCACGCTTGTTCTGTTCAAAAACATACTTGCCGTAGTCCATAATCTTACACACAGGCGGAACTGCCTGAGGAGAAATCTTGACAAGGTCAAATTCCTTTTCCTCCGCAATAGCAAGAGCTTCCTTTGCGGACATAATACCCAGCTGTGTACCGTCGTTGTCGATTACACGGACTTCCTTATCACGGATTTCTTCATTAATCTGAACTTCTTTGCTGTTGTTGCTTATGGTAAGCACCCCCAATAATAAAAATGAGCGGAAACAGAATAGTTTCCGCTCACTGAAATCCTACTTAGCACATAGTTGTGCTTAAATTCAATCAGATATTGACCTCTGCCAGCCTTTTGCTGCAGGGTGAGAACGGAAAGTTCTGCTTTGTTTTCATTACGGCATATTGCCAACAGATAGCATTATACCACACCTTAAATTGTTTGTCAATACCTTTTTGAAAAATTTTATTCAGCCGCGTCCTCAGCACCTTCCTCAGGCATAGCAGCTGCGTTATACTTAAGCTTTGTCTGATAAGCCTCATTGTCGAACCACTCATCAAGCACCTTCACGGAAATAGAATAACCCGACTCGGTTTTCACATACTCGGTAATTTCACCCGTTGCAATAAGGTCAATAACCTTTTCTGTAGACAGGTTAAGATACTCGCCTGCCTCCGCCTCGGTCATATAGTTGTTATTGCCGACAGCCATTTCAGAGGGAACATTCAGCGTATTCGTTGCCGCAAACTGAGTTTCGGTAACTGTTTTATTGAGCTTCTTTATACTGCCGCTGATATTCAGACCTGCAATAAGAATACATATACCGAGGATAACTGCACCGAGAAAAGTTGCGTTGATACCGCCCGAGCGTTTCACGGGACGTGAATTTGACTGATTTGCCATCAGAAAAGCCTCCTTGAAGTCATAATTTTAAACAATCCTTACCGCTCTGCCGAGGGCAAAGGAATAGAGGTACGCTTCCTTTACAGGCTTACCGAAAATTTTTCCGAGAGCCGCACTGTAAAGCTTAAGCTGCAAATCATACCTTGCAGCAAGCACGTCCTCGCTTTTCACACGGTCGGTCTTATAGTCGATAATAACAATACCGCCGTCCTCGTCAAACATACAATCGGCGATACCCTGTAGCATACTACTATTATTATACTCCATTAGTCTTTCATCGTCAAGAGCAGCATCGGATTTTTTGATTAAAAATTTCTGTTCACGTCGGACATTGTCGGATTTCTTCATTCTGCGGTACAAATCCGACTCGAAAAATGCTGTAATCTGTTTTAAATTGAGGCTTGCACGCTCCTCCTCGGCAAGCAGTCCCATTTCGGCAAGCCTTACCGCTTCCGCCTCAGGGTTAACCTCAGCAGCGGCATAATCTGCGTACTGCATAAACGTGTGCATTGCCGTACCCTTTTCGGCAGCGGTAAGCTCACCCTGCTCAGAAACGAAATCAGGACGCCGCAGATAGAGCAGACTTTCGTCACTGTTTTTCGCAATTTCTGTAACGGTAATTTTCGCAGACTTGTCAATCAGCTCACTGCTGTATCTGAATTCAAAAATATTCTTCAGCCGCTTGACCTTGTCAGCGTCGGCAAAGACCGTCAGCAGCTCCTTTTCGCCGCTGTCGTGCTCATCAAGCTTGACAACAGAAAACCGCACCTCAGGTGCATCCTTCACAATCGGTACGGGTGCAAGGTCACGGAACCATTCTCCGTCAGGGTGTACCAGCATTGCCGCAGAAATCCAGTACAGCATTGAGTCAGCCGCAGAAATCATATCTGCGGTAAGTCCGTCACAGATGATGATTTCATCGCTTATTCCCGATATTTTCTTACGGATTTTTTCGCTGTCGGGAATTGTTATGAAAAGCTGTTCCCTTGCACGGGTCAGTGCAACGTACAAAAGGCGCATTTCCTCGCTTGCAAGGCAGTCCCTTTCAATCCTGCTCATAACATAAAGAGGGAACGACTTGTAGGATTTAAGCTTTTCCCTGTCCTGAATTTTAAAGCTTATTCCATAATCGGAATTGATTATCATACGGCTGTTTACGTCGCTTTCGTTGAATTTTTTTGACGTGCCGCAAAGAAATACAAACGGGTACTCAAGACCCTTTGATTTATGAATTGTTTTCACGGAAACAGCATTGTCAGATGCCGAAACTGTCGAAGCACGCTTCAAATCGCTGTTCTTGCGGATTATCATATCAACATAGCGTACAAAGCCTGATATTCCGCCGCCTGAATTCTTCTCGTAGCTTTCCGCAACGTCAAGAAGCAGACGGAGATTTGCACGCTTCTGACTTCCGTCACGGAAAACCTGTACCGCCGACAGAAAATCGGTGCTGTCGTAAATCGTGCGGATAAAACGCTCCAGTCTTTGTGAGGCGGCACAGTAGCGAAGCTTCTCAAACAGCTTCATAAAGCGTTCCAGCTTTGCGTACAGGACAGACCCCTGTGCAATCTCTGTTTCGCCGTCAAGCACAAGCTTTATCACACGGAAATATTTATCCTCAGCCTTGCCCTTTATAATTGCCAGTTCAGCCATTTCCTCAGCGGTAAGCATAAACATCGGCGACATCAGCACCGACACTAGCGGAATATTCTGCATAGGGTTATCAATTACCGCCAGCAGGTTTATAAGCACGGAAATTTCCCTTGACTCCAGATAGCCTTCAGGTTCTTCAGCGTATGCCTTTACACCTCTTTCGGCAAGTGCTTCAACATATTCGTCAGCCTTAGCCTTACCTCTGAGAAGAATACAGAAATCCCTCGGCTCACAGGGACGAAGCGTGCCCTTGTCGTAAACCTTTTTCATTCCAATCATTTCACTGATTTTCTGTGCCGCCGCATATGCCTCGTCAATGTAATCCTCATCGTCCTCAGAAGCGTCATCATCGGTCGGAATTGTAATAAATTCCGTTGTTCTGTCAGCCTCAGGATAGTCAAGTCCCTTGACAAGCTGCTCCGACTCGGTGTAGTCAACCTCGCCCGTTGTACGGCTCATAAGGCTGCCGAAAATATAATTGACAAAATCAATTACCTGCTCGCTGCTTCGGAAATTACGGTTAAGAAAAATTGCCGCATTTGTTCCGCTGAAATTCTCGTCTGTATATTCCTCTGACTTTTCGAGGGCATCAATAAAAAGCTTAGGATTGGCAAGTCTGAAACGATAAATGGACTGCTTCACATCACCAACCACAAACAGGTTTGTACCGCCTTTTTCGGCTGTGCCGCCCTTGGAAAGGATTTTGAAGATAAGGTCCTGATTGTCGTTTGCGTCCTGAAATTCGTCAATCATTATCATACTGTAATAATCGGAAAGCTCACGGGCAAGAGGTGTTCTGCGGATTTCCCCGTCCTCGCCTTTTTCTGTAAGAAGCTTTATCGTAAGCTGTTCCGCATCGGAAAAGCCCAGCGCATTCTTCTCTGCTTTAAGCTTTGCAAGCTCCTGAGCAAATACGTCCATTACCTCCTGCAAATCCTCCATAACTGCGGCGTGGATTTCATAGTCGGAGGTTATGTCCTCAAAGGTAAAAACATTGTCAGGAAGCTTTTTCAGCGTCTCTCTGTAACCGTCACGGACACTTTTTATTTTCTCAGCAATTTCCTTGTGCACGTCGTCCATATTGCGTGGAAAGCTTATGGATTTTTTCGCAGGTTCGGGAAGCATAACACGGCTGTTCCAGTCGTACTCCTCGGAAGTGATATTCTTAATCATAAGTCTGAGCATATCAATTTCCGCCGTAATCGCCTCGGAGACCTTGTCAAACTCTCTGAAATAGTAATCCGCAAGATATTCAGCCTTACGCAGTATACGCCTGTAAATGCCCTCAAGCTTGCTGAGATAAACCTCTGCAAGAGGGTCTGTGTCGGGTGAAAAGCCTGCTTTCCAGAAAGCAATTTTCTCCTTGAACCAGTCGTCGTAATAAGGTATCGACATCAGAAAATCATATATTTTCAGCACTGCTTCTTCAAGCTCTGTATCACTTCTGTCCCTGCCGCTGAAAAAGTCCGCAAGCCTGTTGATTTTATCAGGCTGCTTGCTGTAAAAATACTCAAAGGTGTTTTCCACAGCACGTCTTTTAAGCAGCCCTTCTTCCGTGTCGTCAAGGATACGGAAGCCTGATGAAACATCAAGAGAGCGGATGTTTTCCCTGATAAGGTCAAAACAGAATGAATGAATTGTGGAAATTTTCGCTGTCTGCAAAAGTGCCTGCTGACGGCAAAGCCACAGGTTATCGGGCTCTTTGCCGATTTTTTCGGAAAGTGCCGCAGAAAGCCTTTGCTTCATCTGTGCCGCCGCATCATTCGTAAAGGTTACGACGATAAGTCTGTCCGCAGGAATTTTATTTTCCGTGTCGGAAAGTATCCCGATAAGCCTTTCAACAAGCACCGATGTCTTTCCGCTTCCTGCTGCGGCAGAAACTATAACTCCTGTATTTCTGGCATTTATAGCATTAAGCTGCTCATTTGTCCAGCTCATTCCTCATCGTCTCCTTTCATAATTTCTCTTATGATACGTCCCGCATCTTCATCGTAAGTCCTCGGATTTGCAGGCGGATAATTTCCGCAGATGCTCTTGTATTTGCAGTAGGAGCAAGGAAGCTTCTTGCCGTTTTTCAGCGGACTTGCCTGAATTTCGCCATCCGTCATCAGGTCAGCGGTTTCCCTCATCAGCTCGTAGGAATATTTCCTCAGATTTTCAAGCTGTTTAAGTGTAACAAGGTTTGAATTTGCATAGTAAGTGCCGTCCTTTTTGGCTTTGACAGGAATATAAACACCGCCTGCTTCCTTTTCCATAGCGGCAATTACATCGCTGTCGCAAAGCACCGTACCCTTCATTTTAAAGGTCTCATTGTAGGTTTTCTCCACGTCCTCGTCGTTACGGTCAAGCACAGGAGCAACGTCCTTTGCAGGCATATACAGCACGCCCGACGGCACAGCATCGCTGTACTTGCCATCGTGATTTTCATCGGTAAGTGCAAACAGATACAGAAGCATCTGCATATTTATTCCGTAGAGCAAATCCTCAAACTTAAATTCCTTCACACCCGACTTGTAGTCGATAACTCTTATGTATGTTTTTCCATCCTTTTCGTACACGTCAACACGGTCAACAGTACCCTCGAAATACACGGTTATTCCTTTTTCGGTAACAAGCTTCAACGCCTTTTCGCTGCCGTCCCTGCCGATTTTGTACTCAAACTCACTGGGGACAAAGCTACTCTGCTTAAACTCGTCCGAAAGTCTCACAAGTATATCTGTAAGCGTATCGGAAAGCCTGCGGTATGCCGCCTTGTAGCGTCCCGTTTTTCCGTAATCTCCGCCTACAGCTTCACTTTTATAGTAACTGTCAAGATGGAATTTTACCTGCTTGTTAAGCTGGTCACGGCTCAGTTTTTCAAAGGTTTCCTTGTTGTTGGCACTCAGTATTTCACACAGACAATAGTGAATTACGTTACCTTTTGACGGCTTGTCAAGTTCAACCTTTTCGGGCGGATTTATCCTCAGTCCCTTTTCACAGAAGTACACAAAGGGACACTTACGGTAATCCTCAAAGCGTGACGCTGACAAGGAAACAGACGTACCGAAAAGCTTTCTTCCCGTCGAAGGGGAAAGGCGGTGCTCCGTTTCTGCTTCAACACTTTTAAGGTAATCAATTCTTGCCGAATATTCGGGAATGGAGTTAAGTGCGGCAAAAAGGCTTGCGGAGTCCTCGTCATTGCGTTTGTAATTCTGAACGTACTGATAATACGCAGCGTCAGCGGTTGTACAGAATGAAAGCAGACCGCGGCTGTCAAAATTATCTGCGATTTCATTGCCGAACATTTCACAAAGCTGACCGATAATAAGGGACGGATAAAGCGGCTTGCCCGAAATATCCGACATTGAACAGCTTACATAAACCCTTTCCGAAGCACCCGAAAGCACAGAATATGCAACAAATCTCTCCTCGGCAAGCTTGTCCTTGACGCTTCCCGAAAGGGTTATTCCTGCGGCTTCAAGTGCCAGTCTGTCACGGTCACTGAACAGCCCTGACGGCTTTGCCGCAAACGGGAAAACTCCCTCATTTGCACCGATTACAAATATAATTTTCGGCTCGGCAAGACGTGCCGTATGTGCCGCCATAAACTGCACGCTGTCAAGAGTCTGAGGCGGTGCGGAAAGCTTAAGCTTTGAAACGGCGTTGCCGAAAAGTTCAGCAAAGCTAAGCAGGTCGGTTTTCGTGCCTGCAAGCACCTTGTTCATTATTTCAAGCAGACTGCAAAGAAGCTCCCAAAGCTGCTTGATTTCACGGACGGCTGAAAGTGCAGCAGCGTCCTCAGCTGTGCAGTTGTCGTGCATTGTGCAAAGAGTTTCTGCCAACCCTATTTCATCAAAGAAGTCCAGCAAGGACGTGCATATTTCTGCTCCGTCAGAATTTTCACAGTGTTTACGGAGTGCATAAACAGGCTCGGTAACACGCTTTCTTACGTTCTCTGCATCAGCAATTTTTTCATCACGGTCAAAGGGTTCGCTCCACATTTTCCCCTCGACGCTCCACTTGTAGCAATAGCTTTCCACAGCCGCAATTTCATCATCTGAAAGTCCGAGCATACCCGTTTTTATATAGCGGAGCCAGTCCTCTGTTGAAGCTTTTTCGTCCGCCGCAAGGAGCAATGCTGTCCTTACAAAAATAAACAGTGCCTTATGGGATGCCATATAGTTTTCATCTGTGTAAAACGGTATGTCGTAACGCTCAAAGGCACTTTCCATTACCGAAGAATAGTTCTCCTTCTGACGTGCAAGGACAGCTATATCCTTGTAGCTGTACCCGTCCTCCATAACAAGCCTGCGTATCTCGGAGCAGACAAAATCGCCCTCGCCGTAGCTGTCGGAGGAGCTGTATACCCTTACACCGCCGCATTTTCCGTTGTATTTTCCTCTTACATACCGAAGAATATTACCGCTTAAAAATTCAAGCTCGGGATTTACAAAACGCTTAGCCTGACGAAGCATTGCCGTTTTCACTTCAATGCCGTGCTCCTGTGCAATGCGTACAAGCTTGCTTCTTGTCTTGTTGACAGTTTCAAAAATAGAAAAATCCCTTGAATTTTCATCTGCCGTACACAGACAAATTGTTGTGCTTTCGCTCTGCACAATTACCGCTTCAAGAAAAGCGTACTCATCTGCCGTGAAGCTTTTGAAGGAGTCGATAAACACGGTTTTTCCGTTAAAATATCCGTGTTCAGAAGCACGCCTTGCAGCCTCGGAAATATCGCCCTCGCCGTCCTTGTAGCCGCTTTCTGAAAGAAGCCTTTCATACTCCGAATAAATAAGTGCAATATCTGCCGCCTTGTCACGGATGCTTTCATCAAGCACATTAACGCAGTCTGTAAGCTGTTCGGGAGTTACTCCGCTGAGAGTCAGCTCCTTGACGATATCGAGTCCGCTTTCCACAAACATCGGGGACTTCGCCTGACGGTTGTAGAAGCATAGTCCCTCTCTTTCGGGAAGGGATTTCAGCGTGCGGAACATCATAATATTTTTTACGATATCATCGGCATATCTGCCCTTCAAGCCGCCGTGCTTTATAAAAATATCCTTTGCACATCTTGCAAAGGAAAGCACATTGACACGATTGAACAGGGTCATACCGATACGCTCGTAAAGTGCACGGTCAAATTCAAAGGAAAACTGGTCGGGAATTATCACAAGCACGTCCTTGTCAGCCTTTACGGCAGCTTCAATACGGCTCATCATTTCATAGGTTTTTCCGCAGCCTGCACCGCCGGCTATGATATTCAGCATAGAACCTCTCCTCACTTTTTCCTGTTTTTGTCGGCAAATCTCCACAGTATGTCACGGTACTCGGGAGTTGCGTAATTTATCCCCACACGGGGCAGTGTTTCGATTTCGGCACGATAACCGTCATCAACAATTTTTATCCTCGGGTTGCCGCAGAAGCTTTCACCGTTGAAGCTTTTGTCAATACCAAGCTTTTTTGTCAGCTTTGCAGGTCCGTCGTAAACCTCACAGGCACGGAAAAGCACACCCTGAGGGTGTCCCTCCTCGCCCGTAATAACATTCATCAGCCAGTGCATACCGTAGCAAAGATAAACATAAATCACACCGCTTTTTCCGTACAGCAGCTCCGTCCTCGGAGTACGTCCCTTGCTTGCGTGACAGGCTGTATCTTCCTCGCCTCTGTATGCCTCAGTTTCAGTTATGCGGAGAGTAACCTCGCTGCCGTCATCAAGGGTACGCACAATAAGCTTGCCCACAAGGTCGGGAGCAACTTTCAGTGCGTCACGATGAAAAAATGTTCCTGTAAGAATTGAGCTTTTCATTTTTAGCCTCACCGTTTTCCCATTTCATAAAAATTTCCGTCTGACAGGTATCGAAATCCATCTGCTCACGGTCAGCGGTAAATCCTTCTCTCAGATAAAATTCCGCCGCCCGTGCGTTACGCTTGTACACGCTTAACGTAAGCTTGTTGTATAAGCCCTTTGCGTGGTCAAGAAGCGTCTTGCCAATGCCTTGAGACCTGTAATCCGCGTCAACAAAAATGCCCTCGATATGGCGGTTTTTTATTCCCATAAATGCGGCAATTGCACCATCAATTTCGTATACATAAACCTCTGCGGCGGAAATCGCCTCCTTTGCACCTGCAAAGTGCGTCTGCCAGTAATCCGCAGGGATAAAGCTGTGAGCGTCAAGGTTTGAGTCAATCCATATTTCCATCACACGCTCAATATCAGCCGTTTCAAATTTTCTTATCATTTTACATCTCCGTAATATCACATAATAGAATAAATTATAGCACAAACCGCACAAAATGTAAAGCGTACAGAGTACAAAAAAGAGGACACCTGAGTGCCCTCTTTTCACCAACCGATTTATTGCGGGCGGATAATATCCGCCCCTACAGAATTATTGATTTATTCCCAATTCTTCCACACGTCGGGGCAGTAACCGACTGTTGCCTGCTTACCGTTGCGGACGATAGGCGTCTTGTACAGCTTGGGGCACTCCGCAAGCTTATCCGCCTTTGCGTCATCAAGAAGATACTTGATATTGCAGTAGTCCTTGCTGTTTTCGTCAATAAGCTTTTCAAGTCCGCCCACAGCCTTGCAGACGCTGTCAAGCTCTCCCTTGCTAAGACCCTTGGAGAGAATGTCCACCGACTGGAATTTCACTCCGTGCTCCTTGAAGTAACGCTCCGCTTTTTTGGTGTCGAAGCATTTTGATTTTCCGAAGATTTGTATGTTCATTGTGCGTTTCTCCTTGTCATCGCCTCGTGTTCCTTTTTGAGCTCCTCTAAAAGCCACTCTACGCTTTTGTTCTGATTTGTTGCGGTAACAATCGCTTTCAACGGAATGTTCACCCCCGCCATTCTCATTGCTTTAAGAAGCATATCAAGCCGCTTGCTGTCAATTCCCGAAAAAATCAGGCATTCACCCTCTGCGGAAACCGCCGTACCGTTGGACGTAAAGCCGTTATATCCTGCAAGGAAGCCTATGCTTTCCCCTGCCTTGTCAAGAGGAATTTCGATGCACTTCATATTCAGTGAAGCCGCAGTCTGCTCCAGAAGCAGTTTCTTCGTGCCGATATTGTAATGCAGCACCGTTTCGGGTATTGTGGGAATAATTCTTGCTTTCATTCTGAACACTCCTTTTGGAATAGTATACCATAAAATTGCTTTATTAGTCAATAGTGATAAAATGTGCAAAAAGAACATAGCTGCGATTGACAAACGGGAAGATTTTGTGTATAATTTTTATAACAATACCTTAGGGGGATATGAAAATGAAAAAACTTTTCAGCATTTTTTTATCGATAGTAATCGTTTGCACGCTTTGCGTCATACCTGCTTCGGCTGCTGTTCCGAAGCTTAACAAGACAAAGGTTAATCTGCCAATCGGATATGCCATAACACTCAAAGTCAGCAATGCCGATAAGGTAACCTGGTCTACAGCTGACAAGTCGGTTGCAAAAATCAAGTCCAAGACGAAAACCTCTGCAAAAATCGTGGGAGTCGGCACGGGAAGCACTTACATCTATGCCAAAACAGGCGGAAAAACTCTCAAATGCAAAATCACTGTAAAGAAGTCATTTATTACCGCAGGCAATGACAAAATCACTGTAAGCAAGGGTGCAAAAAAGACCGTTTCAGTTTCGGTCAGCGGCTCTAAATCAATTGTTTACAGCAACAGCAATTCCAAAATTTGCTCTGTAACCTCTGCAAAATGGGACGGCAACAAGCTTAAACTTACGGTAAAGGGCAAAAAAAGCGGTACTGCCAAAATCAAAATTTATGCAAAGGGCTACTCAAAATCTACCCTTGAAACAATTACCGTAAATGTAAAAGGCAGCGAAGGTGACGGAAATGTTACCGTATTCGGCGGCACTATTGTAGTCGGCGGAGAAACTGCCTCCGAAAGCTCATTGTCAGAGGCTGAAAAGGTTGTTGAGCTGGTAAATGCAGAACGTGCCAAAAAGGGCTTACCTGCACTTACAATGGATGACAAGCTGAATGAAGCTGCTCAGATTCGTGCAAAAGAAATTACTGACATCTTTTCTCACACTCGCCCTGACGGAAGCTCCTGCTTCACAGCATTTGATGACCTTGGTATAAGCTATGGTTATGCCGCTGAAAATATCGCAGCAGGACGAAACAGTGCAGAGGGCGTTATGGGTGACTGGATTAACTCTTCTGGACATTACGCAAACATCGTCAGTCCTAATCTTAACAAAATCGGTGTTGCTCTTGTAGTTGTTCCGAACGGATACAAGTATTACTGGGTTCAGGTTTTCACAGATTAACGCAAATATCAAAGGGTACCGAGTTCAATCGGTACCCTCAGTTTGTCGAAAAAGACTTTTCGACAATGAATAGTGAATATTGAATAATGAAGAATGAATAATTAAGGAATTGCCTTCGGCAATAATATTAAAATGTCCGCAAAGCGGACACCTTAATTGTTCACTATTCATTATTCTTTTTTCATTTTTCATTAGCCTGTCGAGTTTATCGACAGGCTAATGGTACCGAATTCAATCGGTACCCTTATTGTTTTATTTGGAAAGCTTTTTAAGATAGTCATACATAATCTGTACAGCTTCTGCACGGGTGATAGTGTTGCCGCCGCCGAGCTTGCCGTTTTTGCCTGTTACAAAGCCTTTTTCGTTTGCAACAGCAAGATAGCCTGTTTCTTCGTCGGAGTCCTTCACATCACTGAACGGGGACTTGAAAATATTCATTTTCGCTATATTTTCAGGAAGATAAATCTTACCGAACATTACAGCCGCTTCACGCATTGTTGTTTCAGCCTTGTCCTTCTTTTCGGCTTCAAGCTTCTTTTGGGTTTCTTCACTTGCAGCTTCTTCTTCGACAACCTCTTCAACATCAACAGCAACATATCCGCCGAGAACATTGGACATAAGGTTCATAAAATCATTTTCAGAAATAAGCTCATTCGGTTTGAACTTACTTTCTGTTGTAAGAACTACACCATACTTCTGCAATGCAAGAATTGCTTCCTCCTGCTCAATGCCCTTGATGTCGGAATACTTCACCTCTCTTGCGGAAACATAGGTTGTTTTTTCACTGCCGTTCCAGTTGCACACCTTACCTGTCTTTGCGTTGAGGTAGAAATTGTCCATCTTGTAGATGAGGTATGTCTTTACCTTGCCGTCCTGTGTAATCCAGCCGTCATAGTAGTAAGCAAAATCCTGCTGAGTGTAAAGCTTGTCAAAGGCTTCTGACTCGGAAAGAATATCCGCACTCGGGAAGGTAACATCCTCAGTATGATTTACGGAATAGCCTGTTACAACACCGTTTGAGTCAACACTTACATTGATGCTGTCACCCCAAACCTGAATTCCATTCACATAGCGGTTAAATCTGAACGAACGTGAGCTTTCATAATGTGTTTCCTTGCCGTTCTTCCAGCTCTGAACAGGTGCAGTATTTGCACTGTCAGCCTTGTAGCCGCTGAAAATAGCCTTGGAATAGGTCTTTGCGGCTTCGTTCGCAAGCTTGTTTGCCTTTGCAACATCAAGCTTCGGCAAATTGCCGCTGCCGCTGTATTTGCTGAAATCAAGAACCTCGCCTGTTTCGCCGTTTATACGGACATTCACATTTTTGTAGCCCTTATAATTGTCTCTCAGGTCTTTCTTTACAGCATATCTAAGGCTGACATAGAAGGTCTCCTCATCAGTCTTTTCATCCGTTTCATAGTATATGTCATAGCTTTTCAGTTCGTAATCATCAGTAAGTGCAACAAACTTATCCTTTTTCAGCTGCTTGAAGGCTTCATCTGTTTTGACAAGATTTTCGTCCTGCTGGATTTTTTCCAGTTCCTCAGGAGTAAACTGAATATCGTCTTCAAGTGCAGCCGATTCTTCTTCAACGCAATCCTCTGTTACGGCATCATCATAATAATTGCCGTAATAGCGTGTACCCTCAGCCTTGTTCATATCCTCCCAGATAGTGGATTTCTTGCCTGTGAAAGCGTCAATTTCGCTGTGCATATCCGAGTCATAAACAAGACCGACCTTCTGTGTCCATTCGCCCTTGCCTGTCTTTTCGTTGTATTTGTAGTCGCTGTAAATCTTATAGTACGGCGTAAGATTGCAAAGCTTCTTGTAAGCCTTCTGAATTTCCTTTTCCGACTTGGCAGTCTTAGGGTCAGCAAATTCAGCGTTTTCCCACCAGCCTGCGGTAAAGCTGCAAAGTGCACCTGTATCTTTATCAACGGTAACGCTTCCGCCGTTGTTGCTGACCTTTATACCGTTTTCATAACGCTCAAAACGAACGGTCGCAGTATTATTGAAC
Organism: Oscillospiraceae bacterium; assembly: GCA_045545795.1. Classification (GTDB taxonomy): domain Bacteria; phylum Bacillota; class Clostridia; order Oscillospirales; family Ruminococcaceae; genus RGIG8773. Next base: position 14,602 of record JAZQBN010000123.1, read on the forward strand.
AAATTGAGAGAACCAAGTTCAAGCTTTACACTGTCAGCAATATCGGGATTAAGCTGCCTGATATACCCTTTAGCCTTGCTTATAATCTGTTCATTTGTAAGCTTTGCAAGAGCAGGGTCATTGGTGTACTGTGTGTTGTTTTTGCTGTCGGAGTAGCTTGTGATAATTCCTCCGGTGATGGAAACACGAATTCTGCGGTACTGCTTTGCGTCCTTTGGAGTCGTCCAGGTGAAGGTAAACGAGCGTGTACCGTATGACTCACCCATACTGTAATCAAACTCGGAAACATCCTTTGGGATATCCACACGCTTCTTTACAATAGTCAATGCCTGCTTCATTTCAACCTGACTTGCATCTGAGGTTGACGAGGATGCTTTGTATGCAGAAATTGTCATAGGAACACAAGTTGTACCCGCAATCATCGCCGCCATAATTATTGCCGCTGTTTTTGCAATTGTTCTTTTCATAATATCAATCCTTTCTGTGATTTTCGGTTTCGTAATGAATACAATTTATCCTTGCCTGATTTTTCACGCAGAAATATTTTTGTATAATTGCACAATTTTACAAATTATTTTAAAGCATACTATACAAATCAAAACCACCCGTAAAACGGGTGGTATGCAAAAGCCCTTAAAGGGCTTGGTACGACCCTTACCACTCAAGTGGTTCTGAAAAGTCTGCCAACCGCATTTGATTCACGGGCAGCCCCTCAAGGGGCTGTCTTTTTATT
>JAZQBN010000124.1:0-3531 GCA_045545795.1 Oscillospiraceae bacterium
ATTGCATTCTCTGAACAGCCGAAAACCGTCTGCTACTTTGAAAGTGCAATTGACTTATTGTCATTCTGGGAACTCAATCGAAACAAAGTCACAGAATGTGTTCTTGTTTCGATGGGCGGTCTGAAAGATGTGGTCTACTTCAATTTCAAAGAGCATTTTCCAAATGCGAAACACTTGCTTTTCGTTGACCACGATGAACGAGGACTGCAATTCGCCAAGAGCATTCTCTCCAAAAATTACATTCCACCACAAGGAAAAGACTGGAATGAATTTCTGCAAATCACCAAAAGAAAGGAATGAGTCTATTGGAAAAAAACAGAAAGCCACGCTTTGAGTTCCGACAGGAATATATGGTGTGCTACACCTGCGACATCATCAGCGGAGAAAACGGTGAAGTCATCGACTATCACAACGAGGACGAAGCTTACCCGACACTTGCCGAAGCCAGAGCCAGAGCAGAAGAACTCCGACAGCAAATCGGCGAGGAAATCTGTTCTTGGGGAGATGATGTCGGGGTACTCCGTGAAGTCTATGTCGATGATGAACCACGGGGAAATCAGTATGTCATAGGCTAACGGAAAAGGGGTCAAGGGGTATCCCCTTGCAAGTTGGGTAGAAGCTCCGAAGGAGTTCTGCCCTAACTTGCTATGGCAGATTGACAATCTGCAAAGCATATGTTATAATGAAGCTACCGCACGGCGAAGAAAGGAGTTGCGAGAATGGCACACATCGAGAAATTTAAGCAAGGCGGAATAAACGGATTGTTCCTGCACAACGGCAGAGAAGCAGGAGACGGACACACGCACAGCAACGAGGAAATCGACAGTAGCCGTACCCACCTCAACTATGACTTGTGCGGAAGAGACGGAACGCTTTCACAGAGGTTTCGGGAGCGTCTCGGACAGGTTCACTGTATGAAGCGTGATGATGTTAATGTGCTTGACAGTCTGGTTGTTCATCTTCCAGAGGACATCAGAGCAGGAGACGAAAGAAAGTTCTTTGAAGCTTGCTATGCGTTCGCCTGTGGTGATTTCGGAGAAAAGAACATCGTCGGGGGCAATGTCCACCGTGATGAAAAGAGAGAACACATACACATCAGCTTCATTCCAGTAATCGAGGGAAAGCGTAGGAACGGCGAACCTGTCGAAAAGGTATGCCACGATAAGCTGATAACAAGAGACTACTACAAACAGCTTCACGAAAGGCTTTCTGATTTCGTAGCGGAACAGCTCGGCTATGAGGTTTCAATTCTGAACGGAGCAACGGCAGGCGGTAACAAAACAGTTCAAGAATTGAAAGCTCAAACGCTTGCAGAAGAAAATGCAAAAGCAGAGCAGGAGCTTCATCAGAAACAGGAGCAAGCTCTTGCTTACGAACCCGCACCGAAGAAGCTCACAGAAAGCAAGAGTGCCTACGAGCAAAGAGTTAAGACACATCAGCAAGCAGTGGCGGTTCATCAGAGAGAGCAACAGCTTGATGAAAGAGAACAGGGACTTGATACAGAGGTTGAACGGCGAGCCGTAGAACGTTCCAAAACGCTTACAGTAAAGCGTTTGCAGGACGAGATAGACAAAGCCAGAGCAGGAGAACAGAAAGCCGTACAAGCTCACAGAGAAGCTCTGGCAAGAGTACAAGAACTCGAACGCAAGAACAGCGTTTTGCAAAAACAGAACAGCACTCTCTTGGAAATGGTCGAGGATATGCACGAAGAGCTGACAGGCGAGTGCATCGAGGGCGAGGAACTCGTTAAGCGAAAAGAGAAGAGCAGACATTCAAAGCAACAAGGACGATGAGTCTGTTTTTTTTCCAATAGACCCTATTTTATGGCATAAACGTCAAAGCATAGGCAAATGCGAACCAGTCACAGCAGGACGCTGCTAACTGGAACTGCTAACAGAAACAGCTAACTGAACCAGAACAACGGAAACGGATAACTGGGACAGCTAACTGGAACTGCTAACAGTCGCATTTGCCTTTTTGTATTCCCAATAGACCGTTTCGTGCTGTAAATAGAATAGAAGAGAGATTTTTAAGATTTCCCCGAACGAGGGGATTTGCGGATTTTTGAATAGGAAAAATCTTCTGACGAGATAGGAAAAATCCTCTTATGAGATAAGAAAAATCTTCTTATCTCATTGGAATGAAATGTTCTTGTGTGGCAGATTTCGACACTTTGAAAGATTGGAATAATTCATTACAAACTCCTTGACATTTTCAAGCAGGTATGCTATAATGTGAATGGAAAATTATGCCCACGAAAGGAAGATGAATAATGGCAAAATCCAGACTTGACAAAAAAGTATTCGAAGAACACATTATAAGCCAAGAAACAGGCGAAATAATGCAGTCTAAAACAGTCTACAAGGCACAGACAGAGCCAGAATATGTTAAGCTGTATATAGACTGTATCTTGACTGTAAAGGGGTTAAGAAAGGGGTTAAACCCTATCTTTATGGCGTTCTTGAAGTATATGTCCTATGCTGATGTTGGCGAAGAAAGCGGTGGACAGATAATCTTTGTCAATAAGACGATGAAAGAACTCATTGCAAAGCAACTGGGAATTGGTCTGTACAGCGTGGATAAAGCGTTAGGAGAGCTTACCAAAGCAGGGATTTTCAAGCGGATAGCAACAGGTACATATCAAGTCAATCCGAACATTGTCGGCAAAGGCGAGTGGAAGGACATCAAGAATATCCGTGCCACATTCGATTTCGGAAAGAAAGAAGTTGTTGCAGAAGTGGTTAGAGCCGAAGAACAGGCAATGACGGCACATCAGACTGCCCTCGAAGAGCGTTCAAGGGATATTATCGAGGGACAGCTCACAATGGACGGAGAGGAAGCGACTGCATAGTGGCAAGGATAAGACAAGACCTCATAGACAAAGCGTCTAAAGCTAATCTGATAGCGTTCTGCCAGAGCCGTGGTATCGCCTTGAAAAAAGAGGGCAAAGAATATATCCTCAAAGACAATGACAGCTTGTACATCAGCATTGAACAACCGTGGAAGTGGTACAGGCACAGCACAGGCGAGGGCGGTAAAGCAATAGACTTCTGTATGAAGTTTCTCGGTATGAAGTTTTCAGAAGCCGTTACAGAGCTGACAGGAGAACTCCCACAGCTCGAAGCCGAAGAGCTTACCCCGACAAAGTACACGCCGAACTGTGCCACGAACCAGAAGCGTGTGATTGCCTATCTTGTCAAGAAGCGTATGATTGACTACGGCATAGTCACAGAAGCGATTAGAAATCATCATCTGCGACAGGACGAGAACGGCAACTGTGCTTTCCAGATTTTCGACTTCAGCGGAAATCTTGTCGGAGCAGAACTCCACGGAACAGGTGATGCACGGTTCAAGGGACAGACTTCAGAGCAACAAGGTTTCGGATATTGGATTGCATTCTCTGAACAGCCGAAAACCGTCTGCTACTTTGAAAGTGCAATTGACTTATTGTCATTCTGGGAACTCAATCGAAACAAAGTCACAGAATGTGTTCTTGTTTCGATGGGCGGTCTGAAAGATGTGGTCTACTTC
>JAZQBN010000125.1:0-13127 GCA_045545795.1 Oscillospiraceae bacterium
TGTAGTTCATCCGATTTATCCTGAGGCAAGAAAGTATTTTGAGGACACTATTCTTGAAGCTTACAAGAATTACGTTGAACTTGAAAGCGTGCTTGACTCGGAAGATGACAAGATGTCTTTCTAAAAGAATGGCTTGTGCAAAGGTCTGCTCGGCTTTTGCACAGGCCACATTTACAAACGTACAAACACAAATTAAAACTACAAAGGAGTTACAAATTTTATGACTATTACTAACGTAAACATTCACAACATTTTCACAGAAGGCAAGCTTAAGGCTGTTGCTTCTATCGTCATTGACAACTTTATTGAGATTCACGATATCAAGGTTGTTCAGGGTACTGACAGACTCTTTGTCGGGATGCCGAGTCGTAAGACTACTGACGGTAGGTTTGCTGATATGGTGCATCCGATTTTTGCTGAAGCAAGAGAGATTATCGAAATGCCTGTGCTTGATGCTTATACGGCTTATGTTGCACAGATGACAGAGTAAACGAAAAAGCGTTGGGACTTGATGTTCCAACGCTTGAAATTTATTATGATAAATTAATCCAAAATAAATTTTGTACAATTTGACGAAGTGAATTTTTGGATATTTATGGTTATCCCGCATATACTCTAATAAAGATTGCGGTCTGAAATTTATGCCAAAATACTGTTTTCTGCTATTTTGTCAATTGTCATTCAATGCATAAAATGCTATAATATGCATAGGGTTAGACCCTCTGACATATTCAACCCGGAAATTGACGTACACAATGACAGGATGATACACTGACTCAGAAAATAGTATCTGACCGTAATTATCTGTCGGCTGTATGCCAAGGTTATTACGGTTATTTTTATGCATAATTGTGTATAAAAATTTCCAAACAGTGAAAAATAGTGACGGGAGATGATGTTATGAACAAAAGTCAGAAGGAAAATAACCTTGAAATAAAAAAACACACCTTAAAAGCCTGGACGATGATTTTGCACAAGCAGGGCAAAATCGACACGTCGAAGTGCAACAGAATGATTGCTATGATTGAAAAGCTTACTGTTTGAGACGGACTCCGCGGGATTTCCTGCGGAGTTTTGTTGTTTGTATTCAGATGTAAATATACGCAAATCCGATTACCGAAAACGTTGACTTGTTTCCGTTTTAGTTGTATAATATAAATATCGAATTCGAAATTAAGTTGTAATATTGGAGGTAATTGCTATGTTTATGGAAGAACGCCATCAGGAAATATCTGAATTAATCAACACAAACGGTAAAATAACCATTGCTGAAATTACTACAAAATACAATATTTCAGATGAGTCGGCACGGCGTGACCTGCGTATGCTTGAACAGAAAGGCTTATGCAAGAGAACTCACGGCGGTGCTATAAAAAATCAGCAGGTAGGTTTTCGTCCGCCTGTTGACCGTAATTTTGATACAATGCCGATTTGGGATAATTACAGGGAAATTTCCCGTGAAGCTGTGAAGCAAATCAATCAAGGTGACACGGTTTATCTGACAGGCGGCTCGTTCGGACACATTATGGTTTCTTTTCTGCCGAGAGATATACATTATACTATTATTGTAAATTCCGTTGATATCGGCAAAGAGCTTCGCAGTTTTGACAACGTTGATGTGTATGTTGCAGGCGGAAAAATGCGTCAGAGCGGTTCAATTGTTGACAGCCTTGCAACTGAATTTGTAAGCCGTATGCACTTTGACCTTTGCTTTATTACGGGTTCGGGAGTAAGTGCAGATTTTGGATTGTCAAATGGTACAGATGAAACAGCGGCATTTCAGCGTGCTGTGATAAAAAACAGCCGCAGAAAATGCCTTGTAATTCCGAGTTCAAAGGTTGGTGCGGAAGCTTTTATCAAGGTTTGTGATGTTGACGTTTTTGATACTATAATTACAGATTGGGATTGTGTTGAAGACCTGCTTGCGTTGATTGAAAAAAAGGGTGTTGAAGTTATTATGGTGGATGAGCCAAAATGAGCCGTGAACAGAAGCTTCGGAATTTAATTCTTGACAGGTACACCAGTCTGCGGCAGTTTGCAATTGAAGCTGATATTCCGTACAGCACGCTGATGACTATTTTATCCCGTGATGTTGGCGGAGCTTCGTTTGATGTAATAATCAAGATTTGTATGACGCTTGGTGTTGAGCCGAATGAGTTTTATGATACATAATAAACTTACTTATACAGAAATCCATTGTATCTGATTTGATACAATGGATTTTCAGCTTTTTAACTAATATTACTGCATAAGGCCTGTTTTTATGAGGAAAAATTCAATTATAGATATCGGGCAACTCGTCAAGGGTAATTGCCTTTTCGTGATTGTACACGTTGGAAAGGTTTTGTTTGTTGTTTTTTGTAATGAAATCCGTGTGCCATATCATAAACCAGGACCACATTGCTCCGTCTGCCTCAAAGCTTTCGATTGAGGGAACATTTCCACATTCGTGGAAAGTCATAGGTTTGCCTGTTTCCATAGCGGCAAGCTTTTTCCACGCTCTTGCGTGGGTGGAGTTATCGTATGTATCTGAGCCGATAATGTCGCAGTATTCGTTGCCGGGATACCAGCCGTCCTTAACCTCGCCTGAATAGCCAAGCACCCAGATAAGATTGTCAAGTCCGAACTCGTTTGTGTAGCGGTCATACATCATCTGCCACAGCTTAATGAAGTTTTCTGCACCGCCCTTGCCCCACCAAAACCACTGACCGTCAAATTCGTGGAACGGACGCCACAAAACAGGGATACCTTCGTCACGAAGCTCCTGAAGTGCCGCAGCTGCTTCGTCCCAGCTTTTCATCATAGCATTGTATTCGTCTGTGCCTTCGGTAAGGAGCTTTTCAAAGTCAGGATTATCGTCCTTGGACTCCTGATAGCCGCTTCCGTTTACGCCTGTGTGCCAACAGATTGATACAATACCGCCCTTTTCGTGCCACTCCTTTGAACGCTGAACAACACCGTCAAAATCGTTGTTCATAAAGTCGAGTCCACGCATTGCGGGGTACTTGCCAGTTTCATTAAAAATGTAATTCATCTCGTAATCGGGAGAGCCCATCCAGGTTGATTCCTGCTGACAGGTGATGATTGCTGTGCCGTAAACCTCGTTGATATAATCGTAAAGCTTGCGGGCGTTTACATCAGCGTTTGGATTTGATAAAGCGTATTTGCTTTCGTATACTTCTTCCGTTACAGCTGTTGTTTCAGCAATTGTTGTTTCGGCAGCCAAAGCCGTGTCAGCCTCGGTGCAACCGCTGAAAATCGTTGCTGTAATGGCAATTGCACTTGCAAGAGAAATAAACTTTTTCATAATATTATCCTTTCAATTATCCGAATTTTTAGGGCTGATTGCCTACTGAATTGCATTATATCGCACGTTGGCACATTGTTCAATAATATATCCTATCAAAAATATGATGTATCGTATCAACTTTTGGAGTTATGCAATGAAATGCAATAATTTCAGTTGCTTTTTAAATCAATTAGTGATATTATGTAATTGAGGTGATGACAATGGCAAGAGGAAGAATTGCGGTACTTATCCCTGCAGTTTATGACGCACTTGACAAGGAATTCCTGACGGGTGTACATACTGCGGCAAGACAAATCGGATTTGACACGCTGGTGTTTACAAGCGTTGCGGCAGAAAATGCTGACAGCTACACAAGCGGCGAAAATAACATATACAGTCTGCCGTTTCTTACGGAAATTGACGGAATAATTATGGCGGCAAACCGTTTTCACGATAAAAAGCTTAAAGCTGATATTCTTAGCCGACTTGAAAAAAGCAGAATTCCCTGCGTTGTTGTCGAAGAAAAGCACGACAAAATCAAGGGTGTTTTTCTTGACCAGAAAAAAAGCATTTACAATCTTACTGAACATTTGCTTGTTTGGCACGGCTACGAGAATGTTCTCTGTCTTACGGGTCCTGAGGAAAATTACGAGGCACAAATCCGTGCTGAGGGTTTTATTTCAGCGATGGAGGACAACGGAATTGACTGGCACGGCAAGATAATTTACGGTGATTTCTGGAGATATACAGCGGCAGATATTGCTGAAAAAATTGCTATGGGTGAAATGAAATGCCCCGAAGCTGTTGTCTGCACGAATGATATTATGGCGGTTGCACTTTGTCAAGAATTACAGAAACACGGTTTGAAGGTGCCGAGAGATGTTGCTGTGACAGGCTATGACGGAAGCGTATATACTCTCCTGACAAAGCCTGCGATAACAACGGTGTGCGGCGGTGATTTATGTCTTGGCAGGAGTGCGGTGAAAACCCTTGCTGAAATGATGGATATTGATAACGATATTGACTGCGGAAATGTAAACATAAGAATATGCGGAAGCTGCGGCTGCATCAATGAGTTGTGTGAAAGAGATGCTTTGCTTGAGCAGACGGAGAAAATGCTGCACAGACAGCTTGACCGAAAAAATTTTATGTTTTCAAACTATATTGTCAGAATGTCGGATTGTGAATCAATACCGAAATTTGCGGCTGTGCTTGACAGCCTGAGGTATATGCTTTCCGACTGCATTTCTGTGAATATCTGCTTATGTGAGGACTGGCGCACGGAGCACCCAGAATACAGAAAGCAGGGCTTCTCCGATAACATAAATCTCATCTACTCGGAAAATCAGCCCGGACAATTTATGTTTCCTCTGCAAAAGCTTCTTCCGCGGCTTACTCTTCCTCACGAGCCGCAGCTTTGGGTATTCAGCTCCATTCATTATTCAGACAGGATTATCGGATACATTGCTACACAATATGAAAAGGCGGAGCAGTTTGCTGTTGATGAGCATTACATAAGCTGGTGTGACGCTGTTGCAAACGGACTTGACATTGTGATAAAAAAGAGCAATACGGAGTACATCTGGCAGAAGCTTGAAGAAAAGAATATGACGGACATTTACACGTGACTTATGAGCCGCAGGGGTTTTGTTCGGAAGCTTGAAAACAGCGATACGGTTACGATGATTTCATTCCCGCAAAGGTGCAGGAATATGCAGTATTTTGTGCCGATTGTTTCAGCTGTTATGCGTTCAGATGAAAATAGCAGGATTGCTGTATATATGGGAGAAGCTGTTTTTGGCGTAGTTCTGAAAGTGGAAAGCTATATTGAATTTGCGGAGAGTCTTTGCCGTTCACTTTCTGAGCTGGGAATTTATATTACAGAAAATGAAATTGGTACGACTACGGAGAAAATATCCGACAATCAGACTGCTGACGAACAGCTTGACAGGATGTTCAATATGCTCACGGAAAAGAACGTGCCGAGAAGCAGCGGTGCATATTCCGAGACTTTCTCAGATTTGAGAAAGGAAATGAAATACTCGCCGCAGAACAGCTGGAGTGTTGCTTATGCTGCTGAAAAAACAGGACTTAGCGGAAGTCATTTTCAGCGTCTTTACAAAAAACATTTCGGCAAATCATTTACTGAGGAACTTATTATATTCCGTATTGACAGGGCGAAATATCTGCTTCGCAACACGTCGATGCCTGTTCAGCAGATTGCTGAACAATGCGGTTATACAAATTGTGCACACTTTATGCGTCAATTCAAAGAGCGTGAAAATATGAGTGCGGGACAGTACAGAAAGGCTGAGAAAAATGGGTGAGCTTATTGTTACGATAAATGTTACAACCTATGAGTCACAGATGCTTGAAGGCAGAAATTCAGGGGTTGTGATGATACCGTTCAGTTGTGAGGCAAAAGGAGATTATTTTAACGGAAAAAGTGTTGCAGACGGTGTTGACACGCAGATTTCGACAGCCGGCAAATTCTCTCTTTCGGCACGGTATATGCTTGAGGGCACTGACAGAAGCGGCGAAAAATGCAGGCTGTTCATTGAGAACAATGGTACATCTCTTGACAACTGTGTACCGAAAATCTACACTGACAGCGAGGAGCTTGCTTTTCTTGAAAGTGCAAAGCTTACGGCAGATGTAGAATGTGTGGAAAACGGGGTTATCGTGAGGATTTATATGCACACTATTTGATACGATATGCAACAAACAAGGTACAATAATTCATTGAAAAATGCAATTACCTGTTATATAATGAAAGAAAACGCAACACGGAGGTTTTTATGAAGAATAACAGGTTAATTGCAACAATTGCTGTTGCGGCTTTATTTGCAACTGGCTGTACGAAAAAAAATGATGTTCAGTCTGAAACGGTAACTCAGGTTACGACAGCGGCACTGACTGAAACAACTACTGAAATTACACAGGAGGAGATAGATATGGAGCAATTCAAGGATATAATAGTTGAACTTCCGCCGTCTGCTTACGAGGACAGACGTGAGGGTGTCAAGTATGCTGAATTTGAGAAGCATACATATTTTTCGTCTACTGCAGGCAGGGATACAAATGTAAATGTACTTCTTCCACCTGATTATTCCGACGACAAGGAATATCCTGTGCTGTATATTCTTCACGGCTTTTATGACAATGAGGACTGGATGGCACGTCCTGTTGTAAATCTCAACGTTATTTACGGCAACCTGCTTGCTGAGGGCAAGGCGGAGGAAATGATTATTGTTCTGCCGTATATTTTCTGCGACAAGGATATGGCGTGGTGTACGGGAATGGACCTTGCAAACTGCTTTGCCTATGATAACTTTATCAATGACCTTACGACTGACCTTATGCCGTTTATTGAAGGCTGCTTTTCCGTTGCAAAGGGCAGAGAAAACACGGCTATAACAGGCTTTTCAATGGGCGGACGTGAGTCGCTGTTTATTGGCTTCAAGCGTCCTGCCTTGTTCGGATATATCGGCTCTGTATGTGCTGCGCCGGGTCTTGTGGAAGTGCCCAACTCCCCTATGCACCCCGGACAGATGACGGCTGAGGAAATGGTATTCGCTGATGACAAGCCTTATGTTGTTTTGGTAAGCTCATCGGAAGTGGACGGTGTTGTGGGTACTTCACCTGACAGCTACCGAAATATTATGACGGAAAATGATGTGGAGTATCTGTCCCACGTTATGAAAATTACGGGACACGACCATACAAGCGTTAAGCCGCATCTTTACAACTATTTGCAGGTTATTTTTAAATAAATCTGCCGAATTTTCAAATACCTATTGCAATTTTTTGTAGAACGTTGTATAATAATAACACAATTTAACAGACGGGAGCTTGTGTTACAGGCTGAGAGGGAGGTATAACCTCCGACCGATAACCTGATTTGGATAATGCCAACGTAGGGACGACTGTAAAGCACTGACGCTTGCACGTCGGTGCAATGTAAATATTGCATATTTGGAAGCTATCGAAATCGGTAGCTTCCTTTTTTATTTCCGTCTGTTTTATTGAAATAAAATTTACGGAGGAAAGCTATGTACAAAACTCAAATGGAGGCGGCACGCAAAGGGATTGTCACTAAGGAAATGGAGGATGTTGCGAAAAAGGAATACCGCACTCCCGAAGAAATCCGTCAGCTTGTTGCAGAGGGCAAGGTTGCAATCTGTGCTAACAGGCTTCACAAATGCATTGAACCAAATGGTGTAGGCTCAATGCTCCGCACTAAAATCAACGTAAATCTCGGTGTTTCGAGGGATTGCAAGGACTATGACATTGAGATGCAGAAAGTTATGGCGGCGGTTGATATGGGTGCAGAAGCGATTATGGATTTATCCTCTCACGGAAACACACAGCCGTTCAGACAGAAGCTGGTTGCGGAATGTCCAGCTATGATTGGAACTGTTCCTGTATATGACAGTGTTATTCATTATCAGCGTGACCTTGCAATGCTTACCGCAAAGGATTTTATTGATGTGGTACGTCTGCATGCTGAGGACGGTGTTGACTTTGTTACGCTGCACTGCGGAATTACACGCAAGACAATTGAGCAGATAAAACAGCACAAACGTAAGATGAACATTGTGTCACGCGGCGGCTCGCTTGTTTTTGCGTGGATGAGTATGACGGGCAACGAAAACCCATTCTATGAATACTATGATGAAATTCTCGACATCTGCCGTGAGTATGATGTAACAATTTCTCTTGGTGATGCTTGTCGTCCGGGATGCCTTGCCGATGCAAGCGATGTATGTCAGATTGAGGAGCTTGTCCGTCTTGGTGAGCTTACAAAAAGAGCGTGGGCAAAGGATGTTCAGGTTATGATTGAAGGTCCGGGACATATGCCTCTTGACCAGATTGAAGCAAATATGAAGCTTCAGCAGACGATATGTATGGGTGCACCATTCTATGTTTTAGGTCCGCTTGTTACGGATATTGCACCGGGATATGACCATATCACATCAGCAATCGGCGGTGCGGTTGCGGCGGCAAGCGGTGCGGCATTTCTTTGCTATGTAACACCTGCTGAACACCTTGCCTTGCCGAATGTTGATGATGTAAAGCAAGGCATTATCGCATCGAAAATTGCTGCACACGCTGCTGATATTGCAAAGCATATTCCCCACGCAAGGGACATTGATGACGCAATGGCTGACGCACGCAGGACTTTTGACTGGGACAAGCAGTGGGAGTGCTCCATTGACCCTGAAACTGCAAAGAAAATCCGTGACGACAGAAAGCCTGAGATTGAGGAAAGCTGTTCGATGTGCGGCAAATTCTGTGCTGTAAGAAGTATGAACAAGGCTCTCGAAGGCGAATACATTGACATTCTGTGAGGTGATGAGATGATTAAAGTAAACGGAGAAATTGCAGAAAATATTGCAGGAAAGAATATTACTGAATATCTTACCGAAAGCAGCTATGACTTGAAGCGTGTAGCGGTTGAACTTAACGGAGATATTCTGCCGAAAGCACAGTACGAAAGCACGCTTTTGCAGGACGGCGACAACGTTGAAATTGTAAGCTTTGTAGGGGGCGGCTGATATGACAAGAGAAGAATGGTTTTCAGTCATTGAACAGCGGCACGGCGCAGATTTACAGCAGAAATTTTCATCAGCTTGCGTTGCGGTCTGCGGTCTTGGCGGACTTGGCTCACACGTGGCAATTTCGCTTGCGAGGTCAGGTGTGGGGACGCTTCATCTGATTGACTTTGACAAGGTGGATATATCAAACCTGCACCGTCAGCAGTACGCTGTTTCACAGCTTGGAATGTACAAGACAGAGTCTATGAAGCAGATGCTTGCTGATATTGCACCCTACTGCGAGATTGTAACGCACACAGTAAAGCTTACAGAGGAAAATCTGTCGCTTGTTGCCGATTGTGATATTGTGTGCGAGTGCTTTGACAATGCGGAGTGCAAGGCTATGCTTGTAAACGGAGTTGCAGAGTGTTGCCCCGAAAAGTACATAGTTGCAGCATCGGGAATGTCGGGTTTGAACACAGGCAATACAATACAGACGAAAAAACTTGGCAAGCGACTGTATATCTGCGGCGACGGAGCAAATGACGTTGACAATGACGGAACGCTTTTTGCCCCTCGTGTAATGCTTTGTGCCGCACATCAGGCGAACACGGTTCTGCGAATTATCGCAGGCAAATTTGAAGTATAGAAAGGATTTACACTATGAACAACGATAAACTTATTTTAGGCGGACACGAGTTCAGTTCACGCTTTATTCTCGGTTCGGGCAAGTATTCCCTCAACCTTATTGAAGCGGCTGTCCGTGACGCAGGTGCGGAGATTATCACCCTTGCAGTACGCCGTGCAAACACTAAGGAACAGGAAAATATTCTCGACTACATACCAAAGGGAGTAACCTTGCTTCCCAACACATCGGGTGCAAGAACAGCTGAGGAGGCTGTCCGAATTGCAAGGCTTGCCCGTGAAATCGGGTGCGGTGATTTTGTAAAGATTGAGATTATGCGTGACACGAAATACCTGCTCCCCGACAACAACGAAACTATTAAGGCTACTGAAATTCTTGCAAAAGAGGGCTTTGTTGTACTTCCATATATGTACCCCGATTTGTATGCTGCAAGAGATTTAGTAAACGCAGGTGCGGCGGCGGTAATGCCTCTTGCTGCACCAATCGGCTCAAACAAGGGACTTGCCACAAGGGAGTTCATTCAGATACTTGTGGACGAAATCGACCTGCCTGTTATTGTTGATGCAGGTATCGGCAGACCGTCACAGGCTTGCGAAGCTATGGAAATGGGTGCGGCGGCAATTATGGCGAACACGGCTCTTGCTACGGCTGGAGATTTACCGCTTATGGCGGCGGCTTTCCGTCAGGCTGTTGAAGCAGGACGAAAGGCTTACCTTTCGGGACTTGGCAGGGTGCTTACAAGAGGAGCAAGTGCTTCTGACCCGCTGACAGGTTTTCTGAGAGATTGAGGTGCGTATGGATAACAGATTTTTTGTGGACGGCGAACACCTTTCTCCCTCTGCACTTGAAAAGAAGCATCGCCTTGAAACCGACCCTGCAAGCCGTACAAATCATATGGAATATATGGACGGTATGGAGAAAATCAATTCCGACATAATGGAAAAGGTGCTTTCCGAAATGGATAGCTACGATTATTCACGCTACACCGCAAAGGACGTAAAGGCGGCACTTGAGCACGAAACCTGCACAATTGAGGATTTCAAGGCGCTTTTATCACCAGCCGCAGAGCCGTTTCTGGAACAGCTTGCACAGCGTGCAAGGCTTGAAACGTCGAAGCATTTCGGCAACACCGTATATATGTTCACGCCGCTTTATATTGCGAATTACTGCGAGAATTACTGCATCTACTGCGGTTTCAACTGCTACAACAACATCAATCGTATGAAGCTTGATATGGAACAGATTGAGCGTGAAATGCAGATTATTTCCGACAGCGGAATGGAGGAAATTCTCATTCTCACGGGAGAAAGCCGTGCACAAAGCGATATCAATTACATAGGGGAAGCCTGCAAGCTTGCACGAAAATATTTTCGTATGGTGGGACTTGAAATTTACCCTGTTAATGTTGAAGAATACCGTTATCTCCACGATTGCGGTGCGGATTATGTCACGGTATTTCAGGAAACCTACGACAGCGACCGCTATTCCGATTTGCACCTGCTGGGACATAAGCGTGTTTATCCCTACCGATTTGATGCACAGGAGCGTGCCCTTATGGGCGGAATGAGAGGTGTTGCTTTTTCGGCACTTCTTGGCTTGTCCGATTTCAGAAAGGACGCACTTGCAAGTGCTTTGCACGTCTATTTCTTACAGCGGAAATACCCTCACGCTGAAATGTCCCTGTCCTGTCCGAGATTACGCCCAATAATCAACAATGACAAAATCAATCCCCTTGATGTCCACGAAACACAGCTTTGTCAGATTATATGTGCATACAGAATCTTTCTGCCTTACGTTGGAATTACCGTTTCATCAAGGGAAAGCGAAAGCTTCCGAAACGGTATCGTAAAAATTGCCGCAACAAAGGTTTCCGCAGGAGTTTCCACGGGTATCGGCGACCACGAAAGCAAGTACAACGGAAAGAAAACCGACGGCACAGAGGGAGACGAACAATTTGAGATCAACGATGACAGAAGTCTTGATGTGATGTACAAAGACATTGCCGCAGAAGGCTTACAGCCTGTTCTGAACGACTATATCTATATGTGAGGTGCTTATGAAAATGCTTGATACAACAATGTACTTTATTACCGACAGCACGAATTACAGCGAGGAGGAGTTTCTCCGCCGTGTTGAAGAAGCCTGCAAGGGAGGTGTAACGCTCATTCAGCTTCGTGAAAAGGAGCGTACAACGAGGGAGTATCTCTCCCTTGCCAAAAAGGTGCACGAAATTACAATGCGGTATGATATTCCCCTTATTATTGATGACAGGGTTGATGTTGCACTTGCGGTAAATGCAGAAGGCGTACACGTCGGGCAATCAGATATGCCCGTTACGATTGCACGAAAGCTTATGGGCACTGACAAGATTGTGGGTGCAACCGCAAAGACCGTACCTCAGGCTGTTGAAGCATACGAACAGGGTGCAGATTATCTTGGAGTAGGTGCAATTTACCCCACAACCACAAAAGTAAAAACAGTGCTGACAAGTGTTGACACGCTGAAAGAAATCGTGAAAGCCGTACCCATTAAGGTAAATGCAATCGGCGGCTTAAACAAGGACAATATATACGTTCTGAAAGGCAGCGGAATTGACGGTATCTGTGCTGTTTCGGCAATTATGAAGGCGGATAACCCGTGCATTGCGGCAAAGGAATTAAGGGAGGTTTTCAATGAGTTACAGCAAAATTAAAACTGCCCTTACAATCGCAGGTAGCGACTCAAGCGGCGGTGCAGGAATTCAGGCAGATTTGAAAACTATTCTTGCAAACGGGGTTTACGGAATGAGTGCCATAACCGCACTCACCGCACAGAATACTATGGGAGTTACTGCAATTGCAGAGGTCACACCCGAATTTCTCGAACAGCAGATTGACGCTGTATTCACGGATATTTTCCCAGATGCAGTGAAAATCGGTATGACCTCAAATGACAGGCTGATTGAGATTATTGCTGAAAGGCTTGCATTTTACGGTGCGAGGAATATTGTTGTTGACCCTGTTATGATTGCAACAAGCGGAGCAAGGCTTATTTCTGAAAATGCTGTAACTGCTTTAAAAGAAAAATTACTGCCTTTAGCAACAGTTGTAACGCCGAATATCCCCGAAGCAGAGGTGCTGTCGGGAATGAAAATTGCTGATAAATCCGATATGGAGAAGGCGGCAGAGCACATAAGCAAAGCTTACGGATGTGCGGTGCTTCTAAAAGGCGGACACAGCATAAATGATGCAAATGACCTGCTTTATGAAAATGCTGAAATGACGTGGTTTGATGGTATAAGGATTGATAATCCGAATACTCACGGGACAGGCTGTACCCTTTCCTCTGCTATTGCTGCAAATCTTGCAAAGGAATATGATTTAAAACATTCGGTAAGGCTTGCAAAGGAATATATTTCGGGTGCACTGTCCGCTATGCTTGACCTTGGAAACGGAAGCGGACCTATGCATCACGGGTTTGATTTGGGCAGCAAATTTGTTAAGTAAATATTCAATGGGCGTGGGTGAAAACTCACGCTCAGATTTTGCCTATTGCCAAAATCGAACTTTTGTGCTATAATAAGTTTACTACGCTGAAAGGACTGATACAATGTCTGAAAAATCATATATAGCCATTGACCTGAAGTCCTTTTATGCTTCGGTTGAATGTGTCGAGC
>JAZQBN010000126.1:0-5628 GCA_045545795.1 Oscillospiraceae bacterium
TTTTTAATATATTCATCCGTTTTAGGAATCAAGGTTATTGAAGTTGAATTTTTATCATATTCATATCCGTCAATTGTAACTTTAGTATTGCATTTTTCAAATAAAAGCGGAAGTTGAGTAATTGCCAGGATAATTATTCCCATAATTAATGCTAAGAAAACAATAAATACTATGTCTTTTATTTTGGATTTCATTACTAATCCTCCGTTTTTTACACAATTTATACAATAATTATACCACACCCACCCCCACAATTCAACCCAATCTTGCACTCCATTACAAAATATGCTATAATAAACCAAACAGCGAAAGGACGAATTTCTATGATAAACCGAACATCATTCAGTGCCCTCGATATTATCAGACGTGTGCTTGAAGAAAACGTAAAAGAGGGCGATATATGTATAGATGCAACCGCAGGCAGGGGACACGACACAGCCTTTCTCTGCTCCCTCGTAGGCGAAAGCGGACACGTCACCGCCTTTGATATCCAGCAGGACGCCGTAGACAGCACAAAACAGCTTGTTGCCGAAAAAGGCTATGCTGACCGTGCGGAAGTGCTGCTGAAAAGCCACAGCGAAATGGACGAGCTTTTCGACGAGGAAACCGTGTCCTGTATAACCTTCAATTTCGGCTGGCTTCCAAGAGGCGACCACAACATCTTCACCCGCAAGGAAACCAGTATCCCAGCCATTGAAAAAGGCTTGAAGCTTCTCAAACACGGCGGAATAATGACCCTTATCATCTACTATGGCAGGGAAACAGGCTTCGAGGAAAAGGATGCACTCCTCGAATATCTCCCGACCCTCGACAGCAACAAATATACCGTAATCGAAATGCCCTTTGTCAACCGTCCAAACTGTCCTCCAATTCCTATAGTTATAATCAAAGACTAAAAAATCTGCCTTGCACTGAAAATGCAAGGCAATAATTTTTTATTCAGCAGAATTTTCACCCCATACAGTATCAAGCCACTTGATACGTCCCGAAACAAAATCAGCAATGTCACCTGCCGAGTTGATTCTCCAGCTTTCTTCCTCACCAAGGTCGTGTTCAAGGGACTTTGCAACCTCGCAAACCTCAGCAACAACCCTGTTCAGACTGTCATCAGCCTGAAGTTCAGCCCATTTGTCCTTGACAATATCCTGAAACCAGTCGGCTTTCATAAACATAATCAGCCATATGTTTGAACGTTCAACTCCGTCACGGAAAGGCTCCTGAAATGTGCCTGCATAGTAAGTACCCGAAGAATTACCCTCATAAGACCAGTTGAAATCCCACGGTGCAAGGAACGTTAAACGCTCATACTTGCTTGTCTCGCTGAAATCCACCGCCATAAAGAAGCTTCCCGCCCCAACATCATAGTTGTGCACAAGTTCTTCGAGAATAAGCATATTCGCAAGAGAATTTGTGTCAACAACAGCCTCAATAGCTTCCTGAGCAGTTGCATAAGTTCCTTCAGCAGAAACAACATTGTAATTTTCGTCAAACATCATAGGCTTGCTGTTTTCAATTCCCTCAAAGCAGATTTTGAATATGCTGTTGTAATACTTCTCAATAAAGGCACGCTGTTCATCTGAAAAAGTATCGCTTTTTATGGTGTAACCGTCTTCTTCAACAAAACGCTTTTCACCGAGTATGTCCGTGTATTCAATCTCCCCGTAATCAAGGAAAAAGCAAGGCTCATTCGGGTCTTCACCCGCATAGTTGTCCATCTCAATAAGATAGCCTATATCTGTGTGCAGTTCATCTTCCTTAGACTCGTAAACATCAACCCTGTCCTCAGCCGCCTGAGTGTGCTCACAAAGCAGATAAATTCCCTCAAATTCACCGTTTATGTAAAGGTTGACGTAAGTGCAGTCTGAGCTGTAATACTTGCCGTCAAAAATTTCCTTTGCAAGACTCAGTGCCATAAAATCAGGTACAAGATTCCAGTTTGACTTCAGCAGCACCCAGCTTTTGTATTCCTTGCCGTCGTGAAGCCCAAGCATATTCTGCTTTTCGTTGAACTTGATACGATAGGGTAGAACAGAATCATTTGCCGAGGAATTGCCCCTTACCTTGACGCCGCCCTCAGCAGTAAGCCTGTATTCCTCATCACAGTTGAAAACATCAATTACAGTGTCGTTGTAAAATTCCTTTGAAGCAATCTTTTCACCATTGTAGGTAAGAATATGTACCACAGGATAATCTCTGTCCTCGCAAATTTCTTCAAAAAGCGGATTGATTTTTTCGGTAATTTCAATGTATTGCTGCATAACAAGCGACATTTCATCTTCAACATCCGTCTCGCTTGCTGCTTCTGAGATTTCAGCAGCTTCTTCCGAAGCAGATGTAGTAGTTTCCGAAGTCGTTGTAATTGTTGTTAACGATACGGTTTCGGTTTCAGCTTCGGTGATTTCCGAAAAGGTATTCTCTGTAACTGTGCTTTCCATAACAGTATTTTCCTGTTTAATGTCATTTTCATCAGTTCCGCAGGAGCAAAGCATTAAAGCAGCTGTAATGACAGCAGCAAGTGATATATATTTCATATCCGGGAGTCCTTTCGTTTATTTATATTATAATTATACAACCGAAGTGAAGTAAGTTCAAGACCGTAAAGTGAACTTTAAAGTTGATTTTTGAATAATATGAATTTAATATGCCATTGACAGAAAAAATAAACCCTTGCAAATGCCGACAAATGGCTATTTACAAGGGCTTAATTTTTGGAGCTGGTGACGTGACTCGAACACGCGACCTGCTCATTACGAATGAGCTGCACTACCGACTGTGCTACACCAGCAAATATAACACAATTAATTATATATTCATTTTTGGAAAAAGTCAATATAAAAATAAAATTTTATTTGAAATTTCTGAAAGAGTATGTTATAATATAAATGTATTGTTTTTTTATGTAATATTTGTACTTCGGGAGGACTTTTATGGCACGTTCTAAGAAAAAAGTTTCAGCCTTTGCGGTTGTTGAAATAATTTTTATAGTAATTCTCGTTCTTGTTATGGTTGCAATGCTTGCATTCAACTTCCTTTTCAAGAAAAATAATACCGCCGCAACCGTTTTTGGGTACAGCTTCTATAATACCAAGGCGGTAAATATGCTGCCTGATTTCCCTGAAAACACCGTTGTAATCGCTAAACAATCGGAAATTGCAAATATAGTCGAAGGGTCGGTAATCCTCTGCAATATCGGAGATTTTACAACTCTTATCCGTGTAACGCAAATTCAGCAGGAAGCAGATAAAACCTACTATGTTGTAAAATTTGATACTTCGTCAGCAAATGAAACTTTCCGTATAGAAGCTGACGCAGTAATCGCCAAGGCTGTATGGCAGATAAACGGTTTCGGAACGTTTCTCGATTTTGCCACATCAACTGTAGGCATTGTAATTGCAGTTGTTATTCCTCTCATATTTATCATAGCAATTCAGGTTGCAAGAATACTCAGTATACGCAAGCTTGAAGATGAAGCTGACGCTCTTGATGATATTGATGACATCATACAGTCCCGTAACGATAAAGAACCTGCAATGGTTACATTTACAGAACCTAAATTCGTTGAGGATGTAACAGGTAAAATTCCGGTTGTCAGCCGTGAGCCTGAACCAAAGCATGAGAAGATACTTTCCGTTGATAACAGAGGACGTGCTGAATATATCGAACGCAAGCAGGAGCCGCAGGATAATTCTCCGCTGTTTTCCTATGAAAATCTCAGAAAACCGCAGCAGACCCGTGAACCTGTTGCCGCAGGTGCTGTTCATACCGTTACCGAGGACGATGTGTATATAAATCGTCCTACAAGGATTAATCCCGAAATGAAAAAGACAAACGAGTTCCTTGAAAAATATGCACCTCAGAAGGTTGAAAGCGTCAATTTTACAGCTGAAAAAAGCGAGGGTGTAGTATTTACTCCTCACCTCAGCAATATAATTCCCGAAAGCATTGCTGCTGTGCAGGAGGAAACCTCAGCTCCAAAGAAATCAGGCTTTGATGACAGTGTTAAGGCATATTTTGAAAGAAAACCCGAACCCTCTGCTGAAAATGAATTATCCCCTGAGGAAGTGTTTATCCCTGAACAGGCAGTAGTTCCGAAGGAAACAATCGCACCGCCCAAAAAGAAGAAAAACAATAAGGCCCTTGCCGAGCTGATGAGCATTATCGATGCCGAGGAAACCAAGCTGAAAAAATAAAACAAGTCAAGGGTACCGAGTTTATTCGATACCCTTGAAAAATGTTATAAAGGAAGATGAAAATGACTAAAGGAATTATTTTTGATTTGGACGGAACTCTCTGGGACTCCTCTGAGCAGGTAGTGGCAGCCTGGAATATGGCACTTGCCAAGCGTCCCGAAACAGATTTACAGATTACTGTTGCGGATATGACAAGCTATATGGGCAAAACAATGGAAGCAATTGCCGAACTTATGATGCCCGAAATTGACCTGCCAACCCGACTTGATATAATGAAGGATTGCTGTGATATGGAGCACGAATACCTGCATACCCACTGCGGAAAGCTTTTTCCGAGGCTTGAAGAAACGCTGCAAAAGCTCAGCGAAAGCTATAAGCTGATTATTGTAAGTAACTGTCAGGACGGCTACATACAGACTTTTTTTCATTGCAACCCACAGCTTGAAAAATTCTTTGTCGATTTTGAGTGTCCGGGCAGAACAGGCAAGGGGAAAGGTGAGAATATTAAACTTGTTGTTGAGCGTAATAACCTTGATAAGGCTGTCTATGTAGGCGATACACAAGGGGACTGCGACGCATCCGATTTTGTAGGCGTACCGTTTATCCACGCTGCATACGGCTTCGGAAAAATAAACAGGGAAGTGCCGAAGATTAATGCCTTTGAGCAGGTTGTTGAAGCTGCCGCTGAAATATTGAAATAAAAGAAAAAAGCCGTGTAAGCTGTAAGAGCGTACACGGCTTTATGATACTATTATGTAAATTTTTTTATTATTTTATCTGCTTCACCACGCAAATGAACAAATTCGGCGTTGCTGTCAATAAGCACCATTCCAAGATTTTGCATAAGCTTCTGTGACTTGCTGTTTCGCTTGTCAGCAAAAGCTTCAACGTATTTGATATCAGCAGGAAGTGTGCCGATAAAATATTTGCAGAAACGATAAAAGGTCAACGTGCAATGATATTCTTTTTTTAGCTGTAATTCTTCAATCATAAGCAGTTTACTGTTTATATAGTATTGAATGTACCCAATCAGTTCCTCGTCGGCAAAGCACATTATAATTTGTCTTGCTGGCTTGTCAAGAGCAGGGGAGACGTTGTTAAGCCATTGTTTCTTTTCAAGTTCATATGATAATTCTGACGGAGCAATTTCACGCATATTATCATAAAGCAAGTCAAACAGCTTTGGCAGAATTTTTTCTTTTTCGTTTTTATTCAGATATGTAAATGCAGTCATATTATCACCTCATAAAATCAAAACCACCCGTAAAACGGGTGGTATGCAAAAGCCATTAAAGGGCTTGGTACGACCCTTACCACTCAAGTGGTTCTGAAAAGTCTGCCAACCGCATTTGATTCACGGGCAGCCCCTCAAGGGGCTGTCTTTTTATTTGCCCTGATTTACTGGCTCACCCGTGAACGGGTCGGTATACTCTTTAAA
>JAZQBN010000127.1:0-3538 GCA_045545795.1 Oscillospiraceae bacterium
AGTCGATAACTTCTGCGTCACAAACAGGAAAGCGACCAAGGTTCTGAAGGGCAGTCTGGGCATAAGTACGGTCAGGATAAGACTTGCCCTTACCACCCATTACCACAACAGCGTAATCTTCAGGCTGGAACTGTTCAAAAAACTTCTTGATTTCTGTAGCAGCTTCTTCCTGCGAAAGAATTTTAATAGGCTTTCCACTTAAAAGAGCGTGTTCTCCGTCCTTTTGCTTGTAGGCTTCCAGATTGATGCCAGCTTCTTTGAAAGCATCATACGGTCTTCTTGCTGCGGTAATGTTTTTTTCAGCAAGAATAACAGACTTGGAAGAGGCTGTAATCAAAAAGTTCTTACCAGTAGGAGTTCCCGCCATATCCAATGTGCCATCTTCCTTACGAGGATACACAGCAGCAGAGAACTGAATAGGTTGTCCCGTTACAGCAGGAGCTTTTTTGTCAAACTCAAATCCTGTTGTTGCAACGTGAAAAATGATAAGACCTTTATTGCTTTTGTCTTCTACAGCATCCATCAACTGATGGAAGGTACTGTTTCCTTTGCGGATTTCATCAGGTTTAATAGCACCGATTTCAGTGAGCGTCGCAAATTTTTCTGTAGTAGATTGTGCTTGATATTTCTGCTTGCCATCATCCGAAAGACGTTCTGTATAAGCTTTATCACCCTGAAGCATACGGCTGTGCATATCCGACACAAGCAAATCTCGTTCTTGCCCGAATTTCTTTACAAAATCGGCAATTACCGCAATTCTTGCGTTGCCGCCGATGATGTCACTTTGGCATCTTTCAGAATATGCTCTTGTCATCTGATATTGTCTTGTTGTAACTTCAGGATGAGCCTTTTTGAACTCTTCCTGTGTCATTGCACCAAAATCCTTTGCAAGAGTTTCGTTATTCATAACAGAAGCGACCGTTCTGCTCATAGGAGTAATGTGATTACGAAGGTCTTTCAGTGTAGCAGAACCCTCTATGCCTTTTAAGCCGAAATACTCTTTGGTAATACGGGTCTGGTCAAGAACACGAAGCTCTTTGGACATTTCTCCGATTTCGGCAGAACAACCGATTTTAGCAAGATATTTCTCACAATGTTGAGTATCATTTGCAATCAGAATAGCTCCACTTTCCTGAACAGCATCCATAGCTCGCTTAAACTCGTGCTGGAATTGTTCAACAGAAAGCACGCCATCACCACGAAGATATGTTTCACGGTTAATATCTCCGTTTTTGAACACGTCATAACCGCCTGCATCAGCAGTAGCGATAGCAGCATCAATAGCAGCCTGCGGAGCGGCAACCATCTTATCAAAAGCAAACGCTTCCTGATAAGCCTCAATACTTTCGTCGTATTCAAACTGCTTCAGAACAACACGAATCGGGGAATGTTCCATACATTCTGCATTGTCCATACCAGTAGTAGATACTACAACAGCCGCAAAAGGTTCGTGGTTTTCAAGAACATCTTGTAACTGCATTGTATTTACTGGTGCGATAAATTTTCCATTCATAACGATTCTCCCTTCTTGCTTTAATCATGGTCATAGATTTCTGAAGCAGCCCGAATCGTTGTTCCATTGGCTTTTACAGAAATCATTGGTTTCGGGGGATTTTTTTCCACCCCAATTTCTTCACGATTGAATTGATACCTCTGTGCGATTCGGATAAATTCATCAGGAATTTCTCTGATGCAATATTCATCACTCACACCAACACTGCCATATCCAGAGGTTTTCAGCACCAATCTGCCGAGTCCTTTATCGTGACGGCTGCTTTTGAAATAGAACTCCTCGCAGCCTTCTTGCCTTTCGCCGTCTTTTTCAGGATTAAACAGCACAGTAAGAACCCCATTATCGTTGCTGTAATCCAAAGACTGACGAAATTTATTGTAATGCACTGTGACATTCGGATTATTTTCTTTTTCTCTCTCAAAAATGTCGTACAGTTTATTCATAATAGCCATTGTTGAAAACTCCATTCTGTAAAACATTCGTTATTTACAAATAAAACCAAAGAAGGCATTCCTGAAGTAATCCAGAAACGCCTTCTCACACACACGGACACATAGAAAGGACGAAATGTATCCGAAATGTGACCAAATATGATATAAGCGGATTTACCTCAAATAGAAGAGTGGATTACCGTATTTTTATCCAGCACGAATTGGTCGAACGCCAATTGCTGCATATCAAAAATGCAAGTTGCCTTATCTTTATTATACCACACAACGCCTGAAATGTCAAGCGTTATTCCGTGATAAAGCCGTTATTTGAAAGTCGATTTACAGGTCACGTTCATCGGCTTCTTTGCGTTTCTTACGTTCGGGAAGTCTCTCTTTGATAGGTTCTTCTCTTTCTTCGCCTTTGCAAGCTTCAAAAGCTTTCTGTGCTTGTTCACGAATTTCAGATGTGATGCCAACTTCTTCTTCATAGATTTTTACATCTTCAGGAACAAGTTCCATTAACTTTTCAGGATTCAATCTCCAAAGTTGTGCAGGCTCGCCGAATATACTTTCTGCCTCAACTACACCGCCTGTAAGCGAAGACTTCAGAACGGGAAGTGCAATATTTTCTTGAACCAACGCTTCTTTGAAAATTTCAGGAAGTGTATCCAGTATAATAATTTCATAATGGTTCAAAAGAGGGTCTCCCGCACCAGAAAGTGTCACTTCGCCTTCAAACCCACGCATATGAGTGATTTCTGCAAGTGCATCTTCATCAAAACTCAATCCGATAGTCTGGCTTAACGAATAACCGTCAATCAGGATTTTGTCGTTTTCTTCCATAACCTTGTTGTATTCATCCATTGCAGATGCAAAGAAATTGTCAAAAGGTTCTGTGTCGCCGTTCATATGAAAATCAGCGATTTCGTATCCTTGCCCGTACATATCATCGAAATATTCTTTGAAAGCTCTCAACGCCTTCAATTCCAGCTCTGTTCCACGAGGCATCAGGTTTTTCTTGCTCATTGTTATCACCTTTCTTAATAATCAAAATCACCGTTTCTACGAGCGTCTGCCAAGTCTTCCAGATGAGCTTCATAAGCATCCTGTTCAAGTGATTCCACTCGCTCATATAAAGTCTCAACACTTTCAGAAAAGTCTTCGCTGTCATAAAAATCAATATCAACTGGGTCAATGCCTATAGACTCGAACGATTTTGTGATGATTGTTTCCATATCACCCATATAATCAATCTCATCGACAGATGTCGGGTCGTCAGGCACATACCAATCGTGGCTTTTACTGCCAAGTTCATATTCTGCTTGGTCAGTGTAACTGATACTTACTCTTAAACTCACATAACCTTCTTCTTGTTCGTCAGGGTTAAGTTCTTCTACTGCAACAGAAGCTTCAAAATCGTCTTTATCGTTATTAGTTGACAAAGCTTCTTCCAGTTTTGCTGCAATATCTTGTGCTGCTGCATCTCTTTGTTCTTTTGTCAACTCATCGTCCATTGTTACTGTAATGCCGAATGTAGCGGAGCATTCTTGATTGATATAACCATTACTCATTGTTAATCGCCCCTTTCTTCATC
>JAZQBN010000128.1:0-5882 GCA_045545795.1 Oscillospiraceae bacterium
ATCCTACTCCTATCGCTGATGAGGAGAAGAAAAATTCGTTCCTGAAATGGCTGAAAGAGCTTTGGGAACTGATTAAGTTTAACGCTACACACAGCGGCTATCCTGCTTTGGCACAGTCTATCGAGAATCTTGCCGAAACTGTAGAAAGAGCCATTGAGCAGAACGACCTGAACGAAGAAAAGGTAGATAAATTCATTGGTATGATGTCCAAGGTCAAAGGCGAAATGCGTGTCCCGACTCACGAAGAACTTATGGGAATGCTGGATGTATTTTGCTCTGATGACTTTTTCGTCAACAAAGCCAAGCCGAACCCTGAATTTATTCCCGCTCTGCAAATGGCGTTTGAAAGAGAATTTGAAAGTATGGGCAAGAATCCTTCTGAAGTTGCTGATATGATGGATAACATCCGTGTTTTTGCAACCGAAGACAAGCAGAAAATGATTTTGGAACTGGATGGTGCTCTCATTTCAATCAAGTACACTCCTGATACCCGCAACCTTGGTCTGGAAGACGATTTTAACGAAAGCAAGCCGAAATTGGAAGATGTTTTGAATGCCGATGGTACAACAAAAGAAGGCTTCCAGCTTTTGCCGACAGATATGGATATTCAAAGAGCAATTCTGGAAAGGTTCTGCGAAGAAAACGGTCAGGAGTATTGTCCTGATATTCAAAAAATCCGTGAAGAAATGATGGAGAAAGCAAGTCCGATTGTGCAGTTTCTTGCAAGCAGAACCCAAGAATTTGTTTTTTCCGAAGATAAGCGTTACGAAAGCCATTATCATCAAAGCGACGGTTCTTTCCGTATTCGTGATACCGAAACGGATACCATTCTGAAAATCACTACCACAAACGGCAAAGCAGAATTTTCCATCATTAAAGATGCTCCCGATTTGGCTGGTGTGCAGCGTAGTGAAGACGCTGAAGGAAACACCATAGAAATTCCTCTTCAGGAAATTCCGATTGGAAGCTTTGAACAGAAAGATAAAGACATTGTTGCACATATCGAATACGGCAGCACTTCTGTTGCTTCTATGTTCCACAGTGAAGAAGTTGTTAAATTTCTGGAATCCGTAGGCATTTCTGAAGAACAGCAGAAAAGTCTTTTGAGCCAGACGCAGGCTTTCAAAAGTGAAAAAGTAAACGAAGATGCAATGAAAAATGTTTACGCTGTGCAGGATGCGTGCAGAAAAGCTTTCGGAGAAGCTGGGCATTATAACATTTCTATTCGCCAAAGTGGTCAGCAGACCTTTGTAGTTGTGACAGATTTGGCTGGAAAAGGCGATAAAGACGCTGCCCTCTCTTTTGCTTTCGATAAGAATGGTAATGCCAAAGCAATTAACTTCCGTGAAGAAGGCGAATGGCTGGATAAAGATGGACAGCCGAGACTGGATTCAAACGGCAATGCAAAAAATCACAGATTTGCTTATATGTTCTCTATCGACACCAAAAACGTATCTCCTGAATTTCACAGACTGCAAAACGATGCTCTTTTTGTAGATATGTTTAACAGAGCTGTAAACGCTTTGGAAGAAGTCGGCATTGATGTTTCTCACTCCAGACTTCAGTTCAAGAAAGAAAGACCTGTTCTTGTATCCAACGGAGCTGTATTTGACATCATTCCAGAAAAAGACTTGAATCTGAAACCTTCTGAAAACAGCTATGCAAACGAAAATTACTTTGCAACACAGATTGCGAAAGCAGCGATGTATGCTTTCAGTGTGACAAGCTTCAAGGAAAGAGATTTGATTAACGCTGGTGTTGACAAAGAGCTTGTAAAGCCGATTATGGGCGAACTTTCAAAGCTCGGCGTTATCACTTCCAAGGGTATCAGCAGAAAAACTATTACTACTCTTGACCAGTTCGCTGTTAAAGCTACTTCTCTTGCAGCAAACGAAAGCCAAAGAGCAAATTTTGTTATTGCAGGACATACAGAATCTTATGTTCCTTTCTTGCCCAAGGCTTTCGCAAAGCATATTGAAGCGGAGAAAGAGCAAGCGTTCGGAAAACTGTCTGATGAAGAAAAGCGTTGCACAGTTTACGCTCTGGATAAACTGTTGAGAGATTTGACAGTAAGGGATAAAATGCCTGAAATTAACACGAGCTATTTCCAGAGACAAGGTGGTTTGCTCAATGGAGAAGCTGCTAAAGCAGTCTTCAGTCTGGAAAAAATGGGCATTGTTACAAAAGGCAAATCGACAATGGATGCTGAAGAACTTCGTGAGGAAATGCGGAAGCTGTATGCAGATGTAGAAGTACCGTCGAGAAAAGAAATTCTTACAGTGCTGAAAAGCTGTGTAGAGCAAGACTTGTCTGTTGATTTCGAGCTGAAAGCCGCTTTCAGAAATATCAACATTGCCTTGCCTGAAGCCGCATATTTCAATGCGTTGGAAAGTCTGAAAAAAGATGGTGAAGTAGACCAAAACGGTAAGATTTTGCTTTCTATTGATGCAATCAATGAGTCGCTTGCCGCAATTGCTGAAAAAGAATACTTTAATGAAGTTTCCATCCTTCACAGACAGCAAAAATTCCTTAACGAACAAGGTCTGGACTTTGATGGCTTCGGTACAATGAAAATTGCTATCGAACAAGCAATTGCAAATATCGGTTCTACGGAATTTGATACTGTGCTTTCTGCTGCGTTGGCAAAAGAATATGGTATGGGCGATGAAGAAACAAGAATTTTGACTACTCGTGCCATTGACGCATTGAAAGAAATCGGCTTTGTGGATGAAGACAGAAAGACTGTAGTTGGAACTCACGAAACAATGCGGGATGTATATACAGGTTATGTACATAAGGTGGAAACTATGGAAAAAACAGAAACTATGGAATCCAAAACACCCGTTGAAAGCAAAAAGCAGGAAGGAATTGAGTTGTAATGAATAAAATCACTTTAGATGAACTTGTGTCAGAAATTTCTGCACAAGAAGCATTGATTCACGAACCTGACGAAACCTATCATATGCTGACCAGAGGTATGGAAGAAGTTGCTGAAGCTGCACGCAGCGGAAAAGTTACCATTCTTTCTGACTATGATGCCGATGGCATCTGCTCTGCTTACATTATGGAACATCTTGTAAAAGCAATCAATCCCGAATGTGAAGTAGCGGTAAGCATCAATGACCGTCGTGGAGCTTATGGACTGTCCCCCGATGTACAGGGGGACGGCGAAAGCCGTTATATTGTATGCGATATGGGATGCAACCAGCTTTCTTTTGCTCGTGAGCGTCTCGGTGAAAATGTTATCATCATTGACCACCACTTAATCGAAGACAAATCCGTTGCAGAAGAATTTGTCAGAGACCATCGTCTGGTGAATCCTCACGCTTTCCACGAAGATGAATCTATGAACTCCCAGTATTGTGCAACTGGATTAGCCTTTCGTTTGTTCCAGCTTGCTGACAATGTACAGGCAATGCAGGAAATGGATGACAAAACCAGAAACACGGTTGCTGCGATGGCGTGTATCGGCACAGCCGCTGATATGGTAGATGTTCTGGATGTCAACAGCTTCAACAGAACGATTTTGAAGCAAGGCTGCGAAATCATTGACAAAGCTGATGAAAGCAACTTCGATTTTGTCATTGGAAATGTGCTTGCAAAATGCGGCATCAAGGATGGCGTTACAGCACATCAGCTTGCCTTTAATGTTGGTGCATTTCTGAACTCTGCTTCTCGTATGAGTGAAATCATTGAAGAAAATGGAGCACAGCTTACATACGATGCAATCACGGGAGACCCCAGCCGTTTTCAGACATACCGTACCATTGATTCTTTAATGGATTTGAATGGTGAACGCAAAAAAATGATGGAGCGTATTCAGGATAGTCCTGAATATCAAAGCTTTATTCAAGACCAAAGGCACGGAGAACATAAGGGCGATAACATCGCAGTTGTTATTGTAAATGATATTCCGCATTCTTTCGCTGGCTTGATTGCAGGAAAGCTTTCTGAAGCAACTGATAAAGCTATCATTTGTCTTGCTCACGATACAGAAACAGATACTTATTCTGGCTCTGCTCGTAACGGCAGAAACTGCGAAACAAGTCTGAAAGCGTTTATGGATTATGCAGTAAGCAAAGAAGCCGAACTTTTCGGGGATGAGCGTTTGCAGATTCGATACGGCGGTCACGAAGATGCAATGGGTATTTCTTCCTTGAAGGATGCTCAAAGATTGATGCTTTTGATTGACGAAACGAAATCCGAAATGAAAGCGATTCCTTTGGAACAAAGAACAGTGTTGGATATTTCTCTTTCTGACCTGAAACCCGATTGTGCAGAAACCATTGCGAAATTACAGGCAATCGAACCTGTAGGCGTTGGTAACGAACTTCCTCTGGCAGTAATTCACGGAACAGAAACCTTCCACGATAAAGGCTTCAAATCAGGCAAACCTTATTGGAAAACAGTATCTATTACTGCAACTGATGATAAGACTGCCAAGTTGAAGGTATCTGACTGGTCTTATAGCGAAGCAAGCTATCCTCAAACTGGTAAAAAGGAAGTCGCTACGCTTGCAGAAATCAGCCTTTCTGATTACAAAGGCATTCACGTTGAATTGACCGCAAAGCCTGACAGAGCGTTCGATGCAGAACGTGCAAAGGAAGTTGAACTGGAAAAGGCAGAAGCTGGCAAAGGCAGCAAGAAGCAGTCAAAATCAAAGGATGACCCTACACAAAAGGGGGACGACTGATATGGAACAGCTTTTAAGCGACAACGGTATCGAAAGACTTAATAACACTTTTTCCGATAAAATAGATACTGTTGCTATGCAAGGAGACGCTGAAATTGGCTTTCAGTATTTCCTTCATAACGATACTATTCACACTGTTCTGGTAACACCAGAAACAACGCCTGAAGAAATTCTTGTACAAATCGCAGAGGAAACCGAACAAGGCAAAGGCTTTTCGGTAGATGATTTCGTAAAAACCGAAAAGCATCTCTCTTCTGCTTTTCTTCAGGAGCTTGCAGAAAAATTTCCAGATAACGAGACGATTAAAGCCGCTGTTGCACAGGCAGTTATCAGAGAACAGCCCGTTGCAGACAAATCAAATTCAGAAGAGGAGAAAGCTACTATGGTTTTGCTGAAAGACTTTCAACATACAGAGTTTTCAGAAAAGCTCATCAACGGTTCGTATGATGATGCTTCTACAAACTTTGCAAATGCAATTGCAGAAACAGTTGACAGAGCTTTGAACTTTTTGCAGGAACAAGGAACGCTTACTGATGGTATTGTTTCACTCACTAAAAGCGATAAGGGCTATGTTTCCTTCAAAGAACAAGGTAATGGCGATGCAAGAGCATATCTGAACTTTACCGTAGATTATTCCAAGAGAGAAATGACCTTGGATAATAAGACAGGTGAAAATGCTGTCAACTACTCCCGTGGCGAATTTTCTGACGAAGGCAAGCTTTATATGAGCTTGGTTGCAGACACTATCAAAGATGTTATGGAACTTGAAAGACTGACAAGCACCTTGGAGCATATGCAGAAACAAGGAATTGACTTGGGAGACATTGGCACATATCGAGAGGCTATTTATCATAATCTTTTTGTCGCTGAAGGCGGTAAGGAAAAACTTGCTGATGTTTACCATCATCTTGAAGCGTTGGCAAAACCTCTTTTGGCTTCTACAGAATATCCTGATGATGTCTTAATTTTGGCAGCACACGCTGATGAGCTTTGCGGAACAATCGAAAAAACAGCAAGCCGTTATGTCGAAATTGCTGAAGATATTCGCAGCAAAGCTGAAAAAACCGCTGAAGCAGCGGAACAAACACAGGGTACAACGGCTGAACAGCCGATTACCGATAAATCTATTACAGAAAAGGAGAAACCCACTATGGCACAATTTAACAGTGACTGGAAGAAATCCCAGACG
>JAZQBN010000129.1:0-6102 GCA_045545795.1 Oscillospiraceae bacterium
GAAAACAAAAAGGAATTTAATTCTTCATCATCGGTTTCTATATTCTTTATGATATATTCCTGTCCTTCGGACGCTGCAAGTAAATTCATAGTAACCACCCGTTTTTCTAAATATACTCGTTGATTTAGTTAGCCATCGCTAACTACCTTAGTTAGTTTAACACAACTCCCCCCTGTTGTCAATGATTTTTTTCTAAAATTTTCAAATTTTTTAATCATCCATAATAGCTCTCAAGAAATAATAGCTTAACACAGGCAATGTTAATTTAAGAGGAAAGGATATTGGTGATTGTTTAACAAAAAACCCTCAAAACAAACGTTTCAAGGGTTTTGGCTGTTTTTAATTTGATTGTGCAAAAGTAATTGTGACGCTTGTTCCTTTTCCCTCTGTGCTTTCAAGGAAAATCGTCGCGTTGTGATATGCAGCTCCGTGCTTTACGATTGCAAGGCCAAGACCCGTTCCGCCTACAAGCTTTGAATGGCTTTTATCCACTCTGTAAAAGCGTTCAAAAACTCTGCCTTGTTCGGATACCGGAATGCCGATTCCCGTATCCCTTATAGTAACACTTGTCTTTCCATTCGCTTGATTGACAATAATATCAACAATTCCGCTTTCTTTGTTGTATTTAATGGCATTGTCACAAAGATTATAAATCATTTCATCAATAATTTTTCTTACGCCCAAAACCTTTGCCGTATCGCCGATGATATTAAGAGTAATATTTCTCTTATCCGCAACAGGCGTAAGTCTTTTTACGACGTTTGTTGAAAGCTCAAAGATATCAATATTTTCTTGGGTGGCGGGAACTGCATCTTCGTCAAGCTCGGATATTTTCATAATATCGCTGACAAGGGTAATAAGCCTTTGTGCTTCATCATAAATGGAAGCAGAAAAGTCAACAACTGTTTCTTCCGGTGTTCCGCCTGATTTCATTATTTCTGCAAAGCCTGAAATAGAAGTAAGCGGTGTTTTTAATTCGTGAGATACATTAGAAGTAAATTCCTGTCTTAATTGCTCACGCTTTACGCTTTCTGTAATATCAATTATTACGATAACTGCACCGATTATTTTTTCGTTTTCAAAAACGGGATTTGCAATCAATTTGTAGGTGTTTTCATCGTGGGTAATGGCGTTCTCTGCCCGCTTTCCAGAAAGAGCAGTTTCAACAACATTTCTAAAACCTTTGCTCCGATTAAAAGCAAGCACACTGCTTTCCCTTACATCTGAAATTTCAAGCAGATGAATGGCTGCTTGATTGTAAGAAAGTACATTGCTGTCCTTGTCAATTACCAAAAGTCCCTCATTCATATTTTCGGTAATCAGCTTAAATTCTTCCCGCTTTTGCTCGGCTTCCTTTATCTGTCTGTCAATGGTTTTCTTCTGTGCCGACATTTTTTTAAGAAGCGGTGTCAATTCTTCGTACGTTTCATTTGCTGCCGGATTATCAAGGTCAAGTTCGTTTACCGGCTTTATGATAGCCTTTGATAATCTGTATGACAAGAAAATTGAAATAATAAGTGCAAGCACGATAATTATAATAAGCGGTTGCAGGAGTCCTAGCAATATTATAACTACAGAATTTTGTGTGGTTGACACACGAAGTATGGTTCCGTCATCAAGTTTTTCTGCATAATACAAGGTTTTCTGCATCAAGGTATCGGAATATCTTGAACTTGTACCTTTTCCGTTTTTAAGAGCATCCGCAATTTCTTTTCGGTCAGCGTGATTTTCAAGTTCCTCTGCAACGGCATCAGTATCTGCCAAAACTGTACCGTCACTTGATACTAAAGTTATTCTTTTGCCTTTTTCATTGAAGCCTTCTATAAAATCAATGCCGTAATGTTTTACCGCATAGGATATGTACACTGCTTCCCTTTCAAGCACTGTAGATATCTGTGTTTCAAAATAACTGAACAACACACCAAAAATCAAACAAAAGCTCATAAGCAAGATAAGCATTGAGGTAAAGAAGTTTGAACGAAATATTTTATTAACCATTCTCATTACCTCCGAGCTTGTAACCTATATTTTTAACGGTATGAATAAGCTCTCCTGCGTTTTCAAGCTTCATACGGAGCTTCCTTATATGCACATCAAGAGTTCTTGACTCATCATAAAATTCTCCCCATACACGGGAAAGCAAGGTATCCCTTGAAACTACTTTGCCCTCAGCTTCAAGCAGCACTATCAAAAGCGAATATTCCTTGAAAGAAAGAGTTACTTCTTTTCCTGAAACTTCGATAATATGCTTTTCGGGATTTACATACAAACCTCCGATCCTATATTCCTTTGACTTATTTGTTTTTTCATACCGTCTTAAAACTGCACGAACACGGCTTGTGAGTTCTGTCATACCAAACGGCTTTGCAATATAATCATCTGCACCCATATCCAGTCCAGTCACTTTATCAAACTCACTATCCTTGGCGGTAATCATAATTACAGGGATATTGGATGTATTGCTATCTGCCTGAAGCTTACCCAAGATAGAAAGTCCATCTTCCTCAGGGAGCATTATATCAAGTAAAATAAGCTGTGGCTTTTCATTTTTCATTTCTTGCCAAAATTCACTTGGCAAGCTACATCCTTTTACTGCATAACCCTCTTTTTCAAGAGCATAGCATACAAGCTTGCGAATATTGACATCATCTTCGACAAAATAAATCATTACTTTCACCTCCGAAATCTGATTTACATATATATTTTACCATAAAATGTGTGTATTTTCAATGAAAGCTTATATTTCATCATTTTACACATAACAAAAGTTTATTCTGCGTGTTTTCCTGTAATGGAATAAATAACCCATTCTGCAATGTTTTCTGCGTGGTCGCCTATACGCTCAAAATACTTTGCAATCATAAGTAGGTCAATAAGTGCCTCCGCATTTGCAGCTTTATTGCAGGTAGCATTTATAAGCTCACCCTTTACCTTATCAAACAAATCATCAACGATGTTGTCGTGTTCAATAACAGTATGAGCTAAATTAATATCTTTTTTTACAAAAGAATCAATGCTGTCTGTAACCATTTGGATTGTTGCTCTTGCCATATCTGCAATATGAATTTCGCTCTGCACTCCGCAGCCATTGGCATATTCTGCAATTTCTGCGATATCGGATGCCTGGTCTCCGATACGCTCCATATCAGAAATCATTTTAAGTGCAGAGGAAATTGTCCGGAGGTCACTTGCCACAGGTTGTTGCTGCATTAAAAGCTTCATACAAAGAGTTTCAATATCTCTTTCTTTTTGGTCTATCTGCTTATCGGCATCAAGGACATTTTCTTTCATTTTTACATCATTATCAATAAGCAGTTTTACGGCAGATGAAATTGCTTCTTCGCAGAGTGCTCCCATTGTAATAAGCTCATTATTTAAAGTGTTTAATTGCTCGTCAAATCTATTTCTCATTTTAGCCAAACCTTCCTGTAATATAATCTTCGGTTCTCTTGTCCGTAGGTGTAGAGAACATTTTTTCCGTTTCATCAAATTCTATAACTTCGCCAAGTAAGAAAAACGCAGTTTTGTCTGCAATTCTTGCCGCCTGCTGCATATTATGTGTAACCATAACGATTGTATATTTTTCTTTAAGTTCTACCGCTAAATCTTCGATTTTTGATGTAGAAATAGGATCTAACGCAGATGTCGGCTCATCCATCAAAAGTATATCCGGCTCAACTGCTAAAGCTCTTGCAATGCAAAGTCTTTGCTGCTGACCGCCACTCATACCGAGAGCACTCTTTTTAAGTCTGTCTTTGCATTCGTCCCAAATAGCAGCCTGTCTTAAAGAGCGTTCAACGATTTCGTCAAGCTGTACTTTTGACTTGATGCCGTGAATACGTGGACCGTATGCAATATTATCGTAAATACTCATAGGGAACGGGTTAGGCTTTTGGAAAACCATACCGACCTTTTTTCTTAAAATATTGACATCCATATCCTTATAAATGTCAACTCCGTCAAGGGTTATTTCACCCTCAATTCTGCATCCCTCAACCAAGTCGTTCATTCGGTTAAGACTTTTCAAAAATGTGGATTTACCACATCCCGAAGGCCCGATTAACGCAGTAATCTCCTTTTGGGGAAGTTCTATGTTAATATCCTTTAAAGCGTGATTTACACTGTACCATAAGTTGAGATTTTTTGTACAGATTTTGCCCATTAGTTTGCTCCTTTCTTTTTTAGAATTGTTGCAGTTAGCTTGGCACTAATATTTATAACAAAAGTCAAAGCAAGTAATATTGCTGCTATTGCAAATGCGATTTCAAATTCGCCTCGTTCTTTTGCATACATATAAAGTGCAACTGTAAGTGATGAGCCTGCATTACCCGGCTTAACTGCATCCACAATTCCAAGAACTTCATTTGCCATACCTGCCGTAAAGAGGAGTGCCGCACTTTCTCCGACAATTCTTCCGATTGATAAAATACAGCCTGTTACAATTCCGTCAATGGCTGACGGAAGAACTACCGTTCTAATCATATACCATTTTCCAGCTCCTAATGCTAAAGAACCTTCACGATAGCCTTGCGGAACGGTTTTGAGACTCTCCTGCGTTGTTCTGATTACTGTAGGAAGTGTCATAATAACAAGTGTGAGCGAACCTGCGAGCAAGCTTGTACCGAGTGAAAAAAACTGAACAAATATCAACATACCCACTAAACCATAAATAATTGACGGAATACCCGATAGCGTTTCTGTTGCAAGCTCAATTATACGAACAACTTTTTTATTTTCTGCATATTCATTTAAGTATATTGCTGCTCCGACACCGATGGGAAGTACAATAACAAGAGTTATTAAAATAATATATATGGTATTTAATATGTTCGGAAGTATGCCGACAGTTTCACGGATAAGGCTCGGTTTTGATGTGAGAAATTCGAGTGAAATATGCGGCAGACCTCTGTATAGAATATATCCTATAAGTCCGAGAAGAATAAGGAATATAATTCCTGCTGATAAGTACATCAAAATGTTTAAGATAGCACAATTAACTTTTCTTTTTGTTGATATTTTATCCTGCATATGCTCACCTCTTATCTTTTTTTACTATCAGATTTAACACAAGGTTGATTATCAATATAAACACGAACAGCACCAAAGCGATAGAGAAAAGTGCTTCTCTTTGCAATCCGGATGAATACGACATTTCACTTGCAACTGCCGTTGTGAGAAAACGCACACTTCTAAAAAGTCCTGGCATATTTGCAACATTACCCGATACCATCATAACCGCCATTGCTTCGCCGATGCTTCTGCCAATACCAAGTACAACAGATGTCAGTATTCCGCTTTTAGCTGCCGGAACAATTACCTTAAAAACAGTTTCAGTTTTGGTTGCACCAAGTGCAAGTGATGCTTCTTCATATTCTTTTGGTACGGCTCTTATTGCTGTTTCCGATACTGATATTACTGACGGTAAAATCATAACTGTTAAAACAATAATTGCCGAGAATAAATTTGCTCCGTCCGGCAGGTTAAAAGCTTCACGCACAAAAGGTACAATTATTATCATACCAACAAGACCATAGACAACAGATGGTATTCCCGAAAGCAAGTCAACACCCCACCGAACTGTTTTTGCTATTTTGTCATTCGCCATTTTTGAGACAAATATGGCACACATAAGACCAAGCGGAACACCAATTATTATCGCACCGAGTGTTCCATATACCGATGTAAGAATAAAAGGTAAAATGCCATAAGAAGGAGGTGTGGCGGTTGACGCCCACAACCTCCCGAATAAAAAGTCATATAGTCCAATTTCGCCAATGGCAGGCATACCTGATGTGAAAAGAAATCCGGTAATGAGAATGACAAAAGCAACAGCTAAAAATCCACAGAAAGTGAAGATTATGTTCATTGATTTTTCAATTACATTTGCTGCTTTTTTAATTCTGCTCATTCTCTAATCTCCTTATCTTGCTACGGGTACGGCTCCTGCTTTTATGATAAGCTCATCAGCAGCTTCACTTGTTGCAAACTCGAAGAATGCTTTTGTGCTTTCAGAAAGCTCTGCATTTTTCTTGGTTACGAATACGAAGTTACGCTGAACTTTGTATGTGCCGTTTTGGATTGATTCAGTTGTAGGTGTAACAC
>JAZQBN010000130.1:0-7641 GCA_045545795.1 Oscillospiraceae bacterium
AATACATCAACAAGAGAAATATTCAGCTCAAAATATTGCTGCCCTTATATGGCTTCACCACAATGGCAAATTACTAAGTGTAAAATATCCATCTGGTTATAATTCACCTGAACCAGCTGCAAATGTAGAAACTATACTTAAAAGCGATCAATTGAATTCAAGGTTCCATCAATTTCTGATTACCCATTATGTTTCAGTTGTTACTGGTGCCACTAAAAATTTTGAATGTACAAAGAAAAAATATGAGATATGGCTATCAATGCATACAGAGTTAATGAAATTTATTAATTCTCTTGATAATCAGAAGAACACCAAGATCCAATATACACCCCATCAGAAGATGAGAATCTTGTATGAATGCTTATCAAAGGTTGCAGATGATTATTGCACTTTTCTAAAAAAATGAAACCATATAACCCTCAAACTCCGCCTTATACGACTGTATAACAAATTATTTTTTCAAAATGTGCAATATTGTGTTTGTTTTCGTTTTATCTTTTTGTACATAGCAAAATAAAATTTAACAGAAATGTAAGGTGTATTTTATTTATCAGAGGTTGAAGAGTGAGTGGTTTAAACAAACCGAACTATTTATATTACGGAGGAAAACAATGAACATAATACCATTTACAGACAATATATCTGAATACTTAAAGTCAGATGATGTGATTGATTATAATAATGAATCCATAACTCAGCTTGCTGACTCATTATCTCAAAGTACTGACGGCGAGATTGAATATATCAGGGCGGCATATGAATTTGTAAGGGACAAGATTTCTCATTCAGCAGATATAAATGAGGATATTATCACCTGTTCCGCTTCTGAGGTTTTAAAGGCAGGACACGGTATCTGTTTTGCAAAATCACATTTGCTGGCGGCTTTGTTGCGTTGCAAATCCATACCGACAGGATTTTGCTATCAGAAGTTAATTTTAGACGACGAAACAGCACCTGTTCTGATATATCACGGTCTTAACGGTGTTTATATCAAGGAGTGCAACAAGTGGATACGTCTTGATGCACGAGGAAACAAGGAAGGTGTAAACGCACAATTCTCAATAGATGAAGAACAGCTTGCTTTCCCAGTTCGTGCTGAAAAGGGTGAGGAGGACGGGTTTGTTGTTTACCACAATCCTGATAAAAAGATTTTAGAGAAGTTGAGGAATAACAAGACAAGGACAGAGTTGTGGGACGATTTGCCGACAGAACTGGAATACAATTCATAAAACTATTCAGAAGGTGTAACCATTGAAATTTGTAGATGCAAAGAGATATAAAAAGCAGGTTAAGGACCTGTACCGAGAAGCATTTCCCAAGGACGAACAAGCACCGTTATCGTTTCTGTTCTTCAAGTCGGGCAACGGCAGGGACTCGTTCTATGCGGTTGTTGACAAGGAAAAGTTTGTGGGGCTTGTGTACACGGTGCGGATTGAAAAGCTGGTCTATGTCTTTTATCTTGCCGTAAAGGCTGAGGAACGTGGACAAGGTTACGGCGGGAAAATACTGAAAATGGTCAGAAAGCTTTACAGTGACTGCGTTATTACCCTTGCCATAGAGGATACCGATAAAACCGCCGCTGACAATTATCAGCAACGCCTGGAAAGGCTTCGTTTTTACGAGAAAAACGGCTACAAGCAGCTGCATATAAAGATAAATGAAGCTGGCGTCGATTACGAACTTCTGGGCACGGAAACTACTGTTACGCAGGCAGATTTTCTTGATATGATGAAGAAATATTTCGGAAGTGTTATGTTCAGGATGATATATAAAAGGACGAAGATTGAGTAGACTTTTAATAATATGCTTAGGTAAAAGAAAAGCTGATGAGTGGTTGCTCATCAGCTTTTGTGTTATACATCAATTATCGTAATATCTGTTCATTATCTCCATAACAACCTCATCTGCACCACTTAAAATAACACGAACATTTCTGCCGTGTTTCTCAAATTTGAAGCTTAAATCACCTGCATTAGCATAGCTGTTTATGGTGTTGCAGAAAAACTGGGATATTTCCTCGGATTCGTTGTCCTCAACGTACAAGTCAAGGATAGTGCAGATTTTGTTTACCTTTTTTCTGTCATCTGCAATAAAATCGTAAACAACAGAGTTGTTCTTTGCCTGAATACTTGGCTTTATAGCAGGATTGTTCAGCATTGCATTAAAGTCTTCGGGAGAAAATATCCATATTCCATTTACCTTTTCACCGTTAATCAGACCTGATTTCAGATAATTTCTGATTGTTCGGGTGGTAAGCCCTGTCATTGTGGCAACTTCATTTATTGTGTAGAAATTCTCCATATTGAAACTCCTTTATGATAAAGTCAAGGTTAAGCTTATCCCTGATTAGAGTATATCATATATGGAGTTGCTGTGCAATTTGAAATTATGCGAGTTTTTCATAGCTGATATTTACCCGCAAATCTCCTTAATCCAATCAATATATTCCTCAGTATGCTTACAGCAATAAGTCAGGTGACCATATCCGCTTACAATGCGGTAATCCGCCTGGGGATAGGCCTTCTGTACCAGCTTCAAACAAGTTCTGCAAGCCTTTTCGTCCTTGTCGTAAAAGAAGTGCATACGCTTCTGCATTTCCGTGTCAAACTGCGGAAAATCAAAGGTGTAACAGCACTCAACCTCGTTCCTGATACTGTTGTCATTCAGATATGGAGCAACCTTGACAATCGGCTCAATCATCGGTTTAAGCGCCTCAGGGTCACCGCCCGAAAACTTCTTGATAAGCGGTATGTTCATAGCATCTTCAACGGTCTTGCCACGAAGCATTTTTATCATCGTTCTGAATTTGAACAGCATAAATGCCTTGTACGCCTTTGAAAGCTTAATGCAGGGTGCACCGTCAAACAGCGCATTTTCAGCGGTTATTCCGTCAGCAAGAAGCTGACTCATCAGCTCAATTCCGATTTCTGAGCCCATTGACTGACCGTAAACAAGCTTGACAGAGGTAATCTGCTGTTTTTTGAGGTACTGCTTTATTTCAGCGGCTTCATTCTGACGTGTGGTGAAGTCCTTGCTTCCCTCGTAATGACCGTTGTAGGTCGGTGCAATTATGTAAAAATCGTTGCACAGCTTGGAGTAAAGATTTTCCATACTTTCAGCAGGGCAGAAAGAGCCTGTCAGCATAACAATAACGGGGTTATTTGGGTTGCCGAATGTGTTGAATTTCATAATAATTATTACGCTTCGTAAGAAGCGTATCCTCCTTTCGATGTTTTGCGGTTTTGTATACAAAATTTCGGACTTTAGTCCGAAAAGCAAAACTCGGGTCTGAAAACTTGTTTTCAGACTTTCTTCTTTACATTTCATCAAGCATTTCGTCAAGTGCGTCAATAATTCCTTGTACCGCCGCAAGACTTTCGGGGGAAAGCGTGTCAATAAGTTTCTGCACCTTTTCCTGTGCGTTACGGTGCATATTGCGGTGATAGTCAAATACAAGCTGTCCCTTTTCGCTCAGACGGATGCAGACAGCGGTTTTCTTTTCGGGGGACGTCTGCTTCTCAATAAGTCCTTTGTCAAGCAGTTTTGCGGTAGTCTGGGACACGGCACCTTTTGTTATGCCGAGAAGTTGTGCGAGGGAAGTGGTTGTGATTTCGCCGTGCGTGCCGATTGTATCAAGCATATGCACCTCAGCGGCGTAAAGCAGGTCATCCGTGCCGTAATGCTTTGGTTTCTGGGTTTTCTGATTGTATTTGTTCAGCAATCTATAGCTGTTTTCAAAAATATCGGGAGTCATAATTACACCTCATAATAATATTGTTTAGCTACTAAACAATATTATATTACAAAAGGATTGGTTTGTCAAGTAGTAAAAAAGCACCCCTTTCGGAGTGCTTAAAAACATATCAATATTCAATGCCTTTTCTTGCAGTAACACCTTTTTCATACGGATGTTTCACACAACAGATTTCGCTGACGTAATCTGCTTCCTGAATAAATATCTCGGCAAGGTCACGTCCCGTCAGCACGATTTCACAGCTGGCCTTGTTGTCTAAAATCAGCTTTTCAGCAAGCACCTTATCCATCAGTCCTGAACTGTACGCAAAATTGAATTCGTCCAGTACAACTAAATCCGCACCGCTGTTGAATGCCGTGGCAAGCAGTTCATTATGCGTGTCGGTAATTTCAGCTTTCTCGCTGTCGCTCATATTCCAAAGAAAACCGTACTCCTTGTTGCAACGATGCACAGATATATTCGGAATAAGCTTCAGTGTGTCAAGTTCTGCGGTTTCTCCGCCTTTCATAAATTGAACAAAGCAGACTTTCATTCCTGCACCTGCTGCCCTCATGGCAAGTCCAAGCGAGGTTGTTGTTTTGCCCTTTCCATCACCGCAGTATATGTGAAGATAACCCATTGTTTCAGCTCCTTTATTAATATTTTTATATTACGTTATTTCTGCTCCTTTAAAATACATTCCGTAACCCTGTCCAGAATCAATCCACGGTCACGTTCGGGGTAAAATTCCAACAACGGAACAGCCTTTTCAGCAATGTCATTTGCAGTAAGTTTCGGCATAACAAGCTGACTTCCGTACAGCTTGCGGACGTTGTTTCTCTGACGGTTGAACGAGATGTTGAAAGGCCGTGCCAAAGCTTGCGGAATCAACGCTTTTTGGTCAATGTCCATAGGGGAAAGATGAACATTTGAAAGCAGACCTGCACCGTTGTCAAAAATCGGACAGTAATCAAATTTGCCGTTTTCTTCAAGCAGGGCAATGTTGTTCAGGTGGCGGTCATCATTGAGAAACAGCGTATCAACCTCAAACAGCAAGGCAAGATATTTCGGGAAATCCTTAAGCTTTGTGTAGTCAGCAGTTGCTTCTGCAAGGTACGCAATACGCTTTATGTCACTGGAAAGCCTGCCGAGTTTTTCGCTCAGCGGTACGTCAATAATCCGCTTGAAAAGGTGACTCAGCGTTATAATTGATTGTCCCTCTTTAAGAAAATTCATGCTTGAACAACCCGTGCGATTGCGACCGTGCACATTCATTTTTACCACATTGTATCGTACAAACGTAAACCGGGTGTCCTGTTCGATGTTGCTGGACTCCAGAAGTCTGGAAATAAGTGTCTCGCTAAGTGCCTCATAGCCAAACTGGTCAAGCTTGTACCACATATTCGTGTCAGCGTCAAACCATTTTTCCTGGTTACCTTTTGATGAGGTTTCAGCTATTCTTTTATCAGAAGTAAATTTCAAGTTCATCAGAAATCCTCCATTTCAAGCCACTGATTATCCTCAGCCATTCGTCCTTGCGTTTTCTTAATAATTTCAATAGGAGAGTAGCTTTCCACGCCTATCGATTCAAGATATTCACGCAGTCCCGAACGTCCCTTTGGTATGCAGCGTTCTTCAAGAAATGCTGTGAAATCGTCCCAATCGGGATGAGATTTTTTCCCGAAAGCTGTTTTCACAAGGTTGTCAATGTGATTTTCGGCAGCAAGTGTTTTATCGGTAAAGTCAGCATAAATGAGCGTGCAAAGGCTGGTGCCGCTGTAATAACGCAGACATTTTACATCGTGCCCCAACGCTTTTTTCTTTTCAGCAAACTGCTTTGCTGTGCGTGATTTAGTGATTGTTATTTTTTCTCCGTCAAAAGCAAGTTCAACATTCCTGTCAGCGTTATCAATGCCAAGCTGTTCAATCCAGCTTGTTGGGAGCGAGATTTTATAGGTTTTAGAACCCTTGGAAGCTGTTCCTCCGGAGGCATTTACAATAATTTTAGCGGTGCGGGTTTCCATTTTATCACCTCGGCTAAATTATATCATATTCGTTACGAATAGTCAAGGGTTTGTGCAAACGAAAAGCACCCCTTGAGGAGTGCTACACATTAAATATTAATCTATCCTCATCCCCGAAATGGCATCAAGCCCAATCCGTGTCCCGTCAGCAAAAACAATCTCCCTTGCATACTCATCAATAATTCTCACACGTCCCTTTGTCACTACATACTTGCCGCCCTCTTTAAGCGGGTCAGGTACAAAGTAGGTAACCTCAATTTCAGGCTG
Source organism: Oscillospiraceae bacterium (assembly GCA_045545795.1). GTDB lineage: Bacteria > Bacillota > Clostridia > Oscillospirales > Ruminococcaceae > RGIG8773. The sequence goes on from JAZQBN010000130.1 coordinate 6,025, forward strand.
TTCGTCAATCCTGTCAGCAATCAACCGAAGCTGTTCATCAAGCCTGTTCCGTGCATCTTCTGAAAGCTCGTACTGTTCATCGGTAAGCCGTGCCGTTTCCTCAACAGCATCATCATAACCCGTCAGCGCTGCAAAAGGGGAGAACTGTGCCGCACGGTCGTGCATCGACATCTGCGGACGTGTCTTTGAAACGTGGTGCGGCTGATTTATAATATCATCATAGCGGTGTTCGTTGGTGTTCATAATTTTAATCCTCGCACTTTTTTCTGAGTTGATTTTCAATCTCACATAGCTTCAAATCGGCAAGTTCAGACAACGAATATTTTTCAGCCAAATCCTTCACCAGCTCACAGCCGATGTAATAGCCTACATCGGATTTTCCGTTATAACTGCACCAATCACCGAAAAAATCCTGTACACTTTTACCGCTGTCAATACGTCTTACATATTCTTGGTACAAGTTTTTTCGATTTACATTGCACCAATCCAACCAGCCGTCATTATCCTGATGATAGAAATTCATATTTTCACAAAGCAGCTGTTCGACATACATAGCAATGCCCTCGCTGTACACATGCCACAACGCCTTTTCATTGATGGTTTCAAGGCTTTCGGTTGTGTTTTTTGCACCGTAATGCCATATGTGCCCAAGTTCGTGATAAATCAGTGCCTGCATATTGCGTTCGTCAAACCAATTCAGTTCAATAACCTTTTCAACGCCTATCAAAATGGAAGGCTTTTCGTTAAGCGTTGTTGCCCAACCGGCACCGTTGCACAAACCAAGATAAAACACAATTGTAACGTCAAGCTCAGTTCCAAGCTTTTCACGCATTTTGTCAGCTAAATCAGCGGTTGCCGAAACAAAGGAATTGTGTGCCGCAGTAAGCTTTTGAGCGTTATTAATTGTCGATTGTAAGACAGGTAAAATATCCTGCTCAAAATCATAGTCCGCAGTATCGTTTTTGATTTTGTTACTGAAATTAGGTGCGATGCTGTCAGCGTATTTTTTCCAGCAGGTTATATCAAAAATTCCGTTGGGATAGCATTGCTGTATTTCATTGGACGTGTCAATAATTTTCATAAACTCCACTCTCCACTCTCAAAACTCTACACTCTTTAAGCCTTATGCCCCCCGACCTGTCCATTGCGCTCAATGGTCGTAGCACCCTCCTCAAAATTCATACCTTTCAGTACGGCGTTCTTGCCGTACTTTTTCTTTATATCAAGCAATGCTTTCTGCATACGCTTCTCACGGGCGAAGCATTTTGCCTCGGCTTCCTGCTGTCGCTGTACTTCCTCATAGTCCGTGAAAAAATCAAGCTGAACATCACTTTCCTTGGGTGCTTTGTTTTCTGCAATAACGTGATTTGCAACAACGTACATTCTCCGCACCAACAGCTTTTCGTCCACAATCCTGTCGTAAAGCTCCATCACCGCCTCGGTGATTTTCTTTGTGGAGGACGTGTAAAAACCAATGTTTATCGAGCCGTGAGCAGACTTTGGCACCTGCCTGCCGTAATGGTCAGTGGTAACCGTGCCCTTGAAATTTTTCCTGCGGTCAGGGTCGGTAAGGTTGTCAATGTCGTACCCCACCGTCAGCACCATCTGGTCAGTGAC
>JAZQBN010000131.1:0-28106 GCA_045545795.1 Oscillospiraceae bacterium
TTGATTTCTACAACAATCAACGTATTCAACTTAAAACAAAACTGACTCCGTCTGAATTACGAAGCCAGTATGTTGCTTAAAATTTTATTTTATATCATAGATAGCTGTTTTTGTGCTGTCCGTACAATTTGGGGCGGTGCACGCATTGCCGAAAGCCGTTTCAAAATTCAGAAACTGAATTATTCAATTACTTGATTGTTGTAACATCAGAGCCGAACCATTCTGTGGAGATTGCAGCAACTGTACCGTCAGCCTTCATCTCGGAAAGAATTCTCTGAACCTCGTCACGGAGCTTCTGGTCGTTCTTTCTGAAACCGATAGCGTACTCCTCAGGGGAAAGACCGTCAGGGAGAACTGTGTAAGGCTTCTGCTCGGAAGTAATTTCGTAGTTAGCAACCACGCTGTCCATAAATACAGCGTCAACAAGGTCAAGCTCAAGCTGCTGGAGACATTCAACGTTTGTTGCAAGCTCAACAGATGTAACGTTAAGACCTGACTCAAGGAGAATTGTCTGTGCGGAAGAACCGCTCTGTACAGCAACGGACTTGCCGTCAAGGTCAGCCTGAGAAGCAATAGCACTGTCAGTCTTAACAACAAAAATCATATCGTTCTTCATATATGGGTCAGAAAGGTTCATAATCTCAGCACGCTCAGGGTTAACGGACATACCGTTCCAGATACAGTCAATCTTGCCTGCGTCAAGGTCCTGTTCCTTTGTATCCCAGTCAACAGGCTGCTTAACAAGCTCAACGCCCATTCTCTTGCAAACTTCTTCAGCAAGGTCGATATCGAAACCAACGATGTTGTCCTGCTCGTCTGTGAAGCCCATTGGCTTGAATGTAGCGTCAAGACCGAGAATAAGCTTGCCACTGTCAAGAACTGCCTGGAGGGAGTTATCCTCACCTGCCGCAGCATTGTCAGCTGTTTCATTTTCAGCAGAGCAAGCTGTAAACATCATTGCAGGAACAAGTGCAAGAGCAGCGAGTGCCTTGATAAAATTCTTTTTCATAATAGTAACCATCCTTCTTCTCTTTATTAAAAAAGTCGTTTGCTTTTGTATAATACCATAACCGTGAAGTAAAGTAAAGAGCCGCAAAAAATGTTTGGCGTTTTGGTAAATTCAACAAAAAAATTTCATATTTTTTTGTTGATAAAAGCAATCAATAACTGATAATTATGGAATTGCCTTCGCCAATTATATTAAAAATGTCCGCAAAGCAGACACCTTAATTATTCACTATTCATTATTCATTCTTCACTATTCATTAAATAATTCAGCGGACACAGTCCGCCGAATTATTATTTATCTTCTGCCTCCGCGGCCTCCGCCGCCTCTGCTTCGTCCGCCTGAGCGTCTGCTTCCGCCGCTTCTGTGGCTTCCGCCTGAGGACGAGCTTTCAATTCTTGTCCGTGTGGTATATTCACGGACAAAGTAATCTTGATTGCGGTACATATTGACCGACGACCTGTTCAGATAGGAATTTGCCGACGGTGCGTGATGTGTCTTGTAGCGTGCAAGGACAATTCCCACGCTTATTACAGCACCGATTAACCCTGCGATAAATCCACCGAAAATCGCTTCAAGATTGAGATAAAATCCATCATCATAATCATCGTAATATTCGATTGCATCCTCGAAATCGTCACCCAGCGCACCGATTGTCGGGTCATACTCAACAGTATCCTGACTGTGGAAATATTCAAGATAGTAATAGAATGTCTCAAGGTTTTCCACGTCCTTGTAATCCATATAGCAATCCTCACAAGCGTCCATCATCGTGTCAAAGCGTGTGGAATTGAAATAATTGTACAAATCACCGCCAATGGAAATCCAGCGGTAGTCAAGGTCGATAAGGTACACAACCGAGTCAGGGTCGTCCCCGAAAGTGTTGTAGCAATAATCTTCCGCAAAGTCACAAGCTACAACACCGTCCAGACCGAAGCCTACATCTGTTGTAACAACAGCAATATTCCAGCCTGTCAGGTCAGCAACCTCCTGCTGACGTGCTTCAAGACGTGCGATTTCATCATCGGAATAAAGCCCTGCCATATCATCAATACCTGCCGACCACGCAGACGCAGGCACAGCTGTTATAGCAAGTGCCGCAAAAACCGTAATCATAACCGAAAGAAGCTTCTTAATCATACAAGCCCACCTCCGATTAAACCAATCAATGTAAACCCGAGAATGAAGCAAAGAGCCATAAAAATAAGCTTGCCCACCGAAACAGGAATAATGCCCGCAATCTTGCCCGTCTGACCGTTAATGGCGAAGAAATACTTCTTGCCGCCGTACATATAAGTCATAAACCATACGGGGAGCATAGTGTAGTGCCACTTTGTCTTTATAATACGCAGACGCTGTCCCTTGGGCACTACCGATGTGTAGCCCGATACGCTCTGACGAAGCACCTGCAATGCACCCTCTGTCATACGCTCCTTGATACGGTTGATTGCTTCGCTTTTGTCAACGTCGTATTTGTCTGCGTAAAAGCCGCTGAAATAGTTCATCGAAAACGGGAGAAATTCATTGTAATCGAAAGGCTCAACTGCGTCCATAAGCTTATCCTCAAGCTTTCGTGAACCGTCAGCAGGAATACCTCTGTAGCTCATAGTTGCCGCACGGCTTGCGGAATAAAGCTTTGTATTTGTAATTCTGTAGTCGCCCGAACGGTAGCTGTGTACCTTTTTTGCGTCATACTCAGCCGAAGCGTCAACCTCGCAGTCAGCAAGCCAGAACGGAACATACAGTCCCACCATTTTCTCCAGCTGTCCCTGAGATGAAAATGTCTTTGGCAGGAACCACTTCTTTTTGCACCATTGCCTGAACGTGGTTTCCGCCATAGCCTTGTCAATCTTGAACGGAATAATCAGCTCAGGCTGAAGTGCACCGCTGACACGTCCTTTCAGCGTGACCGTGCCGTGACAGTAGTGACAGAATGTTGCCGCCGTATTCTCGTCAGCAACAATTTCCGCACCGCAGCTTTCGCATATGTACAGGTTGGTATGGTCAGCAAACTCCGTGTTGTCGGGAGCGTCCCACGCCTTTTCGGGACTTGCCCCATCCGCATTGCTGAGTTCAGCCTCCCTGCCGTTGGCAAGATTAATTTCTGCCTCGGTGAAATCCGAGTTGCAGAATTCGCAGATAAAAAGCTGACTTGCGGCATTGAACCCGATTGAAGCACCGCAGTTGGGACATTTAAGCTGTAGTGTATTATCCATAACCTCACTCCTCTGTAAAATTCAGGTGGGTTTACTTCTTCTTTTTCTTTGTAACAATACCTGCCACAGCCGCACCTATGAGAAGCACGCCTGCCACGATTACGATTATAAGATAAGAGCCTGCGGAAACATTTCCTGCAACGATACTGATATTTTCAAGCATTTCAACAATTCCTTTCATAATGCAATATACAGTAATTATATCATTGTTACGCAGAAATTTCAACAATTATTCAAAATTATTTTACCACGTCAAATCAAGTCTACAAACGAATTTTAGATTGGTGATGACGTGACAAAAAGTAAAATAATAAAATCTTTTTGTAAAATATACTTGACAAATTGTAAAACGTGTGATATTATAATCTCAACAACCACGGAGGTGATACAGTGGCGAAAAACTTAAAGCTTAAATCCGCAAGGGCGGCTATGGATATGTCCCAGCAAGCACTTGCCGAAGCGGTAGGCGTGTCAAGGCAGACAATAAATGCCATTGAAAAGGGCGACTACAACCCCACGCTTAACCTTTGCATTGATATTTGCAAGGCACTTGGGAAAACATTAGATGAGATTTTCTGGGGCAACGATTGATTTAAACAAAGGGAAGGGAGATTATTATGGCAGATAAATCAAGAGAAAGAAACAGTGTTGATATGTTCAGCAATTACGGTCTTGACGAAAGGCAAAGAGAAATAAGTGCAAAGCTCGGCTTCCGTTGTTTCCGTATGCTTTATTTAGGAGCGTTAGTGCTTACAGGAGTGTGGTATCTGGTATATAACGCCGGCAGTCAGATGCCGTATATGTATGTGGCAGTATCTTACCTTGCACTTGCAATGCTGGTGTACTGCATTTATGCGGTGTATGCTTCAAAATACGGCGTAATAAACGGGATATCCGCTTTTTCATTTACAGTAACAGAACGCAATACCGCAATAGTATGTATTATCGGTGCAATAATACTTCCGTTCACGTCTTTGTTTGAAGACCCGTGGCTTTTATCGGTTGTACTTGTGCTTGCGGCAATAAAAAGCATTGTATTGTATTTCTGCGGCAAACGGAATTTCAAGGTACTTGATGAACAGATGAAGGAGGACGAAGAAGATGAGTGATAATAATACAAATCTTGCAAGCGGAACAATTTTTGACGAGGCAGGCTATGACGAAATGCAGAAAGCCGAAAACCACGAAATAGGCTTCCGCCTTTTCAGAATAATGTTTTTTGTGGTACTATTATTTACAATGGTGTTTATTATAGTATGTTCAAATACTGAAAATCTGGCAGGTACAATAATTTCTCTTGTTTTACTTGCAACGTTATTTGGATTTTACCTGCTTTACGCTTATATGACTGCTAAAAGGGGAATAATGAACCCTAAATTTGCAAAAAGCTGGTCGGGAACGTGGATAATAGTTTTTTATGGTATTATGCTTGCTGCCTGGTGTGCACGTCTGATAGGAGATATCCAAAATGACGACAGCTTTTATGATGTTGTGCATTATATAATGTGGCTTATAATCTCAACAGAAGCTATGCTTATGTGCCTTTGCGCAAAGAAGAACAACAAGGTGCTGAAAAAACAGCTTGAAGATGACGGGGAGGAATAACAATGAATGATTTTTATAACACATACGAAAAGGAAAATGTCACCCCCTCAATATTCCGTGATGAAGATTTTGACGAAATGCAAAAAGCGGAGAACTATAAAATCGGCTACAAGCTTTTTAAGATACTATTTTCTGTGGTAAGCATTGTTCCTGCGTTTATGTATATGTTAAGTATCAGTATAGGTGAAACCGTTTCGGCAGTTATGAGTCTTATACTATTTATCTTCACTTGGGTGATGTATGTTCTTTATGCCGCTAAGGCTTCCGAAAAAGGTGTTATGAACCCGTCTTTTGCAAAAAGTGCTTCGGCGGAATGGAGAATACCCTGCTGTATAGGCTTTATTGTCTTTTGCATAATCCTTTCGATATGCGATGTTTTGGATTATAAACTGACAATTGCGTGGGGAATAATGATGGTAGCGAACATCTTTATCAGCCATTATGCAAAACGAAATCAGAAGATTGTTCTGAAACAGCTTGAAGACGACGAGGAATAACCGCCCTGTTTCCCTTGACTTGCCGAGGTAAAAGTGCTACAATGAAAAAAAGACATTTCAAGGAGGTTTTTCTATGTTCTGTCAGTTCTGCGGAAAGGAAATTGCCGAGGGTGAAGCCTGCGGCTGTGCAAAGGAACGTGAAATAATGGACGGTGAAGCTGTTGCCGAAAAGAAAAACGGCGGCACTGCTGCATTTATTGTTGCGGCGGTAATTGCGTTTGCAGCTGTTATAGCACTCATCGTACTGCTTGTAATGTCTGCTGGCGGCGGATACAAAAAGCCTGTTGAACAGTTTGTCAAGGCAGTCAACGAATGTGACGGCGAAATTCTTGTTGAAGCAGTCTGCACGGAAAAAATGCTCCGTTATTATGACAAGAAAAGGGATTGGGAATACGACGACGTCTGCGATGAATTCGAAGATATGATTGATGATGCAATTGACGACTGGGAGGACGATTTCGGCGATGACATCCTGCTTTCGGTCGAATTCGGCGACAAATATGAGCTCGACGAGGACGAAATCGAGGAGCTGGAGGACGGCTACAAGAACAACGGCTACCGAGTAAAAATCGACAAGGCTTATGAGCTTGAATGTAACCTTGCAATTGTCGGCGAGGACGACGAGGATGACGAGGACTACGATATTACCGTAATCAAGGTTGAGGACGAGGGCTGGAAGCTTTATATGGGTTCTCTTTATGATATGATATAATGATATAAAATGAGGGGGCACGAAAGTGTCCCTTTTTCTATTGTATACAAAAATTTGCACACTGCTCCGTTATTATTTTCACAAAAAATACTTGCATTTTGGCGGTACATAAGTTATAATTGTATTGTATGAAAATTTTGGGGCAAACCCATATATATTGAAAGGAATGTTAATTATGTCAAGACTCGTTTCCGCAAAGGATATGCTCAACAAGGCTCGTGAGGGCAAGTACGCTGTTGGTCAGTTCAACATCAACAACCTCGAATGGACAAAGGCTATTCTCCTTACTGCTCAGGAGCTCAACTCCCCTGTAATCCTCGGTGTTTCCGAAGGTGCCGGTAAGTATATGTGCGGCTACAAGACTGTAGTTGGTATGGTAGAAGGTATGCTCGAAGAACTTAACATCACAGTTCCAGTTGCTCTCCACCTCGACCACGGTTCTTTTGAAGGTGCAAAGGCTTGCATCAACGCAGGCTTCTCCTCTATTATGTTCGACGGTTCTCACTACCCAATCGAAGAAAATATCGCTAAGACAACAGCTCTCGTAAACGCTTGCGACGTTCTCGGTATCTCACTCGAAGCTGAAGTTGGTTCTATCGGCGGCGAAGAAGACGGCGTTGTAGGTGCCGGCGAATGTGCTGACCCTAACGAATGTAAGATGATTGCTGACCTCGGCGTAACAATGCTCGCTGCAGGTATCGGTAACATCCACGGTAAGTACCCAGAAAACTGGGCTGGTCTCTCCTTCGACACACTTGCTGCTGTTAAGGAAAAGGTTGGCGATATGCCACTCGTACTCCACGGCGGTACAGGTATCCCTGAGGATATGATCAAGAAGGCAATCTCCCTCGGCGTTGCTAAGATCAACGTTAACACAGAATGCCAGCTCGCATTTGCTGCTGCTACAAGAGAATACGTTGAAGCAGGCAAGGATCAGCAGGGCAAGGGCTTCGACCCAAGAAAGCTTCTCGCACCTGGTTTCGATGCTATCAAGGCTACAGTTAAGGAAAAGATGGAACTTTTCGGTTCTGTTAACAAGGCTTGATTGCAATTCGTAATTCGCAATGCGTAATTCGTAATTGAATATAATGAACAAACGGACGGCAGTTTTTACTGTCGTCTGTTTGTTTTTTCTTCAATCGGCTGCTCTACCTCAGCAGCACTTTTTCCGCATTTGCAAATGCCTGTACCAATCGGATTAAGCTTTCCGCAGGAGCATTTCCAGTATTCACACCTATCCTCAGGTACAAGGTTAGGATTTCCTGTTTTAATTTTATAATCCTTCCATTTTTTCTCAACAGCACGCTGTCCGAAATACAATGCAATAAGTACAACAATCAAAAAAACAAGCCATATTATATCAGAGGTTAAAGCCGCCATCACTAAGGAAACTACCCCAAATACGGTAAGCGTTGTGCTGAAATAGGGATACCACGAAACCTCATCAATAAGAAAAATTTGATAATCATCTGTATTTTTTTCACTTTTGGGTATCATTTTGAAGCATCTCCCTGTTAATCTGATAAGATTTTTACAAACATAATTATAATCTAATAAGATACATTTGTCAAGGGTATATTAGTCACATATGATACAATACAAGGCAAAGAGGTGTTATATGTGGCATATTATCAGAGAATAAGGGATTTGCGTGAGGACAGCGACAAAACTCAGGCTGACCTTGCTGAATATCTTGGAACAACTGCCCAGCATTATGGAAAATATGAAAACGGCAATGCCGAAATCCCGTTTGAGCGTGCAATTGCCCTCGCAAAATACTACAACGTAAGCCTTGACTACATCGCAGGTCTGACCAACAACAAGCGTGGACTCGCTTCAAGCGACCTTACCGACCAACAGCAGGCTTTGCTCACATTTGCGGAAGGCTTGTCTGACACAGAAAAAAGCATAGCCTCCGAATTGCTGAAAAAATTGCTTAAAATCATAGAATAATTACGAATTACGCATTGCGAATTGCGAATTAACAACCTCCGCCCCCGTATAGTAGTGAAGCAGAATTTCCTTGTAGTCAGAGCCCTCATTCGCCATAGCGTTCGCGCCGTACTGACTCATTCCTACGCCGTGACCATTGCCTTTGGTTGTGATTGTAAACTGTCCGTCGGCGTACTCAACCGTGAAATTTGCTGACCTGAGAGAGAAAATCTGTCGGAATTCCGTGCCCGCCAGCATTTCCCCACCTGCCGAAAGCTCAACAACCGTACCCGATGTGCTTCTGTCACCGATAACAAGCCATTTTTCGGGTTCGTCACCGAAATCAGCATTTGGGTACTCTGCTTCAAGACGTGCACGAAGCTCGTCCTCGGTGAAAACTTTCTCATCGAGATACACGGGAGAATTTTCGTCCTCTGCACTCTCCACGGGGACAAGATACTCCACCTCGCTGCCCCATATTACCTCCGCACTTTCCGTTCTTCCGCCCGATGTGGAATGAAATGCCGCAACAATCGGTTCACCGCCGTACATCAGGATTTCCGTGCCCGTTGCGTCAACCGCTTCGGATACTATATTATAATAGGTATCATAGCTTTCACCGTAGAAAGCTTTCGCCTGTTCGGGAGTAAAGTATGCCTGATATTTGGTGCTGTCATTGGAAATATCAGCACCCATCAGCAATTTGTCAGGGTTAAGCCGCTGCTTTTCACGCTGACGTACGGCATACGTCCTTGCGGCAACCGCCTGTGCTTTCAGTGCTTCCTCGTGGTAAGAAGCAGGCATTTCCGCAAGCACCGCACCTATCACATAATCACGCATATCAAGCGTCATAACCTGTCCGCTGGTGAAGTCAAGCACTTTAAGCACGTCACCTGCGGACGTTTCATTTTGTACGGTCGGCACGGCTGCTTCCGTCTGCACAGCTTCGGGGACTGCCTCCGCCGTTTCGCCCTTTTGGGGTTTAAGAAAGGCAAGCATCGGTATTGCAAGGAGCAATACCGCAAAAACTACTGCAATTTTCAACAAATCTTTCATCATAACATTCCTCCGTTTTGTTTTTTAGTCATTAAATCAATAAAATTCTTGACAAGTTGTTTACAGTGTTGTAAAATAGTAATGTATATTGAAATGATAATGGGAGAGTAGCAGAAATTGAACAATATTGATTATAATAAAGACGTCTTTAAAAGCTTATGCGACGAGTTTGCAAAAAATAACACCATCGACCAGTCGCTTTATGAAAAATATCAGGTAAAACGCGGTCTGCGTAACAGCGACGGAAGCGGTGTTATGGCAGGTATAACAAATATCTGTAACGTTCACGGCTACGTTTTCAACGAGGGCGAGCGTGAGGCTGTACCGGGTGAGCTTATCTACAGAGGCTACAGCATCAATGATATCGTGGAAAATACAACCGAAAAAGGACGCTTCGGCTTTGAGGAAACAGTTTACCTGCTCCTTTTCGGTCAGCTTCCCACAGAGGAGCAGCTCAGGGGCTTCAACGAAATGCTGTTCAAGTTCAGAGAGCTTCCGCCGTATTTTTCCGAGGATATGATATTCAAGGCTCCTTCAAGGAATATAATGAACAAGATGGCACGTTCCGTACTTGCACTCTATTCCTATGAGGAAAACCCTGAGGACCAGTCAATCGAAATGGAAATCCTCCGTGCAATCTCAATCATTGCAAGGCTTCCTTCCGCTATGGTTGACGCATATCAGATAAAGAGAAGGGTTTTCGACCACGAAAGCCTGTATATGCACCCGCTCAATCCTGACGAGTGCACGGCACAAAGCGTTCTCTCAACGCTCCGTCCCGACAGAAAGTATACCGAGGAGGAAGCTCGTCTTCTCGACCTTATGCTGATTATCCACGCTGAGCACGGCGGCGGCAACAACTCCACCTTCACCTGCCGTACGCTTACATCTTCGGGCACGGATGCTTACTCCGCCTATGCAGGTGCAATCGGCTCGCTTAAGGGTCACAGACACGGCGGCGCAAACTTCAAGGTTATCAATCAGCTCGAGGAATTCAAGGAGAATATCAAGGACTGGAACGATGATAACGAAATCAAGGACTACCTTGCCGACGTTATCCGCTGCAAGGCGGGAGACGGAACAGGTCTTGTATACGGTATGGGTCACGCAGTCTACACAATTTCCGACCCGAGAGCAATTATCCTCAAGGAGCACGCTATGAAGCTTGCTGCGGGTACGGATTTCGAAAAGGAATTTATGCTGCTTGATGCGGTTGAAAGGCTTACTCCGCAGGTGTTTGCAGAGGTCAAGAACAACTCAAAGGCAATGTGTGCAAATGTCGATATGTATTCGGGACTTGTATACAGAATGCTGAAAATTCCTGTAGAGCTTAACACACCACTGTTTGCGGTATCGAGAATTGCAGGCTGGTCCGCTCACCGTATCGAGGAGCTTCTCAACGGCAAGAGAATTATCCGTCCTGCTTACAAGGCAGTAGCTAAAAGACGCAGGTATATCCCTATTGAAGAACGTAAATAATATCTACACCAACAAATACCTTGAAAGGTAAATTTGAAATAAGGGGAAAACGGCAATGAAAGAAACTAAACCATACAAGGCTTCAAGGGTAATCCTTGACAAGAAACTCTCACTGGTTGCATACGTTATCACACTTGTCTGTGCAGTGGCTGCAAGAACAATTCAGCTTAATACAAATATGGATTTTGCTATGGGCAAATACATTGACCCGTCTCTTGCAAAGAATTACACCTTCTGGGCACTTTTAATCGGCTTTGCGGTTATTTTCGCAATAATGATTCTGGGCAAATCCCGCGACAAGGCAATCAAATCCTGTATACTTATCAACCCTATGCGTCTGCGTGCAGACAGACTCAACAAGAAAATCTCACCTCACTCAGGTGCCGCAATGTTCATTCTTGCACTCCTCATTGTGTTTGAAATTTTTATGGATTTCTCTGTGGTTGTAAAGGCAAATCTTGCAATCTCAACCGAGGATAACCCTGTATTTGTTTTTGCGGGTGTACCTGTTATGGACTGGGTGCTGTTTGCGGTTAAGCTCATTACAATAGTTACGCTTATTTCCACAGGCGTAAATATTATGAAGGGCGAGGGAATTTCAAGCGGCAACTGCGTATTTATGATGTTCTTCCCTATCTGGAAGCTTCTTGAAATTTTCGCAATGTTCTCAGAAAATCAGCTTGTTGGTGTTTACTCCGAAAAAATCATTGAGCTGTTTACAGCAATGACTGCTTCAATGTTCTTCCTTTGTGCGGCAAGACTTTTCGGCGGCTGGGAAAAGAAGCACACACGCTTCTGGATGTGCATTTTCGGATATATGGCTTCTATCTTTGCGATGGTTTCCGTTGTGCCGAGATATGCTATGCTCTTCATAAAGTCCTACACGGAAAGAGACGGAATGGAAATGCCTGCCGTTTCAAACATCGGTATCGCAGTTGTTACAATTGCAATTATTGCCGTATTCTGGAGTACTTATGTGTATAGAGTAATGCCTAAGCTCAACCTTACAGGTAAACGCCGTTGGACAAAGACAACTATGTCATCAAAGGGTATGTCCGATATTACTGACGAAGTTTAAAAATAACTATATGGGGCGTGGGGATGCAAACTCTCATAGCCCCATTTTTGCAGAAGGAAGTGAAAGCCTTGAACAGAAACAGAATACTCAAAACGGTAATTGCACTGGCTGCGGCTTTCACCCTTTCAGGCTGCTCGTCAAGTGCATCGGTTGATATGCTGCTTACTCCGCCTAAGCTTTCCGAGGAGCAGTCTGCGGTTTATGAAGCACTTGTTAACTCCGTCGGCAATGATATACGGCTGCAATACCCCCGAAGCGGCGATTACCGCTCAGCGTTCATTTTTGCCGATATTGACAATGAACCCGACAGCGAGGCTATCGTATTCTACGAAAAAACAGGCGAAATCGAACACGGTGCAAATGTACGCGTGAACATTATCGACAGACGTGAAGGAGAATGGACAAGCGTCTACGACCACGCAGGAATAGGCACGGAAATTGACCGAATTATGTTCAGCTCGCTCGGAAACAGAAGCAGCACAAGCATTATTATCGGCTACACGCTCCTTTCAGGCGAAAAAAGTGTGCGTATTTACAGCTACAGCAACGGAATGCTGTTTCCCGAATACTCCGACAGCTACAGCACAATGTTCGTTTCAGACCTTGAACGTGATAGCAGCAATGAGCTTGTGCTTATCCGCCCCAACAATCAGATGAAAAAAGCTTCGGCAGGACTGATTTCAACAGATGCCGATGGGAGAATTGCCGAAACGGCAAACGTTGCACTTAATGAAAACACAACGGATTTTGTAAATATTGCTTCGGGTTATATCGGCACGGGCACACCTGCAATTTTTATTGACGGTCTGTCGGGAGGAAAGCTTACAACAGAAATTATCTATTCAGTCAACGGACAGCTCCGTAACCCGCTCTATCTCGGTGAGTCTGCTATGATTGAACAGACAGTGCGTCAGGCAGGCTACCCCTGCACGGATATCGACCTTGACGGTATAATTGAAATCCCAAAGCTGACATTTTTCCCGGGTTACACCGAAACTACTCCGGGTATAAAGCCCTACAGCGTTGAATGGAATGTGCTTGACAACTACAGCATTGTCAAGAAATATTCAAGCTATTACAGCATTGCGGAAGGCTACTGCTTTATTCTTCCAAGCCGTTGGGACGGCGGTGTCGTAACAGCCAAATCCGACAGCGTAACGGGTGAAATTGTCTTCTACAAATACAGAATTGACCTCAACAACAGTACAACCGAGCTTATGAGAATTGCCACGGCAACAGCTGAGGAAACCCCTGCGCTGCTTGATGAGGGGTATATGCTTGTAAAGAGCAACAATAACACAAACTACCTTGTCAAATGCCCCGATATTTCCGACGAGCCCCTTATTCTCACAGGCACGGAAATCAGCAACAGCTTCTTTATTCTTGCTAAATAATCAATCGTTGTTTTAACTCAGAAAGGAATGATTTTATGAAACGTATACTTGTTTGCGAAGACGAGGACGTAATCCGCGACTTTGTGGTTATTAACCTTAAAAGAGCTGGCTATGAGGTTGTGGATGTAAACTGCGGCGAGGAGGCTCTCAGAGTTTTCGAGCAGGAGCACGGCAACTTCGATATCGCACTTCTTGATATTATGATGCCCGGCATTGACGGCTTTCAGGTGTGCAAGGCACTCCGAAAAAAGAGCAGCACTATCGGCATTATTATGCTTTCAGCAAAAACTCAGGAAATGGATAAGGTAAGCGGTCTTATGCTGGGTGCTGACGACTACATAACAAAGCCTTTCTCCCCTTCTGAGCTTACCGCAAGAATTGACGCTATCTACCGCAGAGTAAGTATGAGCGTTGTCCGTGAGGAGGATACCGCTTCAACAATCGAGTCGGGGCCCTTCGTGCTCAATCTCAAAAGCAGGACTGTTGCAAAGAATGGTGTACCTATTGACCTTACTCAGGTTGAATATCAGATTATGGAGTATTTCCTTAACAATCAGGATACCGCTCTTGACAGAAATTCAATTCTGACTCATATATGGGGCGAAAATTACTACGGCGATGACAAAATCGTTGACGTTAACATCCGCCGTATCCGAATGAAAATCGAGGACGAGCCTTCCAACCCCAAGTATATCTCAACAATCTGGGGCTTCGGCTACAAGTGGTCGGTAAAGGGCGAGGATTGATTTAAACAACTTCCGCACAGAGAGGAGGGTATGTCTTGCGAAAATCAAATATTACGAGAAGATGGCTGATTAATAACCTCGGCGTAATTTCTGTAATGCTGTTTGCAATGGTCATTTTCGGTACGCTTTTTGTACGCAGCTATTATTACAGCTCGGCAAGGCAGTATCTTACCTCACGAATGAATATGGTTTCGAATATTCTTCAAAGCTCATACAATGACCCGTCTACAAGCTTTTCGGCAGAAGTCCGTTCAACCGTGGAAAACTGGTCGGAAAAGGATAAAATGGAGCTTATGGTCGTCAGCGGAAAGGGTAACGTGGGGCTTACCTCATCAGGATTTGTTCCCGAAGAAAGCCTTGACGAAATGGCTGACTATACACAAGCTTTGCAAAGCGGTTCAAGCGGTTACTACACGGGAAAAATCAGCAGCGGCGAGAAAATTATGGCGGTTTGCATAATGCTGCCGGAAAACGACGCAGGCTATTCCGCAATCAGAATGGTTTCATCTATGGAAGCGGTAAACAAGCATATAAGCAGCATTACATTCATACTTGCCGCTATTTGCCTGACAATTCTTGCACTGATGTTTTTTTCGGGACTTTACTTTGTCAAGTCCATTGTTATCCCTGTACGGCAAATCGGCTCAACCGCAAGACGTTATGCTATGGGTGACTTTTCCGTCCGTATCACCAAAAAGAACGACGACGAAATCGGCGACCTGTGCGACACAGTAAACCATATGGCAAGCGAGCTTGCTCTTTCGGAGCAGATGAAAAACGAATTCATTTCAAGCGTTTCCCACGAGCTGCGTACACCTCTTACTGCTATCAAGGGCTGGGCGGAAACTATAGGAAGTATGCCCGATGACGCCGAAACCGTTGCAAAGGGTATGCGTGTTATAACTTCCGAAAGTGAACGTCTTTCGGAAATGGTTGAAGAATTGCTGGATTTCTCCCGTATGCAGAACGGACGCTTCTCTCTCAACAAGGCAACTATGGACGTTCTTGCCGAGCTTGGGGACGCTGTTCTGATTTACACCGAAAAGGCAAAAAAAGAGGGCATTTCCGTTATCTATGACGAGCCTGATATGCTGCCCTTTATCTGCGGCGACAAAAACCGTATCAGACAGGTTTTTATCAATGTTATCGACAATGCCATAAAATATTCCGACAAGGGCGGTCTTGTTTCAATTCAGGCACTTATGGAGGACAGCGACCATATCAGGATTGACGTGTCCGACACAGGTTGCGGAATAAGCAAGCACGACCTGCCTAAGATAAAGACGAAATTCTACAAGGCAAACCACACCCGCCGAGGAAGCGGTATCGGACTTGCTGTTGCAGATGAAATTATCGCAATGCACGGAGGACGGCTTGATATTACAAGCGAGCAGAATGTGGGCACAACGGTAACGATTATCCTGCCCGTGCAGAAATCTTAACCCCAAAAGAAAGGATACACTGAAAAATGAGTGATTGCAAAAAAGAATGTTTCAAGTCCAAAATCGGCGGACAAGCACTGATTGAGGGCGTTTATATGAGAGGTATCACAACTGCCGCAATGGCTTGCCGACTCCCTGACGGCACTATTGACGTTGAACAGTGGGCTGTTAAAAACGGCAAGGACGCTCCCTGGTACAGGAAAGCACCGTTTATAAGAGGCTGCATAAACTTTGTATCAAGTATGGCGGAGGGTATCCGCTGCACGATGAAATCTGCCGAAAAGCAGATTACCGAGGACGATGAGGAAGAAGAATTAAGCAAATTCGAGCAGTGGCTTACCGACAAATTCGGTGACAAGCTTGTTAACGTGATAATGATTATTTCCGTTGTTATCGCACTTGCTTTTTCCCTTATAGTATTCAAGGGCGGTCCTATCCTCGTGGGCAACATCTTCGTAAAGCTTGGTGCTGCCGAAACAGCAAGACCTATTATCGAGGGTCTGGCAAGACTTGTGCTGCTTGTGGGGTATATGTACGCTATTTCCTTTATGGGAAGCATCAAAACAACCTTTATGTACCACGGTGCTGAGCACAAAACCATTGCCTGCTACGAGGCACAGGAAGAACTTACAGTGGAAAATGTCCGCAAGCACACCCGTTTCCACCCACGCTGCGGAACAAGCTTTATACTTATCGTACTCCTGCTCAGCCTTATCGTTGGTATCTTCCTGCCGAGGACAAATATGTGGCTGCGTTTCGGCGTGCAGATGCTCTGCCTTATTCCGGAAGCTTCGGTTGCATATGAGCTTATCAAGCTTGCAGGCAAGTACGACAACATCATAACAAAAATAATTTCCGCCCCCGGTCTGTGGCTTCAGAGAATTACAACAAAAGAGCCTACCGACAAGCAAATTGAATGTGCAATTGCGGCACTTCAGCCCTGCCTGCCGAAAGAGGGCGAAGAGGATAAATGGTAAAACAAAAAATAACCTGAGAAGAAAATCGGTTCTTCTCAGGTTATACTTGTTTATTGGCTATTGAAAAAAGATGAAAAGTATGTTAGAATATTATTTGTCAGAATTGTTTATCATCTGCATACGGGCTTCGCTGTTCTTGATAACATTAAGAAGCGAGGACGCTGAACCTGCATATTCCTCAGCAAGGGAATTTGCTGTAATAAGTGTGTCGTCCGTTTCTGCGGCAACATCATTGCCGTTTATCGCAACACCCTTTGCTGCTGCGGAAGCATTAGCCTCACACACGGACATCGCTGCCGAAGCTGAGCCTGATGCGATAATTTCGGGAATTGTGAAGAAATGCTGGTCATTCTTCGGGTTAGCCGAATACACGATGCGGAACATCTTATACACAGAAAGCATAAGGTAGTTGGAAACTTCCTTTAAAATTGCAGCACTTTTTGTTTTCTGAACAAGTGAAAACAGGACAGTGACCGCATTGATGACAAGCTTTTTATTGAATGATGCCATTACACCGCCTGCTGCAATCTTTTCCCTGCTGTTGGGGTCGTGCTCGGGGATATCCTCATATGAGAGCGTTTTTCCCGCAGGTTCGGGGGAACGACCAAGAAGATAATCGCAGGAAACATTATAATAATCTGCTGTTTTAACGAGAAATTCAAGACCGCATTCTCTGATACCCTTTTCATAATGTGAAAGGAGAGCCTGCGAAATGCCGAGGTCGGCAGCTGCTTTTTTCTGACTGATGCCGCGTTCTTTCCTGAGCAGGGTTATAATTCTTGGAAAGTCCGAATTCATCATGTCACCTCCTGAAAAATTCTTTACATACTGTAAATTATAACTTATAACGTACAATTTGTAAATAGGTTTGTGCAAAAAAAGTCGATAAATGTTGAGAAACTTTTTTGTATATTTGTATAAAAAATTCATCGTTTTTACCATTAAATAGAAATGAGAGGAGCTATTCCAATGAAAGGATACCGCATAAGCATACTTCGCCACGGTCTTACCGAGGCAAACGAGAACGGAATTTATATCGGCAAGACCGACCTGCCGCTTTCCGAAGCAGGCAGAGAGGCACTTGAAGATAAATACGACCAGTATGAATACCCGAAAGTACAGAGAGTATATTCAAGTCCCCTTGAAAGAGCGGTTCAGTCTGCGGAAATTCTTTTCCCTGAACGTGAAATTGTCATTGTTGATGACCTGAGAGAAATGGACTTCGGCGTGTTTGAGGGACTTCCTGCCGAGGAGCTTATTCAGCTTGACAGCTACAAAAAATGGCTCAAGGGCGGGCTTGACAACCCTCCACCCAACGGCGAAACCCTCCGCAGTATGATGATGAGATGCTATTCCGCCCTTAATCTGATTATAATGGATATGATGAAAAACGGCTACACTCATACAGGCGTGGTAACCCATTCGGGTATTCTTATGAATATGATGTCCTGCTTCGGTCTGCCGAAAATGAAGCCGATGGAGTTTGCCTGCGACCCCGGCGAGGGCTACGAAATTCTTGTCAGCGCAATGATGTGGCAGAATGGCAACACCTTTGAAATTCTGGGCAAAATCCCGGGGAAAGAATAATCGGAGGAACATACCTTGAAAAACATAAAGGAACTTAAGCAAAGTATTGCCCCCCGTATGAGAAAATGCTGGGGTGAATGCTGTGCTTCGTTTATCATTTCGGCAGGTGAGCTGTGTGCCGCTGTTTTTATCTGGTACCTGATAATGAATATCCTTATTTTTATGGGCATAATCGAAAGTGCATCCGACAGCCTTATGATTGCCGTAACAGCTGTAATTGCTCTGATTATGGCGGTAATTACCGTTCCGTACAAATACGGTCTGAGATGGTACAGGCTTCAGCAGGTAAGAGGACATTCCGTCCACGCGAAGAGCATATTCAGCTGTTACTTTTCAGCCAGACGTCTGCTTCAGGTTTATAAGCTGAGTGCAATGCTGATTATGAAAAAAAGTCTCCTGCTGATACCTCTTGCAATTCTGCTCAGTGCCGGAATATACCTTGCTATCAGGTTCAATACAATCGGCGGCAGCATTATCTATAATCTGGCAGTCGTGTTTTTTCTTATGCTTTCGGTCGTGGTATATCTGGCATATAACATCATTAATATAAAATATACAGCTGCACCATATCTTTACGCTCTCGGGCACGACAGACCTACAGGCGAAATAATAAATGAAAGCGTACAGTTTATGAAAGGTAAACAGGGGTATATGATAGAAGTCCTCAGAAGCTGTGCAATTATGCTGATACCGTGTATACTTGTTTTCCCTATGATTTTTGTAATTCCCAAAATGATGATGTTTTACACGGCGGCAATCAACGAAATAATTGAGGACGGCTTTGAACAGGATAAGCTTGTAAGTATGGAACGGAGAGAAAAATTTGCTTCAAAATAAAGCTGAAACAATAGAATTTACAGTAGAAAAAGGCGGAATAACCTGCGGAGATTTTCTCAGGCAGTGCGGCGTATCAAGACGGCTTGTGACAAAGCTTAAACGTGTTCCTATGGGAATAACACGAAACGGAGAATTGCTGCGGACGGTAGATATCGTAAACAGCGGCGATATTGTGGTGCTGAAAAATGTTGATGAAAGCCTGCTTGAACCGAACACGGAGCTTGCCGTGCCCGTCGCATATGAGGACGAAAGCCTTGTCATCTTCAACAAGCCTGCAGGAATGCCTGTGCACCCTTCCATAAAGCATCAGGGCGACACGCTTGGCAACTGCTTTTCGGCAATGTATCCTCAGCTGACCTTTCGTCCAATAAACAGACTTGATAAGGATACCTCGGGGCTTTGTGCCGTTGCAAAAAACGCACACGCCGCAAATGTTTACGGCGGAAAAATCAATAAGGTTTACTTTGCCGTAACCGAGGGTAAACCTGTCCCGTCTGGCTGCCGTGAGGAAATTGACTGGACGGAAACATCGGAGGGCTGCTACAGAATTGACGCACCCATCGGCAGAGCGGGAGAGTCAATAATCCGCCGTGAAGTGAGAAGTGACGGTCAGCGTGCTGTAACAGGCTATACTATTATTAAAAGCAGTGCATTTCATAGTCTGGTCAGGGTCGTGCTTGAAACGGGCCGCACCCATCAGATAAGAGTGCACTTTTCTTCCGTAGGACACCCTCTTGCAGGGGACGATTTCTACGGCGGAAGCCTTGAATATTGCAAGGCTCAGGCACTCCACTGCGGCGAAATGAGCTTCCCGTCCCCTGACGGAAGGATAATTGAAGTAAGCTGTCCGCTGAGAGAAGATATGGCAGCGTTATTTTCTGAGATATAAGCCTGTAACTCTTTGTTACCGTTTTGTAATAATTCATTTTGGCAGAAATGGCTGTTTTACGTCATTCTTTTGAGAAACAGCTATTAAAAAGTTACAAATTGTAACTGTCATTAATTGTAAACTTTACCATAATGCAACGAAAAAGCACCTGTTTTGACAAAAACTTCCGTGTTTGCCTTGGACAAAATAGCCAAAGTATCACAAACATTTTGTGACAATATCCAAAAAAAATTAAAAAATTGTGACTTAAAACATTTAAGTGTTGATTTTTCGGACAAAAAAGGTATAATAGTAGTAATGTTACTGTTTTGTAACTGTTTGATTTGAATGTAACTTTTATATGATAAATAATATGTGTGACAAATACGGAAAGGAGTTGTTGTAATGAGCCTTCATCCAAATGCTGAAAAGCAAGCGGAGAATGCCGCTGAACTTAATAAGAAAAAGATAAGCATTGAGTCAGCTATGGTGGACATCGGTACACTCGTTACATATATTTGTTCCGCTGCCGTTAAGAGAACTCTCTCTGTTGCAGGCAGTGCCGTTAAAAAGGTTAACGGCAGTCTTGTTCCTTTCGGAAAGAAATTTGCAGATACTTCCTTGAAGAAAATAAAGAATTTCGGAAGAGGATTTGTGAAATTTGCGGAAAATATTTCCGCAGTAAACGGAAAATTTGCTGAAAGAATGGCGGAGGTTGGCTTCGGTAAGGCTCTTATCCTCCAGCTTTCCGATATCGGTGCAGCTGTAAAGAACAATAAGAATTTTGCCAAAACGGTTATAAATCATACTGTCCCTGTGCTCGGTATTGCACTCCTTGTAGGTGTTGTTGCAGAAAAAACATCAGCTGATTACGGAGTTTCCGTTGAGTATAACGGTCAGGAAATCGGTGTGGTTTCCGAGGAGTCCGTTATCAATCAGGCTCAGCAGGTTGTTGCTGACAGAGCAACATACTTTGATACGGAAAGTGAAACATATATCACGGCAATGCTCTCGCTCAAGCCGCTTGGTGCTCAGGATGAAATTATCGACGAGCAGATGCTCGCTGATGCTATTCAGGAGCAGATTGATACTCAGATTGTCGAGGCTGAGGCTGAACCTGCCGAGGAAATTCCCGCAGCAGCTGCAGAGCCTGTGGATATGATTGAAAGCACTGTTGAAAAGGAAAGAGCTTACGTCATTACGGTTGACGGCGAATTCATCGGAGCTGTTTCCGACAATACTGCAATCGAAAATTTTCTTGAAGCAAAAAAGAATGAATATACCGACGAGGATGTTCTCGAGGTTTCCTTCGACAAGAATGTTGAGTATACATATGAAAACTATGTAATGCCTGACCAGATTGTTGAACAGATTGATATCATTGAAAAGCTTGACTCTCTCGTTACAGAGCCTGTTTACTACGAGGTTGTAAAGGGTGACAACCCTTGGGATGTCGCAATTGACAATGGTATGACTATGGATGAACTCAATGAATGCTTCGCTTCCTATAAGGGCGAGGAAATTGAGGATATTACAGAGTATTTCCCGATTGGTGCTGTTATTCAGCTCAGTGAGGAGGTTCCGTACCTTCAGATTATGACTACCAAAGAGATTGAGTATACAGAGGAAATCGACTACGAGATTGTAAAAACCGAAGACGAGGACATCTACAAGGGTGACTACGAAGTCGATGTAGAGGGCGTTGAGGGCGAAAAGAGAGTATTTGCAAAGGTTACATACAAGGGCGATACTCCTGTTACAACAGAAATTATCAGCGAGGAAATTATTTCAGAACCGATTACCGAATACAGAAGAGTCGGCACAAGAGAAACAATTACTCCTGTAAGCGAAGGCTCAGGCGGTTCAGGTGTTTATTTCTGGCCTGTTGACGGCGGTTATATTTCCGCTTATATGGGCGACGGCAGAGGTCATAAGGGTATTGATATCGCTGCTCCTTACGGAACACCTATCTATGCTACAGAAGCAGGTACTATCACACAGGCTGAAACAGGCTGGAACGGCGGTTACGGTACTTGTGTAAGAATTAAGCACGACAACGGTGAGGTTGCAATGTACGCTCATATGAGTTCACTTGCTGAAATTTCCTATGGTGACTACGTTGTAAAGGGACAGCTTATCGGCTATGTCGGAAGCACCGGTGACTCCACAGGTAACCACCTCCACTTTGAAATCAGAAACGCTTACGGTTCATATGAAGACCCACTGGACTACGTTTCACAGTATTAATAGCACATCAAAGCCATTCCTGAATTCAGGGATGGCTTTTTGTTTCCTGCACTTGACGTTTATTGTGATGCTGTGGTATAATTTGAAAAAAGCTTTGGAGAAAATTTATGAGTGAAATCAACACATTTCTTGACATTGTTTTCGGGGATAATCCCACAAGAATAATTATAAGCAAGCCGCCGAAAAATGCTGAGTTCCGCAAGCTATGCATACTGAAAAAGAACAGCGACTATCAGCTTGAAAAATACACTGAAAAGCAGGTGTTCCATGAAAACCTTACAGCTGAGAAAGCGGCTGAAAAGTGCGTGGACTTCTTCGGTGACGGCTATGGTCAGCTGAATGGCTGGGGTGAAAATTACGAATACGCACTTTCCGTTACCAAAAAGGGCAAGGTGCTGTTCAACAAGAAGAAAACAGCCGCTGCTGAGACTCCTGCGGAACAGACACATAACCGCAGGAAGAACTATATTATCCCCGAGGATAAGCCCTTCCCTGCCCTTGTGGATATGGGCGTCTTTACAAAGGACGGCAAGGTCGCAAAGCCTATGTATGACAAGTTCCGTCAGATTAACCGATTTACCGAAATAATTGATGATGCTGTCCGTGAAAAGGGTCTGTCGGGAAAGAAGCTGAAAATCGTGGATTTCGGCTGCGGAAAATCCTATCTGACGTTTGTGCTGTACCACTATTTCACTGAAATTCTCGGCACGGAGGTTGATATGCTTGGGCTTGACCTTAAAGCTGATGTAATTGAAAAATGCAACGCTGCTGCCGAAAGATACGGATACAAAAATCTTCGTTTTGAAATGGGCGATATCAGCGGTGCAAGTGTTCAGGGCAAGGTCGATATGGTTGTTACGCTTCACGCCTGCGACACAGCTACGGACTACGCTTTGCACAACGCAATTATGCGTAATGCAGATATGATTTTTTCAGTGCCCTGCTGTCAGCACGAGCTTAACTCCCAAATGAAGTCAGACAAGCTTTCACTTTTAACACGCTACGGCATAATCAAGGAGCGTACAGCGGCACTGTGTACGGACGCTATCCGTGCAAATCTGCTGGAATACTGCGGATACAGAACACAACTGCTGGAATTTGTCGGGTTTGAACATACACCGAAAAATATTCTTATCCGTGCCGTAAAACGAAACGGAAATCCGAGGGGCAGGGAGCAATATCTTGCCGAAGCGGAAAATCTAATGAATGAATTTTCCTTTGAACCGACACTGTATAAGCTGCTGAAAGGAAGCGGAAAAATTTGAAAATCAGCATATCGGAAAAAAATAAATATTATTCAATATCATTCCTGCTGGGTCTGTTTATATTTTTACTGTCGTTCCTGCCTTTTGCGGTAAAGAATGATATGGTGTTTTATTTTTATGGGGATTTCAATATCCAGCAAATTCCCTTTACTCTTCATCTCCAACAGCAACTTCGCCATTTGGAGTTGCCTCAGTTTGATTTCTATGCGGGAACGGGTCTGGATTTTATTGAGGCATACGGATTTTATAACCTTTTCAGTCCGTTTATGCTGCCGCTGCTGCTTATTCCGACGGAATGTGTAGTTTATGCAATTCCGTTTGTTATTGCACTAAAATTCGGCTTTTGCTCATTGTTTGCCTATATGTATGCTGCCCGTTTCTGCAAAAACAAGGATTACGCACTTATAGCTGCATTGCTGTACACGTTTTCGGGATATCAGATGGTGAATTTCGTTTTTCATTATCTTGATGCACTGGTATTTTTCCCATTGCTGCTTACAACACTCGAAATGGCTGTTACAGAAAAGAAACGTGCTTTTTTCGGAATAACCGTTGCGATATGTGCCTTTACAAATTATTATATCTTCGGAATTGAAGTTGTGTTCCTTGTGCTGTATTTTCTTTTCAGACTTACAGACAAATCATTCAGAATAAATCTAAAGGACTTTTTCTGTCTTGCGGCAGAGTCTGTGCTTGGTGTTCTTGCGGCAGGTCTTG
This sequence comes from Oscillospiraceae bacterium, assembly GCA_045545795.1. Lineage (GTDB taxonomy): Bacteria > Bacillota > Clostridia > Oscillospirales > Ruminococcaceae > RGIG8773. Next base: position 23,662 of record JAZQBN010000131.1, read on the forward strand.
TTCTTTTTCCTGCATTATCTGCACTTATAGAAAGTCCGAGGTATGACACGGGCTTTGACGGAATTGCAGATATGTTTTTGTATGAAACTCCTTGGCGATATACAAGAATTCTACAGGCAATGTTCCTTCCCCCTGACACTCAGGGCAACACTAACTTTTTCCCCGATTTCAAGGGGGCATATCCGCATGGTTCACGCTGGTCTTCACAGGCAATGTATGTTCCATTATTTGGTGTGTCCGGTGTGTTTGCATATGCAATTGCCGAGAAGAAAAGCTGGATGACAAGGCTTGTGGCGGTATGTACGGTTATGGCATTTGTGCCTGTTCTCAACAGCCTGTTCAGCCTTGGAAACTCTGCTTATTATGCACGATGGATGTTTGCTCCGACGCTGATAATGTCCGTTATGACTGCCGTTGCTCTTGAAAACAAGCCTGAGCTGTTCAAGCCCGGTCTGATACTCAACGGTGCAATGATTGCAATAACTGCGGTGTTCTCAGTATTGTTCCCGATGAAAAAACTCGCTTTGTGGCAGGACGGAGCATATTACAATCCCGCTCAGAAAACAGTACAGATACTCCTCGGTACAACAGGCTTACTTATTGCAGCAGCTTTACTTTTCAAGTGTGTCAAAGATGCGTCATATTCTAAAAAGATTGTTGTAGCTGTTGCGGCGTTTGTATTTGCATTTACCGAAATGACGCTGTTGTTCGGAATAGGGGAAAACTCCGAACCATTAGCAACAACTGCAGCATATACAGATTACCCTTATATTGAGAAAAATGAATATGGAAGCAGAGTTTCTTCGGATGATTATTTTGAAAACAACAATCTTTGTAACGGGCTATATTCTACATACACTTTTAACAGTACTGTAAATCCGTATCTTTCCGATTATTGTACTGCAACAGGGGAAACTATTGGCGGATTTGCCAAGAGCTATGAAAATGTATGCTTATCTTCGGAAAAAAACTTCATTTATACCGGATGTTTGCCTGAAAATGCATCACCACCGATTGAGGGTGACTATAAATTCATTCGAAATTACCCCTCCTGCACATTATATGAAAACCGAAATTTTATCCCGATAGGCTTCTGCTATGATTACTTCATTACAAGGGAAACACTTATGAGCCTTGCTGAGGAGCTTCGTGCAGAAATAATGCTTCGTACTATGGTGCTTGATGATAAAGCGTACGCTGAAGGATATCTTACGGAAGCGGATGAAAGTATGCTGTATGATATGAGCGATGAAGAATTTGCGGCAGAATGTGATTTGCGTGCGGAATATTCAGCGGAAAGCTTCACCTCGGATACTGACAGCTGTACGGCTGTGATAACTGTTGACAAGCCTGAACTGGTGTTCTTCAGCATTGCGTACGATAAGGATTTTACGGCATATGTTGATGGTGAAAAAACAGAAATTATAAATGCAAACATAGGCTTTATGGCTGTTCCCGTAAATGAGGGAACTCATACCATTGAGCTTGTATATCACTCGGATATCCGTGATATCGGATTTGCGGCAAGCGTTGCAGGCATAATCGGATTGCTTGTTTATACTGCTGTTTTTGCGGCAATAAAATTACGGGTGAAGAATTGCACAAAATTGCACCGCAAAATCTGATTTTTTTCTAACTCAGTGTTCACGAAATAATACTTGACTAAAGGACGGTAAAGTGATATTCTAATAGAAATATATTTTTAAAGATGTTAATTTTTTGGGGAGGTATTTCTGATGCTGGAAACAAATTACACCAACAAATTCGTAAAGGAAGGTCTCACATTTGATGACGTTCTCCTTATCCCTGCCGAGTCAAACTGCACACCTAATATGGTTAACCTCGGAACAAGACTTGCAGGCGACATTATGCTCAACACTCCTATCATCACTTCCGCTATGGACACAGTTACAGAAGCAAATATGGCTATCGCTATCGCTCGTGAAGGCGGTATCGGTGTTATTCACAAGAATATGTCAATCGAAAAGCAGGCTGAGGAAGTTGACCGCGTAAAGCGTTCCGAAAACGGCGTTATCGTTAATCCGTTCTCCCTCACAGCTGACAGACTCGTTTCCGAAGCTGACGAGCTTATGGGCAAGTACAGAATTTCAGGTGTTCCTGTTGTAGATGAAAACAAGAAGCTTATCGGTATCCTTACAAACCGTGACCTGCGTTTCCTTACTGATTTCAACATTCCTATCGGCGATGTTATGACAAAGGAAAACCTCGTTACCGCTCCTGTAGGAACAGACCTTGCTGCTGCTCAGAAAATCCTTATGCAGCACAAGATTGAAAAGCTCCCTATCGTTGATGATAACGGCATTCTCAAGGGTCTTATCACTATCAAAGACATTGAAAAGGCTATCGAATATCCTAACTCTGCAAGAGATAAGTCAGGCAGACTCCTCTGCGGTGCTGCAATCGGCGTTGCAGCAAATATGATGGAGCGTGCACAGGCTCTCGTTGACGCTCAGGTTGACGTTCTCGTTCTCGACTCTGCTCACGGTCACAACATCAACATCGTGAACGCTGTCCGTGAAGTTAAGAAGGCATTCCCACATATCCCTGTTATTGCTGGTAACATCGCTACAGCAGCAGCTGCTGAGGCTCTTATCGAAGCAGGTGCTGACTGCCTCAAGGTTGGTATCGGTCCTGGCTCAATCTGTACAACAAGAGTTGTTGCAGGTATCGGCGTACCACAGATTACAGCAGTTTACGACGTAGCTTGCGTTGCTACTAAGCACAACATTCCTGTTATCGCTGACGGCGGTATCAAGTATTCAGGCGATATCGTAAAGGCTCTCGCTGCAGGTGCAAACGTTGTAATGCTCGGCTCACTCCTTGCAGGCTGTGACGAAGCTCCGGGTGAAGAAGAAATCTATCAGGGCAGACGCTTCAAGGTTTACCGTGGTATGGGCTCTCTCGGTGCTATGGCTTGCGGCTCCAAGGACAGATATTTCCAGGGCAGCTCCGACAACAAGAAGCTTGTTCCTGAGGGTGTTGAAGGACGTGTTCCTTACAAGGGACAGGTTTCCGATACAATCTTCCAGCTTATCGGCGGTATCCGTTCAGGTATGGGCTACTGCGGATGTGCAACAATCCCTGAGCTCCACGAAAAGGCTCAGTTCGTAAAGATTACAGGTGCAGGTCTTAAGGAGTCTCACCCACACGATATCTACATCACTAAGGAAGCTCCTAACTACTCCGCTCAGATATAAAAAATTGCCGCTCCGAGTTATCGGAGCGGTTTTCTGTTTATTCACGATATTTTAAGTGCCTGATAAATATCAGCACCCTCATTCAGCCTGCCGCAGAGAAATTTGCGGCATTTTTCATAGTTTGCAAATGTACGCTTTGCACTTTCCTCACTTCCGTACACCTTCCAGCATCCGCAGAACTTGAAGTTTTCCCCCTTGTTCTCAATGAAGCCCACAACGTCCTCCAGTGGATATCCGAGGAACACGCCGATTTCGTGCGGAAATTCCTCGCTGCTGCGTATGCGGCTTGAAAGGTACGCAAGACATTCGTCAATGCCGACATTTTCAGGGTAGCCGTACTGCTTAAGCACCTCTTGAACCTGAGGGTCGGCAAGTCGTCTTTTCATCAGCTTTTCGTTATACACGAACAACAGCGTGCGGTTTCCGCAGCTGCACAGGATTTTTGTTACCAGTCCCTTTGCCGCCGCCTTGCTGTTGAACAGCTCAGACTGCTCATCAAGTGTAAACTCCGCCGTTGTCAGGGAAATAAGGCTTCCGCACTTTATTCCAAGCAGCGTAGGTGCTGTATGGAATGCAAGCTTCTGACCGAATTTCTCGCACTCACAGTTCTTACATACAAAATTGTTGTACCTGTCTGACATAAACTCACCCCATTCAGTTAGTTATCACTAACCTTATGCTTTAAAAATCAGTGCAACCTGAATTGCACATTAAAATCATATACAATACTGCTCAAGAACGCTTTTCAGTGCCGTTGCACTTGCACTGTGAATTCTCGCAACGGGAATATCATACTTCTGTGAACGCTGATTGACGCTGTTGACCATCTTGTGAGAACAGGTATTTGTGAAAACTACCATCAAATCAGGCGTGCCAAGCTTGTTCTCAAAATCAGAGGGCATTTGCGTGAAAACCTTTGCCTTGCAGTTGTATTCTTTGCAGATATCCTTGTATCGTGTTGCCATACGGTCGTTACCTCCAACCACAACAACGCTCATATTATCAATCCTTTCGAAAAGAAATCTTAGTTAGCTCTTGCTAACTGTAGTATAGCATACATTTATCTGATTTGTCAATAGTTTTCCGAAAAATCAAAACCACCCGTAAAACGGGTGGTATGCAAAAGCCCTTAAAGGGCTTGGTACGACCCTTACCACTCAAGTGGTTCTGAAAAGTCTGCCAACCGCATTTGATTCACGGGCAGCCCCTCAAGGGGCTGTCTTTTTA
>JAZQBN010000132.1:0-6075 GCA_045545795.1 Oscillospiraceae bacterium
GGAATAAGCAACTGCTTCTTCAATGGAAAGATTGGGCTTATGCCATAAAGGAATATTGTATTTCTCCTTATCTTTTCTTTCAGGCATTTTTACACCCCTTTCCTTTGACCGAGGTGCGTTTGTCATAAACGATATAATCCCAACCGCTGTTATTGCACTTATCGCAGTTGTCTTTGCTTTTCGCAAAAAGGTCAAGACGCCTGACAACATAATTCGGGTCGTGGATATAGTCGCTCAGGCACTTGGGACATAAGCAGCGAACATCTCCGTTTCTGTCTGTGTTGTAAATCCATAAACCGAAAGTCTTTTTAAGAGCTGCGTTAATTTGCTTCCAAAGCCTTTCGTCGTTTACCGAACCAATGTAGTCTGTCAGTTCGTCCTTATTGACGGTTTGTATCTGTTCAAGAAGAACCATTGACGGCTTCTTCAGACCGAAGTCCTCACCCAAAATGATGTGTGAAGGAAGATACTTCTTTTTCATCACAGCCGTAACAGCAGCAACAATAATTGTCGGAGCATTTGCATTAAAGTTGTCCGCCTGAATTACCATTACAGGTCTCTCACCCGACTGGACAGACCCCTCTCTTTTTCCAAAATCGTAGTAGAATAAATCTCCACGCTGAATTTCTTTTCTCTGCATATATGTATAACCTCTCTGTTCATTTAGTCTTGAAAGTGCATTTCTTATCCGGAATTGAAATAACCCCTTCACTCATTTGGACAAAGGGGGTCAAAATGCACACCCAAAATCAGAGGTTTTCATAAAATTTCTTGAAATTTTTTCTTGCGGCAGCAATCGACTTATCTACAACGCTGTAATATACGCCTTCTTCCTTTGCGATTTTTCTTGAACTCATACCTAATAAAATCGCTTTAATCAGTCTTTCTCTCTGAACAGGTTTCAGCATTTCCAATACCTTTCTGACTTTCGCAATTTCTAACTGGCGGAGCTGTTCCTTTTCTTCCTCAATCCGTTCTTCCTCCGCTTGCTCAAACGGGTCAACAAACGGAGTAATCAGTTCCCGGTGGAATTGTTCAGAGATGTCATCTTCATACCCATACACATCGATTGTTCTTTTTGCTCGCTTTTCGTACTTATCGTTGTTTCTGTATGACTCGTCAATCACTTCGCCCTGAGCCATAGAAAGCAGAATGAACGGAGTGTACCGACGGATAACATCAGGGTATTTAACCCACAATTCTTCTTCCGCCAGTTCTGTTACAATCGCCCATTTCTCCGTGCCGGTGTAACCGTGGTATTCATACCGCAGATTGATGAGTTTGCAGTCGTTCGCAAATAATAATTCCTGTTGTTCTAATGTAAGTTTTGTCATTGTCGTAATCTCCTTAAATTTGAATTTTTGAATTTGGTTGAAATCAAAAATTCGGAGATTACGGATACTTGGCGATATATGCCAGCCACTTATATGTCACGGTCTTGCTCCTTTCGGGAGCGACAAAAAAGCCGGACACCAAGAACATTAGGATATTTCTATCCCTTAATTCTCAGCGTCCGGCAATTTGATGACTCAGGAGCTTTCGCTCAAGGACTCGTGGCTCGGTACATCTGCCCGATATTTAATTGTTCGCTCTGTTATTACTTCTTGTTAATCTGTACTTGACCGTTCCCTTGCGTAGGGATAGGTCAACCTCTACTACTCTGTGGCAGTTCGGACATTTCAGTTCAATCACGCCTGTTGTCATTGTTACCTTGTCAAAAATACGCCAGCCACAGTTTTTGCACCTTACGATTATCTTTTGTTCCAACGATTTCATAGCTCGCTCACCTCCGGATAAACCGTAACCAAATCAAAAGGATTATCAAGATACTCCTTTTTCAAAAGTCCGAGCTGTTTCATTCGTATGGCAAGAGCCTTTTTGGAACACCCTAAAAAATCCGCAAGTGCGTCAAACCTTTTATATACACTCGGATAGTATATCTTGTTCAGGCATTCAATCTTTTCGCCGAGACTGAACAGATACATTCCTTGTTTTACGAGGTTTTCAGGAAGAAGAATAGCAGCTCCAAGCGTGTTTGCCTGCCATTCCTCCCAATCGGATATTGGCTTATTCCTCTCGGAATTTGCCTTGTAATAATGTACTCCGGCAGACTTCTGTGTTACACCGTAATCATTCGGGAACAACATCTTAAATATCTGATGGCTGCCCTCGTGCATTAAGGTGAAATTCTTTCTGCCTTTCAGCTTGCTGTCAAAGTTCAAGTCCTTTTCCACAAGAACGGTTTTCCCGTCCAAAAAGAAAAAGGCTTCGTTATCATCATCTTCAAATACCTGAACACCCATTTCCGTAAATGAGGTCATTCCGAGAATACTACCGTCATAGGATAGGTGCTGGTATTCGACATTCAATCCGAGAACCTTCTCCAAGAGAAGCTCCGGGTCAATTCTGTATATTTGTGTGTTACGGACATCGGGAAGTGCCATATATGCCTGAACATACTTGTCGGCTATCGCTTCGATGTCAAATCTCGATAAATGTTTCAAGTTACAAAACCTCCTACCATTAGGATTTTGCTTCTACAAACCACTTTCCGTTTTCTTCGTCGAACAGAAATGTGGGCTTGCCGCAAATCTGTACCGTGTAGCGGATACCGGTTCCTCCGACTTTGGTGGAAGCCGCACGGCATTTCTGAATTACACGGTCTATCTCATATTTTTCATCATTCTCAAACTTGATGAAGTTCGGACGAGCCGTTCCATCAGGTCTGTGTGTTACATTCACTTCAACATAAACTTTTCTTCTTTCGGATTCCATTTTTATACCTCGTAATTTCTCAAAGTCAAAACTAATCTTCCCAAGTGCTTGTATCCGTCGATGTTCTTATCCGACACCCTGTACTTGGGTCGGTCATCTCCGGCAGTATTGATGTAACAGGAAAGCCTTCCTTTCTTAAAGCGTTTTTTTCGGTCAAAGAACAGGAACATTCCTTCATATATACCGTAGTCGGTAAAATGGTTTCCGCCGTCCGCACGGAAGATAACAATATCTTCGCTGCACCCCTGCAAAAAGCAGTCGGGTATCGTAACATAAGCCGTAACCTCTTTTTCGTCAATCACATTAAGACCTCCTTAACCAACCATACCTGTCGGCATAGTGATTTCGGCTTTTTCCAGTGGTAGCCGCAGGTTCTGACAAAGAACCCCATTCCTTATGCTGTCCTTTCCGAAACGCCGTCTGATTTCTTCAACACACTTTTCCATTCGCTCCAATTTGTCCTGCTTTGCGGCGTCCATAAACATATCTATTTGACGGGGCGTGTCTTGTGGAATAAGATTTATGGCTTGTACTGTCACAGAACGGATAGGGTTGTTCCACCCATATCTTTTTTCAAACAACTGAAAAGCGGTCTTTGCAATAATCATCGGAGACTGTGTAGGAAGTGCAATCTTCGTCTGCCATTGCCTTGTATTGAGTGTGTTGTCTCTAATATGTATTGCGACACCTTCTGCACTTAGTCCGTGAACACGGAGCTTGTGTCCGATGTCTTGGGTTAATTCGAGAAACACGGGCCACACCTGCTCCGGTTTCTCTAAGTCTGCTACTGTTGTTATACCGTGTCCTACGCTTTTTATAGGGGAAACGAAGTCTTTCTTGGCAACGAGGGAAAGGTCGTTGCCGTTGGCATAGTTCCATAAAACTACTCCGTTCTTTCCTAATCTTCTGCGTAAGAACTCAGGGTCGGTATTCGCTAAATCCCCGATGGTACGAATACAATAGCTGTCAAGCACTCGCTGGGTTGCCCGTCCTACACCGAGCAGGTCAGCGGCAGGAAGTCCCCAAATCTTTTCTCTGAATGTGTCCTTTGGTATCACGGTTACTGCGTCCGGTTTCTTCATATCCGAGCCGAGCTTCGCAAATATCTTATTAAAGGAAACACCCACAGAAATCGTCAAGCCGAGTTCAAACTTCATCGTTTCACGAATTTCATTTGCCACCTTTTCCGGCGAACCGAAAAGGCTTTCCGTCCCGCTAATATCCAACCAACACTCGTCCATACCATACGGTTCAACTTGGTCGGTATATCGCTCATACACGCTTCTCGCAAGCTTTGAGTATTTGATATACTCCTCATAATGGGGCGGTACTACAACCAAGTCCTTGCACTTCTGTTTAGCCTGCCATACTGCGTCCCCGGTTTTCACATCAAAAGCCTTTGCTTTGTAGTTCTTTGCAAGCACAATACCGTGTCGCTCCTCCACAGAGCCGCAAACAGCAATCGGATATTTTTTCAATGCGGGGTCGAGCATACATTCGACGCTGGCATAGAAGTTATTCATATCACAATGAAGTATGCTTCGTAACATTTTTTGAACCCCCTTGACATTTTGGGTAGTTTGGTGTACACTATGTGTAGTTCAACTTCCCAATTCATATTATATACACTTCAACTGTACTTGTCAAGGGCAAATGGGTAGTTCAACTGTAAATATTCTTTTAAGGAGTGAAATCACAATGACATTCGGTGAAAAAGTCAAGGCTGAAAGAACAAAGCTTGGTATGAGTCAAGATGAGTTGGCAGCTAAAATCGGCGTAACCCGACGCATAATTGGTTCTTATGAAAATGATAAATCCCGTCCGAGAGGAATGGAAAGATATAAGAAGCTGGCAGAATCCTTAAATGTAAATGTGAATTATCTGCTGTCTGAGGATGACGCTTTCATCGCCGATGTAGAGGATAAATACGGACGCAGAGGGGCAAGACAGGCTCAGGAGTTGCTTGCAGAAGTTACCGGTCTGTTTGCCGGCGGCGAAATGGCTGACGAGGATATGCGTGAAATGGTTGACGCTATTCAGGAAGCATATCTTATTGCAAAGAAGAACAATAAAAAATACACCCCGAAGAAATACCGCAAAGACGAGTAATCCTCAAAGTGAACTAAGTCCAATATATGGGACACATAATAGTTTATAATTTATTATAGGTTAATATCCGATATACTATAATATGGGAGGTGAGCCGGATTGGGGTATTACACTACGGCTGAGATTGTGAAAATCGTAAACAAGCTCATTGACCGTTGCGGTACTCGTGACCCGTACAAGGTCGCAAAAGAGCTTGGTATCAATGTTATCTACCGGAATTTTGACAAGCAGCGTGGAGCATACAAGGTTATTCTGAAGAACCGCTTTGTTTTTCTTAAAAACGGTATGCACCCGGTCGTGGAGCAGATAGTGCTATGGCACGAAATCGGGCACGATGTTCTACACAGGCAAGAAGCGGTTGCTGTCGGCGGGTTCAAAGAGTTCAACATCTTTGATATGAGAGAGAACCGTATGGAGTATGAAGCAAATATCTTCGCTTCTCAGGCTTCGCTCCCGGACGACACCATTTTGGAATACATTAAAAACGGCTATGACATTCAGCAGATTGCACGGGCAATGTGTTCCGACATAAACCTGATTGCTCTGAAAGTGGATACGCTGATTGCACAGGGCTATCAACTTCGCAAACAGGAACACCAAAACGATTTTCTTAAATACAGCAAAAAAATATAAGACCGTCAAGCCTCGTTTGAGCCTGACGGTCTTTTCGTTATTTATTACATTTTTCTTTATAATCTTCGCCCCAACTCCACATAGCGTCGAGAATAGGTTTCAAGCTTTGTCCCAATTCTGTCAGGGAGTATTCTACTCTCGGCGGTACTTCGGCATATACCTTTCGGTTTACGAGTCCGTTTTCTTCCATATCACGAAGCTGAGCAGTCAGAACCTTTTGGGAAACGCTGCCGATTGATTTTTTCAGCTCTCCAAAACGCTTTGTCCCCGGCAGTAATGCTCATGTACGGTAAAGAAGCAAGCAACCGAAAACAAGAGATAGACCGCCAGCACTACACTATTCCGAACCAAAGACCAAAAGATAAGCATTGTGGGAAAATCTAAACTTTTGGATTTTCCTACAATGCCAACTACGGCGGAATCCCTCCCACTCCTTATATCTTTCTGTATACATTGAATTTGTATTTAGTAAAATGCAGACAACACCACGGATCGGCTTTTGGTTGGACAATTCCAACCAAACACCACAGCAGACAGCAGAAAACATTCTGAACGCTA
>JAZQBN010000133.1:0-4507 GCA_045545795.1 Oscillospiraceae bacterium
AAATCAGCGTGAGGCGTTCTATCGTGAACTTGCAAGAAAAATCAGCGAAAGCGATTCCTGCTTTGTTGTTTCAACGCACATTATCGAGGAAATGCAGAACCTTATTGATACTGTAATAATTCTACACAACGGCAGAATTCTTCTTACTAACGATACTGAAACGCTTATGACGGGTTACACTTCTGTTGCAGGTAAGGCTGAGCTTGTTGACAGCTTTGTCAGTGACAAGGAAGTTATAGGCAGCGAAAGCATGAGCGTATTCAAAACCACGCTTATCAAGGGTGTTCCCGAAGAAATTCCCGAGGGACTTACCTGCGAACAGGTCAACCTGCAAAAGCTTTTCTACTTTCTCACAGGAGGCTCTCCTGACACTCCGACAAACTGATTGCGAAAGGATTTGCATTAATGAAAAACAGAGTTTTAAACGGAACAGTTATGTCATTCCACGCTATGGGTTTCTGGATTTCTGCCGCTTTTATTATCAGAATGATAATTGCTGTTGTCAAGGTTTTTGAAATCGGGGATGATGTTCGTTACGGCGATACTTTCGGTGATGTATATTCCGTTCTCCTTCTTTTTATTGCTGGTTTTCTTTCATACCGCAAGCATACCGGACTTTCTGTATCGGTAAATCTTTCGCCGTATAAAAGAGTTTTTTGTTTTGCCGTTGCTTCATTAGCCGTATCACTTCTATTCAGTTTATTGGATATGGTTATGGTAAGATGGTATTTCACTGAAATATACGGAAAAGAATTGGTTCCCGACTTTGGAATATCAATGGAAGCACAATCTGCTTTTTTATCTTTAAATAATCTGATTATGTTTTTTAAGCTTACAATAACTTATCAGATGTTTATGCTTATGGGATATTATATCCAGCATATGCTTCTAAGCAAACCATTTAGTCAGATATTCAGATGGATATTTTTAGGCTTTTATTTTCTTGTAATAGGTATGGATTCTTCCAATGAAATAACAATAATGCTATATGCTTTAATTATTTTACTGCTATCAATTATTTTTATAATTAAATTGGAACCAACTATTTTCGGAATCTTTGTATTCATAGCTTGTATGATTAACATTGTTTCCATTTCAATTTTAGCAACAATAATTCTTTGGATAATATTTGTAGATATAATTGCACATAATATCAATAAATACAAAACAAAATTACCTCAGGAAAAAAGAAAGGGCTTAATATTATGAACAGACTGAAAGCGACAATGCTATGTACTTTTTCTCTTGCAAAGGGCAGGATTATCGGTTTGGCAATCCTTGAAGCAATTATTACCGCTGCAATGATTGGAGTTAATTCATTTATTACAGAGCGTAACGCATTGGAACAGCCGAATCCTGAAGCTATTCGCATTTTTTTCGGCAATGACCTGCCAGTGCTGCTGTTTATGTTTACATACGGACTTTCCTTCTTTGAAAAGCATACTTCATTCTGCGTTTCAAATTCCGTTTCAACAAAATACCGCATCATATCTCAAAGCGTATACGCAGGCGGACTCTGCCTGATTGCGGCAGTTTATGACTGCATAAGCCGTCAGCTGATTTTTGATGTAAAAACTTTTTCCTGTGTTGAAATGCTGCGTTTCTTTGTTTGCGGCGGCTTTCTCGACGAAGGCTTTATCCTGTCGGTAATTTTCGAAAACATTGTATTTTATGCAATGATTTTTTCAACAGGTTACCTGATTGGTTCAATCAAATATGAAAAAAGCGGCAGCTATGTGCTTGGTGCAATGACATTGACCGCCGCTATTCTGTGGGGCACTGTAATCCTTGGACATTATACATGGATTAACCCTGTTGCTTGGATTGTGGGAACAATTCCTGCAATTATGCTGGATAACAGCTTTACAGCATTTCTCTTATTTACACTGACATCAGCAGCTATGCTTTTATTTGCATACAGAACTGTTCTTCCATTCAAATCAAAAAAGTCTGAGGTGAAGTGACATGATAAAGAAACTTACAGCAATATTTGCAGCACTGACAATAGCTTTATGTCTTAGCGGATGTGATTATGAAGATTATCCGTCTGAATTCAGCGAACAGCTCTATATGATAAAAAAGTATAATCAGTATGATTTTGAAGTCAAGTACACAGATAAAGACATTATTGACAAATGCTTTGAAGAAATAACTGCCGGTCCGTTGGTTTTATCACTTCCGATGAACGCAAGCGACCTGCCTGACGATGTCACACTTGAATTTGACAAATACTACGAACACACCAATTCCTACAACGGTTTCAGAACAGTACGAGCAGATATTTCCATTGACGAAAATGATATCGGCTATGCAACAGTCCTTTGTGAAAGCGATGCCGACTTCAATAATGGTACAATTGTTGCACTTACTGTTTATTCAATGTATGTAAATACTTTTGCAGGTGACTGGTCACTTGATATGACCTATGAAGAAATTGACAAGGCAATGGGGTTTGACGGAAGCAGCAAGGAATGTATATATTCATCATCGGACGGAAAATCGGTTTATTTTTTCACCTTTTTTGATGCAGCTGAATATCCCGATGCAGTATGTATTTCGACAATTCCCGAGTTGTGTGCAAGCTATATAGATTGAGAGGTGCAAAAATGGGCAAATTAAAATTCAGATTTCTTTTTTCTTTTCTCGGTATTATAATTGCCGCTGCCTTGATTGTAACTCTCAGAACAGGCAACGGTGCTAAGGAAGTGATTGAAGCCCAAATAGCCGCTCAATCCAACAGCGAAAACATTCAGATAGCTGAAATCAATATCGATAAAATGGAAATACCGCCTCTTCCAACTGAATATACCGAATACACCTATGAGGATATGAACCATATTTATATCAATGGTGTAAAATATGATTTCCCGTTAAAGTATAGTGAGCTGCCTGATGAGTTTGATATATCTCTTATAAAAATATCTCCCGACGAAAAAGCGGCAGAAAAAGGTATCGAACGTTATAATTTTATGACTGCTCTTTATTATAATAATATCAACTGGGCATACGGCCTTTTTTCTTCTGATACAGCTACATATGATGAAGATAATGTTGTTATTGATATATTTACGTTTCTGGGATTTAAAAAAAGTGATTATCTGCCGCAGGTTGTTATAGGCGGAGTTGACGTTTCCAATGCTGACCCGATTGCTGTGGACCGTGCTTATGGATATAATATAAAAGATTATTACTGCTCACATTATACTGTTGATGCAGCTGACCCTGCTTACGAATACATAATGCGTATGTTTTCGGATAAAATAGCTCTTTTCGGCTATTATCCCAAAAGCGACAGCGAATACATAGGTATTGAACTTACAACAGATAAATATTATCTCCCCGAAGATTATCGCATTGAATATGATGCCGTAAACAATGAATTGGAGTACACTCCTATTCCTGAGAAAAATGAGGAATTCAAATCTGCTCTTGATAATCTGACAATTCATGACCAGAAAATAATGCTTCCTTGCACAATAAATGCTTTGCTTTATGCATTAAGAGAAACGGGTGCACATCTTGAAGAAATAAAGTATCCGAAATATCAGGAAGGCTATGATGTTATAAAATGCGAAGCATATCTGATAACAAATACAAGTCGTTTTCCGATGGAATTTCTTATTACTCCCGGAAAGGGCATTGGTGACGCACAGGTATTAGTGCTTTCTGCACGGGGTAATTATTCTCAATATATGAAAATTGATGACATCGATGATTTAGAAAATGGTCCTGATCTTGATTACCACAGCGAACTCGGAGATGCACTTACTCCATATGAATACAACAATATCTATATATATGGCGATGATTTATATGTTTACTATTGGGGCGAAAATACAACGATTTTTGAGGAGGAGTAATATTTCAAATATGATTATATGTGGTGATTTAAAAGCATAAACTGCATACATTTATTTCTGACATACCTAACAACAAATGACACCCTTATAACACTTTTTTGAATTAAACTTTCATCCACCCGCATATACATAGAAAGAATAACTATGTATAGGGGTGAGTATATTTTGAAAGCAAAACCCGTTCAGGACATTGAGGAACGTGCTGTGATTCTTGGGAGATACATACTGGAGAACAAGGCTACTGTTCGTGCGGCAGCTAAACACTTTGGGGTCTCCAAGTCCACTGTGCATATGGTTGTCGTAAATTAGAAAATACATTTTTTGTTATTTTGTAGGTGTTGAGATATAATCAAAACCTGCCGTAAAACGGGTGGTATGCAAAAGCCCTTAAAGGGCTTGGTACGACCCTTACCACTCAAGTGGTTCTGAAAAGTCTGCCAACCGCATTTGATTCACGGGCAGCCCCTCAAGGGGCTGTCTTTTTATTTGCCCTGATTTACTGGCTGACCCGTGAACGGGTCGGTATACTCTTTAAAGCTTATTTGGTCGCACGCTATATCTTCTTGTAGCTGGTTCCTTACATATTCTGCAATGCGTTTTTCATTCTTCCCTACTGTATCTACATAATATCCTCTGCACCAGAAATG
>JAZQBN010000134.1:0-13367 GCA_045545795.1 Oscillospiraceae bacterium
CAACGTTAGAAACCTTATTTGAAATAATTAAAAAAGGTATTGTATATGAATCTCCATTCCAGTTGGAACATAATGAATTCAATGTTTTAATGAATATTTTAACTAAAAAAAACAATAACGAAAACATTTCCCAATGGATTAAAAAGAGAAGGCAAGTTAAAAAGAACCTCTGGGAAGATATATTTGAACCTTATTTTGGCAACAATGCAAATTCACAACAAATAATTACAGACTTTATTAAAAACAGAAATCATATTGCACACAACAAACCTATTACCTTTTCAGCATATGAAACAATGAAAAAAAGTTTTATTGATTTAGATGATATGGTTAAGAACGCAAATGAGAAATTCGAAGAATCGGTGCCATCAGAAGAACTTTATTTAACAATCGATATCGAAAACGAACAAGCTCGAGAAGTAGAGGAACAAGAAGAATTTGAGAGAAATTATTTAAGAGACCGTATTGAAAGTGAAACTGGCGTAGAAATATTATGGCATGATAGTATCCTTGATATATTTATAGAAAAAATGGATTTTCTGTATGAAACTGTATATGACTCATATTATTGGGATAGCAGATTTACCATTAGTTCAAAATATTATATTGAAAATGATGGAACTTGGCAAACACTTTTTTCTGTAAAATGTAATGCTAATGAAGAATATTTCCTTGATGTTCAGGCTGAAATCGATATTGATGATGAAATGGATGGTAATAGCACTCTTAAATTTAGATATATTATTCACGGAGAAGATAATAAAATAACGCATAGTAATAAAGATGGTTTTGCTTCTGCAGAGATTAACTATCATAATGGTAGCGGATATGAAAATTCTTCTGAAGGCTTCATAATAGAATTAGAAAGTGAATCATATTTAGATGATTCTCAAATGGATTGTTTCCTCAAGGAACTTTACACCACAATAGAGGAGCTAAATCCATATATATCTATCAAGGAGGCTATGGAAACTGATGCAGTTAAGTTAGGAAATGATTCAGTAGTGGCAGATTTCCCTTGTTGTGAATGTGAAAAATATGGTGTATCTTTGCGAGATGATTTTTATAAATTTGGTCATTGTTGTTATTGTGGTTCGGATAATGAAATAAGTATATGCAAAGTCTGTAAAACACCATTCGGTGATGGTGGCGGTAGTTTTGGAATATGCAACAGATGTAGCGAATATATGGAAGATGATTAAGAATTTTGTTTAGAATAATATAGTGCATTTTATAAGCAACAACTTGTTGCTTGACTATAATCACACCAAAGTATATAATAATTTTGCGGGGTGATGGTATGACAACAGCAGAAATAATAAAAGAAATTCGCCATAATGTAAATATGACACAGGACGAAATGGCACAGGCTCTTTTTGTTACACGACAGGCAGTTTCACGTTGGGAGAATGGCGATACAACACCTAATCTTGAAACATTGAAACAGATTTCAAAAATGTTTGGTGTATCTCTTGAATATTTACTCTCAACAATACAGCATACGGATAACGTAACAGCTGAAATAAATGCTGACAGATTTGCAGGTTTTGCAGAAATCTATGAGAATAGTCGTCCTACAGTTCCTGCTCATTCTATTGATATAATAACAGATTATTTAGGTCGAACACCTGAAACGGTTGTTGATTTAGGCTGCGGAACAGGTCTTTCCACAAGAGCGTGGAAAAACAAGTGTAGCAGAATTATAGGAATCGACCCAAACGACGATATGCTTGCTGTTGCAAAATCAAAATCTGACAGCAATACAGAATTTATAAAAGCATACTCTGATAAAACTGGTTTGCCTGATAACAGTGTTGATGTTGTGTTTTGTTCTCAGTCTTTTCATTGGATGAACCCATCAGACACACTTGCAGAAGTCAATCGTATTCTGAAAAAGGACGGAATATTCGCTGCTGTTGATTGCGATTGGCCGCCTGTTTGCAACACAAACACAGAAATTGCATATATGAATCTGTTCAACAAGGTTCGTGTTATTGAGGAAGAAAACAAGGAAATCTGCAAAACATTTTACCGTTGGGATAAAAACAAGCACTTGAAAAACATTATAGAAAGCAGTTATTTCAGATATTGCAGAGAGATTGTTTTTGATAATGCAGAAAAATGTGATGTCGAACGTTTTTTAGCTTTGGCACAAAGTCAAGGCGGCTTGCAGACAATTTTAAAACGTGCTCCCGAACTTATCGAAAATGATTATATGAATTTTCAGAAAGCGGTATATAAAAGCTTTGAGGATATAAGTGAAATCCGTTTTTGTTATCGTATGAGAATTGGAATAAAATGAATTACAATATATATTGTATATAATAAGATTCACCCAAAACACAGCACCTCCACACAAAAGCGTGGAGGTGCTGTTATATATCCTTATAATTTCCCCGACCTCATTTTCCGATACTCGGAGGGTGAAACTCCGATATGCTTGTGAAAAAGCCTGCTGAAATAAAGGGGATTGTCATACCCGACGGCCTCGGCAATTTCGGAAATATTGTATTCGCTTGTTTCCAGCAAGCTTTGTGCGTTTGCCATTCGCAGGGAGAGGATATACTGCATCGGCGTAACCTTCAGAATTTGCTTGAAGCTTCGTATGAACCAGCAGGTGCTCATATGCCGTGACTCGGCGTATTCGTCAATGTTCAGCGGCTTATTGTAATTTTCATTGAAATAGTGGGTAGCACGTTCAATCTCATTCTGAATGTCGCTGCCCGCTTTTCGTCCCTCCACAATATAGCGGTTAATCATAATAAAAATGTGACGAAGCATAAGGGACAGCAGTTCCTCATAATTTGCACGGCAAAGCTGTAATTCCTGTATCATCTGTCGGTACATCCACTGATAGTCGGGGGATGTTCCTGTATAGAACACGTTCTCCGTTTCGGGCAGTTCGTAAAAGTCGAGAATTGACTCAACGTGTCTGCCCGTAAAATGCACCCAATACGCTTCTGTTTTATCAGGAGCATAATAATAATAGTATTGCACCTCATTTGGACGGTACAAAATCATATTTCCCTCGGTTATAATCTGTTCCTTGCCGTCAAAGTAAAAATGCCCCTTGCCCTTGGCTATGTACAAAAGCTGATAGTCACGTCTTCCTGTGGGACGCTCCGTTGAAACAACAGGACGGCTGTGCACACGGTAGTAACCGCAGCTTGTGACAATAAGCGACTTGCTTGTGTCAACCATATCGTTGAGGGAATTATGAAGGTAGGCAACATTTGTAAACATAGTCAGGACTCCTTTCTTTTTTACAGTATAACATATAAATTTCTGATTTTCAATAGCAACTGTATCATTTTGTGCATATTTTGTTCTATTGTGTTTATGGTTTCAGGGTAAAAAGCGTGTTAGAATTTAATCAGAAAGTAAAGGCGCCTTTAATTGAATAGCAGTATTCAAACCGTTTTGAATGCTGTCTCCGAAGGGGAACTCGAGAGCCGCTTCGGACATAAGAAAATACGTTATGAATTCTTTTAAAGGAGAGAACAATATGACTGAAAAGAAATACCTGAAATGGTACAATAAAATAGGCTACGGCTCGGGTGATATTGCGGGAAATACCGTGTATGCGTTCATCACGGCGTTTATGATGATTTACCTTACCGACACGGCAGGACTCAACTCGGGCATCGTGGGAACACTTATGATGCTGTCGAAATTCTTTGACGGTGTGACAGACGTTTTCTTCGGTGCATTGATTGACAAGACCAAAACAAAGCTTGGCAAGGCAAGACCTTGGATGCTCTGGCCGTACATCGGCAACAGTATAATGCTGGTAGCAATCTTTGCAATTCCTGCAAGCTTTGGCGATGTAGCAAAATATGCATATTTCTTTATCTGCTATACCTTGCTCAACGCAGTTTTCTACACAGCCAACAACATTGCCTACGCTTCCCTGACAGCACTTATCACACGAAACGGCAACGAGCGTGTACAGCTTGGCTCAATGCGCTTTATCTTTGCAACAGCAACAAGCCTTTTAATTCAGACTTACACAGTAAGAATGGTTGAATATTTCGGCAACGGTGCAGAGGGCTGGAAGACAGTGGCAATCATCTACGCAGTAATCGGACTTGTGGTAAACACAATCTCGGTGTTCTCCGTAAAGGAGCTTCCCGAAAAGGAGCTTGAAAAGGAAAATCCTGCTGACGAAGAAGCTGCGAAGTTTTCAAGCGAGGCTTACCCTGACCTTGAAATTGCTGACAAGGAAAACCGCACAGCTGACGAAAGCAAGAAATACTCACTTCTCGGTGCATTGAAGATGCTGCTGAAAAATAAATTCTACATCATCATCTGCGGCGTGTATATCGTCAGTCAGCTTTACGGTGCAACACTCAGTATGGGCATTTACTTTATGACATACATTCTCGGCGACGCTGACCTGCTGGGTACATTCTCGGCGGCAATAAACATTCCGATGATATGCGGTCTGCTGTTTACACCTTACCTTGTAAAGAAATGCAAGGGTATGTATAAGCTTAACCTTGTGGGATATATCATTGCAACAATCGCAAGAGCACTGGTTATCGTGGCAGGATATATGCAGAACATTCCGCTGATGCTGATTTTCACGGCAGTTGCAGCACTGGGTATGAGTCCTATGCAGGGCGACCTTAACGCACTTGTTGCGGCTTGCTCAGACTATACATACAAAACCACAGGCAATCGTATTGACGGAACAATGTACTCCTGTTCATCACTTGGCGTAAAAATCGGCGGCGGTCTCGGTACAGCTCTTGCAGGCTGGCTTCTTGCGGCAGGCGGATACATTGCAAACGCTGAAATTCAGCCTGAGTCCTGTATCAATATGCTGAACTTTATGTACCTCTGGTTACCTATGATATTCAATTTCATTATGACAATTCTGCTCTCACGCCTGAATGTTGAAAAGGCAAACGCAGACTGGGATAAGGAACACAACTCTTGAGGAGGAAAATTTTATGAAACCTACACTTGAATGGCTTGCAAACCCCGAAGTTTTTGAAGTAAACAGAGAAAAGGCACATTCCGACCACAGCTATAAGACAAAGGAAGGCGACCTCCGTCAGAGCCTTAACGGCACTTGGAAGTTCAGCTATTGCGAACACCCTGACAACAGACCTGCCGACTTTTACAAGGTTGATTTTGATGTAACAGATTTTGACGAAATCAAGGTTCCGGGACATATTCAGTTACAGGGTTATGACAAGCCGCAGTATGTGAATACTCAGTATCCTTGGGAAGGTCACGAACAGCTTGTTCCTCCGCAAATTCCTCAGAAGCGTAACCCTGTGGGAAGCTATGTGAAATTCTTTGACGTTGAAAAGGAGCTTCTCGGCAAGGAAACCTTTATCAGCTTTCAGGGCGTTGAAACAGCGTTCTATGTGTGGCTCAACGGCGAGTTTGTAGGTTACTCCGAGGACAGCTTCACTCCCTCCGAGTTCAATATTACTCCTTACATAAAGGAAAAGAACAACAAGCTTGCGGTTGAGGTTTACCGCTACAGCACAGCAAGCTGGCTTGAAGACCAGGACTTCTGGAGATTTTCGGGTATCTTCCGTGACGTGTATCTTTACGCTGTTCCCGAAATTCACGTTCGTGATATGAAGGTTATTGCAGATTATGATTACGAAAACGGCAACGGTATTCTTACAACAGAATTCGATATTACAGGCAAGGACGGTTACTCCGTAAAGCTTGCACTTACCGATAAAAACGGCAGCACCGTTTACGAAAGCGACACAGCAGATGTTACAGCATCAATTCCTGACGTTGCACCTTGGAGTGCAGAACAGCCTGACCTCTACACACTTACTGCTGAAATTATTGCTAATGGTGCGGTTGTTGAAACAGCTGAAACAAAGGTCGGTTTCCGTACCTTTGAGATGAAAAACGGTATTATGTGTCTGAACGGCAAAAGAATTGTTTTCAAGGGCATCAACCGTCACGAGTGGAACGCAGAGGGCGGCAGAGTTGTTACCGAGGATGATATGCTCTGGGATATCCGCTTTATGAAGCGTAACAACATCAACGCTGTCCGTACCTGCCACTATCCCAACAACTCCCTTTGGTATAAGCTTTGCGATGAGTATGGCATTTATCTGATTGCCGAGACAAATCTAGAAAGCCACGGTACTTGGCAGAAGATGGGTGCTTGCGAGCCTTCGATAAATGTTCCTGCTTCACTCCCCGAATGGAAGGAAGTCTGCCTCGACAGAGCAAGGTCAATGTATGAGCGTGACAAAAACCACGCAAGCGTGCTGATATGGAGCTGCGGAAACGAAAGCTACTGCGGTGATGATATTGCGGCAATGGCTGACTACTTCCACGAGGTTGACAAGACAAGACTTGTTCACTACGAGGGTGTTGTGTGGAACAGAAAATACGACCACATCACCGATATGGAAAGCAGAATGTATGCAAAGCCTGACGAGGTTGAGGAATACCTGAAACAGAACACAGGAAAGCCCTACATCAGCTGTGAATATATGCACGCTATGGGCAACTCTCTCGGCGGTATGAAGCTTTACACCGACCTTGAAGACAAGTACGAAGTGTATCAGGGCGGATTTATCTGGGACTACATCGACCAGTCACTTTACAAGGACGGAGTGCTTGTTTACGGCGGCGATTTTGATGACAGAGCAAGCGATTACGGTTTCTGCACAAACGGTATTGTTTACGCTGACCGCACATATTCTCCAAAGGTAAGCGAAGCAAAACAGCTTTACTCCAACATCAGAATGAGCATTGAAAACGGCGTGCTTACAATAGAAAACAGAAACCTTTTTGTTGGTACAGAGGGATATATTTTCAAGGTCACACTTGAAAAAGAGGGCGAAATTCTTGCGGCAGAGGAACACCGTCTGAACATTTCCGCAGGTGAAAAAGACAGCGTGAAAATTGGTCTTGAAGTTCCCGAAAATGGCGGCGAGTATGTTCTTACAGCTTCCGCAGTTCTTGCAGAAGATACAATCTGGGCTGAAAAGGGACACGAGATTTCCTTTGCACAGGAGGTTGTGAAAACTCCCGAAGTTGAAGCTGAAAAAATTACTGCAAAGGCTGAAATTGTGTACGGTGACTTCTGCATCGGCGTGCACGGCGAAAACTTCTCAATGCAGTTTGACAAGCGTGAGGGCGGAGTAAGCTCCCTGATTTACGACGGAAAAGAATACATCACAAGAGCACCGAAAATCAGCTTTTTCAGAGCACACACAGACAATGACACAGGTGCAGGCTATCCATACGAGAACGCACAGTGGCAGATTGCAGGAAGATGTGCAAAGCTTCTCGGTTTTGAAACAAAAGAAAACGCTGACAGCCTTGAAGTGACTTACAAATTCCTTGCACCTACAGTGACCTCATTTGAATACAAGGTTACATACATCGCATATTTCGACGGCAGACTTGGCGTAAAGGCTGTGTATGACGGAGTAAAGGGACTTTCCGATATGCCTGTGTTTGCAATGGATTTCAAAATGAAGAAGCAGTATGACAAGTTCACATATTACGGAATGGGTCCCGATGAAAACTATATTGACCGTGACAACGGTGCAAGACTTGGTGTGTATGCATCAACAGCAAACGACAATTTCACAAAGTATCTTAACCCGCAGGAATGCGGCAACAGAACAGGTGTGAGATATGTTGATGTGTACGAAGAAAACGGAGCAGGTCTTTGCTTTACAGCAAAGGAACAGCCCTTTGAAATGAGCGTGCTGCCATATAACGCATATGAGTTTGACAACGCTATGCACCGTGACGAGCTTCCTGACCCGACTTACACTTGGGTACGCATTGCCGCAAAGCAGATGGGCGTTGGCGGCGATGACAGCTGGGGTGCACCCGTACACAAGGAATTCAAGATAAACAGCGAAGAAGCAATGACTCTGGAATTTACAATAAACTCTCTTTAACTTTTGAAAGGAGCAACTGTTATGAACATTCTTAACGCATTACAGGGTATCGAAAACAACGAATTCATGAGAACCTTCAAGGACTTTTACGGAACAGCCGAGGAAGAACTGAAATATCAGAAGCAGCGTTATCTTGACGCAGTAAACAGCTTTGCAAAGCTTTATCCGAAGAGAAAGGATATCCGCATTTTCTCCGCTCCGGGAAGAACTGAAATCGGCGGCAACCATACCGACCATCAGCACGGCTGTATTCTTGCGGCGGCAGTAAATCTTGATATCATTGCAGTTGTGGCATTCCACAAGGACGGCGTAATCCGTGTAAAGTCCGAGGGCTACGATGCGTTTACCGTAAATCTGAGTGATGTTTCCGTTCAGTCGGGCAAGACAGGCACAGCCGCAATTGTAAGCGGTATTGCCGCAAGCTTTATGGACAGAGGCACGGAAATCGGCGGCTTTGACCTTTACTGCACATCTGACGTACTCAGCGGCAGCGGAATTTCCTCCTCTGCGGCATTTGAAACACTTATCGGAACAATTATCGACACCTGCTGCAACGACAGCGGAGCAGGTGCGGTTGAGATTGCAAAAATCGGACAGTTTGCGGAAAATGTTTATTTCGGCAAGAACAGCGGTCTGATGGACCAGACGGTTTCTTCCGTAGGCGGCTTGGTGTTCATTGACTTTTTCGATACGGAAGAGCCGAAGGTTGAAAGCTTCAACTGCGACTTTGAGGAGTACGGCTACTGCCTGTGCATTACCGACACAAAGAGCAGTCACGCTGACCTTACGGAAGATTATACAGCTATCAGAAGCGAGATGGAAAGCGTTGCAAGAGAGTTCGGCAAGCCGCATCTTCGTTTCGTAAGCGAGGTTGCATTCTATAACGAAATTCCGAGAATTCGTGAAAAGTGCTCCGACAGAGCGATAATCCGTGCGGCGCATTTCTTTGAGGAAAACAGCCGTGCAAAGTTTGAAGCGTCAGCTTTAAGGGACGGCAATATGGAATATTTCCTTGAGCTTGTAAGAAAGTCGGGACACTCCTCCGCAACACTTCTGCAAAATCAGTATTCCTGCTCTGACCCTGAAAATCAGGCGATAACTCTTGCAATAATGATGAGCAGAAAGCTTCTCGGCGACAAGGGTGCAGTAAGAGTTCACGGCGGCGGTTTTGCAGGAACAATTCAGGCATTTGTACCTGTTAATCTTGCAAACAAGTACATTACCGAAATGAACAGAATTTTCGGCGAAAAGGCTTGCACAAAAATGAGAATTCGTCCCGTTGGCGGCGTTGAGATTACAAAGGAGTGATTTTATGGCTATTTTAGTACTTGGAGGAGCAGGCTACATCGGCTCCCACACTGCACTTGAACTTGTAAAGGCAGGTCACGACGTTGTTATTGCCGACAACCTTGCAACAGGATATATTGAAGCGTGTCCCGCAGAGGCAAAATTCTATCAGGGCGACCTCCGTGATTTTGACTTCCTCGACAAGCTTTTTCAGAAGGAGAAAATTGACGCTGTAATTCACTTTGCGGCATATTCCCTTGTTGGCGAAAGCGTTACAAATCCGCTGAAATATTATGACAACAACCTCTACGGCACCAAGGTGCTCCTTGAAGCAATGGTGAAGAATAACGTGGGTAAAATCGTGTTCTCCTCAACAGCTGCTACATACGGCGAGCCTGAGAATATTCCAATTCTCGAAAGTGACAGAACTTGTCCTACAAATCCATACGGCGAAACAAAGCTTGCAATGGAGAAGATGTTCAAGTGGACAGCCGAGGCTCACGGTCTGAGATACGTTTCACTCCGTTACTTCAATGCCTGCGGTGCTGACGAAAGCGGTACAATCGGCGAGGCACACAACCCCGAAAGTCACCTTATTCCGCTTATTCTTCAAGTGCCCAACGGAAAGCGTGAAACTATTTCCATTTACGGCACTGATTACGATACACCGGACGGAACCTGTATCCGTGACTATATCCACGTTACCGACCTTGCACAGGCTCATATTCTTGCTGTGCAGTATCTTAACAACGGCGGCGAAAGTGACATTTTCAACCTCGGCAACGGCGTAGGTTATTCAGTTCGTGAGGTAATCGAAACTGCGAGAAAGGTTACTGGTCACCCAATTCCTGCAACAGAAACTCCAAGACGTGCAGGCGACCCTGCAAGACTTGTTGCGTCCAGCGAAAAGGCGAAGGAAATCCTTGGTTGGAAGCCTGTTCACGACAGTCTTGAAGAAATCATTGCAAGTGCATGGAACTGGCACAAAAATCACCCGAATGGATACGATGAAAAATAGGGGGCAGAAGTATGATTTGCAATGCCGTGCAGAAGCTTATTGATTATAAATCGGATTTTTCGGAGATGGTAGTAATATGTCTTCACGTTAATATTATTATCACTGCACCACTCGGATACAGTCAGTCCGCTTTCTCGGCAACATCGTATTTTCTCTGCCTATTCTGCATCAATAACCTGGTTTTTCTCTATTGCTATTTCGTTCACTTGTCCCTTGGACTTTTTTAGCACCTAATTTTCTCCATTGGAGTTGCTTGGATACTTAAACTTATTTTAGCATTCGGACTTGGTGAACTTAAAGACGAGATAGGGTTTGACGGGTACAACAATACTGATAAACATATGGTAATGGCATCATATAAGTATGTATGTGCTATAAGGGAATGTCAATGTAACTTTTGGCTGCAGTAAAAGTAAACGGGTGATGAGCAAAATGTTCATCACCCGTTAGTTATTCTATTTCCTGTTCCAAATCAAAGAAAATCTTATTATCGAAAAATTCAACCAGAGAAATATCAAGTCCGTTGCAAAGCATTTTTATTGTAGCAATTTCAGGATTTTTACTTACACCATAAATAATATTTTTTATTGTTGACGGAGGGACAGCGGCAAGGTTTGCAAGAGCATTGACCGTAATGCCACGTTCATTGCATAAATCTGTTATTCTTTTTGCAACGGCTTCTCTTGATTTATATTCTCTTCCGACTATATATGGACTTTTGTAGTCATAGTATAGCATTTGAAGAGGCAAATTATAGGCTATATAGACTTGGCACATAAAATGTGTTATAACGGTCTATATAGTCTTTGTGTTTTCCCGAGTATAACCATAAAAGAAAAAGTCCGCCAAAGCCTTTATATAAAAGACCTTGACAGTCTTTCCGTTTGAAAATGTTTTATCCTCTGCGTGGCATATATGATTCCTTCAAACAGACCAGAAATGTGACAATAAATATAACAAATTAATCCATATTTTTGTCATAAAATTAACAACAACTACAGATGAATTTGTATAATCCGACATTTAATTTCGTTGATTATTGACAATTATATGTCACTAATATATACTATAAAATAGTATAATGTTATAGTTTTGTGCTTTCTCAAATGGTGATAATAAGGGAAAATGTACGGAAGGGGGATAATACAGTATTTACTGTATTATGTTAATTGTTATGAGGATGGGAAAATATAAGTGGATTTTGGCAAATATAATTGCGGTATGCGGATTTTTGTCTATATCAATCTGGGGTATGCTTGAGATTGGCAATGTTGATGAAGTATATGCTCGCTTTGATAGTGATGTTAATGCAAGTATTTCTTGGGAAAACCTGCTGACTAATTTTGAAGGAACTATATCATATTGGATGAGTGTATACAATGCTATAGCATCAGAAGGTCTGGGATTAATAATATTTTATGGTTTTGATGTTTTGTTTAGGCTTGCTTTAACTTGTATTTTTGAAATTGCAGCGTTTGTTTTCTTCGTAAAATCAATTGCAAATTTAAAGAACAATCAGGAAAAATCAGTACGCAATTCAAAAAAATCCATTAAATCTGCAGCGATTGTTTATGCGTGTCAGATACTGTGCGTGCTGCTTTTTAACGTGTATTTCAGCTTGTTTGCACCTTATCGACTTGCTGAACTCAGATTGACATTCCCATATGCTTCGGTTATTTTTTTGCTTATATGTATCGCAATGCTTAAATTGCCACAGCTTGCAGGGGCAGCAGCTGCGAAAAACACATCTGTGGCTCAGCTCAATTCAGGTGTTTCCAATGCGGCTGATTGGTATTGCACAAAGTGTGGCAAGGGTAATTGCAACGGTAATATGTTTTGCATACACTGCGGCGAAGCTAAAAGTATATGCAGCAACGACGATAATGAAGCACGGAAAGAGGCGTCGGATAATATAAGCCCGGTTGCTTCCACAACCAATGACACTGAACAGATATGGTATTGTTCGTCCTGCGGAAAAGAAAATGCGGCTTCTGATTTATATTGTGTTAATTGCGGTAAGGCAAATGAAAGTCGCAGGCAGAGTGCCTCTTTGCTTGCAAAGGATGCTGTAGACAAGGTGAAAAATATTGCAACCAGTATTCCAAAGCCTGCAATAGACGCCAAGGGTGCAGTCGATAAAATAAAGAATGTCGCTTCAAATATTCAGCTTCCGACATCAAACTCAAAAAATGACTTTGAAAAAATCAAGCAGCTTAAAGAGCTGCTCGATATGGGTGCTATAACTCAAGAGGAATTTGACAAGAAGAAAGCGGAAATTCTTAAACTGTGATATTGATAATTGATAACATAATTTTATTGGGTAAGGGAGAGGGTTATAATGTTTTGCGGAAAATGCGGAAATGAAATACCTGAGGGAGGTAACTTCTGCGTAAAATGCGGTACTAAAATGGAAAATGCTGTGCAGCAGGCACCTGTTGCAGAAAAGCCGAAGAGGAGTAAAAAGCCAATTATCATCGCAGTTTCTGCGGTAGTGGGTATTTGTATCATCGTGGCAATTGCAACTCCGAGTATATTGAGAGCCAACGAAAATAATGATATATCAACCTCGAACAGTTATGAGAATTATGATGAAAATCCTGCAACGACAGTTGGTATTGATGATTTTGAACTTCCTGTGGAAGAACTTGCGGTTACTACAGCTGCACCTGAAACCACTACAGCTCCGCCTGCGACAACTACAGTCGCACCTGTTACTACAGGCGATGTTTCGATAATAGGAAATCGAGTTGGTAATATTGCAAACGGTGGGTTGGTAACGCACAATGGTGAATATTGGATAGCTGATAATTACCACAGTATATATCGTTATAATGATGAAGGAAAATCCGAGAAATTTTTATACACAGACGATGATGCTGCAATTGGAAACCTTCTTATGGATGGTGATTATCTGTATTTTATATATGACAAGCAAGTATATTGTTATAGTATATCAGCAGATACATTTAGCATTATACCTGAATTAGAAAAATACAGTGACGATGATATGCGGTTATATCTTTCAAATGATTACTATTTTGTATACACAGGACACTACGGTGAGGATGGCATTTTACGCCGTATTTCAAGAAGTACAGGAAAAGAAGAGCAAAATATTACAATCAGTGGTGAAAATTATTTTATATTCTGGG
>JAZQBN010000135.1:0-35501 GCA_045545795.1 Oscillospiraceae bacterium
TTCTTTTAAATCATTATATTCCAAGCCAGTTTTTTACTGTAGCTTCCATGGAATCAACTTCACACACATTGTTGTGACGAACAGGCGCTGTACGAATTTCTTTAACAGCATTTGGTTCATCTGTATTCGAAATCTTAACCATTTCATCTACAAGTTCAAATTCACTAAGCTTATCATATTTTGCATCAATAGCACTCATAACACTGCGTGCAAATTTATATGGGCTTGCAGTCGATGCGATAACTGTAGGTTTTGTATCCTGTGTATCTGCCACATACTTCTTATAGACAGATGCTGCTACAGCTGTATGTGTATCAATCACATAACCTGTCTTTTCATAAAGCTCTTTGATTGCCTGTGCAGTTTCTTCTTCATTTGCATAGTTGCCATAGAAATCTACAAGACCTTTTTTCATCTCATCTGTAATCGTATATTCTCCATTACCGCTTAATGCCTGCATCATAGCAGCATTCTTTTCAGCGTCATTCCCAGCAATACGATAAATCAAACGTTCAAGATTGCTGGAAATAAGGATATCCATAGATGGTGAAATTGTTGTAACAAAATCACGATTTCTGTCGTAGATACCGGTTGTGATAAAGTCAGTAAGAACCTTATTGGAGTTGGAAGCACAGATAAGCTTGTTTACAGGCATACCCATATGCTTTGCATAGTAAGCAGCGAGAATATTACCGAAGTTACCTGTTGGAACAACAATGTTAATCTTGTCACCAGCGTTGATTTCTCCGTCCTTAACGAGAGAAGCATACGCAGAAATATAGTAAATAATCTGTGGAGCAAGACGTCCCCAGTTAATGGAGTTTGCACTTGAGAACATAAGCTTATTTTCTTCAAGCTTGGATTTGATTTCTTCGTTTGTGAAAATTGCCTTTACGCCATTCTGACAATCGTCAAAGTTACCTTCGATTGCACATACAGCAACATTGTCACCGTCCTGAGTTGTCATCTGACGCTTCTGCATTGGGCTTACGCCATCCTCAGGATAGAATACCATAATCTGTGTTCCGGGAACATCTGCAAAACCTTCCAGTGCAGCCTTGCCTGTATCGCCTGATGTTGCAACGAGGATTACAATTTTCTTGTCGATATTAATCTTTTTTGCGGATGTTGTAAGAAGATATGGTAAAATCTGAAGTGCCATATCCTTGAAGGCACAAGTAGGACCGTGCCAGAGTTCGAGGATATATGTTCCGTCAAAAAGGTGAGAAATTTCAGAAATATTTTCTGTAGCAAATTTCTTATCATTATAAGCGTTTTCTGTACAATACTTTATTTCAACGTCTGTAAAATCAGTGAGATACTTAGAGAATATATAAGCTGCACGTTCAGCATAGCTCATATCTCCAAGCTTTACAATTTCATCCATTGAAATAGATGGGATTTCAGATGGGACAAAAAGTCCGCCATCAACAGAAATACCCTGAACAATAGCTTCCGCAGATGTCTTATTCACACTGCTGTCTCTTGTACTTTTGTAATACATTACCAAACATTCCTTTACAAAAAAATACTTTATTTACTTGCATCAAATGCATTTTCAACATAATTAAAACCGACAACCTTACGATTGTCAACAGTTACCCACACAACATCAAATCTTGGCTGCCAGTCGTGCGGAAATCTGTATGAATATTCTTCTGAAGTCTTTATAATAAGCTTCTTCTTGGATTTAGTAACTGCTTCAAGACCATTTACCAAAGGGGCAGGTGCTCTTGTTTTCACTTCAACAAATGCTATAATGTCATCCTTTTGGGCAATAATATCAATTTCCCCGCCTTTGATACAGAAGTTGCGTTTCAAAATTACATATCCCTTTTTTTCGAGATAGTAAGAGACAACTTTTTCTCCAAAATAGCCAAGCTCTTTTCTATCCATTTTTAAGCAGCTTCTTTAAAAATGACATTCTATGTACAGGTGATGGACCATATTTCAGAATAAGTTCAGTATGAAGCTTGGTTCCATAACCTTTATGTTTTTCAAAACAATATTCAGGATATTTTTCAGCAATTTCAGCCATATATCTGTCACGGCTTACTTTTGCAAGAATAGAAGCAGCAGCTATACTTGCTGACAAGCCGTCCCCCTTTATAACCGTCTGCATTGGACAGCTTAATCCAGGTTCACGATTACCGTCAATCAAGGCTATATCGGGAATTACTTCCAAACCTTCAACAGCCCTTTTCATCGCCATAAATGTAGCTTGAAGAATGTTATATTCTTCAATTTCATCTACAGAAGCCGTTGCAATGCAGTATGATTTTGCTTTGCTGATTATTTCATCATAAAGCAATTCTCTTTTCTTTTCGGAAAGCTTCTTGCTGTCGTTCAGCCCTTCGATATAAACATCATTGTCGAAAACAACTGCAGCAGCATATACATCGCCTGCTAAAGGACCTCTCCCAGCTTCATCAACGCCGCAAATTATTGGATAATCATTTCTGATAGCTTTATCATACTCAAAAAGCGGCATAATTACTCTCCTTTTGGTGTTTCAAGTGTAATTCTTCCAAGTTTACCGCCACGGAATTCATCAAGAATGGTTATTGCAGCACGTTCTGTATTGATTTCACCGCCTGAAACAAGCATACCCCTTGCTTTTCCAACTTTTTTCAGCAATTCATATCCGTCTTCATTCTCTGCTGTTTCAATCTTATATCTTGCTTTAAGTTCATTGTTGTATGATGAATTCAATACACAAAGCAACCTGCACGCAAGGGTTTCAATATCTACAACATCGTCCTTTACCGCACCTGTAAAAGCAAGCTTTTCGCCTACTGACATATCTTCAAATTTAGGCCAAAGAACACCAGGCATATCAAGTAATTCTATATCGTCAGCAAGCTTGACCCACTGTTTTGTTCTTGTTACACCTGGACGGTCTTCAACCTTAGCTTTTTTTTGCCCTGCAAGACGATTGATGAAAGAAGATTTTCCTACATTAGGAATTCCTACAACCATAAGGTGTAGGACTCTTCCTTTCATACCCTTAGACTCATATTTTTTAATTAAATCAGAAAGAACCTGTTTTACTGCAGGAATAAACTTATTAAGTCCTTTCCCGCTTCGGCAATCTGCCGGAATTGCGACAATTCCTTGATTTCTGTACCACGATATCCATTTCTGGGTTAAATTGTCATCAGCAGTATCACATTTATTTAAAATAACAATTCTTGGTTTTCCTTCAATTAATGACTGTAAATCGGGATTTCTGCTGGATTCGGGTACTCGTGCATCCAGTATCTCAACAACAGCGTCAACTAATGGCAATGATGCCTTAATCATACGCTTTGTTTTAGTCATATGTCCCGGAAACCACTGAATAGATGGTATTTCGGTCATTTAAACCTCCAAATTTTACGCAGGAACGCCTATTGAATCAAACGGAAATACTCTTAAAACAACTTTACCAAGAATATCCTCTTCATCAACAAACCCTAACCATGAACTTCTGCTGTCAGTTGAATTATTGCGGTTATCACCCAGAACAAAGACACAATTCTCAGGAACAGTTACAGGATAATTATGATAACCTTCATCTTCTGCAAGTGTTTCAAGTATGTATGGTTCATCAAGAACAACACCATCAACCTTGACGATACCTGCAGCGGCATCGATTTCTACAGTCTGATTTTCTGTTGCAATAACGCGTTTAACGATAGCTTTTTCGTTTTTCTGAATACGAAGTGTATTATACTCTCCGCAGGAAGGGCAGTCAATGCTTTCCATATCATAAACAACCTGACCACACTTTTCACATTCACGGACAGGATGTTCTGTATTAACAATTACTATATCGCCAACCTCAGGAGTGTACATAAGATGAGACACAATAAGTCTGTCGCCGTCAACAAGTGTAGGAAGCATAGAAGCACCATCTACATTTGCAATACGCAAAATAAATGTAAAGATTAAAATAACAACAAAAAAGGCACAAATAACCGTTTCAACCCAATCAATGAATTCCTCGGCAGCACTGGTTTCCTTCTTTTTGTCCTCATCAAGTGCTTCATAATTCAATTCATAACCTGCCATAAATAATACACCCTTTCTGCGCAAATTTTAGTATTTTGTATAGCAAAAAAGGGACATTGCGTCCCTTTTCATTACCGCAATCAGCGAATCTGTTCCTTAACCTTAGCTGCCTTACCAACTCTATCACGGAGATAGTAGAGCTTGCTGCGACGAACCTTACCGCTTCTTACAACTTCTACCTTGTCAACAACCGGAGAATGAACCGGGAATACTCTTTCAATACCGCAGCCGTGTGCAACACGTCTTACAGTAAATGTTTCGTTAATTCCACCGTGCTTCTTAGCGATTACAGTACCTTCAAAAATCTGAATTCTGTACTTTTCGCCTTCCTTAATCTTAACGTGTACCTTAACGGTATCACCTACGTTTACAGCAGGAGCTTCTTTCTTAAGGCTGCTGTTGCTGATGAGCTTGAGTGCGTCCATGTTTATTTCCTCCTAAATTTCAAGACATTCTTACCTTTCGCAAGATAACCGGATATTTCGGTATAAGGCAGCGGACTGTCCTTTTAATGTCAGCCTTTCGGCAGGCATTAATCTCGTCCGGGCAGAACTCGGGCGGATTTTTAAATGCTATATAATTTTAGCACGTTTTTATACAAATTGCAAGTATTTTTGTGCAAAAAATTGTGAAATGTGATTTATTTAAATTTTTTACCATTGCTGCACAAAATTTTTGTGCGTTCTACACAAATATGTTTGAAATCAATTTTACTGAGCTCTGAAAATGTATCAATAAACACATTTGAATTGATATTCAGAACAAGCCCAGCAGGTAATCTTATTTCCGAAATCAATGAGTTATTGTCTGTTCTTGTATCAAGTATTTCAATATGTGGTTTTATATCAACTCTTACAGTACCCTTACTTTTAGAGCGTTTATCAATCTCAATTTTATCCATATTCATCATAGCATTAAGAGAACCAAGCATATAGTCAGGTGACTTTTCAGATTTAAATTCAATTACATATTCTGCAAATCCTATTTCTTTATTTGCAAAAACAGGCTCAGCAATACTTATTATCCTCAGTCCGTCAGGCATAACATTATTAAGCTTGTTTATAAGGATATTTTCATCGCACTTTTCCGTTACGGCAAAATCCATAAATTCTGTTTTACTGTTTACTCCAAGTGAAAGTGCAAGCGGAAAGTTAAGATATATATGTGGATTGAATCCCTGAGAATACCAGACAGGGATTCCTGAACGCTTTATTGCTCTTTGCATTGTACGAAGCAAATCTAGATGAGATATAAAAACTGCTCGTCCGCTTTTTTCAAAAACTGCCCTGAGATTAATTTTTTCCAAAACAAGCACCTCCCACAGCCTTTGCGACACCACAGCCTGTACATTTCTCACGGCAGTTGAATGTTGTTTGTTCATTATGAGCCAATTTATTTTCTTTGACAAGAAAATCTCTTGTTACATAATAGTCAAGATGCTGCCAGGGCATTATTTCATCATAAGAACGCACACGATTTGCATAAAAGCTTAAATCTATTCCAAGCCTTTTAAATACCTGCATCCATACATCAAATTTATAATGCTCATCCCAACCGTCGAATTTACAGCCTGATTTCCAAGCTTCATATATTGCTTCGCACAATCTTCTGTCCCCTTTTGCAAGAACAGCTTCAAGTATGCTTACTCTGTAATTATGCCAGCTTACATTAATTCTTTTTCTTGAACGAATACTGCCGAGAAG
Organism: Oscillospiraceae bacterium; assembly: GCA_045545795.1. Lineage (GTDB taxonomy): Bacteria > Bacillota > Clostridia > Oscillospirales > Ruminococcaceae > RGIG8773. The sequence continues at coordinate 5,757 of JAZQBN010000135.1, forward strand.
CAGCTTCTGCTTATGCTGAATTTCTTCTTTTGTAGCCTGTGCTTCAAATTCGAAAGGTGTAAAAGGTTTCGGCACAAAGGTTGCACAGCTTATTGAAATCTGTATATGCTTTCCTCGCTGACGATTAGGATTTTGATAATACAAATCAGTAATTTTTTCGGCAAGTTCAGCAATTCCCTTTATATCCTCGTCTGTTTCTGTAGGAAGTCCAAGCATAAAATAAAGTTTAACGCTTGTGTAACCGCCATCAAAAGCAAGCTTGCAGGCACGCATTATTTCTTCCTCAGTAATATTTTTGTTGATTACGTCACGCAGACGCTGTGTGCCGGCTTCAGGTGCAAATGTAAGACCGCTTTTGCGTACTTTCTGAATTTGCTCCATAAGCTCTTTACTGAATCTGTCTATTCGCATAGATGGCAAGGAAAGATTTACATTTTCCTTGTTGGTATATTCAGAAAGCTGACGAAGTGTTTCATCAATATCAGTCAAATCACTTGTACTGAGTGACGACAATGATACTTCCTCGTAGCCTGTGCTTTCACATAGAGATTTGGTTTGTCTGCATATTGTATCCGAAGTTTTCTCTCTGAATGGACGGTAAATAAATCCGGCCTGACAAAATCTGCAGCCACGGATACACCCCCTCAGCACCTCAACAACTGCACGGTCGTGAACAATCTCGCAGTATGGAACTACAAATTCTTCCGGATAGAACACCTTGTCCAAATCCTTTATAATCCGCTTTTTTATTGTTGCAGGTGCACTGGAATTGTTAGGTACGATTGAAGAAATTGTACCGTCGCCATTATAAGACACATCATAGAATGACGGAACATATATACCCTCTATTTTAGCAGCTTCTTCAAGGAATTCCTGCTTTGTGCAGCCTTTCTTTTTCATTGCTGCATATAAATCCATTAACTCAAGGTTGACTTCTTCGCCCTCACCTATTATAAAAATATCGATAAAGTCAACCAATGGTTCAGGATTACAGACACAAGGTCCGCCTGCTACAACTATAGGCATATCATCTGTACGGTCTTTTGCCTTTACAGGCAGCTGAGCCAAATCAAGCATATTCAATATGTTGGTGTAGCACAGTTCGTACTGTATAGTGAAACCTATAAAGTCGAACTCCTTTACAGGGTCAAGGCTTTCAAGTGCATACAACGGAATATTGTTTTCACGCATAAGTTCTTCAAAATCAGGCCAGGGAGCAAAAACTCTTTCACACCAGAAATTTTCACGCTTGTTTTTTAATGAATACAATATTTTCATTCCAAGATGTGACATTCCCACATCATAGGAGTCAGGAAAGCAAAAAGCAAATCTTACATCAACTTTTGATTTATCCTTTACAACACTATTAAGTTCTCCGCCTATATATCTTGACGGAGACTTGACTTTCAGAAGCAGATTTTCTATCTGTTCCTTCAACATAATTTTACTTCCTTTCACTACACATCATTATACATAATTGCTGAAAATAACAAGCAGCATAATGTTGCAAACAATGTTATATTCCCTTTTCCAACAAAAGCAAAACATAAAATAACCAATATTATCATTATAATATTAATCCATTTCACGAACCTCTCCAACAATACTGAACGTTGGTAATTGCACAGTGCACGAATTATCAAAATAAGAATTTTTCCGCCATCCAGAAAATGAAGCGGCAGTAAATTAAATGCTCCTATACTGGCATTAATGGCTGCAAAAACACAAAATGAACTGTACTCACTGTTTTCAAGCAATATAAATGTAATAAAATTCAATGCACTTCCTGCAATAAGAACCTCCAAATGGGTTCTGAATGGTGTAAAGTCCAATGACTTTTCAGGTGTGATTTTTATTCCTGCACCATAAAAACTGATTTTTCTTACTTTTATATCATTAATCAGAAACATTATCAAATGCCCTGTTTCGTGCCATAAGCATACAACAAAGCACATAATAATGTACTTATTGTCGCTAAACAATATCATCAATGACATTACTGCAAAAAAGCTGAAATCAAACGCTAATGTGATACGCTTAAACTTCAACTCAAACATAATTACATCTCCTTTTGTAAATTTTTATTTTCAAAAGGAGATGTTTATGTTATTTTTTAATTCTGATTATTGAATTTTTAGGATAAACCTTTTCACAAGGAAATGAGAATTTCATCATTGCATGGTTGGTGCTTTCAATTTCTTCACCGTTTTCATTGAACATCTGATTGATGGTCATAACATCAAAATGCTCACCAGGAGCAAGGATTTCAACTTCTTCACCTTTGTTGAATTTGTTTCGTTGAGTAGCGTAAAGTACTCCATCTTTACACTCTTCAACGATTGCAACAACATCATATTCTCTGATATATCCGCTGTTTTCATAGTACTGACAGTCCTTAGGATGTCCAAAGAAAAAGCCTGTACAATATTTTCTGTGACTTACTTTAAAAACTTCATCCTGCACCCAATTTGGAAGCTTATATTCATTCGGATTATTTTTAAGGATATCAACAGCCATTCTGTATGCGTTTGTAACAACAGAAACATAATATGACGATTTTGCTCTGCCTTCAATTTTAAGACTGGTTACACCTGCTTGTGCAAGCTTGTCCAGGTGGTCAATCATACACAAATCCTTTGCGTTAAGGATATATGTCCCCTTTTCGTCCTCAAATATAGGATAAAATTCATCTGTACGTTTTTCTTCCATAAGATGATATCCCCATCTGCAAGGCTGGGCACATTCCCCTCTGTTTGCATCGCGGTTGACAAGATACTGTGAAAGCAGGCATCGTCCTGAAAATGAAACGCACATTGCACCGTGTACAAAGGCTTCTATATCCAACTCAGATGGAGTTTTTGCTCGTATTTCTGCAATTTCATCAAGAGAAAGCTCTCTTGCTACAACAATACGCTTTACACCCATATTATAAAGCTCATTTGCTGTTACATAATTTACGATACCTGTCTGAGTTGACATATGGATTTCCATATCAGGAGCAAATTTTTTTACTAAAGAAAGCAAACCCAAATCAGCAACAATAACAGCATCAACTTTACAATCAACAGCTTCCTCTATGAATTGCTGAAACTGAGGTATTTCATTATTTCGTGGAAGTGTATTACAGGTAAGATAAATTTTTATACCCTTTGAATGTGCCAATTCTACTGCTGATTTCAAGGAATCATAGGTAAAATTAGCAGGACCTGCTCTCATTCCGAAGCTTTGTCCGCCGAGATAAACTGCATCAGCACCGTAATCAAGTGCTGCACATAATCTTTCAAAATCACCTGCAGGAGCCAATACCTCCAGATTATTATAGTTCATTCTTAATCCTCCGATAATTATTATACAAGTCCTGCGGTAATGAGATTTTGTTCGTGCTCCTCAAGAGTTTCAGCATAGAAAAACTCTCCTGTTTCAAGATTGGAACAGAAATAAAAATAATCTGTTTCTGCAGGATAAAGAACAGCATTAATAGCATCAAGTCCCGGATTACAGATAGGACCAGGTGTAAGACCTGCTCCTTGATATGTATCATAAGCAATATTCAGCTTTTCTGACTGAATTTGGCTGTATGGAATAATAACTTCTTCAACGTAATTGGTTGTAGGATCAGACTGCAAAAGAGGATATTCATTAGGGTTATTTAGACGGTTATAAAATACCGAAGCTACATTTTTCATATCTCTTGTATTTGCAGCTTCAGCCTGAACAATTGAAGCCAGTGTAAGAACCTCTTCCAAATCCATATCAAGGTCTTCCATACGTCCGTAGAGGTCAGGGGTTATTCTTACTTCAAAGTTTTTATATATTTTTTTTGCCACAACTCGTGGGTCTTCTTCAAGGTAGAACTGATATGTATCGGGGAAAAGATAACCTTCCATTTTATAGAATTTCATAGCACTTATCTTGATATTTTTCTCGAAGTCAAATCCGAATGATGAACTGTTGAACACATCAATAAATTCATCGGCATTGCACACACCCTTTTCTTCAAGACGTGCTGCTGCTTCTATAAGTGTTATACCCTCAGGAAAGACTATATCGGCAGTTTCCCTCTTATTCTCAGCTTCTTCCTGTAAAGTTTCGATAAGAGTACTGTAATCCATTTTAGGTGAAACCTTATGTGTACCGGCAATAAAAGTTCCGTCTGCACCTTTAAGCTTAGAAAAAAGTCTGAACAAATCCGTATCAGCGATAATTCCTTCATTATAAAGCTGTTCAGCAATATCAAGTGTACTTGAATTCATTGGAATATCTACTACAATTTCAATATCAGATTTGCCAATACCAAGAAATTCCTTAGCGCATTTAAGTATTATGGCTGCTGCGAGTATTGATATTGATATTATTATTACACTGAAAAGCAATCCGAAAATAAAACGTCCATGTCCTCTTTTTTTGCGTTTTTTTCTTTTTATCTGACGTGGTTCATCGTCATAATCATAATCATCATCATCTTCTTCAATATATTCATCATCGGGTTCATCCTCAGCAGGTTCTTCGGTAATTTCAGTTTGGTCTGCCTCAACAATATTTTCTGAATTTTCTGCTGTTTCAGAAAAATCAGTTTCTTCCTCAGGCATACTGTTAAGAATATCTTCAAGCATTACATTATCCTCTAAGATTTCCTTCTGTTCCATTTACATTCCTTCCTCCTTGTTACACTTTTTTATATATTTTTCTGTAACAATAGTATTAACTGCAACATCAAAATGTCCGTGAATAAGTTTTGTCGTCATACAACAACAATAACCTATTCCCACACGAAACATATTTTTATGTGCAGAAAGAAAACGGTCATAATATCCTTTTCCGTAGCCAAGACGATAACCGTAACTGTCATAAAGCAATGCGGGAACAATGCAGAAAGCGTCATCAAACAGCTCCAGCTTCTGACATTTGTCAGGTACAGGTTCAAGTACAGAAAAAGACCCCTGCTCCAGGTCATCAATGGATTTTATAATGTAAAAATCCATATCACGAGTTCCGTCAATACATCTCGGAACTGCAACAGTTTTGTTATCATTTAAAGCATATTCGATAAATTTAATTGTATCTACTTCAATATCGGTTGACACATAAGTAAGAATAAGATTACTTTTTTTATAAGCTTCCATATCTATAAGACGTGTGAAAATTTGTTTATCACGTTCCTGCTTTACGTTAGCAGGCATATCACGTCTTATCTGTTTATATTTTTCGCGTAATTCTTTCTTATGAACACGAATATCAAAACGCTTTACTTTTTCATCCATAAAAGAGAATCTCCCACAATCTTACTGCGTTCTTTTGAAATAAGTGCTTCAACAAGCTTCAGACCAAACTCAACTGCAACGCCTGCACCTCTTGCAGTAATAATATTGCCGTCAATTACAGCAGGTTCGGTAAGAACCTCTGCACCTTCAAGCTGATTTTCAAAACCCTCATAACAAACAGCTTTTTTGCCGTTTAACAGACCCTTATGTCCGAGAATTGACGGAGCGGCACAGATTGCACCGATAAATTTATTATTTTCAACACAAAAATCAATTGCTTTCTGGACAAGCGGTGACTTTTCAAGGTTAATTGTTCCCGGCATTCCTCCGGGGAGAACAATCATTTCAAGGTGTTCATCGAGCTCTATGAATTTGTCCTCTGAATCTGTAACAACATTGATACCGTGTGCACCTCGGATGATGTTATCACCGATACCTACTGTAATAACTTCTTTTTCACATCTTCTGAGAATATCAATCGGAGCAATTGCTTCTGTTTCTTCAAAACCATTTGCAAGAAAAACATAAATCATATTTTTACCTCCTGTTCATTTGAATGTTACAACATTTTTCCTAAGCATAATTACGGGATAATAAGAACGCTTGGATTTTCGCAGTCCTTCAAGCCCAAGGTCTTCTTCCCTGTTTATATATGTGTATCCGTTTGTTGCAGATTTGGCAAACTCATTGTTTATAGCTGCATATGCACCCTGAATTGCCGCATTTGCTTTTTCAATATGAATATCAAAGGTATCTGAATTAATAGGGTCTCCTATTGTAAATCCTTCAACTTTACCGTCTACACGGATTACTCCGCCTTTAAGTTCAAGTTCATTGTAATAATTCATTAATGCGTTTATGGCAAATTGCTCCGCAACGCTTGATTCATCGTCATATGCCTGATTTAAATTGTAGCTGTTTACAGCAAATTCAATACACTCATCAAAATCGTTCTCTGTCATATCTGAATATTTCCAGTTATTACGGTAAAAATTTGAAAGATGATTTCGTTTTTTGTGGTATTTTTTGCCTGAAAGTGTTCTGAGTTTCTCTGCATCATAAATATAGTCGGAAGATGATTCATCACATGAAACAGTGTACTGTCCCTCAAACAATTCTTCAAAAATTGCAAGATTTTCATCAGTTACCGAACCGATAATCAGGGGTGAATCAAGTTCCTCTGCATCTTTTTTCAAGGTCAGGAACAAATCCTTATAATCACCTTCCCCTGCGGGAAAAGTATATCGCAGACCATATTTCTGAGAACGGGAAATGTAGAAATCCTTATATCTGCATATAGTAGTATTGTATAATCTGTGCCACGCAAAATTATTGGCAAAATTATATTCGCATCCTCTGAAATCAGACTTTTTCAATAATTCTGTTATCCATTGTCTGTCAGAAAGTTCTATAACTTTATAATCAAGCATTTAACCCATAACCTCATTAATTATATTCAATAATTTATTTGTAACGGTTTCAATTGGCAGCAAGCCATTTTCATCACAGCAATCAAGTACTTTCCACCCTAATTTTTCAGATGCATAAAGTGCAGATTTACGGCAGGAATGGAGATAAGCAACATTTGCTTCGTGAATATCCTTTTTGGTTTCATCGCCGTCATATCTTCCTGACATAAGCTTCTGAGAAATCTCTATAGGGACATCAAGAAAAATCACCAAGTCGGGTTTCGGGAGTCCAAGCTTGTCATATTCATAATCAGAAAGCCAGTTCAGATAGCTGTCCCATTCACATTCGGGCAGCTTAACCATCTGATGTATAGCATTTGATGATACATAGCGGCTTGCAAAAATCAACTCGCCGTTTTTGTAATTTTCTTCCCATACCATTTTATAATTCGCATAGCGGTCTACTGCATAAAAGCTTGAAGCAGCGTAAGCATTTATATCAGCAGCATTTTCAGATATTTCACCATTAAGATACATTTTTACCAATGCAGATGATGGGTTGTCATAATCAGGAAAGCTGATAGGCTTTACATTATATTTTTTCGATAAAATATTTTTTATAATATCAAACTGAGTTGTCTTTCCGCTTCCGTCAAGACCGTCAATAACTATCAGACTCATATATTTTAGCTCCTTAAGCATATATATATTTATTATATCATCAATTAAGTTATTCGTCAATATAAAAAATGCTGTCAACGCATTGCATTGACAGCATAAAGTACACTTTATATTTTAGCTGTTATCATCACAGCAGTCAATTTTTTCATTGCAGCAGCATTTTTTATTCTCGTCACTATTAGGCTGCGGGAAAAATTGTTCTGTTGGAAATTCAATTCTGTCAAACACTTCACATGGTGCTTCGGAAGCTGATGAACCTGAACAATCCTTGCAAGGGATACAATAATCATATGCAGGGACAATAAGCGAAACAGGTCTGGAAAGCTGAATAATTGAGAACAGACCCAACGAAACCGCAAGCACCCTTTCAAACTGTTTGCCGTCGCAAGGCGGTGGGCAGCAGCAATTTACAGGTGGCGGTGGCGGCATACATTTGCTCATACCGCAGGGTACACAAATAAATTTTGCGTCCAGAGCAATCGGGTCAACAACGTGAATTGTTGCCTTTGGCATACTTGCGGCACTGTTGCTATTGCAGAAGCCTCCATCGCAGGTATCGGGAAGCATCGGAGTGAGGTCCTGGTCGCTGGTGAATACCTTGGCATTACCCTCACCGCCGTAAAGAATTACACGCTTGTTCCAAAGCGCAGTACCGCAGAGAATTGTTCCTGACTGTGGCTGACAGAATGTTTTGCTGAAAGCCTCAGCTGTAATTTTAAATCGGTAAGTAATATCGACAGAGTAATAACCTGACTTGAAAGGAACTGAATCAACCGAAATGCAGGTTGCTTCAACTTCAACGCAACGAGTTCTTACTATGTTCATTTCGTCTGTAATCTCAGGTGAATCATCACTGAGAGTAACAGGAAGCTCATAGATACAGTCACGGTCTGAACAGCTGTCAAATACGCGAGGAACTTCAATGCAAACCGCTTCTTTGAAGCAGTTGTTTTTATCGTTCATAAAAATCCTCCTATGAAAATATTAAAGTATTGAAACTTCAATACCATAATATTCAATAGGAGGAAAAAAAGTTACAATATCAAGTATTTTTATCAACCTGATGGAAGGTTTTGAGGTTGCCAATTTTCTCGTTTCTCTCGTCAAGCACCTTCTCAATCTCTGACCATTCAAGTCCCTGATTAGCACAAAGCACCATAATATGATAAAGCAAATCATTGATTTCATTTTTCAGTTCGTCATTATCGCCGTTTTTTGCAGCAATAACCGTCTCGGTAGCTTCCTCGCCGATTTTCTTACAAATCTTATCAACGCCCTTATCAAAAAGGTAGCAGGTATATGAATTTTCCTGAGCCGTACCGTTTTCGTAATCCGCTTTTCTCTGCTTGATTACTTCAAAAATTTCTTCATAGACTGTCATATTAATTCTCCTTATCAACAGATAATTTTTTTATCTGTTTGTTTCATTTAAATTTATAAGCTTCATTGTTTCCATATCAAGTTCACGGTAATAGCAGTTATTTGCAACACCGTTATAGCTTGTGTGACAGATATTGCCCTTATCGGGAGTAACCTGATACACAAGTGAGTTCTGTTCACAATTTACATAGATATGGTTAAGTGTAAAGGTATTCCCTGATTCAGCACCCTTGAACCAAAGCTTGTTTCTTGAAGTGCTCCAGAAAATTGCTTTTTTAAGGCGGATTGACTCCTTCAAAGCTTCTTCATTTGTATAAGCTACAAGGATTACTTCTTTGGTAAGAATATTTTGTACTGCTACAGGAATAACGTGGTTTTCGGCTGATATGCTGTTTATTTTTTCCCAATCAAGCATAAGCTCATTGGTTTCTTCAATCATACCCATACTATTATTCCTTTCATCAATACATTCTTACAGGAATGTTATGCTTGTTGAGTTCCTGTTTTACCTCGCCTACAGTAAGCTCCTTGAAGTGGAACAAGGAAGCTGCAAGTGCTGCAGATGAGTTTGTCTGCTGAAGAACATCTGTAAAGTGAGAGAGCTTTCCACAACCACCGCTTGCGATAACAGGTATTGAAACACGTTCACAGACATAGTTAAGCATTTCAATATCAAAACCAGCCTTTGTTCCGTCTGCATCAATGGAGTTGAGGCATATTTCACCTGCACCACGCTGTTCAATTTCCTTAACCCAATCGCCAAGCTGCAGACCCATATCAATACGTCCGCCGTTGATATAAACTGCATAACCGCCCTTACCGTCACGTTTTGCGTCGATACCGACAACAACGCACTGACTTCCGAAAATTTCAGCTGCTTCGGAAATGAGGGACGGATTCTTTACAGCCTGAGAATTGATAGAAACCTTGTCTGCACCTGCACGGAGAGTATCACGGAAATCTTCGATTGTTGAAATTCCGCCGCCTACGCAAAGTGGTACAAAAACATTTTCTGCTGTTCTTTTTACAACGTCAAGCATTACTCCTCTGCCCTCGTGAGAAGCTGTAATATCATAGAATACCAGTTCATCGGCACCCTGTTTATTATATTCAATTGCACACTCTACAGGGTCACCAACCTCTTTTATTCCTGTAAAGTTGACGCCCTTAACAACCTTGCCATCTCTTACATCAAGGCAAGGGATTATTCTTTTTGCTAACATTTATATCACCTTATCCTTAATTAAGTTCTGCAAAGTTTCTGAGTATCTGCAAGCCCACTTCGCCGCTCTTTTCGGGGTGGAACTGTGCACCGAACACATATTTGTTATCCTGCACCATAGCGGTAACTTTTCCGCCGTAATCGCAGTAAGCGGCAACATTATCATCGTTACATTCAGCTGCATAGGAGTGTACAAAATACACATACGGATTTTCAGGAAGTCCCTTGAAAAGCGGACATTCATTCTGAATTTTCAGCTCATTCCAACCCATATGAGGAATTGGCATATCTGTTCTTTCAATTTTCTTAACAGCTCCGGGGATAAGTCCAAGTCCGTCACATTCCTCAAATTCGTAGCCTTTTTCGAAGATAAGCTGCATACCGAGACAGATACCAAGGAAAGGCTTGATTTTGGTCTGTTCGTGGATAAGCGGAACAAGTCCGCTGTTGTTAAGCATATTCATAGCGGCAGGAAAAGCACCTACTCCGGGGAGAATTATTCTGTCAGCTTTTTTTATTTCTTCCTCGGAATTAGTAAGCTTACATTCGTACCCAAGATAATCAAATGCATTTTTTACGCTGAAAATATTTCCCGCGCCGTAATCAATAATGGCTATCATTACAATACTCCCTTTGTTGACAGTATTTCGTTTCCTGTTACGGTTTTTGCCGCCTTAATTGCGTGTGCACAAGCTTTGAAAAGAGCTTCGGCAATGTGGTGGTCATTTTTACCGTACTCGGATTTAAGGTGGAGAGTTATTCCTGCATTAAAAGCAAATGCACGGAAAAATTCTTCTGTAAGGCAGGTATCAAACTCGCCTATTCTGTCATCGCTGAATTCTGCGTCAAACACCAGAAATGGTCTGTTGCTTATGTCAAGACAGCAGAAACCCAGTGCCTCATCCATTGGAATGAAAGCTGTACCGTATCGTGCAATACCTTTCATATCACCAACTGCCTGCTTGAAAGCTGTACCGAGGACAATGCCTGTATCTTCAACAGTGTGGTGACCATCAACATAGAGGTCACCCTGTACCTTTAATGTAAGGTCCATTTTACCGTGAACGGCAAATGCGGTAAGCATATGGTCGAAAAATCCTATTCCTGTTGAAATATCGACTTTTCCGCTTCCGTCAAGGTTAAGCTTGACTTCAATATCGGTTTCTTTGGTTTTTCTGGTTATTTCAGCAGTTCTCACGATTATTCCCCTTTCGTCATATTGTCAAGGATTTCGTCAAGTGCCTTGACAACAGCTTCATTTTCTTCTTTAGTACCTGCGGTAATACGAATATAGCTGCCCATATAACGGATTGCAATGGACTTTTCAAGCAGCTTTTCATAGATTTCTTTACCGTAGGCTGTTTTGATAAATACAAAGTTTGTTACGGAATCATAAACCTTTTCAAGTTTAACGTACTTCTTAGCAAGTGCAGATATTTCAGCGTGTAAAGCTATTCGGCTTTCCACAAGCTCTGAACAGCATTTTTTAAGAAGTTCCTTTTCACTGAGTACGGTTTTGCAGATTGCCTGAGAAATTGAGTCTGTATTATATGGTGATTTAACACTTCTGAGTGCAGTTGTGATTGTTTCACCTGCTACAGCAAATCCCATTCTGATACCTGCAAGACCAATTGCTTTGGAACAGGTTTTGAGGATAATCAGGTTATCATAATTTTCAACTTCATCAAGAATACTCTGGTCCCAGAAATCCATATATGCCTCATCGATAATTACAAGACAGTATACGCTTTTGATAAGCTTGATAATATCCTGTTTGGTAACACCGAGAGATGTAGGATTACAGGGGTTGGAAAAAATAACAGCCTTGATATTCTGATTGTTGCAGTAGTCAATAACCTTTGGGATGTTAATCTGAAGTGACGGTTCTTTAGGAAGTGTTTCAACCTTTAATTCATACATACTGCTATAAAATGCATACATTGAAAAATCGGGTGAAAGAGTCAGAATTTTGTCACCTGTTTCAAGAAAACAGCTGGAGATAATACTGATAAGCTCATCAGAACCGTTACCTGCTGTAACATATTTTTCGGGTACATCATATAAATCAGCAAAAGCTTTTACAGCACCTTTAGCCATTGGGTCAGGATAACGATTTAGGGGTATTTTTTTTATTTCCTCGGAAATTTTATTACCAAGCTGTTCATTGAGATTGAAATATGACTCGTTTGCATCAAGACGGATTTTATAATCGCCCTCAATCGGGTCATAAGGTTCAAGCTTCTTTAATTTTGAATTAAGTTCGTACATTTTATAAGTCCTTCCTGTCGGAATTATTCAAATCTTACCTTGATTGCGTTTGCGTGAGCTGTAAGTCCCTCACGTTCAGCGATACAAACGATATCGTCCTTAGCATCAAGGAGAGCCTGTTCTGTGTAATAGATAAAGCTGGAACGCTTTGTAAAGCTGTTAACAGAAAGCGGAGAGAAAAATCTTGCTGTTCCGCTTGTCGGAAGGACGTGGTTTGGTCCTGCATAGTAGTCACCAAGCGGTTCAGGAGCGTACTTGCCAAGGAATACGGAACCTGCGTTGTCAATCTGTCCGATATACTGGAGCGGATTGTCAACCTGCATTTCAAGGTGTTCAGGTGCAAGTCCGTTTGCAAGCTCAATTGCACGGTCAATTGTTTCGGTTACGATGATTGCGCCGTAATCCGCAAGGGATTTCTCGATAATTTCCTGTCTTGAAAGAAGCTTGCACTGTCTTTCAAGTTCAGCAATAGTCTTATCAGCGATATCATTGCTTGTTGTAATAAGAATTGAAGAAGCAAGCTTGTCGTGCTCAGCCTGTGACATAAGGTCAGCTGCAAGATATTTAGGGTCAGCTGTTTCGTCTGCAACAACAAGAATTTCACTTGGACCTGCAATCATATCGATGTCAACCTTACCGTAAAGAAGCTTCTTTGCAGTTGCTACAAAGATATTGCCGGGACCTACAATTTTATCAACCTTCGGGATTGTTTCTGTACCGTAAGCAAGTGCTGCAACAGCCTGTGCACCGCCTGCAAGGAATACTCTGTCTACGCCGCAGATTGAAGCTGCAACGAGGATATCCTTATTAGGTGTACCGTCCTTGAGTGGAGGTGTTACCATAATAATTTCCTTTACGCCTGCAATCTTTGCAGGGACAGCATTCATAAGTACAGAAGATGGGTATGCAGCTGTACCGCCGGGAACATACAGACCAACTCTTTCGAGACCTCTTACACGCTGACCGAGAATAACTCCATTGTCGTGTGGGTCGATGAAGCCCTGTTCTTTCTGACGGTGGTGGAAAGCTGCGATGTTTTCCATAGCATTGAGGAGTGCATTTACAAATTCCTCGTCAGCATCATTGAGTGCATCGTGGATAACATCAAGAGGTACTTCATAATATTCAGGAAGCTTGCCGTCAAATTTGAGGGTGTAGTCCTGAACAGCCTTATCGCCGTTTTCCTTAACATTATCAATAATTTCAGAAACGATTTCGGTTACTTTCTTATCGGTTTCACCGTTACGCTTTTCAACTTCCTTAAGAAAAGCTACTTCATCTTTTCCGTTAGCTATAATTTTTCTTATCATTATAATCGAGCCTCCGAATTACAAATTTTCTTCAATAAGCTTAATAAGCTCCTCAATTTCCTGTTGTCTAAGCTTGAGACTTACCCTGTTAACAATAAGTCTTGCGGAAATTGGTGCGATATCCTCAAAAACTTCAAGTCCGTTTTCTTTAAGTGTTGTACCTGTTTCTACGATATCGACAATCGCATCGGAAAGGTTAAGAAGCGGAGCAAGCTCAACACTTCCCTCAATTTTTACAATATCGACGTCCATACCCTTTTTCTCGAAAAAGCTTCTTGAAACATTAGGATATTTTGTGGCAATTGTCTTGATATTGTATCCCTGATAGAAATTATCGCCTTTCTTGCCTGCGAGAGCAAACTTACATCTGCCGAAACCAAGGTCAACAAGCTCAAAGAACTTGCCGTTCATTTCCATAATGGTATCCTTACCGACAACACCCATATCGCAAACGCCGTGTTCAACGTATGTAATAACATCAGCTGCTTTTGCAAGGACAACTTCAATTGAGTCACCTACAGGAAGAATGAGCTTTCTTCCCTTTTCTCTTACTGCTGTACAATCGTAACCGATTTTTTCAAGCAGAGCTACTGTGTCCTTTTCAAGTCTGCCCTTTGTGAGAGCAATTCTGAGAGGTCTTTTTGTATTTTCCATTTTTTAAGCCTCCGTTATATTGTTTCTTCCGAAATGTCATTTCCGACACGGACAATTTTATTTATCTTTTTATTTTTTGCGTATGCCTTAGTTTCTTCGTATGTTGCAAAGACTGAATTCTCAACTGTCAAACCGTCATTTCTGAGCTGATTAGCATAAGTAATTGCTTTCATAATGCAATTATCTTCACCATACACAATTACATCTGCAACCGGTACAGAATATGTATTAATCTGCTTCATAACCTTTGCAACCGCATCAATATTTACTGCAAAGCCTGTTGCGGGAACATCGTAACCGAATTCTGCAAGGAGCTTATTGTAGCGGCCTCCCGAAAGAACAGCGTCACCATATCCCTGGAGATAACCCTTCATTATTACGCCTGTATAGTAATCCATTTTATTTACTATACCGAGGTCAACCGTAATTTTATTACTGTAACCAAGCTCCTTAAGGCTGTTATAAATTGCACGGAGGTTATCAATTACGGCATTAAGTTTGTCATCATTATAAAGCTTAGCTGCCTTATCAAATACTTCCTCTCCGCCGAAAAGACGTGGAAGCTGTTTAAGTGCATTTGTAATTTCGTTATTTCCGATACTGTCAAGAAGGTCATTAAGTGCAGGATAGTTCTTAACCTCAATAAGACTTCTGATTTCTTCCTTTGTAGCAACATCGGTATCAAGCTTATTGACAAGCTCGCGGAAAAATCCGATATCGCCAAGCTCAAAGCGGAAGTTTTCACTTTCAAAAGAAGAAAGAACTTCAATTGCACTTGTAAGTACTTCTAAGTCTGCACGCTTTGAATCAGAGCCGATAAGCTCAATACCCATCTGGTGGATTTCATCGCTTCTTCCCCGCATTTCAGGCTTATTGCGGTACACACTTTGACGATAGTAAAGTCTTAATGGAAGTTCAGCATCACGAAGACGTGTTGCAGCAACTCTTGCAATCGGCATTGTTGAGTCAGGACGGACAACAAGAAGTCTGCCCTTATTATCGGAAAGCTTGTACATACTTTCCTGCGGAAAATATCTTGAATTAAGATTGAATACATCAAAGAATTCAAGTCCGGGAGTTACAATTTCACAATAACCCTTTGAAACAAATATTGAAGAAAGTTTTTCCTCAATACTGCGGCGTATTGCACAATCTTCCAAAAGGAGGTCTTTTGTTCCTTCGGGAGTAATTAAATCATATCTTTTCATTTTTATCCCTCAATCATTTTAGTGTAGTAAAGTATTATCACGATATCTTGATATCATAATACCATAGCCAGATATATTTGTCAACCCTTTTTACTAAAAAAGTGATATCTGATTTGATTTTGGTAATGCATCCAGAGCGCCTATGCTTTCTAAGGTTTCGATAACGGATTTTGTTGCACCGCTTCTTTCCTGAAGTTCATCTATAGAAAGCAGTTCCCCCTCCTGCACCGCATCGTAAATTGCCTTTGCGGCATTGACTCCGACACCCTTTGCCGAACAGAACGGAAGTCTTAGTTTTCCGTCTTCAATCTTATATTTTTCTGCATCAGATTTAAAAATATCAATCGGCAGGAATTCAAAGCCTCTTGCCATCATTTCATTTACAATCATCAGCATATCAAGTGTTGAAGTTTCTTTTGCGGTACGTTCGTTACCTTTTTGCTTTAATTCATCAATTTTGAACTTTACCGCTGCTCTGCCCTGAACAGCTGTTTCAGCGTCAAAATCCTCACCTCTTACGGTGAAAATTGTTGCATAAAAGGCAAGCGGCTCGTATACTTTGAACCACGCAAGCTTCATTGCTGCCATAACATATGCGGCTGCGTGAGCTTTCGGGAACATATACTTGATTTTCAGACAGCTGTCGATATACCACTGTGGAACGTTATGATCAAGCATATCCTGCTTCATTTCTTCGGTAAGCAGCTTCGGAGCGTTACCCTTACGGGTAATTTCCATAATTTTAAAAGAAAGCTTAGGGTCCATACCGTGGTAGATAAGATAAGTCATAATACCGTCACGGCATCCGATAACCTCCGAAATTGTGCAGGTACCATTTTTGATAAGCTCCTGAGCATTTCCGAGCCATACGTCTGTACCGTGAGACAGACCTGAAATCTGAAGAAGGTCGGAAAACTTGGTTGGTTTTGACTCGACAAGCATCTGACGTGTAAAGCCTGTACCCATTTCAGGAATTGCAAGAGTACCTGTTTCACAATCAATGTCTTCGGCGGTTACTCCAAGTGCTTCGGGTGATGTACAAAGGCTTATAACCTTTTCATCACCAGGGAAAATATCCTCTGTTTTTATTCCTGTCATATCCTCAAGGTGCTTGTACAGCGTCGGTACATCGTGTCCGAGTTCATCAAGCTTCAGAATTGTATCGTGAAGTGAATGGAAGTCGAAGTGAGTAGTTGTAAAAATTGAATTCGGGTCTTCAGCAGGGTGCTGAACTGGAGTGAAGTCGTAAACCTCGAATTTAGCAGGTACAACAACCATACCGCCCGGGTGCTGACCTGTTGTACGCTTTACTCCTGTACAGCCTATGGTAAGGCGGTTGATTTCTGATTTTGATAGGGTTTCCCCACGTTCATCAAGATAGTGCTTCACATAACCGTAAGCGGTTTTATCAGCAACTGTACCGATTGTTCCTGCTTTGAACACGTTATCCTTGCCGAACAGTTCTTCGGTATATTTATGGGCAAAAGTCTGATATTCACCTGAGAAATTAAGGTCGATATCAGGGGCTTTATCGCCGTCAAATCCAAGGAAGGTTTCAAACGGAATATCGTGACCGTCACGGTTATAAGGCGTACCGCACTTTTCACAATTTTTATCAGGCAGGTCGTAGCCTGAGCCCACTGAACCGTCAGTAATAAAAATACTATGATGACAATTAGGACACACATAATGCGGCGGAAGCGGATTTACCTCGGATATTCCTGCCATAGAAGCTACAAAAGAAGAACCAACCGAACCTCGTGAACCTACCTTATAGCCGTGTTCATTTGAATTGGCAACAAGCTTTTGTGCAATCATATACAGTACGGCAAAACCGTGCTTGATAATGGAAGTAAGCTCTCGGTCAAGACGTTTTGCAACAAGCTCAGGTACAGGGTCACCGTATATTGATTTGCAGCGTTCCCACGAAATACGCTCCAAATCCTCATCAGCACCCGGAATTTCAGGTGTAAAGGTTCCGGGCGGAATAGGAACGATATCAGGATTAACCATATTTGCAATTTTATTTGTATTTGTTACAACAACCTCGTAAGCTTTTTCTTTGCCCAGATATGCAAATTCTTCAAGCATTTCGTCAGTTGTACGGAAATACAGCGGTGCTTGCTGGTCGTAGTCCTTGAATTTCTGGCTTGTAAGAATTTTTCGGAAAATTCCGTCGGACTTGTCCATAAAATGCACGTCACAGGTGGCAACAACAGGGATATTCAGCTCTTCACCAAGCTGAACAATTTTCCTGTTAAGCTCCTGCAAATCCTCTATGGAATTTATGTCGGTACAGTCCTCATCCCTTATCATAAACGCATTATTTGCTACAGGCTGAATTTCAAGGTAATCGTAAAATCTTGCGATAGCCTTAACCATTTCCCACGGCTGACCGTCCTTGACAGCTGCAAAAACCTCGCCCGCTTCACAAGCACTTCCCACAATAAGCCCGTCTCTGTGCTTTGCAAGCTCAGAAATAGGTACTCTCGGGAAGCGTCGGTAATATTTTATATTGCTGTAGGATATAAGCTTATAGAGATTTTTTAATCCGATAGAATTCTTTACAAGAATTATCTGGTGATATGGTCTGAGCAATCTCGGGTCAACATTTTCAACGCAGGCATTTACTTCACATAGTCTGCTGATATGATGCTCCGTCATAAGTCTGTTGACAAGAATAATATATATTCTTGCAAGCATCTTTGCGTCTTCATCTGCACGGTGATGATTGAATTCACCCAGTCCCAAATCCTTTGCAACAACGTTGAGTTTATGCTTTTTCAGATGAGGAAGCATACTTCTGCTGATTACAACCGTATCTACCATTGAAAAAGCAAACTCCACATTATGACGCGTGCAGCCGATACGGATAAATGAACAGTCAAATTTTGCGTTGTGTGCAATAAGTACAGGGGCATCTCCGCAGAATTCAGCAAACTTTCTCAAGGCTTCTTCCTGTGAAATTGCATCCTTTACCATAT
Organism: Oscillospiraceae bacterium; assembly: GCA_045545795.1. Lineage (GTDB taxonomy): Bacteria > Bacillota > Clostridia > Oscillospirales > Ruminococcaceae > RGIG8773. The sequence goes on from JAZQBN010000135.1 coordinate 24,134, forward strand.
CGTCATCTATTCCTGTCAGTTTTGTTATTTTTGCAGGAATAGGTTTTTCAGGGTTTACAAAGGTCTGGAATGTATCGAGAATTTCCAGATTTCGCACTCTTACAGCACCGATTTCGATAATTCTTTCATTTGTGGCATTAAGACCTGTTGTTTCGATATCAAAAACAATTACTTCATCGGTAAGTGCTTTATCTTTATAAACGTTGACTGCCTTTGCCGTATCATTTACCGAGTAAGCTTCACAGCCGTAAATTACTTTAAAATTACCGCCGTTTTTTCGGATTTTTGAAACGGCACCTGCTGCTTCGGGGAATGCCTGTGCAACACCGTGGTCAGTAATTGCCATTGCGGTATGTCCCCAGGAATAGGCACGTTCAATCAGTTTTGAAGCAGGAGTTACTGCGTCCATAGCGGACATATTTGTATGCAGATGAAGTTCAACACGTTTTTCCTCGGCATTATCCTTCTTTTCTGTTTTCTGTACCTGCATAACATCGTTTGCTTTGATTACGAACTCATTTTCAAATGTATCAAACTCTGCTCTGCCGCGGATAAGCAGTGTACCGCCTTTCTTGAAAGCGGCAAAAATATTTTCGTCCTCTTTATTTTCAAAGCTTTTAATGGAAATTGAATTTGTATAGTCGGTTATGCTTACAGAAACAACACGTTTTTCACCGTTTTTAGTTCGTATTTCCTTTTCGGAATAATCAAAAACATCTCCCCAGATGGTGATGTTACTCATTTTACTTTTGATTTCAGAGATATTGATTACAGGAGTATCAATAGAACGTCCCTTAATTAATTTTGCATTATCTACCAGAATAGGCAAATCCTTAAAATCTATTGTAACAACTTCTTTTTCCTCGGGATTTTCTGCATATTGAGGCATATTATTCTCTTTAACCTCAGTGGGTGCTTCCTCAGGCACAGGCATTGACGCTGCAAGCTTTGTCATTCGCTCAGCATAGCTGCTATCCTTTTCGGATAAGGTATTTACAATACCTTCATTAAGAATGACCTTTACATCAATTGAGAAAAATTCCTTTATAATTTTTTCAATCTCGTGCTCAGTGTTGGCATTTTTCAATGTATTGTAGCCTATGCCATTTATATTGATATAAACAGTTCCGTTATCATATGTAAAATCGGCATTGTTCAGATGTCCGTTTACAATATAAAATCTACGTTTAAGAACTGCAACAATATCGGGCATACAGCGTTCATTGAACAAAGCAGGTGTATATCTGCAATTCAAAATAAAGTTATTTATTTCAAGATTGTTTTTCATTGCTTTTTCAAAATCAAGCACATAACTGTATTTCTGCACTTGTTCATATGAAGCAAACACTGCAAGCTCCCGTGTTTTTTCGTTAAGAACCAGCTTAAGTATTTCGCCTTTTCCGAGTGAATTAGAAATATCGGATATATATTCTGAAAAGAATTCTTTTATAAGCATTCAGCTTTCACCAATCCTAAATTTTATCTATTTCCATAAGAAGCTCTTCAAGTATTTTTTCTTCAGGTACTTTTCTGAGAACTTCTCCTTTTTTGAAAATTACTGCACATTTATCTCCGCCGGCTATTCCGATGTCCGCTTCGCGTGCTTCACCAGGACCGTTTACAACGCAGCCCATTATTGCAACGGTAATATCCTTATCCACGTTTTCAAGTGATTTTTCAACCTTTTCGGCAAGACCGATAAGGTTAATTTTTGTTCTTCCGCAGGTCGGACAGGAAACGAATTTTACACCCTTTCCCTTTCCGAGTGCAGAAAGTATATCTTTAGCGGCGTAAATTTCCTCTACAGGGTCAGCTGTAAGAGATACTCTTATAGTTTCCCCTATGCCGTCTGCAAGAAGTGACCCGATACCTATTGACGATTTGACAATACCCATTCGTTTTGTACCTGCTTCGGTTACGCCAAGGTGCAGAGGATAATTTGTTTTTTCAGCAAGAAGTCTGTAGCCGTCAATCATTGTTTTTACATCAGAGGATTTGATTGAAATTACAATATCATTGAAATCACAGCGTTCAAGCAGTTCAGCGTGCCTTAAAGCACTTTCGACAAGTGCATCAGGTGTTGGTGAACCATACTTTGCAAGAATATCTTTTTCAAGCGAGCCAGAATTTACACCTATTCTGATAGGGATATTTTTTTCGGAACAAGCTTTTGCCACAAGTTTAACCTTATCAAAATCTCCGATATTTCCCGGATTAATACGAATTTTGTCTATTCCTGCGGCAATGCTTTCCAATGCAAGCTTATAGTCGAAATGGATGTCCGCAACAAGAGGTATTTTTACAGCTTTCTTTATTGCAGGTATAAGATTTACTGCCGCCATATCAGGAATTGAAGCCCTTACGATTTCACAGCCTGCTTTTTCAAGTTCAACAGCCTGTTTTACGCTATCCTCAATATTGTCTGCCGGAACATTCAGCATAGACTGAATATATATTTTTTTACCATCAAGTGTACAGTTTCCAACCTTTACGGCGTGTACAGAACGCATTTATTTTCCCTCATTTACTTTACAAAAATATTTTTAACATCATTGAATGTAACAATAATCATAAGCAGCATAAGCAGTGCCAGACCTACGAAATGAATCATTCCCTCAGTTTCTGCTTTAAGCTGTTTCTTTGTAATTGCTTCAATCAGCAAGAATACAAATCGTCCGCCATCAAGAGCCGGAAGCGGCAGAAGATTGAATATTCCGACATTTATTGTTATAAGTGTAGCAATATCAAGGATAAATGAAATATCAAAACCTGTCTGCTCGGCAACATCTCCGATAGTTGTTACAATTCCGACAGGTCCTTGCAGGTCATTTATGCCGTATTTTCCTGTTATCATATCGCCAAGCGACATAAGAATTATTCTTCCGTAATAGATTGTATTTTTAAAAGCATACGGGAAAAGATTTTTTGTTGTTATATCTTCTTTCAGAACCTTGAAATCGTATATAAGCGTATTTTTTCCAGTTTCGTGATTTGTTTCATATGCAAAGTGTACATCATTTACTTCAACCTTTTGTTCGCTACGTTCGACAAGAAAATCGACCACGCAATCCTCATCATTGCTGAGCTGGTAAGTAATATCCTTTACAGAGAAAATTGTAACTCCGTTTATTTCCAGAATACGGTCTTCAAGCTGTAAGCCATAATCTACGCTTACTGCGTCATCTGAAAAATAAACAATTTTTGTTGAAACATCACTGCCATTGACTAAAGTCAGGATTACTGACAGAATAAATCCGAGGATAAGGTTCATTATTGCACCCGCAACAATTACTGCCATTCTTGCACCGACAGGCTTTTTACGGAAAGAGTCAGGTCTTTCCTCATCAATATCCTCTCCCATTGAGCAAAATCCGCCGATTGGCAGCAGCCTTATACTATACAAGGTTTCCTTACCCTGTTTTTTGAAAATCTGAGGACCCATTCCTATTGCAAACTCGTCCACTCTTATTCCGCAAAGCTTTGCAACAACAAAGTGCCCAAGTTCATGAATAATAATTATAAGACAAAAAAAGGCAGCTGCAATTAAAATTGAAACAAAAGTATCCATAAAACCTCACTTAATTAATTTTATTATACACATATTCACGCGCCAGAGCTTCTGCTTTTTTTACATCCTCATAAGTTTCTGCAGGCATTGCTTCAAAATCCGAAAGTGCCGATATTACAAGCTCTCCGATTTTCAAAAATGCTATTTTTTTATTAAGGAACAATCCTACTGCTTCTTCATTTACAGCATTTACAATACACGGATATGCACCGCCAAGCTTGATAGCTTCGATACAGCCTGACAAACAATCAAACGTTTCGTAATCAGGCTTTCCGAAGGTAAGCGTTCCATAATCTGTAAAGGATAACGGCTTCACATCGCAGCAAAACCGCTCAGGATACAGCAGTGCATACTGAATAGGAATTTTCATATTGGGAACTCCCATTTGAGCAATTACTGAATAATCAGCAAATTCCACGGCTGAATGAAGGACGCTTTCACGGTTTACTACAATTTCAATATTTTCAGGTTTAACACCAAAAAGCCATTTGGCTTCGATAAATTCCAAGCCTTTATTCATCAGTGTAGCCGAATCTATAGTTATTTTGTTACCCATACTCCAATTCGGGTGATTAAGTGCTTGTTCAACTGTTACATTTTCAAGTTCACTTTTTTTCTTTCCCCAGAAAGGTCCTCCTGAGGCTGTAAGAATGATTTTATTTACCTGCTTTGGATTATTCCCCTGTAAACATTGGAATATTGCTGAATGCTCGCTGTCAATGGGGTAAATTTTTACACCTTTTTTTTCAGCTTCACGCATTACAATATTACCGCCTGCAACAAGAGTTTCCTTATTAGCAAGGGCAATATCAATTTTGTTTTCTATTGCGGTTAAGGTTGGAAGCAAACCAACCATTCCGACTACAGAATTAACAAACAAATCAACAGCTTTTATTGATGCAATTACACACAAGCCCTCCATTCCTGTCAGCACTTTTACATCGATATCCGAAAGGTTATCGGAAAGCTGCCTGTATAATGTCTCGTCATAGATACATACATATTCAGGTAAAAACTCTCTTACCTGCTGTTCAAGCAAAGCTGCATTTTTATTTGCTGCAAGAGCTTTTACCTTAATATTATGCTTCCGGCAGACATCTAATGTCTGTTTTCCTATTGAACCTGTAGAACCGATTAATGAAATAGTTTTCATATTTTTCTCCCATAAAACACACAGCAGGCGCACATCAAAAACAGTCGTAACAAACAGCTGTTTTCATTGTACGCCCGAAATTTTATTTAAATAATACCAGATGTGTCAATGTAAACATCATAAATGGTGCTACAAATAAAACGCTGTCAAATCTGTCCATCAAACCGCCGTGTCCGGGCATTATATTGCCGAAATCCTTGATTTTGAACTGACGCTTGATAAGTGACGCTGAAAGGTCACCTATAATGCCGAGAACACCGCAGATTATTCCCATAATAACAAGATAAAGATAGTTTACTTCAAAGCTATAACCTCTTTCAGACTGAACCATCTGATAGAAAAATGCATAAACAGCAAAAACAAGTCCCACTGTAAGCACTCCGCCTATTGCACCCTCAACGGTTTTCTTGGGTGAAATTTCAGGGCAAAGCTTATGCTTGCCAAGAAAAGTTCCTACAAAATAAGCTCCTGAGTCCCCGAGCCATGCACCAGCAAGACAAAGGACTATGTAGCATACACCATGGAGTACATCAAGATTTTTAAGCACGACAAGGCAGCACATTGACAAAGTTATAATCAACGCTGATGCAAGCATACAGCATAGCTTTTCAAAACTGATTTCTTTATGTTTTGCAATATATCCCACAAAAAAAAGCAGAATACAAAATGTTGCAACCATATAAAGGAACTCTCTGTCTACATATTCCACCAAAAACGGCATTACTGCCGCAAATCCGAAGCATACCGCAGTGTGAAACTTATATTTTATACATTCACACGCAGACAGAATTTCATAAATTAAAATACAAGTAATTGCAGAAACCGCAAGATTGAATACGGGAGTTGCCGACAGGAAAAGTATTCCTATGGCAACTGCTATTCCGACAACCGCAGAAATAATACGGGTAACCATTTGCTCTAACCATCCTCTTTTCTGATGTTATGCCATATATGCAGATAATATTCTTGAAAGTCCAAATTTACACTCCGCCGAAACGTCTGCTTCGTAAAGCATAGTCAGATAAAGCTTTATTCAGCTCTTTTTCTGTAAAATCAGGCCATAATGTATCTGTAAAATAATATTCGGCATAGGCAGACTGCCATATCAGGAAATTTGAAATACGCTTTTCACCGCTTGGTCTGATTAATAAATCAACATCAGGCAGACCCTTTGTATAAAGCAATGCAGAAAACATTTTTTCATCAATATCCGATACTTTGATTGCCTTATCAGCAGACATTTCTGCAAGCTGTTTTGCAGCATAGACAATATCATCTCTTCCGCCGTAATTCATTGCCAGCATAAGAGTCATATCATCAAAGTCACGGGAATATTCTTCAATTTCAGTCATTTTATCAATCATTTCAGGCGTAAAAGCAGACTTATCCCCCAGAAAAATAAGTCTTGTGCGTTCTTCGGTATATTTTCTTATTTCATCAAGATAGCTATTGAAAAGCTTCATTAGCTCATTGACTTCTTCCTTTGGTCTTTTCCAGTTTTCAGTAGAAAACGCATAGAAAGTAATATATCTGATACCGATTTTTTTACAGCAGCGTACTATTTTTCTGAATGTTTCAGCTCCTTCACGATGTCCTGCCGTTCGTGGCAAACCGCGTTTCTGAGCCCATCTGCCGTTGCTGTCCATAATGAAGCCTATATGAACAGGAAGCTTTTCCTTATCAAAATTACTCAAAATAATACCCCGTATTTATATTGACATAATTTCCTTTTCCTTATCTGCAACAACCTTATCAACATCATCACAGAATTTATCTGTAAGCTTCTGGATATCCTTTTCGTAGCCCTTCATATCATCTTCAGTGATTTCGTTGTTCTTCTTCATTGTCTTGAACTTTTCAAGTGTATCACGTCTGATATTTCTGAGAGTTACCTTAGCTTCTTCGCCGTACTTCTTAACCTGCTTAACAAGCTCCTTACGACGGTCTTCAGTTGGCTGAGGGAATGCAAGTCTGAGAGCCTTACCATCGTTTGTTGGTGTAATACCGATATCGGAAGCAATAATCGCCTTTTCAATAGCCTTAAGCTGTGTAGCATCCCATGGCTGAATGAGAAGGTTTCTTGCTTCAACAACAGAAATTGCAGCCATCTGCTGAACCGGTGTAGGAGTTCCGTAATAATCCACAAGAACCTTGTCAAGTACAGCAGGATTTGCTCTGCCAGCTCTTATTGTTGAAAATTCGTGTTCAAGGCTGTTGATACATTTTTCCATTTTACCCTGTGCATTTTTAATCTGTTCGTTCATAAAAATTCTCCTCTTTCCGGCAGTAATTTTTTTACCGGTTCCACTTTGCCGACAAGTGAACCGTATAATTAATGTTAATTATCGGTCGATAACTATTGTACCAACCTTTTTACCGAGACAAGCGTCAAGGATATTATCAGGTCGCTTCAAATCAAATACAAGGATAGGGATATTGTTATCCTTGCACATTGATGCAGCAGTGCTGTCCATTACAGCAAGATTTTTTACAAGAATATCATTGAAGCTGAGTTCGTCATACTTAACAGCATCATCATATTTATTAGGGTCCTTATCGTATACGCCATCAACCATTGTTGCTTTAAGGACAATATCAGCTTCAATTTCAGCAGCTCTTAATGTAGAAGCTGTATCGGTAGAAAAGAACGGGTTACCCGTACCGCATCCAAAAATAACCACTCTTCCCTTTTCCATATGTCTTACAGCCTTGTTTCTGATATAAGGCTCAGCAACCTGATGCATTGAAATAGCAGTCTGAACTCTTACGTCCACGCCTAAAGACTCAAGAACATCGGCAACAGCAAGTGCATTCATTGTTGTGGCAAGCATACCGATATGGTCTGCGCGTGTTCTGTCCATAGCACCGCTTGAACGTCCTCTCCAGAAATTACCACCGCCGACAACGATACCTATCTGAACGCCGATATCAGCACATTTTTTTATACTTTCACAAATTTTAGAAATTACAGAATAGTCAAGTCCGATTTTCTTATCACCGGCAAGTGCCTCGCCGCTGAGTTTAAGCAGAACTCTTTTATACTTTGGTTGTTCACTCATTGATAACCATTCCTTTCATTAATACTCTTAAAATTCTATCTTATTTATTTTACACCAAATTTGCGGATATGTAAAGAGTTATTATAAAAAAAACCCTATTAATTTTCTATTAATAGGGTCAGAAGTTATTATATATCATCTGAAACATATTATAAATCAGAATTGCTGCAAGAATAATATTGAAAATCAATGACATAACAATATAAGCTATTCTTGTCGGTTTTCTCTTGAATTTTCCTGACATTATTCCGACAAGGCAGCTTGATACAATTACTGCAATTATGTTTATTACGGCATATACCGTAAATTTGTCCATAGGAAGCAATGAAGAAAGCTTACCCGATGACAGATAAGAAATAACATTGACCAACGGAAGAACAAGCAGCGGAATTGTTGCAAGTGCATAATCTTTTTTATGGGAACGGATATAAATAATTACAACAACAAAAATAAGGCTGAAAATTGCGGCACACTCAAACAGCATACGTTATATCGGCTCGGAGCGAGCCTCTCCTTTCATATTTTATTCAGCAACGTGGCTTAATATATAATCCGACAGAATTCTGTATGTTTCTTCTTTAAGACGTATTCCGTTAATTTCCGCTGATGAGGACGGAAGCTTTCCGTCATTGCCTTTGAATTCTGTATTAACATCAAGGTAATTTACCTGAACCTTATCCGCAAATTTAAGCAGCAAGGAATTGTATGCGTCTATATTAGCATTGCTTGCAACAGTTGCTTCAATCTCGGCAGGAACAGGCAAAACAGACATAAGATAAATTTTAATATCAGGATTACTGCTATGTACAGTATCGATAAATGCTTCAAGCTGATTAAAAATATTCGTCTCGTCAATATTGCCAAGCTCATATAAACCAATCATAATGTATATACTTTGTGCATTTCTGTTAATAACCGAGTCAGAAATAGTATTTTCAACATTATTTTCCGAAAGAATAACCGTATTAAAATTCTGCAGCTTTATTGAGTCGGAAAGAAGCATATTTTCAGAATTTACAAAACCGTAATCAGATAATCCGGAAAGAGCTTTACTTCCGATAAAAACAGCATTATCATAATAATCCTCCGTCTTTTTTTCACTTAACTGCACGGGATTTATCAAGACGGAACCCTGTCCTGAGGGTTCTATATGAATAACAGAATCTGTTTTTTCTTCAAACATATCCTCAGTGATGACAAAATCTTCTTTCATATAAAAAGTAAAACAAGCTGCAAAGCTTGCAATTATAAACAAAAAAATAAATGATATTCTGAATTTTACTTTTTTCTTTTCACGATAAGTAACCTGCATTTGTTTCAATCACCCTTTCATTAATACAGTTCATTAATATTATACAACTTTTATGTTTCAATTGCAACCGATATTATAATATTTTTTAATAAATTTTATCCAAACCGTTTACACTATAAATGGTTAAGCACTTGAAAAGATAATCCATATATGGTATAATACGTTGTGAAATTTATAGATTGTGAGTTTTAATTATGTCTGAATTCAGCTTTGAAATTTTACGAAATGAAATAGAAATCTGTATATCCGATGAGCATAAATTCGGCACGGATGCTTTTCTGCTTGCCGATTTTGCCGCTCCGCGTCACAAGGACAAGGTCTGTGACTTGGGAACAGGCTGCGGGATTATTCCCCTGCTTATGCATATAAGCTTCAAGCCAAGCATTATTTATGGTGTGGATATTCAGGAGCAGGCTATTGAGCAATTTAATATTACTGTGGAAAAGAATAAGCTTGATACCATTATACCGATAAATGCTGACTTAAAGGTACTTTGGGGAGACGCACCGCTTGGACAACTGGATGTTGTTACCTGCAATCCGCCTTATAAAGCTGCAAATGCAGGAATTGAGAGCTGTATTGATGCACACAAAATTGCACGGCACGAAATTCTCTGCAATATAACCGATGTTTGCTGTGCTGCTTCACGGCTGCTTAAATTCGGAGGCAAGCTATGCTTATGCAATCGTCCCGAAAGACTTGCAGATGTTATTTCAGCTATGAAAGCAAACGATATTGAACCCAAAACACTTCGTTTTGTAAGTAAAACACCGAATGATGCACCGTGGCTGTTCCTTATTGAGGGTCGAAAGGGCGGAAAGTCGTTTATGAAGGTACTTCCGCAGCTGTATATAAATGGTGCTGACGGATTTTCGGAAGAATTACTTAACATATATAAAGGTGAAAAACATTAAAAAGGAATGATTAAATGTCAGGAAAGCTTTATGTTGTCGGTACGCCTATAGGAAATCTCGGTGACATTACATACAGGGCGGTTGAAACGCTTGGAAAGGTTGATTTTGTCTGTGCGGAGGATACCCGTGTTACGGTTAAGCTGCTCAATCATTTTGAAATAAAGAAGCCGCTTGTCAGCTATCACGAACATTCTGTACGACAAGTATCTGAAAATATTATTGAACGTATTCTTGCAGGTGAAAGCTGTGCCGTTGTTTCAGATGCAGGTATGCCCTGCATTTCAGACCCCGGCGAGGATTTGGTAAGGCTATGTGCTGAAAAGGATATTCCGATTGAAGTTGTACCGGGTCCGACGGCTATGGCTTCGGCGGTTGCCATAAGCGGTTTATCCACTTCACGATTTGCTTTTGAGGGTTTTTTGTCGGTTACTAAAAAACAGCGTTATTCTCATCTTGAAGAAGCTGCAAAGGATACCCACACGCTGATTTTCTATGAAGCACCTCACAAGCTTGTTGCTACACTTACTGATATGCTTGAATATTTCGGTGACAGGAAAATTTCGCTTTGCAGAGAGCTGACAAAAATTTATGAAGAAGTTATACGAACAACTATTTCAGGTGCTATTGAGTATTATAAGGATAAAAATCCTAAGGGAGAATATGTACTGATTATTGAAGGGTACAACAAGGAAGATGAACTTGCTGAACTTACGATTGAGGACGCTGTTGCAGAAGCACAAAAGCTGATTGACAGAGGTATGCGTGCTGTTGATGCCTGCAAGGAAGCGGCGAAAATTACGGGATTTAAGAAAAGTGATATTTATTCAATGTTACAATAAAAAAACCACTGAAAGATTGAGTTCTTTCAGTGGTTTTTTGACTCATAAGTTGTCCAAAATCAAATTTAATATAAGAATAAACCTCCCGAACGGCGTATTCAAGCCATTTGAGAGGTTTATTTCATTGGTCGGAGTGACGGGACTTGAAAGCTTGTACAGGTTTCGAGCATATTTTAGAATATTGTACAAACGGCTATTTTACGTCATTTACAGAGGGTATGTGTTATTGTACTTTTCGTAAAATGATGTGTGTTATTGTATCTTTTGAGGAAAAGTTGTCCTGGAGTTGTCCTAAATGTTATTCATCTAAAATCTATTATTTTTAAGTTAAAGCTGCCACCATATCCAATTCATCAGCGTTACATTCATCATTACTATCCTCAATTAACTTGAAATTCAAAACGTCAGTACTATCCAAAACAAAAATTTGATTATAATATGATTCAAATTCATCTTCATTGAAACCCAACAGTTTTAAATATTCGTTTCTACTTTCATCTATAGCATCTAACTTTTTTCTGTT
>JAZQBN010000136.1:0-3719 GCA_045545795.1 Oscillospiraceae bacterium
ATTCCAATCATTTTCTGATTTTTAGAAAACCAATGTGTGATATTCTTCAAAAAAATTATACAACCAACAAAAAAATTATACAACTAACAATAATATTATATCTTATTTTTAACAATTTGTCAATATATCCAGATAAAATTATATTATATTTTAATAAACAAAAGACCCTCTCAGAGCAGTTTTCCTATAATCGGTGAAAGAACATGGCAAACCATCGACTGCACAAAAAGATAAATTTCGTAAAAATCAGCCGCTTCTATTTACAGCGGCTGATTACATTCATTATTGAAATCTCTGATATTAATTCCAGCTGGGCTCTTTACCTGTAGAAACCATTGCATAGTATGCAAGTATCTTTGAAGCGTCAGAAGCATCAACAACGCTGTCGTTGTTGACATCAGCAGCTTTATGCTGCGTTTCGGTAAACGCACCTGCTCCGCCTGTCTGAACTTCTGCATAATATGCAAGAACAAGAGAAGCGTCAGAGGCATCAACAGAACCGTCAGCACTTACATCGCCCAAATCAGCTGCGGCAGGCTTTTCATCGCCAATGACCGCAAACTTTCTGTTATATTTTTCAGCATATACCTGAGCAGTTGAACCCTCACAGCCATAAATAGTGCCGTTAAAAACTGCTTCTTCCGTTTCATAGTCGTAACTGTTGCAAATAGTAGTCTTGTAATCATAAATCTGACAATCCGGATTTGTTATGGTAATGGAATTCAGATTTTTACAATTCTGGAATGCGCCATATTTAATCGATTCGATATTTTCAGGAAGTGTTACCGAAGTAAGCTTATAGCAATCGTAAAAAACAGATGTTTCGAGAACGGTAACGCTGTCTGGAATTGTAATAGAAGTTAAGCTCTGACAGTCAAAAAAAGCATATTCGCCTATACTTTTCACACCGTCAGGGATAGATACAGATGTTATATGTGTACAGTTATTGAACGCATAGTCTCCAATACCTGATACACTGTCCGGAATAGATATAGATGACATATACATACAGTTGTTGAATGCGTAATCTCCGATGTATGTAATACCGTCACTTATTTCAACTGTAATTACCTTAAAGGCGTTGTCAAACCAAGGCTGCTGAAGTGACCAGTCAGCCATTTTACCGGTTCCGCTGATAGTAAGCTTTCCCTCGCTGTCGAATTCCCATAGGATATTATCACCCTCAGCGCCACATTCGCCGGAAGCTACAATATCAGCCGCACTTGCGGTTAAAATAGACGGCATAAAGTCTGTACTGCCAATTACAAGTATTGCTGATGCTGTAATAACAGCTCTGATTCTTTTTGTTTTCATAAAAAATCCCCTTTTAAATTAATTTTGAAAATATGTGATATTTAGGTCTTGTTTTCATTAAAATCGAGCAGAAATTTCATACATACAAGGTGAGAAGGTGCAGGCAGGCTGTCGTCTGTCAAACCTTTTTAACGCAGGATGCGTAAAATTTTGCCGAAAAAATGCGTTTTTAGGCTTAGCGTCAACACGACCTAATACCAACCCCTGAAACAACAGTAGACAAATCTAATGGCATAAATGCTCATCATCTTTGTCTACTAACATTTTAGGAATTAGTATAATTATACATCTAAAATTTAAAATTGTCAATAATATTCCGATAAGATAGCAAAAGACTGCAAATTCGCAATATTTAGTAATAAAAATTTTTAGAGATACCATTTATAAAAAGTTGACATAGATTTTACAAAACTTCACTTCTTAACTTTACATTGAAATGATATAATTCAGTTGTGAACAACACACAACCGAATTTTTTGAAAGGACTGGTTATTATGAAAAAGATTATCGGTATTTTTGCAGCGGCACTCATTATGTGCAGTACAGTCGCAGGCTGTTCTGCTGAAAAGGAAGCGGTTTCCACAGACGGCTCTACCTCAATGGAAAAGGTTATTGGCGTTTTAGGCGAAACCTTTGAAGCAGACACAGGAATCACAGTTACCTACAACCCCACAGGTTCAGGCTCAGGTATCAAGGCTGTTGCCGCAGGAACCTGCGATATCGGACTTTCAAGCCGTGACTTAAAGGAAGAAGAAAAATCACAGGGACTTACAGCAACAATTCTCGCTTATGACGGAATTGCAATCATTGTAAACCCTGAAAATCCCGTTTCTGACCTTGATGTTGAAACAATCGCTAAAATTTACACAGGCGAAATTAAAAACTGGAGTGAAATCGGCGGCAATGACGCTGAAATCGTGCTTATTGGCAGAGAAGCAGGAAGCGGTACTCGTGACGGCTTTGAGTCTATCACAGGCACAGAGGATAACTGCAAATACCGTCAGGAACTTACCTCCACAGGTGACGTTATCACAACTGTTTCAGGCAATCCTGCGGCTATCGGTTATGCTTCGATAGCGTCTGTCAAGGATAACGTAAAAATGCTGACAGTCGGCGGAATTGCTCCAAGTGAAGAAACTATCAAGGACGGCAGCTATGTTGTTCAGCGTCCCTTTGTACTTGTAACAAAGGCAGATACAGAGCTTTCAGAAAGTGCACAGGAATTCTTCGACTTCATCACTTCCGAGAACGCAGAAGAAGCAATTTCCTCAGCAGGTGTTGTTGCAGCAAACTAAAACAGAATAGCAGAAGCGGTAAGAAACTCTTGCCGCATATTGCTATATAATGGAGTAGCTTTATGAAGAAAAATAAAATGATTGAAAGAGCCATTCACGGCGTATTTCTCATACTTGGACTGCTGACTGTCGGTTGCGTTCTGCTGATAACGGTATATCTTGTAATTTCAGGCATTCCTGCTATAACAGAAATCGGACTTTTCGACTTCCTTTTCGGTACAAAATGGGCTTCAACTGCCGATGAAGCAAGCTACGGCATACTGTCCTTTATCCTAACCAGTGTTTATGGTACAGCAGGGGCAATCTTAATCGGTGTTCCCATAGGATTTTTTGCAGCTGTTTATCTCTCAAAGCTTGCAAACCCGAAAGTAAAAGCCTTTATGGAGGGAGCAGTCAGCCTGCTTGCGGGGATTCCGTCCGTTGTGTACGGCTTGGTGGGTATACTGGTTCTTGTCCCTGCTGTCCGTGAAATATTTGATATTCCCGACGGTGCGAGCCTTTTTTCAGCAATTATAGTTCTTGCAATTATGATTCTGCCCTCTATTATAAAAGTATCAATGACCGCACTTGAAGCTGTACCAAAGGAATACGAGGATGCATCGTTAGCTCTCGGCGCAACTCCTGTTGAAACCTATTTCAGAGTTTCCGTACCTGCCGCAAAAAGCGGAATTGCGGCGGCTGTGGTGCTTGGTGTGGGACGTGCGATAGGCGAGGCTATGGCGGTTATGATGGTATCGGGAAATGTTCCTAATATCCCGTCGCTTTTTCAGAGTGTTCGTTTTCTCACAACAGCTGTTGCAAGCGAAATGTCATATTCAAGCGGACTTCAGCAACAGGCACTATTCTCAATTGCACTTGTGCTGTTCCTCTTTATAACGCTTATCAACGCAACACTCAATTTCTTTTTGAAAAAGGAGAAAGACTGATGCTTAGTAAAAAAAGAAAAGCCTATATAGGCGGAATGAAAGCCGCTATGTATATTTCCACAGGCCTTACAGCTACGCTTGTAATATTTCTTGTGGCGTATGTATTTATAAAGGGTATACCTCATATCTCCTGGGAGCTTCTATCCACAAAGCCAAGTTATATAAGCGGAAAGATAGGTATTCT
>JAZQBN010000137.1:0-5201 GCA_045545795.1 Oscillospiraceae bacterium
GCTCGACACATTCAACCGAAGCATAAAAGGACTTCAGGTCAATGGCTATATATGATTTTTCAGACATTGTATCAGTCCTTTCAGCGTAGTAAACTTATTATAGCACAAAAGTTCGATTTTGGCAATAGGCAAAATCTGAGCATAGTTGAGTGCATAGTATAAAATAAAAATGAAACAATTTTCATTTTACACTTGACAAATGGCTGCTTGTGCTGTAAAATGAATATAGTTTCATTTTAATAAGGAGAAAATTATGCCAAAGGTATCAGAAGAATACATACAGAACAAGAAAAAGAAAATAGTCCGTACAGCATATGACTTGTGCCTGAATAAAACAATCAGCACCGTTACAATGCAGGATATTATCGACGCGTCGGGACTGAGTCAGGGCGGTATCTACCGCTTTTACAAGGATATAGACGAAATATTCAAGGATATGCTGATAGACAGCAGACAACGTGTCAATATCAGAAATCAGGTTGATGATATTTTTGCAGGTGCAGAGGAAAAGGACATCAAGGACGTACTGCACCACGTTTTTGAATTGCTTGCAGACTTTATGACAAAAGAGCTTATGGGTATCGTGAAGATAAACTTCGAGCTGTCTGTTCTTTCTATGAATGCACCGCATCGTACAGAAAAAATATTAGGTGAGATTGAGGGCACAGGTAACTTTGAATACCTGTTTATGAATGTGACAAAGTACCTGCAAGGACTTATTTCAAAAGGCAGTGTAAAGTTGATAGTGAGTCCCGAGGAGCTTATCACATACCTTACCACAACCTATAACGGAATTGAAATGAGCTGTATCATTAATCACTGCTACAAAAAATTGCCGTTGATGGAGTGGTACACGCCAAAAACACAGCTTAAAACCTTAGAAACTACGTTATATTATTTGCTTGGACTGGAGGATTAATATGCAGGTACATACATTTATTGAAGGTGACAAGCCGATTATGGTGCTTATTCACGGTATGTTGACCCCGTGGCAGATATGGATGCCGCAGATTACTGCATTCAAGGACAGATATAATATTTATGCTGTTGCATTAAGTGCACATACGGAAGATGAAGCAAATGAATTTGTTTCATCTGCGGCAGAAGTAGATGAAATAGTACGATACTTTCAGCAGCAGGATATCAACACCATAGATGTTCTGTGCGGCATTTCATTAGGCGGAAAGCTTTCTCACGCAATATGGCAGGACGGCAGACTCGCAATCCGTAATCTTGTATTGGACGGTGCACCGTTGGTATCCTGTCCGAAATTTGCTCAGACAATTATGCAGAAGAATTACATCAGTATTATTCACAAGTCAAAAGAACGTGACCCTAAGGTTATAGAGTCATTCAAAAAGAATTTCCTTCCAGAAAAATATCTGGACAGCTACCTGAAAATAGCGGATTTTATGACTGACAAATCCGTGGAAAATATCATACACGCGGCTTTTGAGGGTGGTATGCGTAAGGACGTGAATAATCATAGCAGAATACTTTTTATTCACGGCACAAAGGGTAATGAAATCCTGTCTAAAAAGGCTGCAACGCTTATGAATAAGTTTTATCCCGAAACAAAGGTTGTATGTTTCAAAGGCGATATGCACTGTTATAAAGCAATTTACGAGCCTGACAGCTGGATTAAGGTTGTTGATGAGTTTTTGGGTGAGAAGTGAAAGGAGAAAAGCTATGAATAATTACGAAATTTTATCCCAGCTTTCAAAGGACGAGCTGATTGAATTGATTGGTATATATTCGAAAAACTGGCTTGCAATGGACGGCGTGTGGTTTCAGTCCGTTGAACGGAAGCTTGGTATGGACGAGGCAATGTATCACGATGCTGAAGCCTGGAAACGCTTTACTGTCATTGAGGCAAAGCGTATCAAGGAGTTTCTGAAGCTGCCTGAGAATTCTGGAATTGACGGTTTGGCAAAGGCGCTGACACTCAGATTTTACGCAAACATCAACGAGGATAAAATCGAAATCGAGGGCAATACTCTGACGTATACCTCAGTAAACTGCCGTGTTCAGCGTGCAAGGGAAAGAAAGGGTATGCCGTTTCATCCCTGTAAGTCTGTTGGAATTATCGAATACAGTGAGTTTGCCAGAACTATTGACAGCAGATTTACCTGCGAATGTGTAAGCTGTTATCCTGATATTACGGATGATTCCTGCTGCTGCAAGTGGAAATTTACATTGGGCTGAGTTGTTTGATGTATGTGATGTATTTCCAACGTAGGAGTTATGGTATGTATTTACCATAACTCCTTTTTGTATTGCAGCGTGCACGAACAAAATGCAATTTGATATAATATACTAAATTTTGAAAAAATATTGTTTTATTTGTAGTTTTATGGAAGAAAACGTTGACTTATCAACGTAATGCAATTATACTTGAATTCATAAAATATAAGTTATCAATAAATCTTGTGTCAGATTATCACGCTTAGTAATTCAGAGCGTACGGCTTATTTGTGAAAGTGTTGATAAAAAAATAAACAACAAGGTGGTACATAATTGAACAATGAAAAGTAAAAAAAAGATTATAACTGCAATATTGCTTTTTATTGCAGCTCTTTTTGCCATAGAAAAAAGATATGAATTGTCCTTTATGCTTCAGAAGGCTTTTACAGCCAATCCTAAGGAAGCGGTATTATCAGAGGACGATAAAATCGAAGATGTCAGGTATTTTATGGATACCATACTTGAGTACACACCCTGTATGGATTACTATGCGGAAAATATGGGGATTGACCTTGAGAAAAACTATAATTATTATGTTGAATGTATAAAAAATACGGAGAGTAACGAGGAATTCTTTTCAGTAATCGAAATGATTTCCGATGATATACCGAGTTGTCATACTTCTATTGTCTGTTATGAATATGATTCGGTGTTTTCGTCGGGACATTATAACGCCGAAAAAATCTGCGGAAGCAAGGACGCTTATGCATACAGTATGTATTGGGACAGCGTTTGCGACAGTAATCGGGATATATTAGACGATGCGTCGTCATTCAGATATATTGATGGTGCATATCTTGCGTATAATCCTGCTATTTTCGGAGGCAAAGGCGGATTGATTGAGCTTGTTGGAATAGATGGAATTGTAATTGATGAATATGTAAAAAATCCGATGGTAACAGGCGAGTATTGCTACGATAGCTGCAATGATAAAATGTACAGATATTCCTTGAGAATGAACAATTCGGTCGGGAAACGTGTTGAAGCTGAATTCCGCAAGGCAGACGGTACGTTGTTTACTGCCGATGTATATATTCAGACAAAGGATGCACCGCTTGACAAAGGGACTTATATCAAGGAAAATCACGAATTGCTGGATGCTGAGGAACATTCTGCCGTGAGTATAGACTTTGAAGGCATAAATGAAATATACAACGGTGAAGCAGGGTATATTTGTGAGGATATAAATAATTCTGTATCCTATATATGGGTCGCAAATTTTTCAAATCCTGACGGTGAGGCTTTCAGGGATGGAATATGCAGGCTCAATCCTGATAATCCTGTTATAATTGATTTGCGTATGAATTCGGGAGGACGAACTGAATATCTGTCAGAGTATGTGTTATCTCCGCTTTTTAAGGATGACATCAGAGTTGATATGGATTTTCGCTCGGTTTCGTCAATACGTAATGCTTTCAGTGAAAGTCACTGGAAGGAAAAAAGAAAATTTGAAGAAGCGGTTATAAATTCAACAGATGAATATATTTACGGAAGACGGTATTTTCATGTGGATGGTACAGCAGATACCAACAGAAAAATATATGCAATAACAGATAATACATCCGTTTCGGCAGCGGACACAGCAGCATATGCAATCCGGAAATACGGGAACGGTATCCTGCTTGGGTCAGAAACAGCAGGAGAGGGCGTGTGCGATATAACATATGTTTTCAAAATGCCGAACAGCGGTATTATTTTCAGGGTCAATGGGTCAGAAAGTCTGTATTCAGAAGGCAACTGTACAGCGCCTGATATTTACATAAACCAATCAGCGGAAAGCTTTGTGAAATACAGGCTGTGCTTAGCACCGAACACAAATATTCTGATTTATCCTTATAAGATGTATTGGGACAACGTCCTCACGGAAACCCTTGAAATAATAAAAGAAAAGGAAAATACAACAAGATAGCAAATGTATTTTTGGACGGATTTTGTTTTCAAATACTGTCTACCCCTAAAATTTACACGGCAAATTTCATAGTTGTTTTTATGTATATGCGGGGTAGGTGAAGTTAATATGCAAAGTAATATTACGGAACAAATTAGTTTGACAGCTGAATCAATAGCATGTAAATTCTTGCAGACAAGGGAAAAACTACAAATGCCACGTGAAATCTGATACATCAGGCTGTTTTGTTGTAAATATTAAGATTTTTTTCAAAACAGATAGTGTAATATATTAAAAATGATGAAAAGAAAACAAAAACTTGACAAATTTATCGGCAAGTGCTATACTAACCCCATAATTTACTAAGAAAAGGAGGCAGACAAATGATTAAGTTTACACATCACACATCCGAAACATTAATACTCAGGAATGAACACTTGTCTGCCGAAAAGCGTATCCTTGCGATATGTAGTTTTTGACGGTCAGGGCGTGCATTTCTGTATGAAGTGCACGCCCTTTTTGTTTGAGGAAAGGAGTAGGGAAAATGGGTTTGACAATCAGAAAGCTTGCAATTGATGACGCAGAGGATATTTACAATATGCTTCAGGAAATTCCTGCTGATGAAAATGGATTTATCAATTCTGCAAACGGAAAGACTTACGACGAATATAGGCTGTGGCTTGAAAAGTCCTATGCGACTTCACTTCAAGAAGGAATTATAGACGGCTGGAAAGTTCCCGAAACTATATTCTGGCTTTTTGAGGACGGCAAGCCTGTGGGCATCGGAAAAATCCGTCATTACCTGACAGACAGACTTCTTGAAGCGGGCGGAAATATCGGTTATTCAATTATCCCCGAAGCAAGAGGACGAGGCTTAGGGAAAAGTTTGTTGCAGGACTGATTGAGGAAGGCAGGAAAATAGGTGTTGAACGCTTGCTTTTTACAATCAGGAACAGCAATATTCCGTCAATTAAGTCTGCACTGGCAAACGGCGGTGAGATTGAAAAGGTAACGGATGAAAGGCATTATATAAGCGTGGTGCTGTAGTTTACGATATATACAAATTAAA
>JAZQBN010000138.1:0-29072 GCA_045545795.1 Oscillospiraceae bacterium
CTCAATGCCTACATTCAGTCAGGGGATAGAGAATAAAAAAGAATATCATAATCAATTATACACTTACGACGAAATACTTAAAATAATAGATAAATTCGGTTTACCACAAAACTGGAATGACGATGGAAAATATGGATACGAGCGATATATTGAAGTTCAAGTGTGGAATAAAGAACCTATTGACAGGTACAAAAGCAAAGGAGAATTACTATGATAAGAGAAATCACAAACGCTGACTTTGACGGGCTTATGACCCTTTATATGCAGTTACACGGAAATCCTTTTCCTGAAAAAAGTGATGAGGTGATAGCACTTTGGGAGGGTATTCTTGCTGACCCTAATCATCACATTATTGTTGCGGAGGAGAACGGAAAGATTGTTTCGTCCTGTGTTTGCGTGATAATTCCTAATCTTACTCACGGTCAGCAGCCTTATGCGTTTATTGAAAATGTTGTTACGGATGAGGCTTACCGCAAGCGTGGACTTGCTACGGCTTGTCTGAATTTTGCGAAAGAGATTGCGTTGAAAGAAAATTGCTACAAGATGATGCTGCTGACAGGCTCAAAAAGTGAAAGCACGCTGAATTTTTATGAGCGTGCAGGCTACAACCGCAACGACAAGACCGCTTTTATACAGTGGATTTGACAATATATACAATTTTCAACCGCTTTCGGGCACTGATATTCTGCTTGACTTGACGCATTTACAGGCGTAAAATAGTTAATGGCGTATTTTGACGAAATGCGACCTTAAAAAGAAAGAAGCTATTATATGTTGGTAAAGGATTTCGGGAAAATTGTAAAAAATGAATTCAAAGGCTACAACGGCAAGAAATTCAGTCAGGATTTGCTGGCTGGTATCACGGTTGCGGCTGTTGCACTTCCGTTGGCACTTGCTTTTGGTGTAAGCTCGGGTGCTACTGCGGCGGCTGGTCTTATTACAGCTATTTTCGCAGGTATCATTATCGGCGGATTTTCGGGTGCGTCTTATCAGATTAGCGGTCCGACTGGTGCTATGACAGCTATTCTTGTTTCACTTGTTGCACAGTACGGTATTCAGGGTGTATTCATTTCAAGCTTTATTTCGGGTATTCTCCTTTTGCTTGCCGGTATTTTCAAGCTTGGCGGACTTGTTTCCTACCTACCTATGCCTGTTATCACGGGATTTACAAGCGGTATTGCGATTATCATTGCACTCGGTCAGGTAAACAATCTTACTGGGCTTACTTCTGAGGGACTTACCACAATTGAAAAGATTGCAAGCTATTTCAGACTTGAACAGCAGCTTGACGTTACGGGACTTATTATTGGTATTGCTGTAATCGTATTTATGTTTATTTACCCTAAAAAACTTGGACAGTACTGCCCTGCTTCACTTCTTGCGATTATTCTTGCTACTGCTGCAAATATGATTTTCAAGTTTGATGTTGCGGTTGTTGGTGCAATTCCAAAGACAGTATTCCTTGATGACAGACTTGACCTTGCGGCTATGGCTGACCTTGAAACTGTAAAGGGACTTATTGTTCCTGCAATTTCAATTGCTGCACTCGGACTTATCGAGTCACTTCTCTGCGGTGCTTCGGCAGGCAGAATGAAGAACGAAAAGCTTAATGCTGACGTTGAGCTTGTTGCACAGGGTATCGGCAATATGATTATTCCGCTTTTCGGCGGTGTACCTGCAACAGCGGCTATTGCACGTACAAGTGTTGCTATCAAGTCAGGTGGTCAGACACGTCTTACTTCCATTATTCACGCGGCTGTACTTCTCCTCTCTATGTTTGTACTTGGCGGTGTAATGTCCAAAATTCCGCTTTCCGCACTTGCTGGCGTGCTTATTGTTACAGCCTGGAGAATGAACGAATGGGAAGCTATCAAGTCCATTTTCGGCAAAAAAATCAAGACAGCTATTTTCCAGTTCCTTATTACAATGGCGGCAACTGTAATTTTTGACCTTACTGTTGCAATTCTTATTGGCGTTGCGTTCTCTATTATTATGTTTGTTGTCAAGGTTTCCGATATGCAAGTTTCTGTTGCTCAGGTTGA
Source organism: Oscillospiraceae bacterium (assembly GCA_045545795.1). GTDB lineage: Bacteria > Bacillota > Clostridia > Oscillospirales > Ruminococcaceae > RGIG8773. The sequence goes on from JAZQBN010000138.1 coordinate 2,043, forward strand.
CCCTGAAAAGCTTGACAGCAACAATGTTGACCCTGCAAAGCTTGATTACACTTGCGTTGTTTATGTTTCGGGTCCGCTTTACTTTGGTACTTGCAACAAGCTTGAAGAAAAGATTTCGGCGCTTGGTGAAAATTACAACGTAATCTTCTCTATGCGTGGTGTAACTGTTGCGGATATTTCAGGTATTGAGGCTCTGCACGAATACTGTGAGCGACTTATTTCACAGGGCATTATGGTTTATTTCTCTTGCGTACAGCCGCCTGTTATGGAAATGATTGAACGCTGCGGTTTGAAGGAACGTTTCAAGGATGATATGTTCTTCTGGAGCACGGACAAGGTTTTTGAGCATATTTCTAAGCTTTAATTATTGGCACTCTCTATTAAAGCATAGGTTATATAAAAGTATTAATAGCCACTTTTGATATTGATGTCAAAAGTGGCTTTTGTATTACTGCTGTTGTTGACTGTTCCTGATTTTTTTGCTATAATCGAATTAATGATAAATAGAAATTTACGGAGAAATTGACATATTATAAAAAGTCAGATTAAGGAGGGTCATAAATGAAAAAAATCTTAAATGCTTTATTGTTTTTGCCAATGCCATTAATCGGAATCTATTATGGTGTGTATTTTTCGACACCGAGTAATAGTGACACAATTCCTATTGCATCAGTGCTGATTGGATTGCTTTTAGTTGCATTACCTATGCTGATATTAAGTATTCTCAATATTATTCTGTTTATTGTTAATATCAAATGCAGTAATACTCAACTCATAACTATTTCCACAATAGTTGGTATGATTACACCAATAGCATCTTTTTTGTGGTTATTTGTTATAAGCAGTTTTACTGTGTACCTCGTCACTGGAATATATGCTTTTGTTTCTTTGATATTGGGAATTATACTTTTAAAATCTATTTCGAATAATACTACGGAGTGATATTATGGAATTTATAAAATCAACTGAAATCAAGGAATTATCAAACCCTGGGGTTGTATCAAGACAGCTTCTTAACCCTGACAATTCCGATAGTAAAAGAGTTACTATAACAGAAGTTCATCTTGAGGTTGGTGCTTGTCAGCCACGACACACTCACGATGCTTCCGAGCAGATTTGGTATGCTGTAAAGGGTTGCGGGACGCTTCTGCTTGAAAATGATACTACTATGCCGTTTAATGTTGGTGATGTGGTCAGATTTGCTGACAAGGATGTTCACGGGCTGCTGAATGACGGTGATGAGGAGTTTATTTATATTTCTGTAACTGCTCCGCCTATTCATTTTGGGTACGCTTATAAGGATGAGAAATAAGGTGTTGTTTTGAATAAGATAATCATTTGCGGTGGTAACGGTGCAGGCAAAAGCACGTTAGGAAAGGCACTTGCTGAAAAAAATGGCTGGGTTTTCAGAGATATTGAAGATTATTATTTTCCGAAAACCTGTGCTGAGTATGCTTATGCGATATCAAGAACCGAAGAAGAAGTTGCAAAGCTTCTATATGAAGATTTGAAGAAGTATGACAACCTGATACTGGCATCTGTAAGGGGAAATTACAGTAAAGAAATTGAAGCTATGTTTACTTGTGCGGTTTATGTATGCGTGCCAAAAGAAATTCGTATGAAAAGAGTTTGGGAACGCTCACACAAGAAATTCGGTGACAGAATGTTAGAAGGCGGCGACTTGTATGAGAAGGAAAAAAGCTTTTTCGATATGATTGAAAAGCGTTCTGACAAAACGGTGACGTATTGGCTTGATACAATGGATATTCCGATTATTACTGTTGACGGAACTAAGGGTACAGAAAATATTGTTGATGAAATAATAAGTAAATTGCATAGTATAAAAAGTAACCAAAATTCCCCCTAATCTCACATTCCATTTCTTATAAATTATCATTGATTTTTATATGATGATGTGATAAAATATTATTGTTAAATTTTATACAAAGGAAGTATTCTTATGAAATATGTTGTTTTGCTCTGCGATGGTATGGCTGACTACCCTAATGAGGTGCTTGGCGGTCTGACTCCTATGAGCAAGTCCGTTACACCTAATATGGATAAGCTTGCTAAGGATTCTGTTATCGGTCTTGTAAAGACTGTTGCTGACGGACTTAAACCAGGCTCTGACGTTGCTAACCTTTCCGTTCTCGGTTACGACCCTGCTGTTTGCTACACAGGACGTTCTCCGCTGGAGGCTGGTTCTATCGGAATTGATATGCTTGAAGATGATGTTTCTTTCAGATGTAATCTTGTTACTGTTTCCGAGGAAGAAAACTTCGAGGAAAGAACTCTTGTTGACTACTGTGCTGATGATATTTCCACAGCTGAGGCAAAGGAGCTTGTTACATATCTTGCTTCCCATTTTGACAATGATGAATTCAAGCTTTACAGCGGCGTAAGCTATCGTCACTGCCTTATCTGGCACAAGGGTACTCTTGATGTTGGTACACTTACTCCTCCGCACGATATTACAGGTCGCAAGGTTACTGAATATGTACCAAATCACGCTAATGCTGAAAAGCTTTTTGATATGATGAAGAAAAGCTATGCTCTTCTGAAAGACCACCCTGTAAACAAGGCTCGTGAGGCTCGCGGACTCCGTCCTGCAAACTGCATCTGGCTCTGGGGCGAGGGCAAGCGTGCTAATCTTGCTGATTTCAAGGAAACTTATGGTCTCAAGGGTACTATGATTTCCGCTGTTGACCTTCTCAAGGGCATCGGCAAGTTTGCTAATATGAACGTTGTTGAGGTTGAGGGTGCAACAGGTTACATTGATACAAACTTCAAGGGCAAGGCTGAGGCTGCTGTTAAGGCACTTGCTGACGGTCAGGATTTTGTTTACATTCACGTTGAAGCACCTGATGAGTGCGGACACAGAAACGAAGCTGAAAACAAGGTTAAGTCCCTCGAAATCATTGACAAGGAAATTCTCGGTGCAATTCTTCCTGAGCTTGACAAGTACGATGATTACAAGATTATGATTCTCCCTGACCACCCTACTCCGCTTGCACTCAAGACTCACACAAGCGACCCTGTTCCGTTTATGATTTACACAAAGAGTGTGAAGTGCGACGGCAAGGCTGTATTTACTGAGGAAACTGCAAAAGAAACTGGCGTGTTCATTGAGAAGGGTCCTTCTCTTATGCAGTATTTTATTGATTTGCACAAGTAATTTTATATAATAATTTAAAGCCGCTTTTGATTTGATGTCAGAAGTGGCTTTTGTTGTGTGATTGACTGTTTATGGGGTGTATGGTATAATCAACTTAACGATTAATAAAAATCAGATGAAATGAGAAATAAATAAATGAAAGAACTATTGGAATATGGACGTTTAGAAAAAGATGAATTGGAACTCCTCCCGTGGATTTGTTATGATTCTCGTCCACAATTCAGAATATGGGTTTCCTCGGAAGAAATATCACCATTTTTTATCATTCAGCACCACCCATACTCCATATCACTTTTATTAAAATTAAGTGACAATTATAAAGTCGATGTATTTCATAAAATCGGTCTTATTGGTAACAGTAATGATTGGGAAAAGCTCACACGAAAACTTATTAACGAATATGAAAATGATAATAGCGGAATTAATCTTTTTAAATTTGACTGTGACGAAGAGATTTTTTGTATTTTCTCTCAATATGTGGATGACCTAATGAAGTTTGTGAGAGATTATCTTATTCCAATATGCAATGATGAGCAAACTATGATTGATTACCTTAGATAGCTAAAAAATATAAACAAAATAAACCAATAAAGTTGCTGTCATTCGTATCCCAATTCATCAACAAGATAACAAACAAAATCCAGAGAAGCTTTAAACTCTTCTCTGGATTTTTTATCGTACTATATTTGCACCTTATTTATTCAATATCTCATTATAGATTTTTTCCTGACCGTCGAGCTGTTCTGCGGCATTATCAAGAGTTGTCTTCGTAATATGCTCGCCGCCGAGAATTCTTGCAATTTCGGATACACGCTGGTCGTGGTCAAGGCGGTACACGTTTGTATAGGTGCTGTCGTCGTGGTTTGTTTTCTCAATAAGCAAATGGTTGTCTGCCATAACTGCAATCTGAGAAAGGTGTGTTACACAAAGCACCTGACGGGATTTTGAGACCTGACGAAGCTTTACGCCGATTTTCTGTGCGGCACGTCCGCTTACACCTGTATCAACCTCGTCGAAAATCATTGTAGGGATATCCTCTTTTTCGGCGATAACATTCTTGATAGCAAGCATTATTCTTGACAATTCACCGCCCGAAGCAATTTTGGCAATCGGTTTAAGCGGCTCGCCCGGGTTTACGGAAATGAGCATTTCCATTGTATCCATACCCATTGAGGTAAGCTTGCCTTTGGTTTGCTCAAAAACAATTTTTACGTTGGGCATATCAAGAAATTTAAGTTCCTCGGCAATTTTATCCATAAGCTTTTCGGCTGCTTCCTTACGCAGTTCGGAAAGCTTTTCTGCTTTTTCGGAAACCTGAATTAAAAGCTGTTCTTTTTGGTTTGTTAGGTTTTCGATTTCCTTGGAATATCCCGAAATTTCGTTTGCTTCACTTGTGTATGAATTGTAACGTGAAATCAATTCTGCAAGTGTGCAGGAGTAACGCTTTTTAACGTTGTAAAGCTGTTCCCTACGTTCTGAGAGGTAATCATAACGCTGTTCGTCGATATCAATAGTGTCAAGCAGACGTGACACCTCAGATGCAATGTCGGAAATCTCAATTTTTACAGTTTCAAGACGCTCTGTAAGCTTTGAAAGTTCGGGGATTATTTCTGCGTGATTAGACAAATCCTTAATGATTGTATCGACATTTTCAGTCATTCCCGAATAATCATCGTCGCCGCACATTGCCGTATAGGATTTTGAAAGCACCTCTGCAAGAACAGCACTATTATCTGCTACATTGAACTCATTTTCAACAGCAGTATCCTCGTTTTCGTCCTCAAGTTCAAGTGCTCCGACATCATTGATAAACTGATTGAGAAACTCGACACGCTGTTGCTTTTCCTGTTCCATAAGTGCAAGCTGTTTGATTTTTCTTGCGGTAGCTTGAAGTTCTTTGAAAGATTTCTGATAATCTGCAAGTTCTTTATCAAGTTCAGCGTAACTATCAACTATGTTTATATGCTTTTCGGGGTACATAAGTATACGGTTGTCGTGCTGACCGTGGACGTCAATAAGCGTTTCACCTATTTCCTTTATTACAGAAACAGCTGTTGGCTTGGAATTTATTCTTGCAGTGCTTCCTCCGTCAGCTGAAATTTCACGGGTTATCATAAGTTCGTCGTCGTCACAGTTTATTCCCAGTTCTGCAAGTTTATTTTTGGTAACAGCAGTAAGGTTGCGGAACATTGCTGTTACAACTGCTTTATCACAGCCTGAACGTACTATATCCTTGCTGACACGCTTTCCGAGCACGGCATTTATTCCGTTGATAAGTATTGATTTACCTGCACCTGTTTCACCTGTAAACACATTGAAGCTTTCAGCAAACGGAATTTCCGCTTTCTGAATTACTGCAAGATTTTCAATATACAATTCACTTAGCATAATCTTGTCCTTTCATCGAAAGCTTTATTTTACAAGCATACGAAGTTCCTCAGCAAATTCGGAAGCGTCGCTTTCATTTTTCATAAGTGCAAATATCGTATCGTCCCCTGCAATTGTTCCGACAATTTCGGTATCCTCCATTTTGTCAAGGGTAGCACAGGCTGCCTGTGCCATTCCTGTGTGGCACTTTATAACAACGGTATTCATAGCATATACTACTTCCGTAACAGCATCTTTGAAAATTGCCGGGCATTGTAAAGTTTTTTTCTTTGCACACACATAAATATTAGCACCTGTTGCGGAAACCTTCTTTTTCAGATTAAGCTCATTTATATCTCTTGATAAAGTTGCCTGAGTTACTATTATTCCATCATCTTCAAGATGTTTTTTTAAAGCTTCCTGAGTAGTTACCTCATACTTTTCAATTATTTCAATGATTTTATTTTGTCTTTGTTTTTTCATTTGAAGTCCTCACTTTATTGGGTTCATAAGCTTGTTGTTGACAGCTTCAAAAAATGAATGTCCTTTTATATCAATAATTCTTTGCTTCTTGGCAGATTTTTTTATTATAAGTACATCGCCTTTTTCTATAGCGTGACGTTCACTTCCATCTACAGAAAAGTACACATCGTTATCACCCTTATGCTTAACTTCAAGCACGCGATTGGATGTAAAAATCATTGTTCTTGAAAAAAGTGAATGCGGACAGATAGGTGTCATCTGTATGCACTCTATTTCAGGTTCAAGAATTGGACCGCCTGCCGAAAGTGCATAAGCCGTAGAGCCTGTCGGTGTAGTAAAAACCATTCCGTCAGAACGCATTGAGCTTACTATAATCCCGTCTGTAAGCACCTCATAATCGGTAATTTTTGCATACGGTCTTGAGATAACAACGTCGTTCAGTGCCGTGTGCTGTGAAATAATTTCGTTGTTGCGGACAAGTGCTGCGTCAATCATCATTCTTGTTTCGACAACATAATCGTGGGTTTTAAGACGTGCAAGATTTTCCAGCTCATCTGTTTCCATAGAAGCCATAAATCCCAGCCGTCCCGTATTTATTCCAAGCAGAAGCTTGTCACACACTGAAGCATATGCGGAAGCCTGAAGAATTGTTCCGTCGCCGCCAATTGCTATAACAATATCACATTCTGCGACAATTTTGTCGATTTCTCCGTACATAACATATTCTTTTTCCGCAAATTCATTTTTGCAGGTGTTTGGAATAAACACTTTTATTCCAAGCTTATTCAATATATCACAGCATTTTAAAGCTGTCGGAAGTGCATTTTTCTTTCCAAAATTTGGAAACAATACTACTTTCATAAAAAACCTCCGCTATTTAAGCTCATCAAAAGCAGCTGAAACTATTTTTTTATAGTCAAACACACGGCTTGCTGTACCGTGTTTAATGTGTGCGAGATACTCTATATTTCCGTCACCGCCGGATATAGGTGAATGTATAAGCATTTCAACCGCAAGCTGTTGTGAAAAGCAAAAAGAAACAATATCTTCAAACACCCTTTCGTGCACCTTTCTGTCCTTAACAATGCCATTCTTGCCGATTGCTGACTTTCCTGCTTCAAACTGCGGTTTGATAAGAACAGCAGCTTCTCCGTTTTCTGACAGCAGTTCCTTGATTTTGGGAAGTATCTGTTTCAACGATACAAATGAAACGTCAGTTGCAATAAAGCTTGGAGCAGGAACAAAATCAGCGGCATTCAAATCACGGATATTGGTACGCTCCATATTACAAACACGTTTATCATTGACAAGTGATTCATCAAGCTGGTCGTGCCCCACATCTACAGCATACACATAAGCTGCACCATTTTGAAGCATACAATCGGTAAAGCCGCCTGTTGAGGCACCTATATCAATGCATACTCTGTTTTTAAGCTCAATTCCAAAGACAGAAATTGCTTTTTCAAGCTTCAGACCGCCCCTACCGACATATCTGAGCTGCTCACCTGTTATCTCAATTTTTATATTTTCTGCAACTTCATATGATGGCTTTGATACAACTGTGCCATTCACCAGAACCTGCCCCGATTTTATAAGCTGTTTGGCACGCTCACGGCTTTTTACATATCCGTTTTCCGAAAGATATATGTCAATTCTCACGGTTCACACTCTCGCTCTTATTTATAATTTTCCTCATACCTTCACTGTCAAGCTGGTATTTCTCCATACATCTCTCAACTGAGCACTGCTTGACAAAACCATCTACAGCGGTAATAACAATGTTACCCCTGTAACCGTTTGAATAAAGTATGTTGAGTAGTTTTTCCCCTATTCCGCCTGATTTTGAGCCTTCCTCAAAAAAGAAGATTTCGTCGTAGGACATACATATAGTAATGATTTCTTTTTCTATCGGAAAGATTTTAACAAGCTTCAATATATCGCAGATATCGTTATTGTAAAGGTTATGAACTATACGTCCGTAACTGATTGCAAGCTTTCTGCTGTTGTTTTTTATGATACTGAATGAAGCGGTATTTTCATTACAGCAGGATACGTTTTCTGTTCCCTTAGGATAACGTACTGCAACAATACCATCATCCTTATATATGGATTTTTCAAGGCACATTTCCAGTTCAGCATATGTTGACGGAGAATATATGGTTGTATTCGGAATGGTCATAAGCATTGGAACATCAAACAATCCCTGATGTGTTTCACCGTCCTCTCCGACAAAGCCTGCTCTGTCAACAGCAAGGACGATATGAGTATTATCTATTGCCGCATCGTGCAGAAGCTGGTCATATGCTCTTTGCAGAAAACTTGAATAAACAGCAAAAACAGGCACTTTTCCTCCTGCTGCAAGACCTGCAGCAAAGGTTACTGCGTGCTGTTCAGCAATACCAACATCATAAAAACGCTTGTTATGCTTCGAGGCAAAATGTTGAAGTCCCGTACCGTATTTCATTGCAGCGGTTATTGCACATACATTTTTATTTTCATCGGCAATTGAACACAATTTTTTTCCGAACACTTCTGAAAATGAATCTGTAACAGAATTATCGGGATTATTTCTGTTATAGCCTGATGACGGAATGGCGTGAAATGCACCCGGATTAAGTTCAGCAGGCTTATAGCCTTTTCCCTTGACTGTATTCACATGAACAAACACAGGCTTCCTGAGTTTTTTTGCTGACCTGAGTGCTTCTTCAAGCTCTTCAAGATTATGACCGTCAACAGGTCCAAGATATACAAAGCCCATATCTTCAAACATTGTGGAATGATACAATACAGATTTAAGTGCAGTTTTTGAAGCGGAAATCACATTTCTGACAGGTTCCCCGACTATAGGTGTATTTGAAAGAAATTGTTCAACCTTTTTCTTAACATCAATATATGTTGTGTTGCCGCGGATTGAGGTAAGATACTTTGCAAATGCACCGACATTCTTTGAAATAGACATATCATTATGATTAAGAATTATTATCAGGTTATTATCACTTTTACCTGCGTTATTCAGACCCTCATATGCAATTCCGCCCGTAAATGCACCGTCACCGATTACGGCAACTGTATGGTGTTTATCCCCACGCTGTTTCATTGCTTCGGAAATTCCCAATGCAGCTGAAATTGATGTACTGCTGTGTCCACTTATAAAGGCATCGTGCTCCGACTCGGAAGGGCGGCAAAAACCTGATATGCCGTTTTCTTTTCTCAGTGTTGCAAAGGAGTCATAACGACCTGTAAGAAGCTTATGAGTATATACCTGATGACCTACATCCCATACAAACTTATCAGACGGCGAGTTGAACACCCTATGCATTGCCACAGTCAGTTCAACTGTTCCGAGATTCGAGGAAAGATGTCCTCCGTTTTTAAAAACAGTTTTTATTATTGTTCGTCTGATTTCTTTGCAGAGTTTTTCACACTCTGATACAGACAGTTTATTCAGTTCATAGGGCAAATTCAGTTTTCCCAGATTTATTTCATTTTCAATCATATAAATAATCCTTCATTTATATTGTCATTGGTATAAGCATTGCAATCAGGATACCAAGCAATGCACCTCCGAGAACTTCAAACGGGGTATGTCCGAGGTATTCCTTAAGTTCTTTTTTCTTGGCACTTTTCTTGGAATTAGCTTCATCAATAGGCTTTATTTCCTTTATTGCAAAAATTCTGTTAATCCTGTTGATTTCCTTTGCGTGAAGCCCCGCAGAGCGACGCACACCCATAGCATCATACATTACTACCATTGCAAGGATAAACATAATTGCAAATTCAGATGAGTCAAAACCACATTTTCTGCAAAGTGCAATTGTTGCCGAACAAACAAGTGCCGAATGGGAGCTTGGCATTCCGCCTGCTCCGAAAAGTCGCTCAGGATTAAATGATTTTGTCTGTATAAGATGTATAAGCGTTTTAATAATCTGAGCAGCACACCACGATACTACCGCTACCGTCATAACATAGTTATATGGGATTGCATTCATTTTTATCATATCCTTTATTTTAGTAATCACGTTCAAGCAAGTAACGTGTTAGTTCCTTAGTTAATTCATTATTTTCAAATTCATCAAGTATTTTCAATGCTTCATCTGTAAGCTTACGGGCATATTCTCTTGATTTTTCTATTCCATTGAAAGAAGCATAGGTCACTTTACCCTGTATTTTATCACTACCTATTGGCTTACCCACAAGCTTTTCATCGCCTGTTATATCCAGAATGTCATCAATTATCTGAAAAGCAAGTCCGAGCTTTTCTGCATACTTTTCTGCACTTATGATTTTCTGGTTATCGGCATCTGCAGAAATACATCCCATCTTACAGGCTGTTTTAAGCAATGCACCTGTTTTCATAGAATACATATCAAGCAATAGCTTTTCATCAAATTCGCCGCTGTAGGTTGTATCTATAACCTGCCCGCCAATCATACCATTTACTCCGACAGCCTTTGACAAATCGGAAATAAGCTTTATTTTCGCTGCACAGGAAATATTTTCATCCTCTGCAATCAATTCATATGCATAATTGAGCAATGCATCCCCTGCAAGCAAAGCCATTGCTTCTCCATATGCTTTATGACAGGACGGCTTTCCCCTTCTCATATCATCGTCATCCATACACGGCAAGTCATCGTGTATAAGCGAAAATGTGTGTATCATTTCAATTGCACAAGCTGCGGAAAGAGCATTTTTTACATTTTCCCCGCACATACGGCAGAATTCAAGTACAAGTATAGGACGTATTCTTTTTCCTCCCGCCATTAATGAATACCACATTGCTTCCGCAATATCATTATTATATTGACAAGAAAAACTATTCTTTATTTCAACAAGCTTGTCCTGAATTATTCCTGACAACTCATCAATCTGATTTTGTATATTTTCTGAAATCACAAAGGTGCTCAACTTTTAAGACCTCCTGTAAAAATTACTGTTCGGACTCCTCGACTGTTACAAGCATTTCTGCGTTTTCAAGCTGCTTTCTGCAGTCTCCAAGCAAAGTAATTCCTTCTTTATATATTTCAATGGATTCATCCAATGATATTTCGTTGTTTTCAAGCTTAAGAACAATTTCTTCAAGCTTTTTTACTGAATTTTCAAAAGTCATTATATCAACACCTTATTAATCTATAGTTGCAGATACGCTTCCGTCTGAAAGCTGCAGATTAATTCTGTCACCTGCCGAAAGCTGTTTAACGGACTTGACAAGAATATTGTCCTTATAAACAAGAGAATAACCCCTTGACAATGTCTTTAACGGGCTGAGTGCATCAAGCTGCACGGCTTTTTCAGCAACACGCTTTTCAAAAAACGAAAGCTTATTCTTATAGACTGAATTAAGATTTTTTTCTATTATATCAAGCTTTTCCTTATATGAATTTATTTTTGCAGACGGCACTGCCGCTTCAAGTCTTTTTTCGAGTGCTTCAAGTCTGTAATACCTTGCACTAAACTGCATAGCAATAGCTTTTCCAAGCATTTTTGCCAGCAAATTAAGTCTGTCATAAAGAACTGCTATATCGGGTACTGCCAATTCAGCAGCTGCTGACGGAGTCGGAGCACGCATATCTGCGGCAAAATCGGCAATTGTCGTGTCAGTTTCGTGCCCTACTGCTGATATTATCGGAGTATTACAATTATAAATAGTTCTTGCAAGCTGTTCATTATTGAAAGCCATAAGGTCTTCCAGTGAACCGCCGCCTCTGCCGCATATGAGCAGGTCAAGTCCTGCATTATCTGCCTGAACAATTGCTTTGCACAGCGATTCAGGTGCATTTATCCCCTGAACAAGTGCAGGGAAAATAGTTATCTGTGCAATCGGATATCGCCTTGAAATTATGTTGAGCATATCCTGCAATGCCGCCGCTTCAAGAGATGTTATTATACCGATTTTATTCGGGAACTCAGGCAGCGGCTTTTTGTGTGCTTCATCGAACAGACCTTCATACAAAAGCTTTTCTTTCAGCTGTTCAAAAGCAAGATACAACGCACCAACTCCATCGGGCTGCATATCGCTTACATAAAGCTGATATACACCATCACGTTCATAGACCTGAACATTTGCCGAAACAATAACCCTCATTCCATTTTTAGGAACAAAATTGAGCCGTGCAGCCATATTGCTGAACATTACCGCTTTTATTGATGTTTCGTTGTCCTTCAAAGTAAAATACAGATGTCCTGTTCTTGTATGATTGGTGAAATTGGATATTTCACCGCTTACAAGTATACCACGCAGTTTTTTATCCTCTTTTAATTTGAACGAAATATATCTGTTTATCTGTGATACAGTGAGAATACTGCTCATTTGCAATTTCCTTTCAAAGCGGCATAAACCGCTGTACCTGCCGCATTGTCACAGGAAAATGCAGGCTCGGCAAAATAACATTCAAATTTATTTTCAAGCTGTTTACGGATTATTTTGTTGGACATTACACCGCCCGCAAATAAGACGGGAAGCTTTCCGTATTTTTCAAGTGCGTACTCAGTCATACTACTGATTGACGAGTAAATATACTGCAGACAGAACAATGCTATGTCCTCAAATTTTTCACCGTCATCAAGCATTTTTCTGCACTTGTTTTCAACCCCTGAAAGACAGCAGCTGCCATCCTTCAAAGTGGGTTTCACTTTATATCTCCTGTCACTTTTTTCAGCAAGCTTTTCAAGTTGTGCTCCGCATGGAAAATCAAGTCCAAGCATAAGTCCCACACGGTCAACGGCTTGTCCCGCTTTAAGGTCAAGCGATGTTCCGATTTCGGTAATTTTAATTACCTCAGCATCATCAGGCTCAACAAGCAGGCAATCTGTTGTTCCGCCGCTTATATGAAAAGCTATGAACGTTTCATTTATCAGTTCAAGCTTATCGGAAGAATGAAGTGCTGCAAGTATATGTCCTACCTGATGAGAGGTTTTATAAACAGGAATATTATTTACAGCGGCAATTGATTCTGCCAGACCCTCACCACACAGAAAACACGGCATATATGAACCGTCAATATTACGCGGACGTACTGAGACACCTATCGCTTCGGGAATAGCATTTGTATTTTCAAAAAGATTAGTCATCATCAAGGGAAGCTGTTTTGTATGATGAAACACAGCATCACTCTGACGCAGTCCCAGCTCTCCTTTTTTTACGGGAAGAAGCTGTTTTGACTGAACAATCAAGTTTTTCTCAGTATCATACAATGCAGTTGAAGTGGTGTAATTACTTGTATCAATTCCAAGAATTATCATTATTCATTCCCACTGTTACGTTCTCTGCAGAAAGCACCGAGAAGTCCGTTTATAAACTGTACATCAGGCTCATATGCAAATTTCTTTGCAAGATTTACAGCTTCACTGATAGCAACATTATCGGGCACCTTCTCGTCATACAGCATTTCATATATAGCAATTCTCAATACAGCAACTGAAACCTTAGGAATTCTGCTGAACTGTCTTTTTTCACTGTACTTTGCAATTACTTCATCTGTTTCAGAAGCCTTGCTGTCTACTGCCTTGAAAAAGTTTTCAACATCTTCATTCATTTCAAATTCGTCCACCTCATATGCGGTGTCGATAATTAAATCGGGAGTTTCATCACTGAAAAGCTTCTCAAATGTGAGAAAAAAAACAGCTTCTCTTACTTCACTTCTTTTCATTTTTCAAAATCCTTTCCACAAAAATACGCGACAAAGCAAGCCCCTGCTATAGAGCTTGCTTTAGGCATTATTCCTTATCGTAAACAATTTCGTCAACATTTACATTGACTCTGGTTACAATTATTCCTGTCATATTCTGAATTTCGTCCTTGATTTTCTGCTGGACCTTTTCTGCAACGGTCTTAACCTTGCAGTTTGCATCAACATTTATTCCAAGTGAAACCTCAACAGAGTCACCATTAACGTTAACAGTAATGTCTGATTGGCAATCGGACTTTACAAAAAGACCGGTAATATCCGCCTTAGCTTTTGTAAATCCTCTTACCTCCTTGATATCATTTACTGAAATCTCAACAATTTTTGCGATAACATCTTCGGAAATTTTAAGGCTGTTTGTATTTAACGCTTTAGGTTTATTCATAATGATACCTCCTGCCTAATCCGACTGGCGGTTTCACTGTAGAAACCCTGCGCAGTCCTTCAAAAAAATATGTATAAATCTATTATACCAAATTTTTTTGAAAGAAACAACTACTTAACCTCAAAAATTCTAATATTTTCTGCGGGAATTGTAACTTCTGTTAACAAAATGTCTTTAATTTGTGCAGCTTCAGCAGGAATAAGTCCCTCAGACTTAACAACAATGTTAGCTGAGTTGTCGCTGAGGTAAACTACGCAATCCTGAAAGCCCTGTGCCTTGATTAAGCTTTCAACTGTATTTTCACTTTCGGAAAGTGCGGAAAGAGTCATTGCTTCACTTGTATATGTAGCACTTTCCTCATCTGACAAATCGCCGCCGCCGAGAATTGAAGCAAGCGTTTCAACGGCTTCATCTCTTGATGTCATTCTTGCAAGACGAACCTGAGCAAAGTAGTCATTTTCGCCTTCTGTACTTACAAAAGTTGCATCACCGTAATTTGCTACTTCAGCAGCTTCTTCTGACATAACATTTTCGGCTGTAATTTCATCCTCAACAGATGCAAAAGCATAATTCATATATACTGCCACACCAAGAATAAGTGTAAGACAAGCAATGATAATGTGTTTTTTTCCGATAATAAGATTCGGCTTTCTCATATAAAATCCTCCTATTTCATTTCTGTAACATAAATTTTACCTGTTGAGATATTCAGTGCTGTTGATACTGCCTTGTATATCTTTTCACAAACTCTCGGGTCATCGCCTCCTTCACAGACCACTACTACTCCGCTTATTGCAGGATTATTTATTTTTTTAACCAACGCCTCCTTCTGTGAGCCTTTATCTATTATGACATAGTCGTTCTCCGATTGACTGCTTCCTTGTTTGACTGTTTCGGCATAAACATATTCTTCCGTTGAAGTTATGGTAAGCATTATTTCAGCCTTTCCGACTCCTTCGATTGCTTCAAGCATACCGACCAGCTGCTTCTCAATCTCTTTTGCATATATATCGGACATCTCAAAATTAATAGTGTTGTCCGACACATCTGCTCTTGATGTGTCATCCTCAGACAAATCACTGATAAGTATTAAAAGTATTGCTATTATCCCGACCGCTACAGCACATTTCAGAAACACAGGCTTGTGCGATAATTCTTTCAGCTTTACAAGTAAATCATTGGTATTCATATTATCCTTCTTTCGTTTTGACAATCACTGCTGCATTTTCACCGATATTTGTAATTATCAGTTCTTTTATCGCATCCGAATACTCTGTGCTCTGCATTATCACTCTGACCTCATTAATAGATATGCTGTTATCTTCGGAAATATTAACATTTGTCTGAATTTCCAAAGGATAGAATTCAGCTTTATTCAGCTCAGCTTTCAAATTCGCACTTATGTTATTTTCCAGAGCCTTTATAAAATAATCATCAGTATTTTCTGTAATAGTCTGATAATAATCGGAGCTTGCCGTTACTGTTTTGCTGATATCAGGAAGTTGAAGCTCATTATTTACAATCGGAGTTACAATACTCAGAAGAAAAATAAGTGAAAAAATTGTCTTCATCTGTTTTTCAAATTTTTGTGATGGGTACAGCCTGCTAAAAACGGTTATCACAATTCCAAGGAAGCAGGCTGTTAATGAAATCATACGGAACGTTTCCATTTTATTCTCCTTACGATATATTCAAGCCAACAAGCATAAGTATTGTTGTTGAAATAATAAGCATCACAGCAAAGCACATAAGAACACTTAATATTATTGACAATATCCAGCCTGTATTTTTAAGAAGTATTTTCATCTGCGGTACTCCGAACAAATCCGAAATTGTATCTGCTGCTGAAAAAATAAGACGCATTGCTATTATTTCAATAAGGGGCGGTACAATCATTATAAATATCACTGCAATACCGAGAAAGCCTGCTCCTCCGCGGAGAAGTCCCAGACTATGCTTTACGGTAGTATATGTATCTGCAATTGCTCCGCCGACAAACGGTATCCAGTTGGAAACCATATATTTTGCTGCTTTCACTCCAAGCGTATCTGCTGATGCTCCCACAATGCTTTGCAGTGACATAAGTCCTATAAAAATAGTCATTATAAAGCCTATTAAAAAGGTTACTCCTTTTTTTACACCTTCCGTAATTCCGGAAAGGCGGAAATCGGGATTGATTGCTTCAACAATCCCCATTGCCATACACAGTGATAACACAGGTATTATTATATTTGCAAAAAGCTGTGCTGCACCCTGTGAAACAAGAATTACAAGCAAATTATATGCTGCTGCGGAGGTTACACTTCCTGACGAGGCTGTTATACCTGCAAAAACAGGAACATATCCAATCATAAACCTGCTGCCTGAGGTCAAGGCTTCGGACGCAGTATTTATACATTCCGATACCGAATTTGAAATTATACCCACCGATATCAGTACGCTTATTACCCCGAACATTCCTGACATTGATTTATTTAAAAGGCTGTCCTCGGTGCTGTTAACCAAAACAGCAATAAGCATTACCGCAAGTAAAGATGCAAGAATTTTCAGTGGTTTGGTAAGCTTGTCCTTAAAGGTATCCCATATATACACAAGAACCTCTTGGGGTGTTATCTCAGTCATTGCCTCAACATTTTCTACACTTAGATTTTTATCCTCAATAAATTCTTTTGCTTCGGGAGTGATATTTTCGTATATTGAGTTGGTATCTATGCCCAGTTCATCGGTCAGTGCAGGCTCTTGCTGTGCATAAACCTTGAACGGAAAAAGCAAAAAAATAATTATTACAAACAATATTGATACAATTTTTTTCATAGTTACGTCCCTTTATATCAGATTTGAGATTATATCCGCAAGAGAATTGAACAGCGGCAATGCAAGTATCATAAGTGCAATTTTTCCGGCGAGTTCAGCTTGTACGGCAAGTGTATTTTCTCCGCAATCCCTGCATATGTCCCCCGCAAATTGTGTTATATAACATATTCCCAGAGCCTTGAACAGGATTGTCAGATACTCCTCGTCTGCCCCTGCTTTTTCATAGAGCATATATATTGTTTCAGTAACGGGTGATATGTAAAGTATTATAATTGACAGAACAGCTGCTCCTGCGGCAAGCTTAATGTAGACGGAATATTCCTTACCGAAATTACTGAAAAGCGAGCACAGAATTGATGCTGTAACACATATGCCGCATATTGGAATAAGATTTATATTCATACCTTCCTCTTTAAAAACCGAATACTGTTTTTATCGTTTCAAACAGTTCGGCAACTTCATTTATTATCATTGCCAGCACTACAACAAGTCCTGCAATGGTTATCATCAAAGCGTATTCATCTCTGTCCGATTTCTTCAGCAGAAGATTAAGCACCGTTACAATTATTCCTATTCCTGCAATTTTAAATATCAAATCCAGTTCCATAAATTATGACCACGCTTCATCAGAAACGTGTGTCCTCCTTTTAATAAGATGTTTTGTCATCCAGATAACAAAACTCAGGTCTGAAATTTATTTTCAGACTTCATCTTGTTTGCTAAATAAGCATAACCGAAATAAATGCACCTGCAAGCACACCTAATGAGCGGTAAAGCTTTGATTTTCTTTGGCAATCAGCTTCGGCAGATGAAATCTGCATTTCCAGTTCGGCACGTTGAAGACTCAGCATACTTATTTGTCCCTCCATATCACTTGTACCGAGATTTTTACCGATATCGGCAAGTATTTCAAGGTCATTTTCTTTAAGGTTCATTGGAGGTCTGGCTTTGATGGCATTATGCCAGTTCTGCTGAAAAGAAGTATTTTCATCGTCAGTTATACAGTAAAGAAAATCAAAATCGGAAAAACGCTCGTTCTTAACCAGATATTCTGTTATTTCATATACAGTTGAGGCTTTAAAACGGAGAAGTATTATTATTTCATCAATAAGAAAATTTATTTTCTTCAAGTTGATAAGTCTTGTTTTAAGCGCAGAGGAAAAGTAACAGCCTGCAAATGAGGTTACTGCAATAATTAAAGCAAGTCCTGCATATTTAAGCATATCCGTTCACCGTCCTGTTCATTATGCGTAAAATGTTTCCTTTGTCGGAAAGAAAAATTATTTTACCGAACACATCTGTACCTGTCCGCTGTACAAGCTCGGTTATGTCAGTTGCGTGAATTGCCGCAACAACATACACACCGCAGTATGACGCCTGTTTTATAGCCGTCATATCCTTGTCACCGCCTATTTCATCACATACTATAACCTGCGGTGACATTACACGAATAGCAGTTGTTATCCCCTCGGTTTTTGGATAACCGTCAAAAACATCAGTATTTATCCCCACATCATTTTGTGGAATACCGTTCCACACGGCAGCTATTTCCCCTCTTTCATCTATAACTGAGGTTTTGTAGCTGCTGCCGATAATTCGTGTCAGGTCACGAAGCAAGGTTGTTTTACCGCTCATTGGTGCACCTGCAATAAGTACGTTGCTCAAGCCATTTGAAAACACTTGGTTATATAACTTTTCAGCACACCCTTTTATTTGGTGAGCAATACGGAAATTAAGTGAGCTTATATTTTTTATATTTTCAATTGCACCATTGTGAATTACTGTTGTTCCGCATAAGCCTACACGGTGTCCGCCTTTCAGCGTCAGAAATCCCTCGCAGATTTCACGCTTGAAGCTGTGGATGGAATACCTGCAGACAGCCTCGAAACACTGATTAAGCTCCTGCTCGGAAACATTGACACTGTTGGCTGCACTGCATGTAAGGCTTCCATTGGGTGTGATGTAGCTTTGCTTAAAACCACATATTACTGACAGAGGTTTGTTCACCCGCAGACGTATTTCCTGTATTTCTTCGAACAAAAATTCTGGTATTTGAGCTGCTGCACTGTAGACGTTGCCTTTAAAATAATGAAGTATAGTTTCTTTTTTCACTTCCGTTCGCTCCTTTTTTGCTGATAGTAAATGATATGCTATTCAGGACAAGTTTAGAACAAAAAAACTGACATTGTAAAATACAATGCCAGTTCAGCCTGTAAAAAAACTACATTATAAATATAAGGGTGTACATACCCATATATTTAGTCGTTTTACAATATTTTTAATGTCTACTTATCAAATGAGGGGTTAAATGCATAGAAATTCTTAGCATTAAGGTTATCCTGAGCTATTCTCAGACCTTCGCCAAAACGCTGGAAGTGTACAATTTCTCTTTGACGTAAAAATTTAATCGGGTCACGAACATCAGGGTCGTCGGTAAGACGAAGAATGTTATCATAAGTTGTTCGTGCCTTTTGTTCAGCAGCAAGGTCTTCAACAAGGTCTGTAATGATGTCACCCTTGGACTGAAAATAAGCCGCAGTAAACGGTGCACCTGATGCAGCAATAGGATAAATTCCTGTAGTGTGGTCAACAAAATAAGTGTCAAATCCGCTTGCCTTGATTTGTTCAGGTGTCAAATTTCTCGTAAGCTGATAAAGAATAGCGGAAATCATTTCCATATGTGCTAATTCTTCGGTACCTGTATCGTTATCGGTATAGTACATCTGGAAAAGCCCTGTTTTATGGGCTTTTCCAAGATGTTTATTACTATTCTTGTTTATCAGTCTTTTTACTGGAACGTGCACTGTAGACGAATTCACTTCTGTCAATATCATATTTATCGAGTAATGCTCTGATAATATGCATAATATATGAAGCTGAAAATCCTGAACCCATATAAATATCAGTATCTCCAAGTTTTAAATCTCCATAGACAAGCTCGTTATCATAAGAGAAAAGAATATTCTGCGACCAAGGAATCAGGCATTCATTATTCTTTGCCATTTCCTTAATGATGCTATCATCCATTTCATACAGTCGGCTGATTAATGAACGCAAAAGCTCTGCAAAATTTGTTGCATTCACTCTTTCGCCTTGTAAAATGTAATAATTCGGGGTCTTATATGTTGCTGTGTCAGGGTCATCGCAAGTGTATTCCTGATAGCGAGGGTCAGCAAATGAAATCTGTGTTACAGGCTGTTCAATCGGAAATAGCTGTTTGACTATACCCGACAGTCTTTCAGCTCGTTTTTCGATTGTATCTGCATTCCATTTTTCGCATTCTCTGACGTCAGAATAAAGGGTAACTATTTTAGTTTCAGCTTCTTCAAGCTCTTTTTTCTTAACATCAAAAGGCTTATCACCAAGTTCGCTGTTATATCCTGTCAGCATAAGATTGCCGAGAGTATGCAGATATTTATCCTGAACGCTTTGCCACTCATTCTCTCCAAGCATTTTCTGCCATGCGGTAGATAGGTTTTTATTCTGCGGCATAATATGTTCTATTGTAAGATTATCTGTTTGCAGTTTTTCCTTGCCCTGATTTTCGATGGCAGCAAGCAGGAACTTGCAAAGGGCATTCTTGCGATAGAGATTGTTTTGTTCCAGTGCAAGTGTAAATGCTTCTTCAGTAGGCAGAGCATCCTTTGATGTTGACTGCTGGAAGAATGAAACAATCGCATCATAATAATGATTCTTGTTTTCGGGACGGGCGAAAACTCTTGAATAAAGAGTTTTATATAAACCTCTCAGGGAGTTTGAACCTACTTCGCAGATAAGACGGCGTATGCTGTAATTAAGCAGGAAACGGAGTATTTTTTCAAGTTCCTTATTATCAATAATTCCAGCCTTATGGTCATCAAACACTCTGAACATAAACAGGAAAACTGTTGTCTGCTTCAGTTTCTGGAGGTTTTTCAGCAGGCTATCTACATTTTCGCCATAAGCCTTGTTTCCGTAAAGAAAAGTATGATAAAACTCGGCGTAATGCAGAATTTCCTTTAACATACTTTCGTTTGTAAACATTCCATCGGAATAGACTGATTTGAAAACGTCATACGCATCAGTTTCCTTGGCGAAGCCATCAATCTTAATATTAAGATAGTCAAGGAAAAATGCGGAAAGTTGCTCTTTTGGAAGCATTCTCTCAACTTTTATCCAATACTCCTCATAAAGATAGTCTTGATTAATATCAGTCATCAACACATAGTTTCTGATTTTATCAGCAAGGCTTAACGGAATACCTGTTGAGTTGATACGTTCAAAGATTTCCTGTGCCTTGTCATTTCCATCAAGCTGAATGACGGCAACGGTCAGCAGACTGATACCACGATAAATGTCAGAAACAGTCATTCCCTTATTTTGCTGTTCCTTTATCATTTCACAGAAATAAGTGTAGTTTCTGTAGATTTCACAGCTTTTATCAAGCTTATCAAATTTGCCGTGAATAAGGCTGAGAAGCTGGTCATTATTGTCCTTAGCAGGCTTTAATTTCATTTTGCTTGTATCGTCTATTGTATACTGACCGAACTGGTCTTTATTGAACAAAGCCTGTTCTGGAGCAACCTTTTCAGCATTATTTTCCGCCATATCGTATAAAGCCTTAATAAGTATATAAATCGTAGTTAATCTCTGCTGTCCGTCAATAATAATGCTGTTGTTGATACCTTTAACAGGTGCAAGAGGCTGGAATACGATAGAACCACAGAAATGGAGCTGATTTCGCTCTGCTGCCTGAACAATGTCTTCGAACAGCTTTTTACACTGTTCTTTAGACCATTCATAATTTCTTTGATATACAGGAATTTTATATTGTTGCCCGTTCTGACTAAGAAAGTTTGTTATGATACTTCCTTGAAATATAAACATTTTAGTTCAAGTCCTTTCTGTTTAACGCTATTACACAAGCTCACTCATTTTATTTGCAAGATAAAGGGGAACATTCACAAAGCTGTCATTGCTCTTATATCCAAGCTTAGAGAAACGCACAGCCTTTTCAGGCTTATGCTCCTTGAGATAGCTCTTAAAGCTTGCAGAGGTCACGCTTTCGCCAGCCTTGACTTCAATCGGGATAATATCTATTCCGTTCTGAACGATAAAATCAATTTCGCTTGTAGCAGTTGGAGCGTAATATTTCGGTTCGGTATCATACAAGGATTTTATCTGCTGTAATACATAGTTTTCTGTCAATGCACCTTTAAACTGATAATCAGATTTCAGCAGAATTGCCTCGTTACTGATTGCCGCCATGTGCTTCATAAGCCCCACATCAAACATAAACAGCTTGAAGTGATTTAACTGCTCGTATGCCTTTAATGGATGCTCTGGCTTGCTTACATTGTAGATACGCAGAACCATTCCTGCTGATACAAGCCACTCGATAGCCTCCTCAAACTCTCTCGCTCTTGCGCCCTCACGAACACAGCCATAAACAAATTTCTCATTATCTTTTGAAAGCTGAGTTACAAGGCTGCGGAATACCATCAGAATACGTCCACTGTTGACTTTTCCATTGTGCTTGGAGAAGTCATTTTCGTATAATTCAATCAATTCCTGTTGAATACGGGAAATCTCGGCAGGGTCTTTGTGGGTAATCCACGACTGCACACATTCAGGCATACCGCCGATAATCAGATAATAATTATAAGCGTCAAGCAGTTTATGGTGGAAGATATCTTCAATCTGCTGTTCTTTTTTAATGCTGGTGTAGTAGGAATACAGCCCCTCATCCGTAGCGGCGAGGAACTCATCAAAGGTCATAGGGCTGATATTCAGAAGATTTACCTTGCCTACAGGGTATGATTTAGGCTTTGCAAGCAGTGTACCAAGCAGACTCCCTGCGGAGATGATGTGATATTCATTTGCCTTTTCACAAAAGTATTTCAAGGAATTAAGAGCCTCCGAGCATTCTTGTACCTCATCGAAGATAATCAGATGTTTTTCGGGAAGAATCTTTTTGCCTTTGATTAACCCTAAAAGCTCAATAATTCTGTGCGGATTTTTGTTAGTTTCAAAGATAGACTTTAATTCGTCCTCTTCATCAAAGTTGAAGTAGAATGTGTCATTATAATACAGCCTGCCGAACTCTTCCATAAGCCAGGTTTTGCCTACCTGTCTTGCACCCTTGAGTACAAGAGGCTTACGGTCAATGCTGTTTTTCCAAGCTAAAAGCTGTTCTATTGCGTTACGTTTCACATTATCACGCTCCTTATAAGCAATATTATACCACTTTTTAAAGATTATTTCAATAGATTTTTACACATTTTCTGAAATGTTTTCGAGTTCGTTTTACACATTATCCGAAAAATAATAAAGCCCGTAAGCAATGCTCACGGGTAAAAATCCTAATCGTTTTGTTCTGCCATTTGTCTTAGTAGTGCTTCGTCAAATACTATGTCTGACTCAGGTGGCTGAGAGTCATACATTTCATTATCTTCGCCATGTTCATCATAGCATGGCATTGGAGGATTCAAACCATTTTCGTCACGCCATCTCTCTTCTTCAAGGTATTGCCTTTCAAAATCTTCAAGAATATCAAGTTCTTCATTATAAGTAGCAGGGTAACCAGATTCCTGATTGTAAACCACTGGATATCCGTATTCTTGATTCTGCGGAGAATATTCAGGAAGAGGCAGCGGTAGAGGTGTTGCAGACAGCATATTCTGTGTCTGTACAATCTGTTTGAACTTTTCACGACTTTTTTCCTTTCTTTTTCTGTTCTCAAGCCTTGTGTTCATACAGCGTTCGTAGTCATAAACAGCCTGACAGGTAGTAATGTACTGATAGGTTTCATCTGCAATTCTGAAGAAGTAATTGCAGTTTTCAAGTGATTCCACAATTTTCCTTACTTTATCAACAGGTACGCCGTATTTTCCAGCACAAGTAAGACAATGACGTTCAAGATTATGTCCATCAACCCTGGTTTTGTAGCCTCCCTTCATCATTTCTTCAGCAAAATAGACAATGACGTTGAATACGCCAAATCCTATCTGTACATCTAAGGCAACAATATTGGCATCAAAATCAACTGAAGGCTCAAAAGTGATGTATTTTAAATCTCTACTGTATGCCACTCCATTTTTCTCGCTGTAAAGAGGATATTTTGCATTAAGTTCCTCAATGATATTTGCGTGAATAAAGTTCCTTTTGCTTATAACTTCTTTAGCCATAAACGTCTCCTTTGTAATTTATTTAGGGGTAATTTAAAGAGAACCCCTATGAAACCTCTTTTATTTCATCTCGGTTGTGCCAAGAAATTTGAATATAGATTTGTATTTATCACCCTTTCCGCTTGTTGTATAGCTTAAACCGATACCGAACGGCAGTCCTTTGAAATAAACAGTAAGAGTATCGTCTTTGTTAATGATGATTTTATCTGTAACAGAGCCATAAATCTCAGTTTGTTCGGTGTCATAGGACATGATACGGTCAATTTCTGCAATATACTCTTCAATCGTTTTTGTTTTCTTTTTGATTTCAGATTCGTAATTAAGAATTGAATCAATTTTATCCTGAAGTTCAGAAATTTTGAGGTCAATTTCATTCTTCTTGTGTTTGAATTCTTGCTCAGTAATAACCTCGTCAATCAAGAACGTGATAGCTTTTGATTTCTGTTTTTGTAAAGATTCGATTTTCTTATAGAAAACTTCTGTATTATCTTTAGGACGAAAAGACTGGACAACTTTGATTTCGTCAAGCAATTCCTGCTTCAAGTCGGTAAAATTCATCTGTATAAATTTAAGAAAGTATGCAACAGCAGACAGCAGAGTCTTTTCATTTACAGAATTATTATCACAACCAACAATGTTGCCGAACTTATCGGTCTTATGCTTTCCGTTTTTAACATTTTCATAGCATACCCACGTTTTGTTACCACTACCGTCTTTGCGTTTTCTGACATGGCTTACCATACGTCTGCCACATTCTCCACATATGAGTTTTCCGCTGCACCAGTAGCGATTGCTGTGTTTTGCTTTTTGTTCTGCTGAAAGAGAACGTCTTGCAAGTTCTTCCTGCGTTCTGTCCCAGGTTTCTCTGTCGATGATAGGCTCATGGTGGTCTTTAAGATAGACCATTTCTTCAGCCCCTCTGTTGTACTTCTTCTTGTGTGTGAGATAATCAGGAGTATAAGTCTTTTTCTGGCAAAGGTCGCCGACGTATTTCTCGTTGCGAAGCACACGAAGGATAACTGTATTACTCCACTCTTTCACGCGCTTGGGCTGTATACCAGCCTCGCGAAGCTCTCTTGCGATAACGTGCGTTCCTTTCCCTTCGTTCAGAAACTTATGGAATATCAACTTAACAGTTTCTGCTTCGACTTCATTTATGTAGAGTTTTCCTTTTTTTACCGTATATCCGAGCAAATCTCTGCCGAACACGACTCCTTGCTCCATTCTGCGTTTCTGTCCCCATTTTACACGTTCGGAAGTTTTACGGCTTTCTTCCTGTGCAATACTTGCCATGAGAGCAAGTCTGAGTTCATTGTCTTTTTCGAGCGAATTGATACCATCAGTTAGGAATTTTACTTCTACTCCGCATTCTCTGAGAAGTCTGATATAGAATAAAGTATCTACTGTATTTCTTGAAAAACGACTGATTTCTTTCGTTATGATTAAATCCAGTTCTCCGTTCAGAGCGTCGTCAATCATACGATTGAAGCCCTCACGGTGTTCAGTGCTTGTTCCTGTTACACCTTCGTCATAGTAGACTTCTTTGAGTTTCCAGTTAGGATTTTCATTTATCTTTTCTCTAAAATACTGTTTTTGACTTTCAAGAGATAGGCTCTGTTCCTCGCTGTCCGTAGATACACGGCAGTATGCTCCTACATTCAGCATAGGTCACCACCACCGTTCAGTGAAATCAGTTTTTTAAGCTGAAATGTGTTTATGAAACCATTTTCATGTAACTGCTTGTAAATTCCGATTTTGAGGTGAGTTTTCATTGCCTTTTTTTGCTCATCGCTGAGTATAAGCAAAAATGGATTAATATTTTCATCAGGTTTGCCTTTGCTCAAATTCAAAATAACACCCCTGGGGATATTATATGTATTTGAATTTTGTCCGTATGCAAGAGCACCTGTTCCGTCTACGGCAGGCATATTCTTGCTTAAATTTAAAATGATGTTGTTAATAAGCATTCCTCCTTTTAGTAATTATAAAAGCAGGCACAGGTCAGTGTGCCTGCTTAAACGTTGAATTATCATGAAGCTTGTTCGAGATGAGTAAGAATACGAAGCGTTTCTCTGTAAATCGCTTCTCTTGCCACTACTTTCCATACCATAAGCAGAAGATATTCTTTTCTGTAAGCGTTTGTATTTTCAAGCTCTTCATAAATGGCTTTTTCATTTTTAGATATAGATTTTACCTTTTTTAATGCACCTTTAATAGCATTAAGTTTTTTCTCATCGGCGCGATAACTTTTAATAACATTTGATGATGACTCTTTAAGGTCATCTTTATACTTGTCTTCACGTATGAGTGAAAAAGCCTTATTGTAAACATCAACCGTTTTTTCAAACGAAATCTTATCAACGCTTTCAATTATATCGAAAAGAAATTCAGCTGCTGGAAAAAGAAAACCATCGCATTCAGTTCTGTTAAAGTCATCTGCCATGTTGTTAAACATTTTTATGAGATGATTCATGTTAACTTCCTTTTTATTCATTATAAAATTCCTCCTGTTATTTATATTTCTCAGAGTACTTACATAAGCAACTCTGAGTTATGTTTTTGCTTAGTATTAACATAGATATCTTTTTAGTAATATCTTATCAATCCGCCAATATTAGGTTTAATGTATATGGTGCCAAATTCCGAATTCTCAGGAATGTCAAGATTGTAACACCATACATATGGGATTAATCCGTGAAGAAATTCGTTTTCAACTTCCCAGTCATCTATATTATTTGATACAAACAAAACAGACAGCAATCTTCCATAAACGGTTTCTGAATAAATCAAATGATAGGCTAAAAAACCTGTTTTCTTTTCGAATGATTTTATGATATCTTCATACTTATCAGCCCAATACAAATAGCCGATTCTTTCAGAATAGCTGACAATGTCTTCATTATCGAAATCACGGATAGTGTTTGGATGCATTTTTAAGAACATCATCCTTTTGAT
>JAZQBN010000139.1:0-3775 GCA_045545795.1 Oscillospiraceae bacterium
AAGAGTGATTTTATGAAAAATAAAACAAAACTACAAAAATTTTTAATTGTAAGTGTTTCTTTCGGAGTTGTTTTTTTGATTGTAATAGCAATCATTGCCACTAATTTTGCTGAAAAGCGTAATAAACAGACATTGACAAACAAAGCAAACTGGAATGTGCTTTCTGAACAAGAAGCAACAGTTGTATCCGTACAGATTGAAAAAAGAGGTCGGCGTATTACCGAATATACGCTCTATATTACAATTCAAACAGCAAACGAAGAAAAAGCAACGTTCTCTGGCTTTACAGATACGAAAAAGCCAGTCACTAAACTTTCTGTTGGAGATGCTTGTACGCTTTACAAGAAGCAGTATTCTGGAGAACCGTTGAGTTGGGTAATGATGAACCTTGAAAAAGGCGATACGGCGTGGTTTATCGACGATGAAATTGTTTTTTATAAGACAGAAAAAGAGATGTCTGAAAAATATTTGAAAGATTATTCATAAAGCAGAATGGAGATAAAGTATAACGTCAAGGGGTGAACAAAGTGAAACTTTCAAAAACAGAAAAAACTATTCTGATGGAAGAAGGGGCAACTGATAACGAAGTTGCTCTTGTAGAGGAGAAAATGCGTTTTGTTAAATGCAGTTTGCTTCACAGCAAAGGTTTTGTAGAACGCCGTTTGAGCCGAAAGGAAACGAAAGCCAAGCTTGGTATTCACAATTTTTTGAAAGGGGTATATCATAGCGTCGTTCGCTGCTCTACGGTTATTGTGAGCGAGACTGGAGAAGCTGTATACTTCCTGAACACTCAATTCTGATTATAGGGCATATCGCCTTGTAATAAATCGTGTTTGAATTTCACCATACAAACACACATATCATATTCCAATGGGACGAGTCCGTCCCGAACCAAGAAAAGAGGTCTATCTATGAAGAAGAAGACAATGGTATCCGTTATGACTGCGATGGCACTGGCTGTAGGTGCAACAGCTATGGTAGCAACCGCTGCCGAAAGTACAGGTGTAGAATTTGCTGTAGTCGATACAACTATCTACGATTCCGCAACTGTAGGTTACAGCAATTCCTGTTATGATGTAAACAAGGATGGCGTTGCAGACGCTGCCGACCTTGTACTGATGAAGCGTTGGCTTCTGGGTGATGCAAGCGTGACTCCTGAATATGCTCTGCGTAACGCAGAATATTACAGAGAATACATCGCTGCAACAGAAGCTTGGCTGAAGAACAGAAACGCAGGATGGTTCGGCAGAGTTGCCAACATCCATATGGATGCTATCCAGATGGAAAACGGCATTATCAACGGTAATACAGTAATTGTAACTGTAACCTTTGATACAGCTCTGGATGAAGATGCAATTCGCTCTCTGGTTTACGGCACAGGATTTAACGGTGAAGAGGCGTTCAATGCTTTTGTAACAGAAATGATGGCTGCCAACGCAAACTCTGTGCGTGTGGTCTTTGATGGTAGCGATATTGCCGCTGTAGTTCCTGTTTCCAACGGCACACTGACTACCAGCTACGAAGTCCGTGAAACAAGCGAAATCGAAATCATCTCCCGTGACTACATTGCCGAGAACAGTGCGTACTGGTATGCAAGGCTGAATGCTGTTGCGGTAGAAGAAATGACCGAAGGAAGCTTCGCAACGGTAACGCTGACTTTCGACAGAACATTGGATGAAGAGGCAGTACATACCATTCTGACGAATCTCTCCAGCGAAGAGGAGTGCGAAGCAGAGTATGCTTATATCGTTGAAAACAACATCAACAAGGTGAAGCTTACTTTTGACGATGGTAACGTAACAGCAGCGGTTGCTGTAAAGTAATAAGTGTAAACAATAATGTAATACAAAGTAAATCAATATCAAAGCGGGGGTGAGGCGTGACGCTCCCGCTTTTGTTATATTGTCAACTTCCGTTCAAAAAACGTTCGTATATTCGACACGAAAAGCAACTGCTTTTGTGGCACAAATATGGTATAATTTTATTGTAAGCAATAGTAAAACATAAAAGAAATGGGGAATTTTATGAAAAAAATCAGCCTGTTGTTTGGAATACTTGTTTGTCTTTCGTTATGCGGTTGTCAAAACAAAGACGAACCAACAGCAGAAAAGCCTGCTGAAACCAGCGTGGTAGTAAGTGAGACACACATTACAACTTCTGTGACTGAACAAGTTACAGAACCAGAAACAAAGCCTTCTGAAACAACAACCGCAGCAACCACAACTACTGTTGTGACAGAGGCTGTACCACCAATCACCAATGTATACACAGAGATTCCGAAGGAAACGGAAGTTTCAATTGTGACTTCAATTGTGTATATCACATTCCCGCCTGCGGTTGAAACAACAACCGTCACAACAACTGTAACTGAACCAGTTACAGAAGATACTTTTGTGATTTCTGAAGAACCATTTGAAACGGATGAAGAATTTGTAACGACCGTTGCGACAGCTCCAGCAAACACAGAAACCGTTACGGATGTCATTGTTCCCGATGGAAACAAGGCTAACATCCCATTAGGAGAAGTGTATATTGGAACAATTCCTGTTTCTTTGGAAGAAACATCTGAATTGGAATTGATACAGACAACGGGAGCAACTATAATACCGTTCTTTGTCGGAGATACGGTATGGCAAATGTACATCACAGATTCTGGCAATTTCATTACGCTGGATGAAGAAGAATTTCAATGGTTTGTATCCTTGAAATATGCAACGGATGTGTCGGTTCTTTCTGGAATGGCGTATCTTGGAATGCCTATTGGAGAGTTTACGATGCTGACTGGCATTTCGGTTCTTTCAGAACAGGTGATACTGTATAATGACACGGAGACATTGACACTATTTTTTGCAGATGGCGTTCTGGACGCTGTTCTTTACAAAAGAATATAGTTACAGAGGCGGGCGATAAAGCTCGTCTCTTTTTGTTGTATGTATGCACTGATATGGTATATTATACAAAAAATCAGAAAAATAATAACGGATATTTTACAGCAAACCTATTGACTTTTATGCACGAATCTGGTATAATTAGATTATAGAAAGCACCATAAAGGAGTAAAAATATGAGCAAATGGAGCGAAATCAGAAATGATTTCAATGATGGCGAAAATATCAGCATTGACGCTTGGAAAACAAGCGATGATATGGAAGAAGGCAAGGTAATTGCAAGGGTTTCTGTAAACGACAAAACCGTTGAGTACCTTGATGACGACGCAAGAAACGACGCATATGCACAGGAAGTTATTGCGGCAACAATAGCTGCCCTGTAGAAAAGAGGCACGATGAAATGGAACACATTTAAGAATCTTTGCAATAACGGGAATATAAGTCTGGAATTGGTTGAACGCTATGGACAAACTGATTTTCCTGAAAAACTGAAGGGCATTCGTAAGGTTCGAGCGTTCAAGCGTGGCTTGTATCTGACAAACGAACAAGGCGAAGAAAGTCAGCTTTTTGTGACGCACGCTTCTCTTGCAGAAGTTACGGACGATTATTTGTATATTTTTGACGCAGCAGAAAGACCGTTGACAGAAGCGGAAGAAAGAGAGCGTGAACGCTACCTGAAAGAGCTGAAAGTTTATCAGGAACAGAACCCTTACTCTGATTCGTATTGGTGGAGCAGACAGTGGTTTGAGAAATCTTCGATGCCATATCTGTCGGGCTTTGAAAGTATGAAGTCCAGCAGCAAGCGATACAATGTATCTTCTCGCACCGTCGTTGATAAGAGTATTCGTGGGGATATGATACTGAAATACAAAATCCATAAAGAAACG
>JAZQBN010000140.1:0-1567 GCA_045545795.1 Oscillospiraceae bacterium
AATGGCGTACAATTTCGTGCGGCTGTATCAGCTGACGGACGATGAAAAGTACAGAGGGCTTGCGGAAAATCAAATCGCTTTTCTGTCTGAACAGGCAGCAGATTACCCGGCTGGTCACAGCCTGTTTCTGCTTGCAAAGCTCTTGTATGAAAATCCGCCGGAGCATGTGACGATTGTTCAGGATGGTAAAACGGATTTGTCGGAAATTCGCATGAAACTACCATTATTTGCGAATATTTCAGTAGTGAATGAGAGTGAAAAATATCCGTTGCTGAATAAAAAGACTACTTACTACGTATGCAGAAGCTGGCTTGTGGGGGGATTAAAAGCTGTAAGAAATGGTGCGGTTGGCAGTAATTAAGGTTTGTTGACAGTTTTGACTTAAATACCCGTATATTTATGAATTTTGTAAGTCTGAGTATTTACATCAAATGTTTCAATATTTGGAATACCGCTATCGTATATCCAACGTTCAATAAATGAAGGTTTTACAGAAAATAATCTTTCGTTCTTTAATGATGTATAAGCGTCATAAGACCCTTTGAAACACTTTTTAAAGCACTCGCAAAATGAAGTGTTTTGCAAGGGATGTCCCAGTTCCTCACATACTCCTTCAATTTGTATATTATCAATACACAATGCAACATTAGGGTTTGATAAAAGCTGACGATATTTTTTGAATGTCACATCAGTTTGAAAATAAAAAACACCCTCAATCTGAATAACGCTCATCATTCTAGACGATACGATATCATTTTCTGAGGTTGAAAGTACCATTGTTCTTCCGTTTCCAAAATCAGAAAGAAAAGACTGATATTTATCGTGAAATGTATTCATAAGTTTCCTCCGAAGAAATCAATTTCTTGTTGTGTAAATTATACCACATTTCCGAAGAAAAAACAATGCTTCATTTACTGTTTTGGTGCATATTATAAATAGAAGGAGGTATCAGCTTATGAACAGAAATAATGATAACAACGGGAAATGCAGAAAGTTTACTGTAATTTTTCCGCCACAGCATCAGAACCGTCATCCGGATTTGAGTATGTTATGAATCCAAGACCTATGGTAGAATGTAATTGTAACTGCCGAAAGCTGGAAAACAAGGTTGCCCTAATTACCGAAGGTTATAGCTGTATCGACAGAGCAGTAGCATATGATTTTGTCAAAGAAGGTGCGTCTGTAGCAATTGTTTATTAAGATGAAGATCGGGACGTGGAACATTTCGGCAAGCTCGACGTTCTGGTGAACAACCACGCAGTCCAGATGAAATACATGTCATCTATATGAAGGTGTAAAATTAAAATTGTATAGATAAAAATGGACAAAAGTAGGATGATTTTATTGTGATAGGTTACAAAAATCTAATTATGTGTGTATTATTAATAAAATATACACCAAATATAGAAATAAATGTGTTATAATTAATTTATTATTTGACAAGATGTATATTTTCTTTTATATAGTGAGTACAATGAATATTGAGTTTTTGGCAATTAGATGTTACAATTATTTTTATTAATCCACCAATTATAACTTGCCAAAAGATAAAAGCAGAAAGGAAATT
>JAZQBN010000141.1:0-40185 GCA_045545795.1 Oscillospiraceae bacterium
ATAATGAAGAATGAATAATTAAGGAATTGCCTTCGGCAATAATATTAAAAATGTCCGCAAAGCGGACACCTTAACTATTCATTATTCTTTATTCATTATTCATTTTTCATTAGCCTGTCGACTTTATCGACAGGCTCAGGGTACCGAAAATCGGTACCCTTTTTTTCTGAAAATTTCAAATTTCTTGTAACACTTTCAAATCTCATCCGTCATATAGAGTGAAAAGGAAAGGAGGGACGAGGCAGATGTCCGATTTTGACGAGATATACAGGCTTTACGCAAAGGATGTATACCGCTTTCTGTTAAAGATGTGCGGCAATACTGACCTTGCTGAGGAACTTACTGCGGACGCGTTTTACCGTGCGGTAAAGACAATTGACAGCTACCATGGAGGCTGTAAGATGTCGGTATGGCTTTGCGGAATTGCAAAAAATCTGTACATAGACTACCTGCGGAAAAGCGAACGGAAGAACGTGCCGATTGGCGACGAGGACTTTACAGACGGGTCGGATATCGTGCTGAAATTTGAGGACAGGGAACAGGTTCTCAATATTCACCGTGTCCTACACACCCTTAAAGACCCCTACAAAGAGGTTTTCTCCCTGAGGATTTTCAGCGAGCTTTCCTTCAAGGAAATCGGCTCACTTTTCGGAAAATCCGACGGCTGGGCAAGGGTTATCTTTTTCCGTGCGAAAGAAATGATTATCAAAGAGATACGAAAGGATTGATTATATGAAATGTGAAATTATCAGGGACTTGCTTCCCGCTTATTGTGACGGTGTCTGCTCACCCGATGCGGCGGCAGAAATTGAACAGCACACGGCTGAATGTACAGACTGTGCAAAGCTTATGGCGGATTTCAAGAGTGAGATAACCACACCCGAAACGGAAGCTGCTGCACCGAAAAAGCCGTTCAAGAAAATCAAGAAAAGTATGTACCTGAAAATGTTTGTGATTGCTTTGATGATATTGCTTTTTATCCCTGTGATTTATCTTACGGTCGGACAGATTATGCATAGCCCGTATGTGCTCAGCTTTGAAACTCTGATTTCTGCCTCAAAGGCAAGAAACCTTATAAGCAAGCTTAACGAGGGTGATATTGATTATGTTATTGACAACATTGATATTTACGATATGACAATGCAATTTTACTCTCAACGTGATGAAATCGAATTGAACTGCCGCAGGACGCTTGAAGAATATTACAATCTGATTAAGGACAAAAACCCAAAAATAACCGCAAGCTTCTGTATTTACAGCAATCTTATGTTTGACTCCGATGTGCTTTTCCCAACCTCCTCCGTGATAGTTGAAGCAGATGGTATTTCCGACATTAATTTCTGGGTAAGTGAAATGGGCGGCAAATTTATGGTTATGCCGACGATTGAAAAGCTTCCGGGAGAACATGATGAACTTCACGATTTTATATGCGGAAAGCTTGATTTTGCTTTTAACCCGTGCATTCAGCCTGTCAGCGTTATGGAAGCAGTCATCAACGGAGAAGCTTCCCCTGACAGCACCTATGACCTTATCAGCGGTTACTATTCTGACACTGAAACTCCAAATCCCGAATATGAAAAACAGCTTTCTGAAAAATTCAAGCAGCTTGATTGTGCAGGTGTATCCTGTTATAATGTAACCTATGGGGATATTTATTACAATGACGAAACGGAAAGCTTTATGACTGATATGATTATAACCTTTACCGATACAAACGGAAAGAAAATCGTATACATCAGAACAATACAGGTTGTTTATACCTATCAGTTTGCAATTCTCCCCGAATATGTCCCCGAAATCATTGACGGAGGCGTTACTCCCGAAACAAGGGAAATGATTGAAAATCTTTTTTAACAGCAAAGGGTACCGAAAATCGGTACCCTGAGCCTGTCGATAAAGTCGACAGACTAATGAAAAATGAATAAAGAATAATGAATAGTGAATAGTTAAGGTGTCCGCTTTGCGGACATTTTTAATTTCATTGCCGAAGGCAATTCCTTAATTATTCATTATTCAATATTCACTATTCATTGTCGAAAAATTTTTTCGACAAACAAAGGGTACCGAAAATCGGTACCCTTTGTTTGTACTATTTTTATGGTGGACTTATAAAACTCCACTCTTCACACTCCAAACTCCACTCTATTTATTAACCGCCTGCATCATCTTTTTCGGCACGGGCGTGCTGAAAATCATTTCTTCCTCGGTGTAAGGGTGCACAATAACCAGCTTGTTTGCGTGAAGGCAAAGCCTGTGCACGGGGTTTGTTGCAGAGCCGTACTTCTTATCCCCTGCAATCGGGCAGCCCATATCGCTCATATGGACACGAATCTGGTTCTTGCGTCCCGTTTCGATATCCACGTCAACGAGGGAATAATTTTCGCCACGTTTACGCACCTTGTAATTGGTGATAGCAAGCTTTCCGTCGCCCATTTTTGCGGTGTAAACAAGGTGACTTTCGGTTTCACGGAGCTTGTTCTCGATACGTCCCTCCATTGGTTCGGGGCAGCCCTCAACAACAGCAACGTAACCACGGAACTTTGCAACGCTGTCCCAGTTGTCCTGCAAAGCGTGCTTGATTTCCTCATTCTTTGCAAAAATCAGTACACCCGAAGTTTCCCTGTCAAGACGGTGCACGATAAAAATTCTGCCGTGGGAATTCTTTGCACGGACGTACTCCATAGCGAGGTGGTAGGCTGTCATTGTCTTTTCGGTTTCGGTTGCAATCGCAAGCATTCCCGCAGGCTTGTTTATAACCAGCAGTTCGTCGTCCTCGAAAATGATATCAAGATTTGGTATGCTTACCTTTTCAAACTTTGGCACATAAGTACCGATTGTAACCTGCTGACCCTTTTTCAGCGGATAGTTGAACTTTGTAACAACCTTTCCGTCAACGGAAACAAGCTTGTGCTCCAGCTCGGATTTGACCTTGCCCTTTGGACGGTTAGGCTGCATTTCGTAAAGAAATTTCAGCAGCTCATTGGGCTGTTCAACCGTAAAAGTCGTTGACTTGGACTTACGCTCAGATTTATTTTTCATAGACATACTCCTACAAAAAAGGAGTCCAAAGCAAGCCTTGGACTCCGAAATTTGTTAATTACAATCAAACGCCGTACTTTGTTGTGGAAACAGGAATACCAACGCCCATTGTGGAAGCTACTACGCAGGACTTGATGTAAGTACCCTTAGCAGCTGCTGGCTTAGCCTTAACGATAGCTTCGAGAAGTGTGTTAAGGTTTTCGGAAAGCTTTTCCTGACCGAAAGAAGCCTTACCGATAGGACAGTGAATGATGTTTGTCTTATCGAGACGGTATTCGATCTTACCAGCCTTAGCTTCTGTTACAGCCTTAGCAACGTCAGGGGAAACTGTGCCAGCCTTAGGGTTAGGCATAAGTCCGCGAGGACCGAGAACTCTTGCAGCCTTACCAACTACGCCCATCATATCAGGGGAAGCTACACAAACGTCGAAATCGAGCCAGTTTTCCTTAACGATCTTGTCAACGAGATCAGCGCCGCCAACGTAATCTGCACCTGCAGCCTTTGCAGCTTCTTCCTTATCTTCCTTACAGAATACGAGAACCTTAACGTTCTTACCTGTACCGTTAGGGAGAACTACTGCACCACGAACCTGCTGGTCAGCGTGACGGGAGTCAACACCGAGACGAACGTGAACTTCGATGGTCTCATCGAACTTAGCCTTTGCGTTCTGACAAGCAAGTGTCAGAGCTTCTTCTGCTTCATAGAGCTTTGCTTTATCGATAGCTTTAGCGCTTTCGTTATATTTCTTACCGTGTTTCATTTTCTTATTTTCCTCCTTAAGTGGTAACATTCCCATATCGGGATTTTAGCGGATAGTTCCTCCCACCATAGGGCAATACCGAATTGTCTTTGCAATTTCGGTACAACGGAGACAAAATGTCCGCCGCAAACAGTTTAATTAGTCAACAACTTCAACGCCCATAGAACGGCAAGTACCGGCGATCATGCTCATAGCAGATTCAACGTTTGCTGCGTTCAGGTCAGGCATCTTTGTTTCAGCAATCTTCTTAATCTGTTCCTTAGTGATCTTACCAACCTTAGTCTTGTTAGGAACACCGGAACCGCTCTCAAGACCGATAGCCTTCTTGATAAGAACTGCTGCCGGCGGAGTCTTAGTGATGAAGGAGAAAGAACGGTCTGCGTAAACTGTGATTACTACAGGGATAATGAGACCGATATCGTTCTTTGTTCTTTCATTGAATTCCTTTGTAAAAGCCATAATATTTACACCGTGCTGACCAAGAGCAGGACCAACCGGTGGAGCAGGAGTAGCCTTACCTGCTGCAATCTGAAGCTTGATTAAGCCAACTACTTTCTGTGCCATGCTAATTGCACCTCCGAAATTTTCGTAACATTTATTTTTAATTAATATTCATCTGAAGCCGCAACCATGGAAATATCCAAAGCTGCTGTAGTATCTCTGCCGAACATTGATACCTTGACATTTACAGTCATACTTTCAGTATCAACGCTTTCGACTTCACCAACCATTCCCTCCATAGGACCGGCTGCAATCTTGACCTTGTCGCCTGCCTTGAACTTGATTTCAACGGAAGCAGGCTTCTTCTCAGCATTGATACCGAGAGCGGCAGCCTCCTTATCGGTAAGCGGAACAGGCTTTGACCCGGGACCTACAAATCCCGTACAGCCTCTGGTGTTTCTTACAACATACCAGGAATCGTCGGTAAGAATCATTTTCACCAGAACATAGCCCGGGAAAACCTTTCTTTCAACCTCACGCATCTTATTCTTCTCATTCATTTCCATAACCATTTCGGTTGGAACCTGAACCTCGTGAATAAGGTCGTGAAGCTTACGGTTCTCGACAACCTTCATAATTGTCTGTGCAACCTTATTCTCATAACCGGAATAAGTGTGAATGACATACCATTTTGCCGATTCTGACATAATTATGACCATTCCTTTCCCCGCAGAAACTGCGGAACTTCTTTCCTTGTTATCAGTTCAGACCGCATCAGCCGTTTACGAGCTTTATAAGAGCTGTAAGTGCGCTGTCGATTCCGAAAATAACAATTGCACTTGCGCACATACCAACGAGCACGACAAATGTATTGTTACGAACCTTCTTGAATGAAGGCCATGTGACTTTCTTGATTTCACTCTTGAGTTCCTTGAAGTACTTGGCAGCACCTGTTTTCTTGCCTGATTTCTTAGCCTTTTCATGGTCGCTTGCCATCTTGTTTGCCTTAGCCTCAGCCTGAGCAACTATAGTCTTCTTGGAGTTTTTCTTTGCATCAGCCACGTCTTTCACACCTCACTTACTTAGTTTCCTTGTGAAGAGTATGCTTCTTGCAGAACTTGCAGTACTTGTTCATTTCAAGTCTGTCCGGGTCGTTCTTCTTGTTCTTCTTGGTGTTGTAATTGCGCTGTTTGCACTCTGTACAAGCCATTGTTACCTTTACTCTCATATCGGCACCTCCTATTAGCGTTTCGATTTCGCAGGGGACGTATTTCCCCTGTGCCTCCCTCTGTGGCACGGCTCAAGCTGACTCGCATGAACCTTGTCGAGAGACTTCAATTTTTTCATCCTCTTAAAAATGGGCACAAAAAAATAAGCCTCTGCAAGAGGTAATATAATTATACCTCATTGCAAAGGCTTTTGTCAAGTCTTTTTTCAAATTTCCCGAAATTTTTTAGAATTTCTTCGAACCGACGCTTATTCTGTTAAGAGCACGCTGTAATTTCAACTCGGCAAGGTCAAGCTCGTGCTTGCTTGCCTTCTGAGTAAGCCTGCTTCTTGCGTCCTCCTCGGAACGCTTTGCCCATTCAAGGTCAATTTCGTCAGCCCATTCAACAGCGTTTGCAAGGATAGAAACCTTGTTTCCGCCGACTTTGAGCAGACCTGTCGAAACTGCGGCAACCTTCCAGCTGCCGTCCTCCTGACGGATTTTCAGCGGACCCGACGGCAAATCGGCAACAAGACTTGTATGATTTGCAAGAATACCGATGTCGCCCTCTGTTGTGCGGACGATAATCTGCGTAGTTTCACCGTCAAAGAAAATCTTCTCGGGGGTTGTTACTTTAAGTGAAAACGAAGCCATTGTGCAGCCTCCTTTTCTTACGCATTCTCGGCATTCTTAGCCTTTTCGATAACGTCGTCGATTGTTCCTGCAAAGAGGAATGCAGACTCAGGAATATCATCGTGAACACCCTCAATGATTTCCTTGAAGCCGCGGATTGTTTCCTTGAGAGGAACGTACTTGCCTTCCATACCTGTGAACTGTTCAGCAACGCTGAAAGGCTGGGAAAGGAATCTCTGAATTTTTCTTGCTCTTGATACAGTCAGCTTATCCTCATCGGAAAGTTCGTCCATACCCATAATAGCAATGATATCCTGGAGCTCCTTATATCTCTGGAGAATGTTCTGTACAGAACGTGCAACCTCATAGTGCTCGTTACCAACGATATCGGGAGCAAGAATTCTCGATGTGGAATCAAGCGGGTCAACAGCAGGGTAGATACCGAGAGAAGCAATGCTTCTGGAAAGTACTGTTGTAGCGTCGAGGTGTGCGAATGTTGTAGCAGGAGCAGGGTCAGTAAGGTCATCGGCAGGAACATAAACAGCCTGAACCGATGTGATAGAGCCCTTGTTTGTGGAAGTGATACGTTCCTGGAGAGCACCCATTTCAGTAGCAAGTGTAGGCTGATAACCTACGGCAGAAGGCATACGTCCGAGAAGAGCGGATACCTCAGAACCTGCCTGAGTGAAACGGAAGATGTTGTCGATAAAGAGGAGAACGTCCTGACCCTCTACGTCACGGAAGTATTCCGCCATAGTAAGACCCGAAAGACCAACTCTCATTCTTGCTCCCGGAGGCTCGTTCATCTGACCGTAAACAAGTACAGTCTTGTCGATAACTCCCGACTCGGTCATTTCGTTGTACAGGTCGTTACCCTCACGGGTACGCTCACCAACACCTGTAAATACGGAGATACCGCCGTGCTGGTTGGCAACGTTGTTGATAAGCTCCTGAATAAGAACAGTCTTACCAACGCCCGCACCGCCGAACAGACCGATTTTACCGCCCTTGAGGTAAGGGCAGATAAGGTCGATAACCTTGATACCTGTTTCGAGAACCTCATTGGAAGCCGTCTGCTCCTCATAGGAAGGAGGCTCACGGTGAATAGCCCATTTCTCCTCAGTTTCGGGAGCAGGCTTATTGTCAACAGGCTCTCCGAGAAGGTTGAAAATTCTTCCGAGAGTAGCCTTGCCGACAGGAACAGAAATCGGAGCACCTGTATCAACAGCGTCAACGCCTCTTACAAGACCGTCTGTTGAAGCCATAGCAATACAGCGTACAACGTCGTCGCCGATATGCTGAGCAACCTCACAAACGAGAGTTGTGCCATTAAGCTCGATTTCAATAGCATTCAAAAGATTCGGAAGGTTTTCCTTTGTAAACTGAACGTCAACAACGGCACCGATAATCTGGACAACCTTACCGATATTTTTCTGCGGCATTTACTTAATCAATCCTTTCCGCACCGCCTACTATTACAATAGTATACGGCTTAATTCTGTATCAGAAATGATAATTTTGATTTTAATTCTGCGTACTTGACGCACCGCCGACGATTTCCGTGATTTCCTGAGTAATGGAAGCCTGACGTGCACGGTTGTAAACCAGCGACAGACCTGAAATCATTTCCTCGGCGTTGTCCGTAGCGGACTCCATAGCTGTACGTCTTGCAGCCTGCTCGGAAGCAAAGCTGTCAACAACGGCACAAAAGATTATACCCGAGATGTATTTCGGCACAATTGCGTCGAAAACAGCTGACGGGGACGGCTCATAAACAGGGAGCTGCCTTGCTCCTTTATTTTCAGCAGGTGCAACCTCCAACGGAAGAATAGCAACTCTTTCAGCCTGCTGCACAAGAGGTGACACATATTCCGTACGGAACAGCTCTACCCTGTCGAATTCGCCCTCAAAGAACGGGTAAACAATCTTATTGGAAATATCCGCTGCGTGATGAATTTTCATTCCCTCAGCAACGTTCGGGAAGCTGCCCACAAGGTCGTGACCCCTTTTAGCGAAGTATTCAACCGCTTTCTTGCCTATCGCAAGGATTTTCACGGTCATTCCCTCAGCCTTGAGTTCGTCAATACGAGCCTGTGCAAGCTTCAGCACGTTGGAGTTGAAGCCGCCTGCAAGACCTCTGTCACCTGCGATAACCACAAGCAGAACAGTCTTAGCGTCGCGCTTCTTTGTGTAGCGTGAGAAGAAGCCGGGGTTTTCCGACTGGATTTCACACATTGTATCATACAGGGCATTGAAGTAGGGACGGGCGTTATCCGCCTTTTCCTTAGCCTTTCTCAGCTTTGACGAAGCAACCAGCTCCATAGCCTTGGTAATCTGCATAGTCGATTCGACACTCTTGATGCGGCGCTTAATGTCCTTCATATTTCCGGAAGCCAACGGACACCCTCCTTTCTATAATCGCCGACAATTACTTGTCTGCAAGGAACTTTGCAACAAAGCCTGCGAGCATCTCCTTAAGAGCATCCTCGTTTTCCTTTGTCAAATCCTTGGTTTCCTTGATGGAAGCGATAATATCGGGATGTGTTTCGTTTGCGTAGGTGAAAAGCTCCTCCTCAAATTCAGCAACCTTGTCAAGAGGAATATCCTTGAGGTAGCCGTGAGTTACAGCGTAAATGATGAGAACCTGATTTTCAACTGTAAGAGGAGAATTTCTTCCCTGCTTGAGAACTTCAACAACTCGTTCACCAAGAGCAAGCCTGTCCTTGGTATCCTTATCAAGGTCAGAACCGAACTGGGAGAACGCCTGAAGCTCACGGTACTGAGAGTAAGTCAGCTTCAATGAACCCGAAACCTTCTTCATAGCCTTAATCTGAGCAGCACCACCAACTCGTGATACGGAGATACCAGGGTTAACAGCAGGACGTACACCTGCGTTGAAAAGGTCTGTTTCGAGGAATATCTGACCGTCAGTAATGGAAATTACGTTGGTCGGGATATAAGCGGAAACGTCACCTGCCTGTGTTTCGATGATAGGAAGTGCAGTAAGTGAGCCGCCGCCGTAGTTTTCGTTAAGGTTACAAGCTCTTTCAAGAAGACGTGAATGGAGATAGAAAACGTCACCCGGGTAAGCCTCACGGCCCGGTGGTCTCTTGAGGAGCAGAGAAAGTGTACGGTAAGCAACAGCGTGCTTGGACAGGTCATCGTAAACGCAAAGAACGTCCTTGCCCTGTTCAAGGAAGTATTCACCCATTGCACAGCCTGTGTAAGGAGCGATATACTGAAGCGGAGCAAGCTCGGAAGCTGTAGCGGAAACTACGATTGTGTAGTCCATAGCACCGTTCTTCTGGAGCGTTTCAACAACATTTGCAACTGTGGAACGCTTCTGACCGATAGCAACATAGATACAGATAACATCCTTATCCTTCTGATTGATGATTGTATCGAGAGCAATCGCAGTCTTACCTGTCTGACGGTCGCCGATGATAAGCTCACGCTGACCGCGTCCGATAGGAATCATAGAGTCGATAGCCTTGATACCTGTCTGCAAAGGTCTGTTTACAGACTTTCTTGTAATAATACCCGAAGCAGTACGCTCAATAGGCATTGTTTTATCTGCGAGAATAGCACCCTTACCGTCGATAGGCTGACCGAGAGAGTTTACAACTCTGCCGAGGAGCTCTTCGCCAACGGGAACTGAAACGATTTTGCCTGTGCTCTTTACGGTGTCGCCTTCCTTGATTTCAGAGTCGGAGCCGAGCATTACCGCACCGACAAAGTCTTTTTCAAGGTTAAGAGCCATAGCATAAACGCCGTTCTCAAATTCGAGCAATTCGCCCGACATACATTTTTCAAGACCGTGAATTCTGGCAATACCGTCGCCGACTGTTACAACAGTACCAACGTCGGCAAGTTCAATCTTGGACTGATAATTCTTTATCTGTTCCTTGATTATGCCTGTAATTTCATCGGGGCGTAAATCCATTGGAATATCCATCCTTTCCTGAGAGCCGTGCTATATAAAGCATTGCTCCCGTAATTTGCAGATTAAGCAATAACACCCTTAATCTGCTTCTGAATAGCTTCAAGCTTCGCCTTTACGGAGCCGTCAAGCATTGTGTTGCCGTAATTGAGCACGATACCGCCCATAATCTTCGGGTCAACACATTCGGTAAGAATAACCGTTTTCTTGTATACGGCTTCAAGCTTCGCCTTAAGCTTTGTTCTGAGGTTTTCACTCAAAGGAATACTTGTAGTAACCTTGACCTCAGCAATATTTTTCATCTCATACCAGCGGTTTTTGTAATCCTCCGCAATGGCGGGAACGGCTTCGGCACGTCCCTTTTCGGTGACAACGCAGAGTAGATTGTAGGTTGTCTGGGAAATCTTGCCCTTAAAGGTCTTTTCGATAATTCCCAGCTTTTCACCGATTGTCACCGTCGGAACTGTAAGAAGCTTAGCAAACCCGGGGTTGTCATTAAAAACAGCCGCCAGAGTATCGAGCTCAGCCTTTACTTCGTCCGCACAATCCTGCTCACACGCAAGCTCAAAAACTGCCTCCGAGTATATTTTTTCAATTGTACCCGTCATTTTTGCAAGTTCCTTTCAATGCAGCGGGTCAAACACGGAATTCACCCTCCGCAATTATTCACCGATTTCATCAATAAAGCTCTCGATAAGCTGTTCATGGGTCTTCCCGTCGATTTCCTTTGAAACAACCTGAGAAGCAATGGACAGAGCAATATCGGAGATTTCGTCCTTAATCTGATTAACG
Organism: Oscillospiraceae bacterium; assembly: GCA_045545795.1. Classification (GTDB taxonomy): domain Bacteria; phylum Bacillota; class Clostridia; order Oscillospirales; family Ruminococcaceae; genus RGIG8773. The sequence continues at coordinate 10,813 of JAZQBN010000141.1, forward strand.
GCGCGTTTTTTCTCTTTCTCAATGTCAGCCCCTGCCTTGTCGATAATGCTGCGTGCTTCTTCCTTAGCATCAGCAATAATCTCGTCGGAACGGGTCTGTGCCTTCTTTGTGGCATTCTTGACAATTTCAGCGGACTCTTCCTTAGCTGCGGCAAGCTTTTCGGTATACTCCGTTTCAAGCTGCTTAGCGTTTTCGAGAGTCTTGTCAGCTTCCTCATAGGTTTTTGCAACAGCATTGTTGCGTTCATCGAGGACAGCGTTTACCTTGTCAAAAAGGAATTTCTTAAAGATGAGAAACAGAATGAGCGTATTCAGCAAAACGCCGATAATGGTAGTTAAGTCAATACCAAAAAATTCAAAAAAGCCCATTTTATAGAACTGCCTCCTGTTCCTGCAAATTTTTCGTAATCGTCAGATTAACCGAGGAACTTGAGGAATGGGTTAGCAAACAGGAGCATAAGGGCAACGAACAGACCATAGATACCTGTTGTTTCCGCAACAGCACAACCGATAAACATTGTAGATGTAGCTGTACCCTTGATTTCAGGCTGTCTGCCGATTGTTTCGATAGCCTTGCCTACTGCATAACCTTCACCGATACCAGGACCGATACCTGCAATCATAGCAAGACCTGCGCCGATAGCCTGTCCAGCGAGGACAGTCGCCTGTGCATTCAATAAAGCTTCATTTTCCATTTGTTTGTACCTCCAAAATTATATTATAATAGTATAATAGGTTTTTAGCCTTCTCGTCCGTTTTTGATATATGCCATAGTAAGCATAATGAAAACGTAGGACTGAATTACGCCCGAGAACAAGTCAAAATACATTGACAATACCGCAGGAATACCTACCTGGAAAATGCTGAAATAATAGGTATCAGCACTGAATCCGATAAGCCCGTAAATCGCACTGCTTGCCGCACCGAGAGCCGCATAAAGCATTGTGGTAATAATCATACCGCCTGCCATATTACCGAACATACGAAGTGCCATAGCCACAGGTGTGGCAATTTCACTCAGAATGTTGAACGGCGTAAGGATTGCAGGTGATGCAAGCCCTTTAAGATAACCCTTAAAGCCGTTTGCGTTGATTTTATTATAGGTAATCAACACAAAGCTCATAATCGCCCAGGTCGCAGTTACATTGATATCGACAGTCATACTTCTTATGCCAAGCAGTGAAACCAATGCACCGATAAGTGCAAACACAAAGATTGTCGCCATATAAGGAGCGTACACTCTCATTCCTGTGCCCATATTCTCGTCAACCATATTATTCATAGTGTTGACAAGCATTTCCGCAACAGCCTGACGCTTCGTATCAGGAACCTTTTTCAGGTCTTTTGTCAGCCAGCGGCAGAAAAAGAACGCTGCCACAATAATTATCCAGCCTATTACCACCGAAGCAGAAAGCTTGATGCCGCCGAATAATTCAATATAGGACGGACCCCGAACGTTAATATCCATAACGGCTTATCCTCCCTTCTTTTTTAATGCTGCGTGCAGAGTATATGCAATTTTCGGAAACAGCTGAGGAAGTGCACACGCTATAAGGTTAAGCGAGCTGCATTTTATTCCCGCAAAGAACAGCACACCCACAATTGCCAGTCTCAGCATATATGAGCCGAACATATACCCCTTCGCACCGCGAACGGAACGCTCGACCGCTCTTTCCGAAGAAAGACCGAGAATGATGAAATTGACAAGCATTACCACTGTTCCTGCCAGAAGCCCCAGCGGAACCTCCTTGCACAAGCCATACACAGGCAGCGAAATAATGTAAATCACCGCATCAAGGATAAGTGCTCTCGGCAGAAGAAATTTCAGTTCCCTGCTAATCATTTCACTGAATATCCGTCTTGCCATTGAGTCAACCCAATCCTTTCCGCACAACTTACAACTATAATACTGAATATTATACCATTTATCTTCGTAAATTTCAACTGTTTTTGTATCTCTTTACTAACTAATTATTCAGAAAAAATTTCTTGCAACTTTTTTTCAAAAAAAGCTTGACAAATGATTTTTCTTGTAGTATAATGATAAAGCTGTCGGATGAGAGCCGACAAAATGACAAGAAAATCGGGGCGTAACTCAGTTTGGTAGAGTGCTTGGTTTGGGACCAAGATGCCGCAGGTTCAAGTCCTGTCGCCCCGACCAAAAACAAAAATGCGAAGCATTTTTGTCCTACGAGTATTTTGCTTTGCAAAATACATTGGCAGATTTTTTAAACATCACATCAATTGTGAACAAAATGTAAAACCTCAAAAAGAGGGTTGACAAGTTCAAAACAATGTGATATAATAATTAAGTCGCTGAACGAGAGCGACTAACAGTTAAGCTGGTGTAGCTCAGTTGGTAGAGCAGCTGATTTGTAATCAGCAGGTCGGGGGTTCGAGTCCGTCCACCAGCTCCATTTTTTTGCTTAACTGCAAAACCTAATATGGAAGAGTTCCCGAGTGGCCAAAGGGGGCAGACTGTAAATCTGTTGCTTCGGCTTCGGTGGTTCGAATCCACCCTCTTCCACCAGAAACGCCCCTGTATTTTCATACAGGGGCTTAATTAATAGTGAATAGCGAAGAATGAATAATGTATAATAAACATACGGCGTTTCTGTACTATTCATTATTCACCATTCATTATTCATTCTTCATTAAAAAGGTGTTTCTAATGACTGATAACCCTCTGCTTGATAAATCGCTGAACTTTTCTGCAAGAATTGTAAAGCTCTATCAGTATCTTGTAAAAGAAAGAAACAATTATTTCCAAACAAATAATCCGAAGCGGAACCTCAATCGGTGCAAACGCTAACGAAGCCGCTTACGGTGTGAGTCATGCTGATTTTATTTCTAAAATGCAAATTGCTTTAAAAGAAACAGCTGAAACAGAATATTGGATTAAATTACTGATATTATCCGAATATATAGATGCTTCATTAGGTAAATCGCTTCTGACAGATTGCATCGAGATAAAGAAAATACTCATTTCTTCACTGAATACTGTCAAGAAAAATCATCGTCAATAATGCATACAAACTGCCCTTGCATACCCTGCAAGGCTTTTTTACGTTTAGGGGATTTCGACATAATAAATACTTTTTTTCGACAATGTTAAAACAATATATATTGTATATCCAATAAGGAAGGAAAATTTTTATGGTAAGAGAAGATTTAAGAAATGTTGCAATCATCGCTCACGTTGACCACGGTAAGACAACTCTCGTTGACGAGATGCTCAAGCAGGGCGGCGTGTTCCGTGAAAATCAGGAAGTTGCCGACAGAGTTATGGACTCAGGTGATATCGAGCGTGAGCGTGGTATCACAATCCTTGCGAAAAACACTTCTGTAATGTATAACGGCGTAAAAATCAACATCATCGACACCCCGGGCCACGCTGACTTCGGCGGTGAGGTTGAACGTGTACTGAAAATGGTTGACGGCGTTGTGCTTCTCGTTGACGCAGCCGAGGGCTGTATGCCCCAGACTCGTTTCGTACTCCAGAAGGCACTTGAAATGGGACACAGAATTATCGTTGTTGTAAACAAGATTGACCGTCCTGATGCACGTCTTGACGAAATCGGTGACGAAGTTCTTGAGCTTCTCCTTGACCTTGACGCAAGTGACGAGCAGATTGAAAGCCCTATCCTTTTCTGCTCAGGACGTGCAGGTACAGCTTCTCTCAGCCAGTACGAAGCAGGTACAGACCTTGTTCCTCTTTTTGAAACAATTCTCAGCCACATTCCTGCACCGCAGGGCGAACCTGATGAGCCGCTCCAGATGCTTATTTCCTCTATCGACTACAATGACTATGTAGGACGTATCGGTATAGGACGTATCGAGCGTGGTACAATCAAGGTAAATCAGCCTGTTACAGTTGGCGATTACTACGAAAACCACAAATCCTTCAACAGCAAGGTTGTTACACTTTATCAGATTGAGGGTCTTAACAGAACTCCTGTTGATGAAGCAAAGGTCGGCGATATTGTTTGGATTTCAGGTATCGAAAACATTACTATCGGTGACACTCTCTGCGATACAGCCTGCTACGAGCCTGTACCTTTCGTAAAGATTTCCGAACCGACTGTTGAAATGACTTTCTCCGTAAACGACAGCCCGTTTGCAGGACGTGAGGGTAAATTCGTTACCTCCCGTCAGCTCCGTGACAGACTTTTCAAGGAAATTCTCCGTGACGTCTCCCTCCGTGTAAGCGAAACAGAAAACACAGACAGCTTCCGTGTTGCGGGACGCGGCGAAATGCACCTTTCCATCCTTATCGAAAATATGCGCCGTGAGGGTTATGAGCTTTCCGTTTCTACACCTCGTGTACTTTACAAAGAGGTTGACGGCGAGGCTCACGAGCCAATCGAGCGTCTTGTTATCGACGTGCCTGAGGACTGCGTCGGCTCTGTAATGGAAAAACTCGGCACAAGAAAAGCTGAGCTCCAGTCAATGAACCCTGTGGGCAGCCGTATGAAGATTGAATTTCTTATCCCTTCAAGAGGACTTTTCGGCTACAAGTCCGAGTTCCTTACAGATACAAAGGGCGAGGGCGTAATCAGCTCCGTATTCGACAGCTATCAGCCATACAAGGGCGATATCCCACGCCGTAACACAGGCTCACTCGTTTGCTTTGAAACAGGTGAAGCTGTAACCTACGGTCTTTACAATGCACAGGAAAGAGGCTCACTCTTTATCGGTGCAGGTACACCCGTTTATGAGGGTATGGTTGTCGGTGCATCACCAAAGACAGAAGACCTTGTTGTAAATGTCTGCAAGAAGAAGCACCTTACAAATACCCGTGCAAGCGGCTCCGATGACGCACTCCGTCTTGTTCCGCCGAGAAAGCTTTCCCTTGAGGACAGCCTTGAATTCATTACAGATGATGAGCTTCTTGAGGTTACACCAAAGTCAATCCGTATCAGAAAGCGTATTCTCGATAATCAGCTCCGTGCTAAGCAGCGTGCAAAGCTGAAATAATTTGAACTTATTGTAGGGGACGGATTTTCCGTACTCTACATAAATTTACCAAAGAAAAGAGGTATTGTTATGGCAGTTTTCAAACCAACCTACGCACTGAAATCAGTGCTGGAGATTACTCCCGAAGCCCTGAAACAGCGTGATATAAAAGCACTTGTCCTTGACCTTGACAATACCCTTACCACCCACGATAACCCCGCACCTGCCGAGGGCGTGCTGGACTGGATTGCAAATATGCAAAGGGCAGGAATAAAGCTTCTCATTGTCAGCAACAACACCGCTGAGCGTGTTACTCCATTTGCGGAAATGCTTGGTCTGCACTTTGTCCCAAACGGAGCAAAGCCGCTGCCGAAAGGCTTCAAGCGTGCGATTGCTGAGCTTGGCATAAGCAAGAAGCAGGTCTGTGCAGTCGGCGACCAGATTTTCACCGATATTCTGGGTGCAAATATGGCAGGTATACGTTCGATTTTTGTTTACCCCATTGAGTTTGAGCATAGTACCTTCTTCAAGGTGAAGCGTGCTATTGAGAAGCCGCTTCTGCCTAAGAAGTATGACAGATTTTAAGGAGATACGATATGGGAATATTTGATACACTTAAAAAAATGCTCAGCGGAAACAAAGCTGTTCAAAACACATATACCGAAACTATTTCTGAAACACAGTCAAAACCTGAATACGATATAAATGACGTGATGAAAAAAATTGACCGTGATTACCCTGCCCTGCCGACTATCAGCCTTAACCCGAAGCGTGCTGAAAATCTAAGTGTTTTCGCAAGCAAGCTTGGCGGTACGCCCTATATGCCAAAGGATTTTGAATACCCAAAGGGCAAAAGCGGCGTTTTTGAAGGCAGACCGCTCCGACTTCTTGCACAGCTTAATTTTGAACAGCTTCCTCATATAGAGGGTTTCCCCGAAAAAGGTATTCTGCAATTCTTCTGTTCTGATGATGAGGAAGAAAGTATGTACGGTTTGGATTTTGAAAATCCAATAAGTCAGAACAGTTTCCGTGTTATATACCACGAAAATATTATTACCGACAAAAGTCAGCTTATCACCGCAGAGGATTTGCCTCAGTTTTCCGATGAATACGGGATTTTCCCATTCAAGGGAGAATTTACTCTTGAAGCGGAGGTAACAGAGTGCCCTATTACGTTTGAAGATTACCGCTTTTTTGACTCAGTTATGAAATACTGCGGAGAAGTGTGCGGCAAAGAACTGAACGACTACGTTGATGTAGAAAACGCAGGCTTTGGTGATGTATTTGAAGAAGTTGCCGACCAGCGTACCTTTGAACTTTCCTGCATAGGCGGCTACCCATTCTTTACACAAGATGACCCAAGAGGCTTTAAAAAGGAAATTGCAGATTATGATGTCCTGCTTTTCCAGTGTGCAAGCTTTTACGAACGAGAAACAGGGGACGATATTATGTGGGGTGACTTGGGCGTGGCAAATTTCTTCATCAAGCCTGATGACCTGAAAAATCTTGATTTCTCAAAGGTTGCTTATAATTGGGACTGCTGTTGATTGGAGAACACTATGAACCAAAATCAGCTTGCAACCTACAATATGACCGCTGAGGAACTTGCCGAGTGGAACAGCCTTGTGAAGCAGATTTACGAGGACTGCACAAGGGCAGGTGTTCCGAAACAATACGTTGACCCACGGGTGAAGCCGTACGATTTTGAGAACAACAGGGGCTACTGCAAGGAATTCGGCTACTATGACGTTTACACCGAGAGAGGCTGCAACGAAATCCGTTTTCTTGGCAGCAAGGCAGATATGCGGTTTTACCTGCTGAAGGAAATTCTTTTCGTTTTCGGCACGCAGACGGAACTGCAAAACCGTGCAAAGCTTACCGCAGAATGGACTTATCATACCAAGTATGACTCACGCAAATTCCACTTTGAATACAGGATAAACAAAATCCACGAAATTCTCGGGCAGGAATACTCCGCACAGCTTATCAGGGAACACACCGACCATATGAACCGCTGGTTTCCCGACAAGCACTGGGAGTTTGATTTGACCGAGAGAAAATTCGTTGAATTGACCTGCTCAGCAGAAGTCCAATAGCTAAATTGCTAACACAGGAGAGTGCATATGTTTATACACATTATCAGACTGCTTTATTATTTGTTTGGAATAAGCATTTTCTGTTTTGCACTCGCTTTTATATTTTTCTGGTCAGGCTTGATTACAGTGCTTGTATTTGAAGAATTTTCATTCAATATAATAATAGGAATTCTTCTCACCGCAGCAGGCATTATATTTGCAAAACGCAGACATAATAAAATCAAACAAGGTGTTATCAACGACCCCTTTGACCTCTCCAATATCAAATTTCAGAAACAACAACCCAAGGAATCGGACGAGTTTGATAAGCCGAAATCCGTTGAGGAGCTTTTTGACAGCTTTCTTAAAAGAAAATTTTACTCAAAATATTATTTCGGGTTAAGCCCATCAGAAAAGGCTTCCGATATATATTCAACGAAGCTTGGCGGCGTACCGTATATGCCAAAGGACGCTGAATATCCCTGCGGCAGGGACGGAAAGCCCTTGCGGCTTCTTGCACAGCTTAACTTTGATGAATTTCCACATCTGCAATATTACCCGAACGGAATTCTTCAATTTTTCTGCAAAGACGATTTCAAGTTCGGTATGAACACAAAAAATCTCGCAGAGCAGGAAAATTTCAGAATTGTTTATTATGATACAATAGCTGACAGAGAAAATCTGCTGTCAGAAAATGAAATGCCTGCTATTGAGGAACAGCCTTTCGGGACTTTTCCGATAATAAAAGAAACCGCCCTTACTTCATCCGAGGTAAGAACGGACACATTGAAGCTTGGCGACTACAGATTTGAAAAACTATTGCTTGAATTTGCAAAGCTTTACAAGTTCTGTCCCAAAAAGACAAAATCTATGATTGACCTGCCCGAAACGCTTAAAGACACTATTTATAACTCTTTTTCACAAAAATGTACGGCAGTAGGAGGATATCCGTCCTTCAAAAAAGACCCTCGTGAAACAAATTCTGAACTGCGTTCATATGATGAGGTGCTGTTAAGACTTGACAGTACTGATTTGAATGGCTGCATAAACGGATTAAGTAGCTGCTGTTTTCTTATATCTATGGAGGATTTGAGAAACAGGGACTTTTCAAAGGTTGTATATTACTGGGAAAAATAAATTTGTTTGAAAGGATTGAAAATTATGACCGCAAAATTCGGACCCGCAGGTACAGCCGAAAGCTTCAAGACAATGGGCTACAAAAAGTCCGTTCAGCTTGGCGAATACCTTGAAAAATTCGGACTTGACCACTTTGAATATCAGTGCGGACAGGGCGTCCGTGTAGGCGAACAGGCGGCACGGGAAATCGGTGCTGCACTTGCTGAAAAGAACATAACCGTTTCCGTTCACGCACCGTACTTTATCTCCCTTTCAAGCGTTGAGGAGGAAAAGCGTGACAACTCCATCAACTACATTTTGCAGTCAGCGGCGGCGGTAAACGCTATGGGCGGCAACAGAATTGTAATTCACAGCGGCTCCTGCTTAAAAATGACCCGTGAGGAAGCGTTGGAACTTGCAAAGGCTACAATGAAAAAAGCCCGTGAAGCGCTTGTTGCTGATGGACTGGGGCACATTCACTGCTGTCCCGAAACAATGGGCAAAATCAATCAGCTGGGTGATTTGCGTGAGGTAATGGAAATCTGCAAGGTTGATGATACCTTTATCCCTTGCATTGACTTCGGACACCTTAACGCACGCACCTTCGGCGAAATCAAGGGCAAGGCGGAATATGCCGCAATCCTTGATACCATCGAAAATGAGCTTGGCGCTGACCGTGCGAAGATTTTCCACTCCCACTTCTCCAAAATTGAGTACACCACAAAGGGCGGCGAAAAGAAGCATCTTACTTTTGAGGACACGGTTTACGGTCCTCAGTTTGAGCCGCTTATGGAGCTTGTTTACGAGAGAAATCTCTCACCTATTTTCGTCTGCGAGAGTGCAGGTACACAGACCGAGGACGCGCAGGCGATGAAGAAATATTACGAAAGCCTGAAATAAATTGTAACCATATTGACACTCCGCTGTAATTGCCTTTGGCACAATTGCTTGGTATAATTTAGGTATACTATACTGGGGAGATGTCTTTATGTTTAACAGAAAATTTATTGCAATCGTGCTTTCTATGCTTTGCCTCACAGCTTGTTCTGCAAACAATAATGTTCAGCACACAAGCGTGAGTGAAACAACTACTACGGTAGCTGCATCTGCTGAAACAACAACTGCAAGTGTTGTTACCGAGGCAGTGACAACAACGGAGATTACTACGGAAGAAACTGTAGAGGAAACAACAGAAGCAGCCGAAGACAGCTGGTGCAACCCCGAAGACGGACTTGTATTTTTTGTTCAGCCAAGCATTTGTCAGCGTGACGAAGCAAGCTGGGTTGACAATTGGGAATGTCGCGATACTGAGGTTTTGCGTGATTTTCACTATGACGGCGAATGGCTGTATACAAAAGAGCTTATTTTTGTTTTCTCCAACTATACAAATGAGCCTGTCACAATTGACAGCATAAACATTGTCAACGATGCCAAAGATACACTTGTCAGCTTCACTGACGGCTCACTTTTCCTTGATATAAATTTAACCGTAGAGCCAATGCACAAAACCGACTACATACTAAGAGCAGAGGATTTTGATTATTCAGCCTGTGAGTCGGGAATTTATAACGCTGTTGCAAATGTCGGACTTGAAGGGTACGGCAGAAAATTCTTTATCAACAACTGCGGTGTGTACTCTGAAACGCACATTTCCGAAAATTATATTTCCTTTGACGAGGAAACGGGAGAACTCCTTCATCACGAATATACCGTCTATGCTCCCGATTTTCTTACCGAGGAACAGCAGAAAATCTTTGCCAAAGCTCACGGTACTATGTGGGACTGGTTCTGGTGTGAACATTATATGCCCGAAGCATATACGGACACCCACACAACCGAGGACTTTATGGCAATGCTCTACGGAATTTTCACCGAGGAATACGCAAATAAACTTGCGGCAGATTATATTGATGAAAACGGAAATCTTATGAACCTTGACGGAGCAAGAGGTGCAAACATAACTTATTTCGACCATTGCTTCTTCCCGATTTCCGCTGACGAAAACAGGGTTGAATTCAAGGCTGTTGTTACATACTGCCACAGCGACAATCCCTATGAGGTAAGCTTTGAAGATGACTTCCGCTATGTTATGCTCAACACCGAAAACGGCTGGAGAGTTGACAGATTTGACCTTTGGAATTAAAATATACTTATAAATCCAATCCGAAAGGACGTACCCAATATGAAAAACGTACTGATAATAAACGGCCCAAACCTCAACCTTTTAGGCGAGCGTGAGCCCGGCACATACGGCTCCGATACATACGAAAGCATCTGTGCTGAAATCAGGGCAAAGGCTTCTGAGCTTGGCTTTGATGACTGCGAGTGCTTCCAGTCCAACCACGAGGGCGAAATCATTGATAAGCTTCACGCGGCACGCCTTGACAAGTGCGGCGTAATTCTCAACGCTGGTGCGTACACACATTACAGCTACGCAATCCGTGACGCTATTTCGGCAATAAAAATTCCTGTAATCGAGGTGCACATTTCCAACATCTGTGCACGCGAGGAATTCCGCCACAATTCCGTAATCGCTCCCGTTTGCTCAGGCAGCCTTTTCGGCTTCGGCAAGGACGGCTATCTCCTTGCACTTCAGGCACTTGCTTACAAAACCAACAACTAACGGAGGACTCCTATGAACTTTTCTTACTGCCCACAGTGCGGCGAAAAGCTTTTCCCAAAGGTCTGCGGCGACGAGGGTGCAATTCCCTACTGCGGAAGCTGCAAAAGACCTTTCTTTCCCTTTTCCTACGCTTGCGTAATCTGTCTCTGCGTTACCGAGGACAACAAGGAAATCGCTCTTATTCAGCAGGACTACGTTTCCAACAATTACATCAACGTTGCAGGCTACATCAAGCAGGGCGAAACACCCGAAACTACCGTTGTCCGTGAGGTCAAGGAGGAAATCGGGCTGGACGTTGTTTCCTACAGATACATCGGAAGCTACTACTACGAGAAAAAGGACAACCTTATGCTTGGCTACATCTGCAAGGTGAAGAAGGACGAATTTGCATTGTCCGTTGAGGTTGACAAGGCTGAGTGGTTTCCGCTCAAATACGCACAGCAGATTTTACGCTACGACAGCATAGGATGGAATTTGCTGAATGATTATCTCCACGGAATTTATCTGGAAGAAAACGGTGAAAACGATGTTTAAAAATGAGCTTATTTCAGCGGCAGCTGCACAGCTTGCTCTCGATTACTGCTGCAACCCCGAAGATTTTGTCCGTAACGGCAACAGGGCTACCCTTGCACGCATAACCGAGGGACACAGAATTTTCCGTGCCGAGCCTGATTTTTTCAAAGCGGCAACTATGGGCAACGGTACTGTAATCACAGCTGCAAGCGAAATGCTGGACTTCGCAAACGATTTACTGAGCAAATACAGCGGTGCGGAAATTTTCGAGCAGACGAAAATCTGGAAAATCAACGCTCAGCTTGCCAAATACAACAAGGCTATAGCTTTCAACAGCATTTTCTTCCTGCCCGTTACGCCGTATAAATATATTCCCAGCAACAAATTCAAGCTGAAATTTTACGAAAAGCCTCAGATTATTTCCGAGCTTTATCCCGTCAAGGGTTTCAGCAATGCTCTTATGTACGACTCAACCAAGCCGCGTCACGATGTGCTGGCTGTTTGTGCACTCAATGGCGGAAAAATCGTTGGTATGGCAGGTGCAAGCAACGACAGCGAGCGTTTCTGGCAGATTGGAATTGACGTGTTACCCGAATATCGTGGAATTGGCATTGCCACAGAGCTTGTTTCCGCACTTACTCAGGCGGTCTTTATGCACGGTGCAATCCCCTATTACGGCACTTGGAGCGGCAACATTGCTTCTCAGAATACAGCAAGAAAAGCAGGATATTACCCTGTGTGGACGGAAATGAACGCTTTTGATATTGAATAAAATAAAAATTTTGTGAAAACCCTTGCAACTTCGGGAAATAATGGTATAATAATAGTATTGTTTTATTTTACAGGAGGATTTTTCAATGAATTCAGCACTTTTAAACACAATGCTCGCAGCAACAGCAAATACTGCTGCAACAGGTGACGCTGCTGCTCAGCAGGCAAGTATGACAGGCTCTATCATTTATATGATTTTCTCTTTTGGTCTGCTTATCGTTGTTTTCTATTTCTTTATGATTCGTCCTCAGAAGAAGAAGGAAAAGGAAGCTAAGCAGCTCCGTGACAATCTCCAGATTGGCGATGAGGTTACAACAATCGGCGGTATCACAGGTATTGTTGTCCGCAAGACTGAGGATACAGTTGTTATCGAAACAGGCGGCGACCGCTCCAAAATCCGTGTCAAGCTCTGGGCAATTTCCGAAAATGCTACAATTCACGATATGCCTGAGGAAGAAATCAGCAAGAAGTAATTTCCGATTAAAGAATAATATTCCCTCGCTCCGAATATAATTAAGCAGTATTCGGAACGGGGGAATTTTTATGCGTAAAACACCTGCACAGCGGCTGTTCAGGGAACGTATAACAGCTGTTGTACACTCAATTTTTGCCTGCATAGGTGCTGTTTTTGTCACACTGCTTGCATTTTCGGCAATCGGAACGATTATTGACCTGAGCAGCGGGGCATTTACAATAATGTCAAGCATTGCCCTTTGTGCAGGCTGCTTCGGAGCAAGCTTTACTGCGGCAAGAAAGAAGAAAAAGAACGGTCTGAAAACGGGACTTCTGTGCGGTGCAATAATTTTCGCTGTAACTTTTTTAGGCGGAATTATCTTTGTAAGAAGCTTCTCTGTAGGCGGCTTTTTTACCAAAATGTTAATAATATTGATATGTTCTTCACTGGGTGGTATAATTGGTGTAAATTCTCCCCAAAGATTTCGTTAAAATGACTATTGCAATACGACAAGATATGTGGTATAATACTTGTAATCTATTTTTATCGGAGGTTTTCTCATGAAGCACATTCTTACAATCAACAAGGCTAACCTGAAGAAAACTGCTGCTAAGGGCGGCTGCGGCAAGTGCCAGGCTTCCTGTCAGTCTGCTTGCAAGACTTCCTGCACAGTTGCTAACCAGAAGTGCGAAAAGTAATCACGCACTGAGGAATGGAGTACTTGTTAGCCTGTCAGCAAGCTTGCCAGGCTAATGAATAATGAAAAAAGAATAATGAATAGTGAATAATTAAGGTGTCCGCCTTGCGGACAGATTTTAATATTATTGCTGAAGGCAATACCGTAATTCTTCATTCTTCATTATTCAATATTCATTCTTCATTGCCGAAAAGACCTTTTCGGCGAAATGCAAGGGACAGTAATGTCCCTTATTTGCTTTATTGAAAAGTTGTTTTTTCCCGACATTATATTGTATATGTTGGGGATTTTTTCTATACACATTGAAAAGGATTGAAGATTATGATACACAAGTATAAACTCAACGGACTCAATATTGTTCTTGACGTGCACAGCGGCGGCGTTCATCTTGTGGACGAGCTTACATATGATATTCTCGATAACGTTGAACCTCCGTTTGCTGAGGAATGTCCCGAAAAGGTTGTGGAAAAGCTTTCACGCTTCTATGACCCTGAGGATATAAAGTCCTGCTATAAGGAAGTCGTTGAGCTTTATAACGACGGTATACTCTTTTCTGAGGACGACTATGAACGCTTTGCAAAGTATTCCGTTGCGGCACCTGTCAAGGCTATGTGTCTGCTGGTTGAGCAGGACTGCAATCTCAGATGTGAATACTGCTTCGCTTCAACAGGCGATTACGGTCTCGGCAAGCGTATGCATATGGACTTTGAAACAGGTAAGAAGGCTATGGACTTCCTGCTTGAAAATTCAGGCGACCGTGAAAACCTTGAACTTGACTTCTTCGGCGGCGAACCCCTTATGAACTGGGACGTTGTAAAGCAGCTTGTTGAATACGGCAGAAGCAAGGAAGCTGAGTACGGCAAGCGTTTCCGTTTCACTATCACTACAAACGGTATGCTTCTTGACGAGGAAAAAATGGACTTCATCAACAAAGAAATGTCCAACGTTGTTATGTCCGTTGACGGCAGAAAGTGCGTAAACGACCGCGTGAGAAAGCGTGTTGACGGAACAGGCTGCTACGATAGGATTATGGATAAGTACAAGCAGCTTGCCGAAAAGAGAAATTACGAGAATTACTATGTAAGAGGTACATTTACAAAGTACAATCTCGACTTTGCAGAGGACGTTGTTCACCTCTACAACGAGGGCTTCGACCAGATTTCCGTTGAACCTGTTGTTGCTGAACCGACTATGGGTTATGCACTTACTGAACGTGACCTGCCTGCAATTTTCTCCGAATACGAGAAGCTTGCAAACATCATTCTTGAACACGATAAGCAGGGCAAGCACTTCAACTTCTTCCACTTTATGCTTGACCTTGACCAGGGTCCTTGTGCAATCAAGCGTCTGAGAGGCTGCGGCAGCGGCAACGAATATGTTGCAATTACTCCTGAGGGTGATATTTACCCTTGTCACCAGTTTGTCGGTTACGATGAATACAAGATGGGTAACCTCAACGACGGCACATTCAATATGGAAATGAAGAACGATTTTGCCAAGGCACACATCTACACCAAGGAAGAATGTAAGAAGTGCTGGGCTAAATTCTATTGCAGCGGCGGCTGTAACGCTAACAACTTCATCTATGCAGGCAATATCCTCAACTCCTATAAGCTCGCCTGCGAAATGCAGAAGAAGCGTCTTGAATGTGCAATAATGATTAAGGCAGCTAAGGCACTCGAAGAAGCTGAGAAAAATTCCGACTAATAAATCAGGACGGGAATGATAATTATGCCGAAACAGAAAACCGACAAGCCGCTTACGGATAAACAGAAAATCCGTATGCTTGAACAGGATATAAAGGAAATGCAGCGTGACTTCAAGGAAACCTTCTCGGTGTTCGATGAACCGAAGAAAAAAAGCCGGGGCAGGCTTTGGGTTATTCTTGTGCTTGTGCTAATTCTCGCTGCTGCGGCATATATTTATGTGAACTATTTTATTTAATACTCTATGCACCTGTTTCGGCAGGTGCAAATTTATATGTGGAAGTGACTTTATGATTAAACTTCTTGTCAGGACTTTTGTCAAGGACAGCGAAAATACAGCCGATAAAACCGTCCGTCAGAATTATTCCATTCTCGGCGGCGTAATCGGTGCGGTGTGCAACATTTTTCTTTTCGTGCTTAAGCTTGTTATCGGCACGGTTATGAACAGTATCGCAATTACCTCTGATGCTTTCAACAACCTGTCTGATATGGGAAGCTGCGTTGTGGCGATAATAGGTGCAAAAATGGCAAACCGTCTCCCCGACCGTGAACACCCATTCGGACACGGCAGATTTGAATATATTTCCTCCCTGATTGTGTCCTTTATCATTATGCTTGTGGGCTTTGAACTTTTCAAAAGCGGCATTGACAAAATCCGCAATCCTGAGGAAATGAATTTCAGCGTGCCGATGACAATTATTCTTGCGGCATCTGTACTGGTTAAGCTTTGGATGTACTTCTGCTACAACCACATAGCAAAGAAAATCAATTCCTCCGTTATGAAGGCAACCGCACAGGACAGCGTCAACGACGTTATTTCCACAAGTGCAGTAATTATTGCAACGGTTATCGGATATTTCCTGCCGTTCCAGATTGACGGCTTCATCGGTGTTATCGTGTCAATTCTCATTATGTACAGCGGCTTCAACCTTGCAAAGGACACCATTGACCTGCTTCTCGGTACGCCCCCGTCCCGTGAGACAATCAATGCTATCACTACAATGGTGCTATCCGACAAGATAATCGTGGGCACTCACGACCTTATTGTGCACGACTACGGTCCGGGACGTGTTTTTGCTTCGGTGCACGCGGAAGTCCCCGACAATGCTGACGTTGTTCAGGTGCACGAGGTCATTGATGAAATTGAGAGGAAAATTCTCCACGAACTCGGCATTATGACGGTTATCCACACCGACCCCATTGCTGTTGACAACGAATACGTCAACGGACTCAAGGAAATGGTGTACAAGTGCGTTGTTGCAACAGACTCCACCGCAACAATCCACGATTTCAGAATTACTGACGGAGAAAACAGGATAAATCTCATTTTTGATATGGTTATCAGCAGCACCCACAAGCCTGCCGAAGTGAACAAAATTACCGAACTCGTAAAAGAACGCATCCGCCGTGAGGACGAACGCTTCTTTCCTGTTATAACCGTTGATGAGGCTTTCCATGACTGATTTTCGCACGCTTACCTGCAACGGCAGGGAGATAAAATGGATTTTAACACGGAAGCGTGTTAAGAATTTAAACCTGCGTATCAAGCCTGACGGGTTTGTTTATGTCAGTGCAAACAGTCGTGTCACGATTGGACACATTGAAGATTTTATCCGTGAAAAGTCGGGTTTTATCCTTGACGCACTTGACCGATACGAAGTGAAAAGTGCTGAACCGCAGCTGCCCTCAGCTGACACAAGTTACCAAAATGGCAATACTTTAAGTTATTTTGGAGAGCATTATACTTTGCGTATAGATATTTCGCCAAAAGAAGCTATATTTTTACATAATAAGGATATTACTGTGCAAGCCAAAAGTGCAGAACGTGTCGGCAAGCTGCTGGAAAAATTCTATGCCGATGAAACCAAAAAGCTGTTTGAGTCTCTTAATAAGCGTACCTGTGAGATGTTCCGTGCCAAAGGATATGATGTGCCGATGGCGGAATTGCAGATACGGAAAATGACCTCACGCTGGGGAAGCTGCCACTACACCAAAGGAAAAATCGTGATGAACAGCCGTCTTGCACTGTACCCCGAAATGTGTGCCGCATACGTTTTCATTCACGAATACGCACACTTTATCTTCCCCGACCACAGCAAAAACTTCTATTCGGTTGTTGGGCAGCTTATGCCCGATTACAAAATCTGCGTGAACATTCTGAAATATTGATTTTGAAATATTTGACTTTCAAAGTTGCATTTTGCCCCTGCTTTTTGGCTAAAATTACTTTTTTTCAAAAATTTTGGATTTTTTTCTGAAAAACTCTTGCAAAATTCGTTTGTATGTAGTATACTGTTTATTGTAAAGTTGGGTAGTATTTTGTTTTACCATATGCTGCCTTAAAATGTAATTTATAGGGAGGATTTTTACCATGGCATTTAAAAATGAATACCTCGCAGGCGTTTACGCTCAGGTTGAAAAGCGTAATCCGGGCGAACCTGAATTCCTTCAGGCTGTAAAGGAAGTTCTCGAATCTTTCGAACCTGTTGTTGAACAGGATAAGTCTTTCGAAACAAACGGCATCATCGACAGAATCGTTGAGCCTGAGCGTTTCATCTCCTTCAGAGTTTCCTGGGTTGACGACAACGGCAACATTCAGGTTAACCGCGGCTACAGATGCCAGTTCAACTCTGCAATCGGTCCTTACAAGGGCGGTCTCCGTTTCCACCCATCCGTAAATGCAAGCATCATCAAGTTCCTCGGCTTTGAACAGTGCTTCAAGAACAGCCTTACAGGTCTCCCAATCGGTGGCGGTAAGGGCGGCTCCGACTTCGACCCAAGAGGCCGTTCCGACGGAGAAATCATGCGTTTCTGCCAGAGCTTTATGACTGAACTCTACCGTCACATCGGTGCAAGCGTTGACGTTCCTGCTGGTGATATCGGTGTTGGCGCAAGAGAAATCGGCTACCTCTACGGTCAGTACAAGAGAATCTGCAACAACTTCGAAAACGGCGTTCTCACAGGTAAGAGCATTTCTTACGGCGGCAGCCTTATCCGTCCTGAAGCTACAGGTTACGGTGCTGTTTACTTCTGTGATGAAACACTCAAGAAGTGGGGCGAAGATATCAAGGGCAAGACATTCGCAGTTTCCGGCTTCGGTAACGTAGCTTGGGGTGCAGTTCTCAAGATTAATGAACTCGGCGGTAAGGTTCTTACAATTTCCGGTCCTGACGGATATGTTTACGATGAAGACGGCATCACAGCTGAAAAGGCTGCTTATATGCTCGAAATGCGTTCTTCCGGACGTGATAAGGTTCAGGATTACGCTGACAAGTTCGGTGCTAAGTTCTTCGCTGGTGAAAAGCCATGGGGCGTTAAGGTTGACGTTGTTATGCCTTGCGCAACACAGAACGAGGTTGGCATTGAAGACGCTAAGAAGATTGTTGCTAACGGCACAAAGTTCTACATCGAAGTTTCCAATATGCCTACAACTGCTGAGGCTGTTGAATACCTCGTACAGAACGGCGTAGTTGTTGGTCCTTCCAAGGCTGTTAACGCTGGCGGTGTAGCAGTTTCCGCTCTCGAAATGTGCCAGAACTCTATGAGATACTCCTGGACAGCTGAAGAAGTTGACGAAAAGCTCAAGGGCATTATGAAGAACATCTTCAATGCTGCTTACGATACAGCTGAAAAGTACGGCGACAAGGGCAACCTCATTATGGGTGCTAACATCGCTGGCTTCGTAAAGATTGCTGACGCTATGAAGTGGCAGGGCGTTGCATACTAATTCTCCATACATAATAAAATTACGGCACGGATTAGGGTAATGACCGTATAAAAGTATTAAGGGTACCGAGCAACAAACTCGATACCCTTAATTTGTTTATTACGGATTGGCAAAGGGGACACCCCTTTTTCTGTACCGTTTTTTTTATTGGTAAATTTATCATTAACAGTAAGTACTTGATTATTTTTTCACAATATGGTATAATATTAATCGACATTTTATCACAAGATATCATAATGGAATGTTTAACATATAGGAAAGAGGAAAGTTAACTATGCTGGAGCTTAAAGATATACGCTGGAAGCTTCCTGAGGGTGAGGAAATTCTCAAGGGAATCAATCTCTCTATCCCTGACGGAAAGCTTACTGTTGTAACAGGTCCCAACGGCGGCGGTAAAACATCTCTCGCAAAAATTATTGCGGGACTTTACGAGCCTGCTGAGGGTCAGATTATTCTTGACGGTGAGGATATTACAAAGTGGGATATTACGGAGCGTGCAAAGGGCGGCATCGCATACGCTTTTCAGCAGCCTGTCCGCTTCAAGGGACTGACTGTCCGTGACCTGCTGGAAATGTCTGCGGAAACAAAGCTTAAAGAGGAAACAGTCTGTTCATTGCTTGGCGAGGTAGGTCTTTGTGCAAGGGAATATATGGACCGTGAAGCTGACGCAAGCCTTTCGGGCGGTGAAAGCAAACGTATCGAAATTGCTACCGTTCTTGCAAGGAAGGATGCGAAAATGCTTGTATTTGACGAGCCTGAGGCAGGTATCGACCTGTGGAGCTTTACAAACCTTATCGAAGCCTTTCAGCGTCTTAAAAACGAGGATGAGCGTTCTCTGCTGGTTATTTCGCATCAGGAAAGAATTATGGAAATTGCTGACCACATCGTTGTTATTTCCGACGGCAAGGTTAAAATGCAGGGCAGCAAGGACGAAATCCTGCCGCAGCTTCTCAGCGAACACGGTGCTGCACATAAATGTCCTTTGGGCAAATCTGTAAAGGAGGAGTTCTGATATGGACGAAATTACAAGCAAGCTTCTGGGTCTTGTTGCTGACTGGAACGGCACTGATTTCAAGGGTGCATACAACATCCGTAAGGACAGCGGCTGTGCAGGCAGACAAAACTCGGAAAATGTTACTATTGAAAATAAAAACGACAACCCGGGAATTGTTATAAAAATCGGTTCGGGTGCACAGAAGGAAACAGTTTATATTCCCGCCTGCGTTACACACGGCGGCGTAAACGACCTTGTTTACAATGATTTCTACGTTGAAGACGGTGCTGATGTTATTATTGTTGCAGGCTGCGGCGTGCACTCAGATGACGAAGAAGAAGCACGTCACAACGGTATTCACCGTTTCTTCGTTGGCAAGAACGCAAAGGTGCTCTACAAGGAAAAGCACATCGGCACGGGAAACGGCAAGGGTGCTAAAAAAATTGACCCTGTTACCGATATTGTTATGGAGGAAGGCTCATATGTTGAGATGGACACCACACAAATCGGCGGTGTAACCCAATCAAACAGACTGACAACAGCAAAGCTTGGTGCAGGTGCAAAGCTTGTTATCCGTGAAAGACTTATGACGGACAATGACGAAACTGCAAAGTCAGATTTCGTGGTTACCCTTGACGGTGAGGACTCAGGCGTAGACCTTGTTTCACGTTCCGTGGCAAAGGGCAATTCCTATCAGGATTACCACTCCGTTATCAAGGGCAACTGCCGCTGTACGGGGCACTCCGCTTGTGACGCAATTCTTGCAGGAAACGGCAGGGTTAACGCTACCCCTGAGCTTTACGCAGGAGACCTTGACGCTTCACTTATCCACGAGGCGGCAATCGGTAAAATCGCAGGCGAACAGCTTATCAAGCTGCGTACTCTCGGACTTACCGCCGAAGAAGCCGAACAGAAGATTATTGACGGATTTCTTAAATAACTCCAAACTGAAAATACCGCTTCCAAAACGGAAGCGGTATTTGTATTTATGCACGAAGTTTTACTGAGAGCATTATGCACGAAGCTTTAGTGAGAGCATTATGCACGAAGTTTTACTGAGAGCATTATGCTCTGAGTTCTGCACCGAGAGCGGAAAGCTCTTTAAGAACACGCTTAACAGCTGCGTCTGCCTGTTCGTCGGTAAGTGTACCCTCGTGGGAACGCATTGAGATAGCGTATGCAACGGACTTCTTGCCCTCTGCAATCTGCTTGCCCTGATATACGTCAAAGAGAGTAACAGTTTCGAGAATATTGCCTACAGCCTTCTTGATAGCCTTTTCAAGCTTTGCAACAGGGAGTGACTCGTCGCAAACGATAGCGAGGTCACGGGTTGTTGCAGGGAACTTAGGAAGCGGCTTGTATGTCTTTGTTGCAACAGCAACTTCGAGAATTTCTGTAACATTAATCTTTGCAGCGTAAGCCTTTGTGCCGATACCGTAGTTTTCGAGAGTTTCAGGGTGAAGCTCACCAACAATACCGATTGCCTTGCCGTCCTTTGTGATTACTGCGCATCTGCCCGGGTGGAAAGCGTCAGCTTCTGCGAATACTGCGTTGTCTGTGCAAGCCTCGTACTCGAAATCTTCAACGCCGACATTCTTCAGCATAGCGTCAACGATACCCTTGATGTCGTAGAAATCACGGTTGCCGCCGTACATACCAACGCTGAGACGTACAGGCTCGTCAGGGAGCTCTGCACCTGTTGGGAGGTACTCGTTGCCAAGCTCAAACAGGCAAGCGGAAGCGTTACGGTTATTGTAGTTTCTTGCGAGGACTTCACACATTGAAGGAATGAGGGTTGTTCTCATAACGGATGTATCTTCGCCGAGAGGATTTGTGATTACAACCGTGTTTCTCAGCTTGCTGTCCTCAGGGAGACGGATTTTATCGAAATACTTAGGGCTGATGAAGGAGTAAGTTGTGATTTCGTAAGCGCCGAGGGAAGTCATAGCGTTCATAATCTTGCGCTCAAACTTCTGCTTTTCAGTAAGCTCGGCAGCTGCAACACCGCGGATGATTGTCTTTGGAATATTGTTGTAGCCGTAAATTCTTGCGACTTCTTCGGCAATATCAGCTTTGCACTCAATGTCGATACGAACGGAAGGAGCGTAAGCCATACCGTTTTCAATCTTGAAATCAAGCTTTTCAAGGCACTTCTTCATAACGTCCTCGGAGATATCTGTGCCGAGGAAGCTGTTAATCCAAGCAGGATTGAACTCAACGCCCTTTGGTGTCTTGTCGAAGTGGTCAGCGTCGATGATTGTGTTTACAACCTCGCCGCAGCCAAGCATTTCAACAAGCTCAAATGCACGCATAATTGCGGGATAAGCGTTCTGTGGGTCGATGCCCTTTTCGAAACGTGCGGAAGCGTCAGTTCTCATACCGAGAGCCTTAGCTGTTGTACGAACGGAAGCACCGTCGAAGCAAGCGGACTCGAAAACAACGTCAACTGTGTCGTCCATAATACCGCTGTACTCGCCGCCCATTACGCCTGCAACAGCAACAGGGCTTTCAGCATCAGCGATAACGAGCATATTTTCGGTAAGTGTTCTCTCTGTACCGTCAAGAGTTGTGATTGTTTCGCCAGCCTTAGCGTTACGGATGTTGATTTCGTTGCCCTTGATATAGCGGATATCGAAAGCGTGCATAGGGTGACCGTATTCAAGCATTACATAGTTTGTGATGTCAACGAAATTATTGATAGGACGCACACCGCTTGCACGGAGACGTTCTCTCATCCAGCGTGGGGACTGACCGATTTTAACGTTCTTTACAACGCCTGCGATATAGCGTGAGCAGAGGTCTGTGTTCTGCACGTTAACCTTGAGCATAGAGTTGATGTCGCCCTCAATGCCCTTGTAGGTTGGCTCTTTTACTGTGTAAGGACGGTCAAATGTAGCAGCTGTTTCTCTTGCAAGACCGATTACAGCGAGGCAGTCAGGACGGTTGGAAGTGATTTCAAACTCAACGGAAGTGTCGTTAAGACCGATTGCTTCCTTGATATCCATACCCAGTTCAAGCTCAGGACAGCCTTCTTCCTGCTGCATAATGAAAATGCCGTCAGCGATTGCGTAAGGGAAATCGTGAGTTGTAAGACCAAGCTCGCCAAGGGAGCAGAGCATACCGTTGGACTCAACGCCGCGGAGCTTGCCCTTCTTGATTTTGATGCCGTTAGGAAGTGTGGAGCCGTCCATTGCAACAGGAACAATGTCGCCTGCCTTAACGTTAGGTGCACCTGTTACAATCTGGATAGGCTCACCGTTGCCAGCCTTGCCCACGTCAACCTGACACACTACAAGGTGGTCGGAATTTTCGTGCGGTACAACGGAAAGAAGCTTACCCACAACAACCTTGCTGATTTCCTCGCCCTCTGTCTCCCAGCGCTCAACCTTTGAGCCGCTGATTGTAAGACCTGAGCAGAATTCTTTTATTGAAAGGTCGGACACGTCAATATAATCCGACAGCCATCTCATTGATAAATTCATTTTATTTTTCCTCCTGTTAAGTTTTTACAGATACGGGATTAAACATTTTCCTCATTAGCGGACTGAGTGTTTTCCTGTATTGCTTTAAGGTGTTCGAGAAATTCTTTTGTGCCGTTTTCATTTGGAGAAAGACCATACTGCTTTCCGTTTTTAAGTCTAATCATAATAGTAACGGCAGGTCCTTCTGTTACGGAATATATCTGGTCGATTTCACTGAACTCATATGTTGCAGGCTTTGCACCAAGCTGTAAAACTGAGAACTTTTCGTCGTTCCAATACCACGCACGCTTTGCAGAAGCAAATCCTGCAAATGCGGAAAGCGCTGCACAAAACACGAACACAAGAATAATAAGAATGTCTGACATAACCGTAAAATTAACGATTACCCCTGCTATGATTAAAATTGCCGCAAAAATATATAAGCCCTTTGATACCGCAGGATTTGATTTTATACAGCCCTTTGGCTCGTAATCAATTCTGCTGTCTGTAATTTTGTTTTCCATAGCTGTAACCCCCTGATATTTGTTATTAAAACTGACCCAAAAATCTCATATCGTTCTCGTAAAGCAGACGCATATCGTTGATTTCGTAGCGTCCCATTGTGATACGTTCAAGACCGATACCGAACGCAAAGCCGCTGTAAACCTCAGGGTCAATGCCGCAGCCTTCAAGTACCTTAGGGTGTACCATACCTGCACCGAGAAGCTCGATATAGCCCTCGTTCTTACACATCGGACAGCCCTCGCCGTGACAGTTGAAGCACATGATATCAACTTCAGCGGAAGGCTCTGTGTATGGGAAGTGGTGCGGACGAAGACGAATCTTGCAGTCCTCGCCGTAGAGACGCTGCATAAGAAGCTCAAGTGTACCGCAAAGGTCAGCAAATGTGATGCCCTTGTCGATTACAAGACCTTCAATCTGGTGGAAAAGTGGAGAGTGTGTTGCGTCAACAGCGTCGGAACGGTAAACACGTCCCGGGGAGATAATTCTGATAGGAGGCTTTTTGTTCTCCATTGTACGAATCTGTACGGAGGAAGTCTGTGTACGGAGGAGCACGTTTTCGCTGATGTAGAATGTATCCTGTGTGTCGCGTGCAGGGTGGTGCTTAGGCATATTCAGTGCCTCGAAGCAGTAGTGGTCGGTTTCAACCTCAGGACCTTCAACAACCTCGAAGCCCATACCAAGGAAAACTTCCTTTACTTCGTTGAGCACGGCTGTGAGAGGGTGAAGCTTACCAACGGACTGAACCTTGCCCGGAAGAGTAACGTCGATAGTTTCTTCCTTAAGCTTCTTAGCCGCCAGCTCGGATTTGAGTGCAGCTGTTCTTGCTGCGAGAGTGTCCTCAATGCTCTTTCTTACTTCGTTTGCAAGCTGACCGATAACAGGTCTTTCCTCTGCGGAGAGACCGCCCATCTGTTTCAGAATAGCGGTAAGCTCGCCCTTTTTGCCGAGGTACTTTACACGGAGTGCTTCAAGCGTTTCTGCGGAATTGCACTCGGCAAGCTCTGCTTCTGCAAGCTGTCTGATTTTTTCAAGCTGTTCCTTCATTAAAAACAATCCTTTCCTTATCCCGAAATTACGAGGAATTCTATGCAAAAAAATAAAGCCCTGCCCCTGAACGGGACAAGGCATAACCTTGCTTATAAACCACCCACAAAAGGACAATCATCCTCTATGCCTTAACGCAGCAACTACGTTTCCGCCTACTTGCAAATGTTTCAGCAGAACCACTCGTGAGCGAAATTCGTCATACGGAGGTACAAAGGGACTTCCAGCTTACGCCCCTCTCTCTGTGTATACCGTGTTCCATACGCTTACTAATTCTGTATCTATAAGATACAGCCAAGAGAATTTACCGCAGGTAAATTTCTTAGAACCAACCGCTTGCGGTTGGTTTTCTCATATCATCGTGTTTCGGGATTATTATTTACATCTACTATTATATACAATCCCGTCACAAATTGCAAGTAAATTTTTCTTGAAAGTTGAAAAAAAGTATGCTATAATATATTTTATACAAAAACTAATTGAAATCAGGAGGCAAAAATGGACATTTTTGTTGAACAAATTGTAAAGAAAGCCCCGAACAGTAAGGATACAACCAAAAAAGTGCTTATAATAATAGGTACTTGCCTGCTTGTGGCAGTGCTTGCGTTCGTGATGATGTTTATGCCTGTTTTCGCAGGTGCGGCACTTCTCCTTATGTTCGGTGTACTGTATGGCAGCTACTATCTGATTACAGGAATTGACGTTGAATACGAATATATCGTAACCAACGGCGAAATCGACATTGACAAGATTATTGCCAAAAGAAAACGCTCCCGTCTTATTACGGGAAAGGTTTCTTCCTTTGAGGCATTCGGCAAGTACGAAAACGCTTCCGATATCGACAGCAGCGTAACAATCGTAAGTGCTGTGGGAACAAGTCTCAGCGGTGCGGAAACAGAAATGTGGTACGCTGATTTTACCCACGCTTCCGCAGGTAAGGTGCGTCTCATAATTTCCGCAGAGGATAAAGTTATCGAGGCAATCAGACCTTTCCTTCCAAGACAAATCAAGGTTAATCTTAACAAATAATAAGCCTGCAATTCCAACACAACTATCATTATAATTAACCGAAAGGATGTTATTTCTATGACAATCGGCTCCTATCTTGTAGAACTTGACCGCTTTAACAAAATGGCTGTTAAGCCAAGATTTCTGTCCAAGTATTATTCACCTCAGGAAATGAAATATCTTATGGAAAAGCACTTCCCTAAGTTTACAATGGGCGAAATGTTTGCCGCAAAGTTTGCGTTTCTCAAGGCAATGGGCATAAGCTCTACAGGTATCCGCCTAAACGAAATTTCCGTGCTTACCGACTACAGCGGTGCTTATTATATCAGCCTTTCGGGCAGGGCAAAGAAAGCTTTTGCCATCAAAAAGTGCAGAATTGCAATCAGCTGTTCCCACACTAAGAACATTGCATCGGGAATTGTTACATTCTACGAATAATACGGGGGAAGCACAATGATTTATCCTACACCCAAGCAAATGAAAACAATCGAGGAAAATTCCGAAAAGAACGGGGTTTCCTGCCGTGATTTGATGGAAAACGCAGGCAGTGCCCTTACTATGTTTATTTATAAAATAGGACAGGAAACCGATATTTCATCGGGAGTGGTATTCATCTGCGGCAGCGGCAACAACGGCGGTGATGGCTTTGTTGCGGCACGTCTTCTTGCTGAAAACGGAACGAATGTTACGGTTGTTCTTGCCTGCGGCGACCCGTCAACAGAGCTTGCGGCTTATGAATACTGCGAGCTGAGCGGTGTTCACGGGGTCGAGGTGCTCAACCTCAACGATAACATTGATAAGGTGTTCTCTAAATTTGCTTCTGCGGCGATAATTGTTGACTGCGTTTTCGGCACGGGCTTTCACGGCTTTCTCCCTCCGCAGATTAAGGCTTGCTTTTCCTTTGCACAGAGAAGTCCCGCTATCAGGATTGCGGCAGATGTACCATCTGGTGCAGACTGCTTAAAGGGTACAATTGAGGAAGGCACGCTTAAATGCGACTATACCGTAACCTTCGGCTACAAAAAAATCGGTATGCTTTTTCAGCCGCTTGAGGAATACTGCGGTGAAATAATTGTTGAGGAAATTGGATTGCCTGCCAAATCCACAGCAGGCATTGAGCTTCTTCCGACTCTTTTTGAGGAAAAAGACGCTGTTGAACTTTTCCCGAAGCGTGCGAAAAATTCCCATAAGGGGAATTTCGGCAGGGTGCTGAATGTATCGGGAAGCACGGGAATGAGCGGTGCGGCGGCACTCTCCACAAAGGCTGCACTTCGTTCGGGTGCAGGACTTGTTACCCTTGCTTCAAGCGAAACCGTAATCAGCAGAATTGCGGCGGCTATGCCTGAGGCGATGTACCTTGTTACCGATAAGCTTGATGCTGATGCCATTGTTAAAGAATGTGAAAACAAGAACGCTGTTGCTGTTGGGTGCGGGCTTTCCGTTACCGACGGTACGAAAAAGCTTGTTGAAAAAATTATAAAAAATGCGGCTTGTACTGTAATTCTTGACGCAGATGGAATAAACTGCATTGCGGACAACATAGATATAATCAAGGACAAAAAAGCAGAATTGATTATCACTCCGCACGCAGGCGAGCTTGCAAGGCTTTGCGGCACGACTCCCGAAGAAGCACTGACCGACAGGCTCACTCTTGCTGTCAACCTTTCAAGAGAGTACGGCATAACTGTGGTTGCAAAGGGTACTCCCACAATTGTTGCTGGCAAGGGTAAGGCTTACGTTATCCCCGCAGGCAACCCGGGATTAAGCCGAGGCGGCAGCGGCGATGTGCTGACAGGAATTATTGCGGCATTTGCGGCACAGGGACTTGACCCTGTTGATGCGGCGGCGGCAGGTGTGTTTGTGCACGGTGCAGCTGCGGACATTGCTGCGGATAAGCTTTCCGAAATGGGTATGCTCCCCTCCGACGTGATTGAAAATCTGCCTTTTGTGTTCAAGAAATGGAACAGATAAGGCGGAATAATACATAGTTGACGATTGCCCTCTGTTCTTTGAATGGAGGGCAATTTTTATGGAAAAATTCAGAAAAGGTTTGTCAATTGTTTTACTTATAGTAATTTTATTAACTGTTTGTACTTCTTGTAAAGCGGTTGACGGCGGTTTTTTGAGCAAAACACCTGATATGAATGTTCCGTATGAAGCGGAAATCAAGGTTCAGTCGGGTGAACTGGAATTCGGCGGCACGATTAAGAGATATGGCACTGAATTCTGGGAAATGAGCGTTAATTCCCCCGAAACTCTTGCAGGTCTTGAACTTGCAATGAACAGCGAAGGCGTAAAAGCAACGCTTGGTGAGCTTTTGCTGGAAGTTCCGATGGAGGACGTGAGAAGCACAGCTGTCTTTGCACTGATTTTCAAGGCATTGGACAATTCGGCGGCAAACAAGCTTTCCTGCACAGAAAGCGATGATGGTATGTACTTTGAAGGCGAATTTGGCGGTACGGTATATCGTCTGACATTTGATAAAGAAAATATGAAGCCTGTGCTGCTTGAAATCCCCGAAGCGGCATTGTCAGCGGAATTTGCAGGATTTGAAATTCTCAGCGGCGAGGAAAATACGGAAAATGCCTCCCAAACCAAAGCTGAAACAGATTGACATTTTGTGCAAAAGCTTCATAATCAGTTACAGTACCATTACAAATTGTTACACAATCGTTAAATGTTATAAAAAACACTTGCCTTTTTTGTTTAGCATGCTATAATTAGTTTGACCTTGGGGAATAGCTCTGAGGTGCAGCACAAAATGAAAGGAATTTAAAAATATGAAAAAGATTATCGCAATGATTTCCGCAATCGCAATGTGTACAGCTATGTTTACAGCTTGCAGCAGCAGCGAGGCTGAAACAACCGAAACAACCGCAGATACAACAATTTCCGAAACAGCTGCCGAGGAAACCGAGGCTGAAACAGAAGAATCTGTTGAGGAAGCTCCTGCCGAAACTGAGGAGTCCGTTGAAGAATCCACTGAGGAAGATGTTCCTTCCGAGGACGGCGGAGAAGTTGCAGCAAACGCACTCCAGCCGCTTGTTGACGCTGCACTTGCAGTAGGTGAATGGCCTGCAATGATGGAAGTTACAGACACAATGATGCTTACTGACTACTTCGTGCTTGACCCTGAAAATGCAAACTACCTCAATATGATTGTTATGCAGTGCCCTATGAGCGCTACAATGAGCGAAATCATCATCATCGAAGCTGAGGACGTTGAGGCTGCAAAGGCTGACCTCAATGCACGCCGCGACAAGGCTATTTCTCAGGACGCTTGGTATCCTAATGATGTTGAGCTTGCAGAAGCTTCCATTGTAGGTGCAGAAGGCAACTACGCTTACTTCGTTCTTGCAGGCTCCGCTGCTGAGGCTGAAACTGCAATCGTTGAAGCAATCAAGGCTCTTTAATCCATACTTAAACAAAAGCGTATCCGATTTAATTCGGGTACGCTTCAGTTTGTCGAAAAAGACTTTTCGACAAAGAATAGTGAATATTGAATAATGAAGAATGAATAATTAAGGAATTACCTTCGGCAATAATATTAAAAATGTCCGCATAGCGGACACCTTAACTATTCACTATTCATTATTCTTTATTCATTTTTCATTAGCCTGTCGACTTTATCGACAGGCTAATCCCGTTTCCAAAATTGGAAACGGCTTGTTTTTTTATTTCATCTTTTTCAGCTGCTCGTTGAG
>JAZQBN010000142.1:0-59671 GCA_045545795.1 Oscillospiraceae bacterium
GGCTCCTCCTTCCCCCACCGCGCAGGGGCGCGTCGGGGTCCCCGGATATGACATACGACAGTATGCCTGCGTCACTCGCCTCGCTCTGCGAAATTTATCACTAATATCTGATTAAATCTTTTTATCAAGGATTAGTATGAAAAACGGATCAGATCATGTTGTTATCCTTCCGGTTACAGCGCGAATGGGACGTGAAAAATCATCAAAACTAACAAATCCAACAAAAAAATCGGGGGTTTGAATGATAGTTCGGCTATTTCTTTGTCAAAACGCACAATAATGAGCGGAAGTTTTTTGACGTATCGGAATAATGACTAAATAATGACCGGAATATTTAGTGAAAAAATAAGTGGAAGTATCATTCGAATTGTGATATATTATTGGTGTACACTTATCATAGAGTGCGTAAAAGCATTATCCTGTTAGTTTATGCTGCACTTCTTTAGGCGTGCAGATTTGGATCATATTGGAGGTTTTTAAATGGCTAATGTATCACTGAGACATGTTTACAAGATTTATGACGGCGGCGTTACCGCGGTAACCGACTTCAATCTTGAAATCGACGACAAGGAATTCATCATTCTGGTAGGACCTTCCGGCTGCGGTAAGTCCACCACCCTGCGTATGGTAGCAGGTCTGGAGGATATCTCTAAGGGCGAGCTCTATATCGGCGACAAGCTGTGTAACGACGTAGCGCCCAAGGACAGAGATATCGCGATGGTATTCCAGAACTATGCGTTGTATCCTCATATGACCGTATACGATAACATGGCGTTCGGTCTGAAGCTCCGCAAGATGCCTAAGGAAGAAATCAAGCGCCGCGTAGGCGAGGCTGCCCGTATCCTCGGTATTGAACAGTACCTCGACAGAAAGCCGAAGGCTCTCTCCGGCGGTCAGAGACAGCGTGTCGCGCTCGGTCGCGCGATCGTCCGTGATCCGAAGGTATTCCTGCTTGACGAGCCGCTGTCGAACCTCGACGCGAAGCTCCGCGCTAACATGAGAACCGAGATCTCCAAGCTCTATCAGAAGCTCGGTACCACCTTTATCTATGTAACCCATGACCAGACTGAGGCGATGACGATGGGTACCCGTATCGTCGTTATGAAGGACGGCTTCATCCAGCAGGTCGATACCCCTCAGCATCTGTATGATCTGCCCTGCAACGAGTTCGTTGCCGGCTTCATCGGCTCTCCGCAGATGAACTTCATGGACGCTACCCTCGTCAAGGAAGGCGGCAAGTTCGCCCTCAAGTTCGACGAGTATACCGTCGTTCTCCCCGAGTCGAAGAACAAGAACGGCGTTCTCGAGCCCTACGTCGGTAAGGAAGTTCGCTTCGGTATTCGTCCCGAGCATATTCACGATGAGCCCGAGTTCCTCGAGAAGTGCAAGGATCGCAACGGCGTCATCAACGCGAACGTTGTCGTTACCGAGTTGATGGGCGCAGAGATTTATCTGTATGTCAACATCGGCGGCACCCAGGTCACCGCGCGCGTAGAGCCCACCTCCACCGCGAAGCCCGGCGACTATGTTGACGTTGCCTTTGATCTCGAGCGTATCCATATCTTCGATAAGGACACCGAGATGACCATCACCAACTGATTATCAGGCTGATCTGAGCCCACCGCGAAAGCGGTGGGCTTTTTTGCTTTACGGAATCTTTCGTTTTATTCAAAATCGTCATTGCGAGGGGCGCAAAGGGTAAGGGTGAGATTGCCGCGTCGGAACTCCTCCTCGCAATGACAATCTGAAATGCGCTCCGCGGCAATCTCAACCGATTGAAGCTGACGGCGGAAGGGCGGACGGCTTCAACATCTTGTGGTCGCGTGAGAAGCCTTCCACAAGCCGCTTCATTGTTCACAAAAAGTTTAAAAAATTGTAATTTCAGCGCTTTATTTTCGTGTTATTTTCTGTTATATTGCAAATAGAGAAATATTCCCATCCTTTCGGCGGCTGAAAAACGTGATAAAACCGTGTTTTTTTCCGCGCGGAAAGCTCCCGTCCGTTTTTGCAAATAATTACCGGCGTGATACAAAAATGAAGATTTGTTCATTTTTTCTATTTTTCAAAGGAATTCATGCATTTCATTTTGAAAAAAAGGTTGCTTTTTCTTTTTCTTTTGTGTAAAATGTATATGAGATAGGTGGCTTCTTTATGTAAATCACCAAATCGTTCGGTATTTTGACTATTTTTTATACGGAGGAGAACTATGTCCAACAGATTATTCCAGGGAGTCATTCATCAGATGAAGGATGCGATCGACCGAACCATCGGCGTTGTTGACGAGACTTCGGTTGTCATCGCGTGCTCGGAGCTCGGCAGGATCGGCGAGGTAAACGAGAGTATCACCTCCGATACCCTTTCCGCTACCGTACCCTTCGTCATCAACGGACACACCTTTAAGTCCTTTGGTTCTTCGACGCGCTCGGAGTATGCCGTGTTTGTCCAGGGCAGCGACGAGATCGCACAGAAATATGCTCAGCTGCTGGCGGTATCCCTGTCGTCGATCAAGCAGTATTATGATGAAAAATATGACCGCGCCAACTTTATCAAGAACGTTATCCTTGATAATATCCTCCCGGGCGATATTTATCTGAAAGCGCGTGAGCTGCGCTTCAACAGCGACGTTACCCGCGTCGTCATGCTGATCAAGATCACCTCCAAGACGGATGTATCCGCCTTTGACGTCGTACAAAATCTCTTCCCCGACAAGACGAAGGATTTTGTCATCAATATTAACGAGACCGATATCGCGCTGGTCAAGGAGATCAAGCCCGGTATCTCCACTAAGGACCTCGAGAAGCTGGCAGGCTCCATCGTCGATACCCTGTCTACCGAGTTCTACACCCACTGCGTCGTCGGTATGGGTACCACCGTCACCGGCATCAAGGATCTGGCGCATTCGTTTAAGGAAGCGATGGTTTCCCTCGAGGTCGGCAAGGTGTTCGACACCGAGCGCACCATCGTCAGCTACGATAACCTCGGCATCGCCCGTCTGGTTTATCAGCTGCCTACCAACCTCTGTGAGATGTTCCTCAAGGAGGTATTCAAGCGCGGCTCGATCGAGAGCCTCGATCAGGAAACCCTCTTCACGATCCAGAAGTTCTTTGAGAACAACCTCAACGTATCCGAGACCTCCCGTAAGCTGTTTGTCCACCGCAACACGCTGGTATACCGCCTTGAAAAGATCAAGAAGCTGACCGGTCTCGACCTCAGAGAGTTCGAGGACGCGATCGTCTTTAAGGTAGCGCTGATGGTCAAGAAGTACCTGACCTCCAGCCCCGTGAAGTATTAATCCGAATCCCCGATAAAGCTTCGGGAAGGATTCGTATCCGGTCAGATAACCGCGCTTTTCATCATGCCTGATCCCAACAAAGACGGCGTCTGCTGTCAGCGAAAGGAATACCTATGATAGAATTCAAGAATGTATCCAAGGTATACGATTCCAACGGCGTTCACGCGCTGGATAACGTATCTCTTAAAATTGAAAAGGGAGAGTTCGTCTTTATCGTCGGCGCGTCCGGCGCCGGTAAGAGCACCTTCCTCAAGCTGATCATGCGTGAGGAAACGCCTACCTCCGGCGCGATCGTCATCAACGGTATGCATCTCGAGAGCATGAAGCGCCGCAGGGTGCCGTATCTCAGGCGCACGATGGGCATCGTTTTCCAGGATTTCCGTCTGATCTCCAAGATGACGGTGTATGAGAACGTCGCGTTCGCGATGCGCTGTGTCGGTAAAAAGAACGATACCATCAAAAAGCGCGTCCCCTATATCCTCGAGCTGGTCGGTCTTGCCGATAAGGCGGACGACCATCCCTCCGAGCTGTCCGGCGGCGAACAGCAGCGCGTTTCGCTGGCGAGAGCGCTGGTCAATAACCCTGCGATGATCATCGCGGACGAGCCCACCGGTAATATCGATCCCGAGATGAGCTACGAGATCATCGAGCTCCTCTCTGAAATCAATAAAAGAGGCACCACGGTGCTGGTGGTTACCCATGAGCATGAGCTGGTCAAATCATTTGGTAAGCGAGTCATTACTATCGACGACGGCAGAGTAGTCTCTGATACCGACGACGACAGATTCATCGCAATCTGATACTAAGTTTCATTAAACCACTTTAACATTTATTGCGTCATATTCCGCATAGCGGTGTTGGACTCCTTGACATACGGATGTATGCCTGCGTCGTCCGCCTTGCTCTGCGAAATATCCCGATAACAAATATGTGAAAGCGTTTAACGGAAACTTAGTATGAGTCTGTTCTCACGACGGAAAGGAATGAAAGTATGAGTAGTATTGGCTATCTTATTAAAGAAGGTTTTAAAAATCTGGTACATAACCGCCTGATGACGCTCGCGTCCATCGGCGTTCTGATCTCCTGTCTGGTGCTGACGGGCTCGGCGGTCATGCTTACCGTTAATGTATCCAATATCGTCGATTCGGTCGGCGACACCAACGTGACCAAGGTTTTTTTGGATGATAACCTGACGAAGCTCGAGGCTGTCTATAAGGGCAAGGAGCTTTTGAATGTAGATAACGTCTCCGACGTTCAGTTTATTGATAAGGATGAATCCATCCAGGCGTATCGTGAACAGCTCGGTGAAGAGGTCTTTGCCAATATGTCCGGCGACGATAACCCGCTGCCGTATTCTTACAGCGTCGTGATGGACGATCTGTCCAAATACGACGAGACCGTGGCGAAGATCAAGGAGGTTCAGGGTATCGCGTCCGTCTCCTCCCACCGCGAGGTGGCGGCTAAGCTCACCAGCCTGTCCTCCTTCATCACGACGATGAGCCTGTGGATTATTCTGGCGCTGGCGGTGATTTCGCTGTTCATCATCAGCAACACCATCCGCATGACCATGTTCTCCCACCGCTTCGAGATCAGCATCATGAAGAGCGTCGGCGCGACAAACGCCTTTGTCCGCGTGCCGTTCATCATCGAGGGTATCGTGATCGGTCTGGTGTCGGCGGCAGTCGCGATCCTGTTGCTGTTTATCTTGTCCGACGCCATCATCAATTCGGTACAGAAGATTCTCGATTTCCCGTATACACGCTTCAAGGACGTGATGTGGCCGATCATCGGCTCCTTCACGCTGGCAGGCGTCCTCGTGGGCGCCATCGGCAGTATGGTATCCATCCGCCGCTTCCTCACGCACGAGGGCAACGAGATCCTGGGCTGGTAAACCCGTGACCGGTCTGTCGGTCAGATAACAGATACAACAGAAACCAAGGCTCGCGCTTACCCGCCCGCGGTAAGACGCGGTAGAATCCTGCGGGCAGAAAGGCTATGGAAACGATATGAAAAAACTGATTGCCCTATGCTTGGCGCTGATTATCATGGTCGGCGGCGCGATCTCTGCGTCCGCGGCGACCATCAGCGAGCTGGAGGCTCGTCAGGCTGAGCTGGAAGCGAAGCAGAAGGAGTATCAGGCGAAGCTGAACGACAGCAACGCCGCTGTATCCGAACAGCAGGAAAAGGTCAACGCGCTGGTCGGACAGGTCGAATCCGTGACCGAAGAGATCCAGGTTTGCTACCAGAAGATCTCGATCTATGATAAGAGTATCGCCGAGAAGCAGGCGCAGATCGACGCCGCCAACGTGAAGATCGAAGAGAAGATGGAGGTGCTGCGCCAGCGCGTCAAGACCATCTATATCTCCGGCGACGTCAGCGCGCTCGAGATCGTTCTGGGCGCGAAGGACTTCTCCGATTTCCTCGATAAGCTCCAGCTCGTCCAGTATGTCAGTAACCATGACGAAGAGCTGATCAAGGGCAT
The DNA here is from genome assembly GCA_045545795.1 of Oscillospiraceae bacterium. Classification (GTDB taxonomy): domain Bacteria; phylum Bacillota; class Clostridia; order Oscillospirales; family Ruminococcaceae; genus RGIG8773. The sequence continues at coordinate 5,775 of JAZQBN010000142.1, forward strand.
CAAGGATCAGCTCAACGCGATCGCCGACGAGAAGAAGGCGCTCGAGGCGGATAAAGCCGAGCTCGAAGAGGAGCATACCACCCTCAAGGAGAAGCAGGATGAGCTCAACACCCTGCTTGAAGAGAATAAAGAAACACTCGCCGGTTTACAGAGCTCTGCCGCTGACGCGCAGATGCAGCTGAACCTGAGCGAAGAAGAGCTCAGCGGACTGAGCGCTGAGATTCAGGAGTATTACCGCCAGCAGAGAGAGGCGCTGGCTGCCCAGCAGGCGGCCGCTGCGGCTGCGGCTGCCGCCGCCGCTTCCTCCGATGATGACGGTGATGACGGCGACTACAGCGGCGGTGACACGATCAGCTACAGCGCGTCTCCTCAGGTACAGACCGACGGCAGCTGGACGTGGCCGCTCCCCGGCAACTATATGATCACCTCCCAGTACGGCGAGGGACGCTCCTATGAGGCGCATAACGCGATTGATATCGGCGCTTCCACCGGCGATCCGATCTATGCCGCGAACTCCGGTACCGTCGTCAGCTCCTACAGCGGCTGTACCCATTCGAGCGCCGGCGTCGGCGGCTGCAGCTGCGGCGGCGGTTACGGCAACTTCATCTGGATTCTGCACGATAACGGCTACGAGACCATCTACGGTCATATGATCAGTACCGCTGTCGGTACCGGCGACCATGTCAATAACGGTCAGCTGATCGGCTATGTCGGCTCTACCGGCTGGTCAACCGGTCCTCACCTGCACTTCGAGCTGCGTATCAACGGCGTCAAGAGCAATCCCCAGAACCTGTACTGATAAACCGCAGTACGGTTCGGACAATCTTACATAAATTCCGATCCCTCCGCATAAGATGATGCGGAGGGATTTTTATGTTAACTGCTTTCAATATCGAAGAGCATTCCTCGGGTGTCCTTCGTTTTCTGCACCGTAACCGCATTCGGGTAGAGCACCGCTACTGTGACGACGCGTCGCTCAAATGCGTGACCTATGAACACCACCGCGGCAGGATCGGCTGGAACGCCGTTGATCGCTTTATCAAAGCCCAGCGCAACCATGTCCTGTGTCCGCCGGAGCTTCAATTACCCTCAGACAGCGGCTACAAGCGCTTTACATCTACCCGGCTGAGCCGCCGGATGTGCGAGAACGCCGCGCTGTACCTGCTGCGGACAGCGGCGCTCGGCGGCTTGAAGGTTGTCCTGATCGACGAGGCAGGCGACAGCGTCGGCTTGTGCGAATGGCTGACCGATCACTGTGAGCTGCTGACGGTGCTCACCGGCACGACGGACGTCTATGCGGCGCAGGCGGATTATCTGCTCAACAAAAAAGGCGCCGTGATCCGCGTCTGCCGTGATACGGGCTGCCTGCGCGACGCGGATCTGGTGATCGCGCCTGCCGCGCTGACGCATACCCTGCCGTGCCGCTCGCGCGCGATGATCCTGACGGGTGAAAAGCCGACGTCGCCGCAGAACTGTACCGCCGTCTACAAGTATTTCATCGACCTGCCGGCAAAGTACCGGGAGCTTTGCCCGGCGTTTCTGGACGAAATGTATTTTGCCGAGGCGCTGTTTGTGATGGGCGGCATCCATGCGCTCGGCAGCGAGGTGTTTTCCCGCTGCGGCGACGGCAACGTGATCCACACGCGGCTGAGTCTGGTTCGGCGGTTAAAAGCTTTGATACAGGAACCCGACGCATCATACTGATAGTTCCGTCATTTTGACATAACGATTCGACCAACACTTTTCCGTGAGACAGACTTGACGATTTGCATGACGATTCGTAGGACAAATTCTTGACATCATCACGCACTTGTCCTATAATATAATTTGTATGCGAATATCCCAATGAAAAACGAAAGGAAACTACCGATATGGCTAAACAGGTAATGTTGACCGCTGAAGGTTTAAAAAAATTAGAAGAAGAGCTCGACCTTTTAAAGGGCGAAAAGCGTAAAGAAGTTGCCGAAAAAATCAAGGTAGCCCGTTCCTACGGCGACCTTTCCGAGAACAGCGAGTATGATGACGCCAAAAACGAACAGGCGATGCTCGAGGCGCGTATCATCACCATCGAGGCGACGCTCAAGAACGCCGTCGTGATCGACGAGGAGGAGATCTCCAACGAGCACGTTCATGTCGGCTCCAACGTCAAGCTGCTGAACCTGCGCAACGACAGCGAGGTGACCTACAAGATCGTCGGCTCCAACGAGGCGAATCCCTCACAGGGCAAAATCTCCGACGAATCCCCTGTCGGGATGGCGCTGATCGGACACGCCGTCGGCGACGTTGTCGAGGTCGAGGTGCCCGTTGGCACGATCGGCTTCAAGGTGCTCGAAATCTTTAAATAACGGCGGCAGGGCTGCGTACAGTCCGTCAAAAAGGCTATATTTTCAAAACCGAGGTAGGATATGGAACAGAACTTAAATGAAATACTCAGATTAAGACGAGAGAAGCTTGCCGCTTTGCAGGAGGCAGGCAGAGATCCCTTTGTCATTACAAAATTCGACCAGACGCATCACAGCACCGATATCAAGGAGAACTACGACGCGCTCGAGGGAAAGACCGTCAGCATCGCCGGCAGAATGATGTTCAAGCGCGTGATGGGCAAGGCGTCCTTCTGTAACGTACAGGACTTAAAGGGCAGTATCCAGGCGTATGTGGCGCGCGATTCGATCGGCGTCGAGGATTACGCTTATTTCAAGAAATACGACGTCGGCGATATCATCGGCATCACCGGCGAGGTGTTCAAGACCAAGACCGGCGAGATCTCGGTGCACGCCGCCAAGGTCACCCTGCTGTCAAAGTCGCTGCAAACGCTGCCCGAGAAGTATCACGGTCTGACCGATACCGATACCCGTTACCGCCAGCGCTACACCGACCTGATTATGAACAGCGAGGTCAAGGATACCTTCGTCAAGCGTTCCCGGATCATCTCCGCGATCCGTCGCTTTCTGGATGAACAGGGCTTCATGGAGGTCGAAACCCCCATGCTGGTTCAAAACGCGGGCGGCGCAGCGGCGCGTCCGTTCGAAACTCACTTTAACGCGCTGGACGAGGATCTCAAGCTGCGTATCTCTCTCGAGCTCTATCTCAAGCGCCTGATCGTCGGCGGTCTGGAGCGCGTTTACGAGATCGGCAGAGTCTTCCGCAACGAAGGTCTCGATACACGCCATAACCCCGAGTTCACCCTGATGGAGCTCTATCAGGCATATACCGATTACCACGGCATGATGGATCTGACTGAGGCGATGTACCGCCGCGTGGCACAGGAGGTCAACGGCTCCATGCAGGTCAAGTACGGCGAGCATATCATCGACTTCGAGAAGCCCTTTGCCCGTATCACGATGGTTGACGCCGTCAAGCAGTACGCGGGCGTAGACTGGAACGAGGTCAAGACCACCGCCGACGCGCGCGCGATCGCGGACAAGCTCCATGTCGAGTATGAGGACAGACACCAAAAGGGCGATATCCTCAGCCTGATCTTCGAAGAATACGTTGAAGAACATCTGATCCAGCCCACCTTCGTGATGGATCATCCGATCGAGATTTCGCCCCTGACGAAGAAGAAGCCCGACAACCCCGCCTATGTCGAGCGCTTCGAGATGTTCATCAACGGCTGGGAGATGGCGAACGCCTACAGCGAGCTGAACGATCCGATCGACCAGCGTGAGCGCTTCAAGGCGCAGGAGGCGATGCTCGCCGCCGGCGACGAAGAAGCCAACACCACCGATGAGGACTTCCTCAACGCTCTCGAGATCGGCATGCCCCCCACGGGCGGCATCGGCTACGGCATCGACAGACTGGTCATGATCATGACCGACTCTCCTGCCATCCGCGATGTCCTCCTGTTCCCGACAATGAAATCCTTAGATAAGTAACTCTGCAAAAAGCCAGTGTTTATGCGGCTTCCGAGCCTTCCGATGTCTCGGATTTACGCCATTTACGCCAAACTTACGCCAAACGATGCAGAAAGTTGTGCAGAGCAAACTCAATCGCATATTTTGTAATTATTCAGGCAACCGTTTTATAGGTTGCCTGTTTTGTTATGCAGTTTAGCTGATAGACAAATCGGTGTTGAAGTGATATAATCTTATTAGCATAAATTGGAATTTAGAGGTGTATTATGACATTTGAAAAAGCAAATACAGAGGATATAAAAGATTTAGTTGAGTTAAGAATAGACTATTTATTAGAAGATTATGGTGAGATACCGCAAGAAAAATTATCATTGCTTGCTAATAATCTGCCTGATTATTTTCGTAAACATCTCAATAATGATCTGTTTGTATTTGTATGCAGAAATGAGTATATAATCGTAGGCTGCTGCTTTTTATATATTTCAGAAAAGCCCTCAAATCCCACTTTTATTAACGGAAAAACCGGTACAGTTTTGAATGTATATACAAAACCAAAATTCAGAAGAAAAGGTATTGCCGGAAAGCTTATTAAATTATTGCTAACAGAATCAGAAATAAACAATTTAGATTTTGTGGAACTTAAAGCTACAGATTCAGGATATAACCTTTACAAATCGTTAGGATTTGAAGATGTAGTTTCAAAATACCATAGTATGAAATACATTATTGATAATTGTAATAAATTTTGATTTATAGCACCAACAATCATTATACACAGGCAGCCTTATTATGAGGTTGCCTGTTTTCTATTCAGTTTAGCTGATAGACAAATCGGAGTTATCGTGCTATAATCATAGTAGCATAAATCAAAATTTATGGAGGAATTGAAATGACCATTACCAAAATTGAAAAGAACGGCATTATATGTGCCATTGTAAATAGCGACGAGCCTGTAATAACTGATGCTCAGACCGCTTTGGATGTGCTGATGACAGCTAAGTATGATGCTGGGACAAAGAATATCGTAATCAGCAAGAAACTGATAGTTGAAAATTTCTTTGTTCTTAGCACCGGGCTTGCAGGTGAAATATTACAGAAATATATTAACTACGGAGGACGTATAGCGATTTATGGCGACTACTCACATTATACCAGTAAACCCTTGCATGATTTTATTTATGAAAGTAATAATGGCAAGGATATATTCTTTGTCGCAACAAAAGATGAAGCGATTGAGATGCTGACGCGCTAAATCCTGATTTATAGCACTAAAATTATGATACGCAGGCAACCAAATATAGGTTGCCTGTTTTTATGCCCAAAAACGAATCGCAAACTACGCTTTTCTCCTGTTTCCTATATAATATAGGTAAAGGAGAGGATATGCTATGAAAAGAATGTTAGCTGATGTTCGCCCTGAACTGATAATTGAATGGTCAAAACGCAATTTACCTCTTACGCCAGATAGCGTTACGCACGGCTCTAATAAAATGGTATGGTGGAAAGGCAAATGCGGACACGAATGGCGAGCTTCAATTAAAAACAGAACAATAGGCGGAAGTGGTTGTCCTTACTGTTCCCACAATGCGATATTAGAGGGTTTCAATGACCTTGCTTCTCAAAAGCCCGAAATAGCGTCAGAATGGTCGGATAGAAATGCTCCCTTACGCCCTACTCAGGTCACAGTATATGCTAATCGCAAGGCTTGGTGGAAATGCAGAGAGTGCGGTAACGAGTGGGAAACATTGATCTCTACACGCTCTGATGGTAGTAAATGCCCATATTGTAGTGGCTTGATATTACTTAAAGGCTTCAATGACTTTGCTACATTGTATCCAAAGCTCGCAAAAGAATGGTCTGATCGGAATCTCCCATTGACACCTGATATGGTAAATGAAAAGTCCCGTAAAAACGTATGGTGGAAATGCCGTGTTTGTGGATACGTTTGGAAATCAGTTATCAATTCAAGAGTAAAAGGAGCAATGTGTCCTGTATGCGCTGATCGGGCTGTATTGAGTGGCTACAATGACTTGGCAACGACTGACATACATCTGTTATCAGAATGGGACTACGAAAAGAACACAGATTTTTCTCCTGAACACATTTCAAGGCATTCGATGTACAGCGTTTGGTGGAAATGTCCCCTAAACCATTCATATAAGGCTCGCATATCAGACAGAGCAAACGGAATGGGCTGCAAGGTGTGTGATAAGGAGTACAAGAGCGTGCTTCCCAAATTAGCGATTATGGTATATGCCGGAATGAACAAATTGTCTGTTAAGTTTGATGATGATAGCATTATCGGTATTCCATTAGAATCATATATATCCGAAGAAAAGCTCGCTATTGAAACTTCTAAGCCCAACGAAAACGAATATAAAATAAAACAGCACCTTTGTAAAAAGCGGAATATCAAGCTCGTGTATGTTCCATACGGACGTACCGATGAAATATCCCTATTGGAAAAGATAAAACAGGCGTTTCGCTCTGTTCATATCTATATAAACTCAGATACAGAAAAAGACGCAGAGATTATTAGACAACGCTTTTACGATTGGAGATTCAGACAATCTCAATCTGTTATAGCTCAAAAGTAAGGAGGAATTTATAATGAAAAACCCTAAATACCACGTTTACCTAACGAACGAAGAACGCTCAGAGGTTTTAAAATCACTGATTGACCTCAAGAATGATATGATCGCACGAGGGAAATATACGGATGTAATAGATGAGGTTATCACCAAACTTTATAATGCCCGCAAAAAGAATATTAAGGTAATATACAATTAAATATAGCTTATGAGCCGTCTGTTCCTTAATTGGAGCGGGCGGCTTTTTTGCGTTTTAAAAGGAAATTTAAATTTTTTTGAAAAATTTTCAAAATCTTACTTCAAAAATGACCTCTCCCAGTGGGTACAAGTGAGAGGGTTGTTTCCGAGCAATCTGAAAAGACCTTTTCACGAACTTTGACAACTGAATATCATTTCTTCAAGTACGTTACTTGTGTAAGCAGAAACGCAAAGCTACCGCAGCGGTACGCCACGACCTCCTTTCAGGAGCGAGCGCTAATTCCGTCTGTGAGTATCGGGCTGCTCCCGATATGGCGACGACCTACACAAGCGATAATGATACTTCTCTACGGAGCTGGCGGAGAATCCGGCAGAGGTGAGATTCCTATGAGCCTGATAGCAGTCAGGCGCTTGAAGAACTTCCCATATAGATTTATCTATCCGCTGGGGTGTCGAGGACAAATAAGCGGAAAAGTTACATAGCTGTTTTTGCAGGACAGCTATTAAACCATTTGAAAGGAGGAAAACGAATGCCAAACTGCAAAACTATTGCTATTTGCAATCAGAAGGGCGGCGTCGGAAAAACGACAACCACAATGAACTTGGGCATTGGCTTGGCAAAGCAAGGTAAAAAGGTACTCCTCGTTGACTGTGATCCACAGGGCGACTTAACAACCTGTCTTGGTTGGCAGCGTGTCGATGAAATCCCTGTTACCCTCGCTACCAAAATGCACGAGATTATCCGTGACGATAGCACAGATGTAAAAAGCGGTATTCTCCACCACGATGAAGGTGTAGACCTCATTCCTTCCAATACGGATTTGGAAGCGCTGGAGATGTACCTTGTTACGGCTATGAGCCGAGAGAACATCTTGAAAAACTATCTGAACAAGGTGAAGCCGAACTACGACTATATCCTTATTGATTGCAGACCTTCACTCGGTATGTTGACCTTAAACGCTTTGACGGCTGCTGACAGCGTTGTTATTCCTGTTCAGGCGCAGTATTTGCCTGCAAGGGCTATGACACAGCTTCTTCGGACAGTATCAAAGGTAAAGGCGCACACCAATCCTAATTTGGCGATTGACGGCATTTTACTGACAATCGTTGATAACAGGACAAACCTTGCTAAAAGCACGATGGACGCAATTCGTGAAAACTTTGGGAGCGTTATCAGGATTTACAAATCCAAAATCCCCGTTGCGGTAAAAGCCGCCGAGGTATCGTCCAAAGGAAAGAGTATTTACGCCTACGAGCCAAACAGCAAGGCGGCTATGGCATACGCTGATTTCACAAAGGAGGTGCTTGCAAGTGGCAGACAGAAAGAGCGACTTCGCTCTGCCGACGCTCGATGACCTTTTCTCCACGCAGGAGGAACGGGACGACGCAAGGCTCGAAAAGATTAGGGATATTCCCATTGACTTGATTGATGACTTTCCCGACCACCCGTTTCACGTTAGAGATGACGAGGATATGGTACAGCTTGTCGAGAGTATCAAGACCAACGGCGTTTTAACGCCTGCCGTCCTTCGTCAGAAAGAGGACGGACGCTATGAGCTTGTCAGCGGTCACCGCAGAAAGCGAGCTTGTGAGCTTGCGGGGCTTACTACTCTCAGAAGTGAGATTAAGGACTTAACCCGTGATGAAGCGGTTGTATATATGGTTGAGAGTAATTTTCAGCGTACAACAATCCTTCCCAGCGAGAAAGCCTTTGCTTACAAAATGAGGTTAGAAGCTATGAAGCGGCAGGCTGGCAGACCTTCAAAAGAAAATGCGTCGCCACTGGCGACTAATTCTTCAAGAGGACGTTCCGACGTGGAACTCAGCGAACAGGTCGGAGAAAGCAAAGACCAAATCAGAAGATATATTCGCTTAACAAACCTTGTTCCCGAACTTTTAGAACTTGTGGACGAGGGCAGAATCAAAATGCGTCCTGCCGTTGAGCTGTCCTATCTCGACGAAGATAGTCAGCGTGATGTTGTCGAGCAGATTGACATTAACGACTGCACACCATCGCACGACCAAACAATCCGAATGAGGAAAATGTTTGATAGCGGCAAGCTGACGGCGGAAGCTGTTGAAGCGATTATGTCGGAAGAAAAGCCCAACCAGCGTGAGCGCATTGTGCTGCGTGGTGACAGAGTACGAAGCCTTATTCCGAAGAATGTTCAGTTGAAGGACACGGAGGACTATGTGTGTAAGGCTCTGGAGCATTACGCCAAGTATCTGCGCCACCGTTCAGAGCGTGACAGCAGGTAGGAAGTGCAAAACTTATTTTTTTGACTTCCCCCTTTCTCACACTCTAACCCCTAAGACTACCTGTACCAACCGAAAAGAAAGATATTAACTATCTCTTAAATATACTCTATCTCATAAACTATATCTTTCTTAAAGGTGCGGGCAAACCAATCCAAACACACAATTTCAAATCAAAACTTATGGAGGTAAACCAATGACAAAAGTTTTCAACAAGAGAAACGCCAAGCGTGTAACGGCGATCCTTTTAGCCGTTGTAGCTGTCGTTTCTTCAATTTTCATCATTCCCACTGCCAGCGCTGCCGGAAAAGAGGTCACTGTGACCTTTGACTACTGCTACGACACAGGCGGCAATATCATCTCATTCGTAAAGTACACCGAACACGGCGGCTATACCGTTGGCACTGTCGGCGAGGAACTCTGCCGCATTTATGCTGATGGCAAAGACGCATATTGCATTGAGCCGGGACACTCGCTCTATTCAGGCAACACCCTGACAACCGACGCTTCGGCTGCGTGGAACGCACTCAGCAAGGCTCAGAAGAAGGCGGTCAATCTCGCCCTTCTTTTCGGAAAGTCAGGCAGCAGCTCCAGTCTTGTCGGTACTGACGGACAGAAGTGGATTGCAACCCAGCTTGTTGTATGGGAATTCTGCACGGGCTGTCGTGACGCTTCATCGTTCAAGCTCAGCAATTCCAAGTTTATTGACGGTATCACCGCAGGCGACCACAATCCGAATGTAAAGACCAATTACAACAAGATTATCGCCAAGCTCAACAGCTATAACGTGATTCCAAGCTTTTCCTATGACACTCAGGCAAAGGCAAAGAACAGCGTCAAGGAGCTGAAATACAGTGACGGCAAGTACAGCCTTACGCTGACTGACAGCAACAAAATCTTATCCGACTACACCTTCAAAAAGACAGGCGATGTGTCTGTTTCCGTTTCGGGTAACAGCATTACTCTGACATCGACGAAGGCAATCCCCGACGCTCTCGTATTTAGCGCCACGAAGAAAATGCCCAATGTCACGACAACCCTTGTCGCTTGCGGCAGTTCATCAAAGCAGGACGTTGTAACGGGCGTTCAGTCTGATACCGAAACCAAGACAGCGTATTTCGCTGTTAAGACCTCGGCAGGCTCGCTCAAAATCGTCAAGACCTCCGACGACGGAAAGGTCGAGGGCGTTAAGTTTAAGGTCACGAGCGCTGATAATTACAGCAAGACAGTTACCACCAACGCAAAGGGCGAATTTCAGATTGATGACCTCAAGGTTGGCACATATACCGTAACTGAGGTCACTGAGGAAAGATATGAGGATCAGAAAGTGCAGACCGTTAAGGTAGAAAGCGGCAAAACCGCCACCGTAAAATTCAGCAATATTCTGAAGCGTGGCGACCTTGAGGTTGTAAAGACCTCGGAGGATAATTTCAACGAGGGCGTTAAATTCCACCTTTACGGCACATCACTCTCAGGCGCAAATGTTGACGAGTACGCTACCACAGACAAGAACGGCGTAGCTAACTTCAAGAATATCCTTGTAAGCGGCGATAAGCCCTACACTCTTGAAGAAGTAGATACCGCTACTCGTTACGTTGTTCCGAAGTCCCAGACCACACCTATCACTTGGGATAAAGTGGCAAAGAGAGAATTCACCAATACCCTCAAAAAGTTTATCGTTGAGGTTGCAAAGGTTGATTCCGAAACAAAGAAGCCACAGGGTGACGCTTCCCTTGCCGGAGCAAAGTACGGTATCTATAACGGTGATAAGCTGATTGATACCTACACCACTGACAAAGACGGTAAATTCACCACAAAGGAATATGTCTGCGGCGAAAATTGGACTATCAGAGAGATTGAGCCTTCCGAGGGCTATCAGCTCGATAAGACCGTCTATCCTGTCGGCGCAGAAGCCAAGAAGTACACAATCGAACACAACAAATGCGTTCTCAGCGTAAATGAGGACGTAATCAAGGGCGATATTGAAATCGTTAAGCATACGGATCAGGGGCAGACTAAAATCGAAACACCCGAAGAAGGAGCCACGTTTCAACTCTTTCTCAAAAGCGCAGGAAGTTATGACAACGCACACGAAAGCGTCCGTGACACCCTTGTCTGCGACGAAAAAGGCTACGCAAAATCCAAAAAGCTGCCCTATGGCACTTACACCGTGCATCAGACCTACGGATGGGAAGGTCGTCACTATGTCGATGATTTCGATGTGTATGTTTGCGACAACTCCAAACCGTACAGCTTCATCATTAATAATGATATATTTGAATCCTATCTCAAGGTGGTTAAGGTGGACGCTGAATCAGGAAAGACAATCCCCTACGAGGGAGCGGGATTCCAGATTTATGCACCCGATAATACTCTGATTACAATGTCCGTGCCGTACCCCTCAAACCTGACAATCGACACATTCTACACCAACAGCGAGGGCTATCTTATCACTCCCGAAATGCTCGTGTATGATAAGGGCTATAAGCTCGTAGAGGTACAGGCTCCGCACGGCTATGTGCTTGACAGTACACCTATCACCTTTGACATCACAGAAGAAAACTCCACAGAGGAGGGCAGCATTGTTTTGACTAAGGTAAATAAGGCAAACTACGCTCAGAAAGGCAAGATTACCATCGCAAAAGAGGGCGAAGTGTTCTACGGCGTAAATGTCAGCGGCGGTACTGATGATGAAGGTAACGAAATCCCGACCATTTACCAGCCTGTTTATGAAACAGCAGGACTGAAAGGCGCTACCTATGAAATCCGTGCTGCCGAGGATATTGTCACTCCCGACGGCACAATCCGCAATAAGAAGGGCGACCTTGTAGATACCGTTACCACAGGTAATGACGGCTTTGCAAAAAGTAAGGCTCTCTATCTTGGTAAGTACGAAATCAAGGAGATCCACGCACCCTACGGAATGGTACTCAGTGATGAAACTCATAATGTGGAGCTTGTCTACGCCGACCAGACCGTAGAAATCACAGAAACCTCTACATCGTTCTACAACGAAAGACAGAAGGTTAATGTAAACCTCGAAAAGTGGCTTGAAACCAATGAGCCGTTTGACATCGGCACTAACGAGGAAATCAAGAATATTTCCTTTGGCTTATTCGCTACCGAGGAGCTTGTATCCGCAAGCGGAACTACCATTCCCGCAGACGGCTTGATTGAGATCATCACGCTTGATGAAAACGGCAACGGCTTTGTCGGCACAGACCTTCCCTTTGGCAGTTACTATGTCAAGGAGCTTGCCACCGACGAGCATTATATCTTGACTGACACCAAATTCCCCGTTGTATTTGAATACGAGGGTGAAAACACAAAGACCGTTGACCTCACCGTAAATGACGGTGAGCCTATCACCAATGAGCTGATTTACGGTACTGTTTCCGGCAAAAAGATTGACGAGAACGGCGAAGCACTCGGCGGCGCAGTTATCGGACTGTTTAAGAGCGCAGACGCAGAGTTTACTGCGGAAAACGCAACCTTGACAACAGAATCAGCCGAGGACGGCAGCTTCACCTTTGGCGAGGATACTATCCCTTACGGCACTTGGTATGTCAGAGAAATCGAACAGCCGACAGGCTTTGTACTCAATGATACCGTCTATCCCGTAACAATCAGCAAGGACGGCGATGTTGTTGAAATTGAAATTGTCAACGAGCATATTCGTGGCAATGTCAAGACCACAAAGGTTGACGCTGATTATCCCGACAATAAGCTGACAGGCGCAGTATTTGAAATCTATTCCGATACCAACGCTGACAGCAAGCTCGATAAGGACGACAAACTGCTCGGCGAAATCAAAGAAACCGACACAGGCATTTATGAGATGGACGACCTTGTTTACGGTCACTATCTTGTAAAAGAGAAGAAGGCTCCCGACGGCTTTATCCTCGATGAAAACACCTATCCCGTCTTTATCGAAACTGACGGTAAGACCTATGATGTTGAGAACGACGCAGGCAAGGGCTTCCTGAATGAAGCTATGAAAGGCTCGCTCAAAATTGTTAAGACTTCTTCCGATAACAAGGTTGAAGGCATTTCTTTCCGTGTAACAGGCGAAAATGGCTTTGATAAGGTATTTAAGACCGACAAGAACGGTGAAATTCTCATTGAGGGTTTACGCATTGGCAAGTATGTTGTGTCTGAGGTAAACGACGACGCTTCTGCCGGATATATTCTTCCCGATGACGAGGTTATCGAGATTGAGTACGGCAAGACTGCAACCGTAAAAATGCACAACGAAAAAATCCACGTTCCGCAGACAGGCGACGGCAGAACGCCCAACAACCTTTGGCTTGTGCTTAGCGGCGTTGCGGCTGTCGGTGTTGCGGCTTGCGTGACAGCTCTTGTAAGAAAGAGAAAGAAGAATAACAAGGAGGCAGCATAATGAAAGTGATTATTGCTATCGTTTTACTTGTTTTCATTATCGGCGGTTTTATCTTCTTGCAGATTAAAAACCGCAACAACAAGAAGTGAAAAACTACTGCGACGGGCGGCTCAAAAGGTCGCCCGTCTGATTTAGGAGGTACGAATGTATAAGTTAAAAACCGTTGAGAATATGGTATTAAACGTCTTAATCTCAAATCCCGACGCTCGTGACGACGATATGAGATTATATTATTACGTTTGCCGTGATTGCATAAGCGAAACTCACGGCGAAGCAGACCTCTCTTTTGAAGAAGTTATGACCAACTATAAAGAGCTGGGCTGCCCCGGCTTTGAGAGCGTTCGACGGACAAGACAGAAGATTCAGGCGATTTTGCCGGAACTCGGTTGCTCGCCTGCTGCCCGCCGAAGAAGGAACAAAGGCGTTGTCGCTTACACGAACTACGCTTTAGACAGGGAGGGTAACTAATGGCAGATAAAACCGTAATTACTCCCCAGCACAGGTTTAAGGTGCTGACAAAACTTTTTGAAGCAGGCTTTAAGTCTGAGAAGGACTTGCAGAGCATCAACTTTCAGAATGTTTTCCGCATCGAAGGCTTAACCGTGCAGGATATGAGTATCATTTCCGAATTACAACAATACACAAAGAGCAATAAGCTCTATTCTTATCTTGGAGGTATGTTTGATGAACAACACAACGAATAACAAAAAGATTATCTGGACAAGCATTAACCCCGGCTTGCCGTGCTTTAAGGCAATGGTGAAGCAGGATAAACCGACTATCAGCGAGGAGGAACTGAACGCTATTGTTTTCGCTCTCAATTTCCGCTATTTCGATAAGGTTAGGGATATGCTCGGCAAAGTTAATGCCGGACAGCCAATCATTATTATCGCAAGATATGAAGGTATCTATGAGAGCGACAGCGACGGTACTTACGTTCAGGTTATCGACTCCGGCAATATTGGCGAGTGCCTTGATACAGATTTTGACCTTGCCGAATGGTATATCGACGAAAACGGCGATTTTTGCTCCTATGGCATTGACCGTGAAAACGTGTATCACGCTCAATACTTTGCGCTCAAAGAGGATGCTTCGATGAGTATGATTCAACACCTGTTTGCGGACATCGACGACGAGGACTTTGATTACGAAGTGCTTGACGAAATCCTCGACAGCATTGGCGACGATGTACTCTCTGCGCTGAAAAACAATCGTTGTTTCGATTGCAGAGGTGCTTACAATGGAGAATAATGTCACACCGCTAAAAGGCAAGGAATACCTTTACACCTACCGCAATAGTCAGCAAATTTCCTCGCAGACAGGCTTAATCGGTTATCTCCGTGCGGATATGGGAACGCTCGGAACAGAATTCTTCTCAACGTGGAACGGTTTTCGTGATGACCTTAATACTGATGATTTCAAGAAGGACATTGATACCGTCATTAACTCCTTCAGGGAGAAAGGCGGTTTTCTTTCAAACCGTGACCAGCTTGAAGATTTTTGCATTAACAGCGACAAAGTATTCGCATATAATACAGGCGTTGATTACGGCGTAAGAGTGAATACGAAGGACTACGCCTTCCTTATGCGCCTTAACCCGTATAAGGGTAACTACAATCTTTACTGCTACTGCTATAAGAAGGATTGGCTTGACCACCATCTTGAAAAGGCGGAGCGTGGGATTCGCTTTATTGATTCCCATTACAACGAGAAATTCAGGCTGTATGACGGCGACCAAATCGTTATCGGCAAGCCCGACGGCAGCTTTGATACGCACAACGGTTTGCGTGACCGTTCCGAAAGATATGATGTTCGATATATCGACGACTACCATTTTGAATATGGCAGAAATATTCGTCATATCTGCGAATTTGCAGAGCTGCTCGAAAAGTCAGGCAATGTTGTTGTCCCGCTCAGAGCGTCGCTCCCCGACCAATGCTACACCTTTGTTGAAGGCTTGAATATGATAGCGATTATCAATAAGGGCGAGCTTGGCTACACCGACGCTAAATCAGCAAACGGCAGACCGAGCGAAAACCGTGCTATGGTAAACAAGATGAACGAGCAGCTCGGCGTTACAAAGGCACAGTATGCGGCAATGAAACAAGGCTCTCGCTTTGGCTTTGATAAGCCGGACGCTGATCCTAAAAACTATACCGAGAAAGGAACTTTAATCAAGCCTAAAAACAGAAATCACGACGCAAGATAAGGAGGTGCTTTTCCTATGGCGAGAAAGTTTGACCTTATCTCACAACTATATGTAGATACCTCGAAAGAGGTTTTGTCGCCCGATAAATGGGCGGCTTTTTTACGCACAGCCTGTTATAATTACAGACTGCGCTTTGACGAACAGCTCCTTATTTACGCTCAGAAACCGGAAGCAATCGCTGTTCTTCCTATCGAGAGGTGGAACAGGACTTTTGGACGCTGGGTAAACCGAGGAGCAAAAGGTATTGCCGTTTTTGAAAGGCACGACGGCGTTTCACAGAAATTAGTACATTACTTCGATATATCCGATACCCACGCAGGCGAATACTCACGAGCTGTCCCTATTTGGACTATGCAGCCCGAATATACAGATGATGTGATTGCTACGCTTGAAAGCAGCTTCGGCGACCTCGAAGATAAGGATAGCCTTGCGAAAGCGATAATGTCGGCGGCAAACAACGCTGTCGAGGATAACACGCCTGATTATATCAGGGACTTGCTTCTTGGCACAAACGACACCTTCCTTGAAGGCTTAGGTGAGGATAGCGTAACGGCTATGTATAAGGAGCTTGTCACAAACAGCGTTGCGTATATGCTGATGACAAGGCTCGGTATTGATACCGAAATGTATTTTGACGA
This sequence comes from Oscillospiraceae bacterium, assembly GCA_045545795.1. Classification (GTDB taxonomy): domain Bacteria; phylum Bacillota; class Clostridia; order Oscillospirales; family Ruminococcaceae; genus RGIG8773. The sequence goes on from JAZQBN010000142.1 coordinate 21,920, forward strand.
CGACGATTTCAGAAACGTTGTCAATTTCAATTCCGATGACACCCTGAACGCACTCGGCGTCGCTACCAGCGCTATTGCCGAGATGGGCTTATCGGAAGTATCCAAAACCGTTTTGGCACTCAACCGACAGAATCGCACATTTGCGGAAAACAGGCAACCCGAATATACTAATGACAGAAACAATGAAAGGAGTTTTGAAGATGGCAGAACTGACTTACACAATGCAGGGCGATTATCTGCTTCCCAATCTGACGCTTCCCGAACAGCCGAAGGTCGAGCTGGGACAGTACGCTCAGATGAGGAGGAAGTATCTGTATCGTCAGCGCAGAATCCTCTATACCAATCTGCTGACGAAGGGCAAGCTGACCGAACACTTGGCGGAAATCGAACAGACGGCGCTGGAGATGGAGGAACGCCTGCTCAAACAGATGGCAGCTCAGGAGGGCGTGACGGAGAAGCTGAAAGAGGAAGATCCGATGAAGTGGACACGCCTGATGAACAATCTCCGGCACTCAGCACAGGAGATCGTACAAGCGGAACTGATTTACGCTTAAATCCCGAAGAACAGGCTCAGAATTTTGAGCCTGTTTTTTCTACCGCTGATACCATTCAGCTTATCGGTAATGTGGTAGATTTCTTTGAAAGATACCCGCACCTATACTCTGAATTGAATCTTGGAACTGACCGCACGCAGGCGTTTGTACGGCTCAGCTACACCTTTAATCACGCCGAAGATACAGAAAGGCTTTTGGATAAAATGAAAGCCCTTATTATCCCCGAATCGGCAAGTGCAGATTTTGAAGGAGTATATAAGCAGGTTGAACAGCGCCGCAATTTACTTACCGTTATAAGCAGCGACAAGTATGTTAGCGGCGACACTAATTTCAACGTCTTTGACGAGGACGGAGAACTCAGAAAACACCCATTTTTCGGTGTCGATGAAGTGGTGAATGAGATTCTTGCTACCACACCGCACCTCAAGGCAAGCCTTGATGAAATCCGAGGATACTTTGAAGGTTTTTTAGACATTCAAAAGCGTACCGAGTATATCCGCAGTATATTCAACGATGATTTCACGGAGATTATCCTTGCAGATGACACCCGTGTAGGATATAAGACCTACGAGAACGGATTGCTCATTTGGAAAGGTCGTTATCCTGACCGTGAAGGACAGTCCTTTCATCGTTGGGACGCTGTTGCCGGACACTTTGAAGCAATGCGCTTGCTTGGTATGCTGCACAGCGTTATTAAACCATTACCGTCACAGGACGGACAATTACAGCTTATTACAGAATCGGCAGGAAGGAACAATCCTGCCTTTTCTTTTTCACAGGAACTTATCGACGCAGCTCTCACAAGAGGAAGCGGCGTGGAAGAAGGCAAAATGCGAATTTATGAGCAATATCAGAAATCACTATCAAAGAGTGAAAATATATCTTTCCTCAAAAAAGAGTACGGTATAGGCGGATCGTCAAGTGCCGTACCGTACACAGGTGTCGGAGAGGATCACGACAGTAAAGGGATTGAACTTCATCTTGGTTATGGCGAAGGCTCTCCACGACAAATGCTCACTTGGAATTACGTTGAAAAGCGTATCGGTGAACTTATCAAACTTGACCGTTATCTCAACTCAAAAGAAAAAGAGTATTATCCGAGGTGGCTTGAACGTCAGGAAGAACTACGGGCAGAGCGAGCCGCTGAGCGAGAAATCCGTGAAGCACTTTTTACGCCGCCGTCAGAAAAGACTGAGCCTGCGCCTGTTGAGTATGAATACCGATATACGCTTGGTGCTTCGGTATATATCGGCGCAAGCGAGTATGAAATCCTCTCCGTTGATGATGACCGTGTAATGCTCTTTGACAAGAGTTTCCCGTTATTCAACAAGGAAATGCCGAGGGCTGAGTTTGACGCAAAGGTCAAAGAAAACCCGATGAACGACCATTTGAAGGTCGCCATACAACCCGAAAAAGAACAGGAAACCGCCCAGCGTGACTATTCAAAATACAATCCTCTTATGCAGGAATATTTCAGGTTGAAGGACGAACATCCCGACACCATTATTCTGTATAGAATAGGTGAATTTTTGGAAGCAATGGGCGACGACGCAGAGCTTGTATCTCAGGCGTTGGGACTGCAATTAACAAGGCGTATGATTTCTTCCGATGAAGATATTAAGATGTGCGGCTTTCCTGTCCACAAATCAACGCCTAATATTGATATGCTTCTTGACAGAGGTTTTAATATCGGAGTATCGGGTGTAAATTTTGATGGCAAGCGGTACTACCTCAATATGCCATCACAAAAAGCTGACAATCCTATTGAATCACAGCCTATTGCACGTCTTGATTATTACGACAGCAATAATTCTGATAAGAAGATTGAAACGAGCTTTGAATATCTCGACGCAGAACAGTTACGTCGGGATATTTTGGACGATATTAACCGTCCTTCTCCGATGGGACTTGTGGTTTACGCTGATGAAAACGGCAAGACGATTGATTACAGCTTTGTTGATGATTTGCCAAAGCCGTTAGTCAGCGTGACCGTTGAGCCACGCCCTGAAAGACCGTCTGAGTATAAGGTTTTGCTTGATAGAGCAAGACAACTTATCGGCGAATATAACGAAAGAGAATTTGGTACAGACGACTTTGAGTTGCCTGATGATTTATCTGAAATCAACGTCGCATACACAACCACCGAGGACGAAAAGCACGAATTGACGGCTAATGTAAACCTTGTTGATTTTCGTATCGAAACTAAGATTGATGATACCGTTGTCCGCACTGAGCAATACGATTCATTGCAGGATATTGTCGAGAACGGTTTGGACGGTATGGAGTTTGACGACCTCATTTATGTGTCCGATGAGGAACTTGCACCGTTCTATGAACCCGATGACGATGTTGCCGAGGTAGTGCATACTCCATATAGCAGTCCTCCCGTAGCTTTTATCGACCATTATTATGTTGTTGATGATCTGAGGGCTGCACCGCTTATCGTAACAGAGTATAAAGACCGTGACGAAGCGTTGTCGGCGTACTTTGCCTTGTCCGCCGACAAATTAAAAGCCTTCGGATTGATGAATACAAATAAGTTGCCGGGAAGTTTGGACTTCATTCAATGTATTGACGGTAAGGACACTTTCATTGAGGATTATATCAAGACAGATGATCCCTCTTGGCAAAATCCCGAGATTGATGAGCTTGTCGAATATCTGAAACAACAGCTTGACGAGCGTTCGTCTGTTCAGCAAGTAAACGATGTTCTTGATGATATAGATCCCGCAGTTATTCGTCAGCAGCTTGAGGACGCAGGGATAGTCAACGGTGAGCTTGTCGATGAAGATAAGCTGAACAGTGATCCTTTTATTCAACAGGTTATGGCTGACGCAGAAGCCGTTGCCGACAACTCCGACATTATCGGACAGGAGCTAACGCTTGATGAACGTAAATTCATTGTTGAGAGCGTGGGTAGAAACGGCGACGTTTCAATGCGTGATATTACATTTGAGGACACAAACGGTTTTCCGATATTCCGTTCCGAAAAGGTAGGTTTTGTACGCCGTGCCATTGAAGAACAACAAACACAGCAGGAAGAAATCACACCCGCTTGGGAGCGTCAACCGAGAGCAAAGGCGCAGACCTTTGACCTTCACCCTGACATTCCTATGGCTGACCGTCATACCTTTGACCTCAAAGGCTTTGAGTTAGAGGAGGTTGGCAAAAAGGCACGTTTCCGTAGAAATGTTGAAGCTATCCGTATCTTGAAAGAGTGTGAGTTTGACAACAGATTTGCCACACCCGAAGAACAACAAGTCCTCGCACAGTACGTCGGTTGGGGAGGAATCCCAGAAGCGTTTGACGAGAACAATACAGCGTGGTCGGACGAGTTTACAGAGCTTTACGGCTTACTCTCACCCGAAGAATATCAGTCTGCGAGAGAAAGTACGCTGACCGCATTTTACACCCCGCCCGTCGTGATTTCAGCCATTTACAAGGCTATGGAACAGATGGGCTTTAAGGAAGGTAACATTTTGGAGCCGTCCTGCGGTATCGGTAACTTTATCGGTATGCTGCCGCAGAGTATGGAGAACAGCCGTGTTTACGGTGTGGAGATTGATAAGATTTCCGCAGGTATCGCTCAGCAGCTCTATCAGCGTTCCTCTATTGCAGGACAGCCGTTTGAGGAAGCGAATATCCCCGACAGCTTCTTTGACGCTGTTGTGGGCAACGTCCCCTTCGGTGATTTCAGCGTAGCCGACAAACGCTACGATAAAAACCATTTCCTTATACACGACTACTTCTTTGCAAAGTCCCTCGATAAGCTCCGTCCGGGCGGCGTTATGGCTCTTGTTACTTCAAAGGGTACAATGGACAAAGAAAACCCCGCCGTGCGTAAATATATTGCACAGCGAGCCGAGCTGCTCGGAGCAATCCGCTTACCGAATAACACATTTAAGGGCAACGCAGGCACGGAGGTTGTGTCGGATATTCTTATCCTGCAAAAGCGTGACCGCATTATCGACATCGAGCCTGATTGGGTACATTTGAATACCGATGAAAACGGTATCCGAATGAACAGCTACTTTGTAGAACACCCTGATATGGTACTCGGTGATATGAAGATGGTGTCGGGACGGTTTGGCGAGGAAGCGACGTGTGTTCCATACGAAAATGCTGACCTTGCAGCCTTGCTTGATGAAGCTGTTTCCAATATTCACGGTGAGATAAACGAGTACGAACAGGACGAGGAACTGGAGGAAGAAGATTATTCTATCCCCGCTGATCCGAATGTCAGAAACTTCTCTTACACGCTGCTTGACGACGTAATCTATTTCCGTGAGAACAGCCGAATGTCGCCTGTTGATATGTCAGCGACAGCAGAAAACCGAATCAAGGGCTTGATTGAGATCCGCAATTCCGTCAGGCACTTGCTGGAGTTGCAGACTGAGGACTATCCCGACAGCGATATAAAAGCCGAAATGCAGCGTTTGAATACGCTGTACGATGAATATACGAAGAAGTACGGACTTATCAGTAGCCGTGCTAATAATATGGCGTTTTCAAGGGACAGCTCCTATTCGCTACTATCCTCTCTTGAGGTGTTGGACGAGGACGGAAACCTTGAGCGCAAGGCTGACATTTTCTTCAAACGTACCGTCAAGGCACATAAGCCTGTTACTTCTGTTGATACCGCAACCGAAGCGCTCGCCGTTTCTATGGGTGAAAAGGCAGAGGTCGATATGGACTATATGTGTGAGCTGACAGGTAAGAGCGAACAGGAGATTTACGACGAATTACAAGGCGTAATTTTTCTCAATCCTTTGTATGAAAACAACCGTTATTCAGAGCAGAAATATCTGACGGCTGATGAGTACCTGTCGGGCAATGTCAGGGAGAAACTTGAAACCGCAAAGAAATCGGCGGCAGTAAACCCTGATACCTATTCCATCAATGTGCAGGCTCTTGAACGGGTACAGCCGGAGCCTTTGACAGCTTCCGAAATCTCGGTCAGGCTCGGCGCTACTTGGATACCGCCTGAGATTATCCAACAGTTTGTGTTTGAATTTCTCGGTACACCACGCTATGCCCAATGGAAAATGCAGTTACACTATTCACCCTATACGAGCGAATGGAGCATTGAAAACAAGAGCTATGATAACACAAATATCAAAGCGTATCGCACCTACGGTACTGACCGAATAAACGCTTACAGAATCATTGAGGAAACCCTTAATCTGAAAGATGTTCGTATCTTCGATTATGTCGAGGACGAGTTTGGCAAACGCAAGCCGGTACTTAATAAAAAGGAAACGACAATCGCTTTGCAGAAGCAGGAGCTTATCAAAGAAGGCTTCCGAGATTGGATTTGGAAAGATCCGCAGCGCCGTGAACGGCTCTGTAAAATCTACAATGAAAAGTTTAACAGCACCCGTCCCCGTGAGTACGATGGAAGCCATATCACGTTTAGCGGTATGAATCCCGAAATTGAACTCAGGGAACACCAGAAGAACGCTGTCGCCCACATTTTATACGGCGGCAACACGCTCCTTGCACACGCAGTTGGGGCAGGAAAGACGTTTGAGATGACGGCGGCTGCTATGGAATCTAAAAGGCTTGGACTTTGCTCCAAGTCTTTATTTGTTGTGCCGAATCACCTTACCGAACAATGGGCTGCGGAGTTTTTACAGCTCTATCCGGCGGCGAATATTTTGGTGGCGACAAAGAAAGATTTTGAAACCGCCAACCGTAAGCGTTTCTGCGGCAGAATCGCCACAGGCGACTATGACGCAATCATTATCGGTCACTCTCAGTTTGAGAAAATTCCGATGAGCATAGAGCGTCAACGTGCTTTGCTTGAACAGCAGATTGATGAAATCACTGATGGTATTGCCGAGTTGAAAGAAAACCGAGGAGATAACTTCTCGATAAAGCAGCTTGAAAAAACCCGAAAATCTATCAAGGTAAAACTGCAAAAGCTGAACGACCAAACCCGAAAAGATGATGTAGTCACCTTTGAGGAACTCGGTGTAGACAGGCTTTTTATTGATGAAAGTCACTACTACAAAAACCTTTACCTCTACACAAAAATGAGGAACGTCGGCGGTATCGCTCAGACCGAAGCGCAGAAAAGCTCCGACCTCTTTATGAAATGCCGCTATCTTGATGAAATCACAGGCGGCAGAGGAACGGTATTTGCAACAGGTACTCCTATCTCAAATTCAATGGTTGAGTTATATACCATTCAGAGATATTTGCAGTATGAAACCCTTGTTGAGAACGGCTTGCAGCACTTCGATGCTTGGGCTTCCACGTTCGGCGAAACCGTGACCGCCTATGAGTTGAAACCCGAAGGAACAGGATACAGAACGAAAACTCGTTTTGCTAAATTCTATAATCTTCCCGAACTAATGGCGATGTTCAAACAGGTTGCGGATATAAAGACGGCGGATACATTAAATCTGCCGACGCCAACGCCGCACTATCACAATGTCGCCGTGAAACCATCCGAAATGCAAAAGACGATGGTTGCAGACCTTGCCGAGCGAGCTGAAAAAGTCAGAGGTGGTAATGTTGATCCGAGCGTAGACAATATGCTGAAAATCACCAATGACGGACGCAAGCTCGCCCTCGATCAGCGTATGATTAACCCTATGCTCCCTGATAACGAGGGCAGTAAAATCAATGCCTGCGTAGATAATATTTTTACGATTTGGCAGGATAACACCGATAAGAAATCAGCGCAGCTTGTGTTCTGTGACCTCTCAACTCCGAAGCCGGACGCTGAGTTTTCCGTTTATACGGATATACGGCAAAAGCTGATTGAGCGAGGTGTGCCGGAGAGCGAAATCCGCTTTATTCACGAAGCAAAAACCGAGGTACAGAAGCAGGAGCTTTTCAAAAAAGTCCGTAAGGGCGAGGTCAGAGTTTTACTTGGCTCTACACAGAAAATGGGTGCAGGTACAAACGTACAGAATAAGCTCATAGCCTTGCACGACATAGATTGTCCGTGGCGACCAAGCGACCTTGAGCAGCGTTCAGGACGTATCATCAGACAGGGCAACGAAAACCCTGATGTTGAGATATACAGATATGTAACAGAGGAAACCTTTGACGCATATTTGTATCAGCTCGTCGAGGGTAAACAAAAGTTTGCGGCTCAGATTATGACCAGCAAATCACCTGTGCGTACCGCCGAGGATATTGACGACACGGCTCTTTCCTATGCCGAGATTAAAATGTTGGCGACAGGCAATCCGTACATCAAAGAGAAGATGGATTTGGATATTCAGGTGAACAAACTGAAAATGCTTAAATCCTATTACCTCTCTCAGAAGTACGACCTTGAAGATAAAATCATCAAGTTTTATCCGCAGGAAATCGCTTTGCAAACAGCACGAATCAAAGGCTTAAAAGCTGATTTGGAAATCCAAAAAACGCACCCGAAGGAAATTGACGGCAAGTTTGTCGGTATGACAATTCAGGGTACTGAATACAAGGATAAAGCCGAAGCGGGCAAAGCTATCATCGAGTTTTGCAAAACGAAAACAAACGCTGATACAGAAATCCTCGGTGAATATCGTGGCTTCAAGATGGAAATTGAGTTTAATCAGTATGAGCGAGCTTATGTAGTAACTCTTAGGGAAAACTCCTCTTACCACGTTACACTCGGCACAGATATTCACGGTAATATCACACGTTTGGATAACGCTATCGACGGTATTGAAAGCCGCCTGAATAAAGCGGAAGAACAACTCGCAAACACGCAAGCCCAGCTCGAAACCGCAAAGGTCGAGGTGGAAAAACCATTCGCCCAAGAGGACGAATTACAACAAAAAATGGCTCGGTTGACCGAGCTGAACGCCTTGCTCGATATGAATCAGGGCGACGTTCCCGTTGTCGGCGGCGAGCCTGACGAAAAGGATTCACAGCAGACACGGGACAGAAACAACAGAGAAGAACGATAAGGAGGAATTACTGTTATGACAGACAAAAATTACAATGAACTTCTTTTTAAGAAGGTCACACAGGAACACAAGGAATTGGTAGAGGAGCTTGAAAAGCTCCCTGCCAACGAAGCATTGAGCCGTGCTTATGAGAAGGTTATCAAGGAAGATTTGGTGTGCAGTATCGGCGACAGCAATCTTACTCAGAACGAAGCAAGAGCTTTGCTTCGCCTGAGCCATCCGCTTGACGCTCTTTACAGCGAGTGGCTGCATAACGATTACAGCTACAACGATATACTGCGGGATACCATCAAAGACCGTGCGACTTCGGCGGTGCGTGAGATGAAAAATCAGACGCTCGACGCAAGATAACGGCTATGCCGTATATAGACGCTCAGGCTGTTGCCAAAGCGAGAGAAATGGACTTGCTCACTTATTTGCAGAACTACGAGCCGCAGGAGTTGGTCAAGTTTTCCGCAGACACCTACTGCACCCGCAGCCACGACAGCTTGAAGATTTCCAACGGTAAATGGTATTGGTGGTCAAGGGGATATGGAGGTTACTCCGCCCTTGACTACCTCGTGAAAGTACGAGGTTTAGGCTTCACGAGAGCCGTAGAAACTATCATCGGAAAGTGTGCGGTTGAGCCGCCCGTCTATGTAGAACAGAAGAAAAACAAAAAGCCGAAGCCTTTACTTCTGCCGGATAAAAGTGCTTCCAACAGAGTGATTTACAGGTATCTAAGCGGCAGAGGAATAGACCGAGAGCTGATAGATTTATGCGTAGCTGAGGGGAGAATTTTCGAGAGCCTTCCGTACCATAATGTTGTTTTTGTGGGCTTTGATAAGGAAAATAAACCGAGGTACGCTTCTTACCGAGCAACGGGCAGTATGCGGATATTGGGCGACTGTTCGGGTAGTGATAAGCATTATTCATTCAGATTGGCGAACAGCAAGAGCAACACAGTCCACATTTTTGAATGTCCCATTGACCTTTTATCTTACGCTACATTACTGAAAATGAGGGGCTATGATTACCGCCGTTTCAATCTGTTATCCCTTGCGGGAATCTACTCACCCAACAAAGAAAAGGAACTTGTGAAAGTCCCTGTTGCTCTTGTGAATTATCTGCAAGAACACCCGCACACACAGAAAATCGCTATCCATTTTGACAGCGACAGCAAAGGCAGAGAAGCCGCTGTTGCACTCAAAAATAGGCTTCAAAAACAGTATCAGGTCGTTGATTTACCGCCGCCGCAAGGCAAGGATTTCAACGACTTTTTATATTTACAACTGAATATCCAAAAACATAAATACAAGGAAAGGAACGATGACCGATAGATGAAGATTAACATTTATCAAATCAACCACGAGCGTGACGATAAACGATTGATGTTCTTCGGATTGGACGAAGTACAAAAGCTCACGGGCAGTAAGATGGTCAAGGCTGAGATTTACGACAAGATTTTCAGCGGTGATGTTGACTGCCATTCGCTTGAAGATGTTTACAGAAAATTCAACGAGGAACACCCCGCAGGATATAAGGGCAGATCGCTTTCGGTGTCCGATGTTGTTGAGATTGTCGAGAGCGATAACACAGAAAAAGGTTTCTACTACTGCGACAATTTCGGCTTCAAGACGATTAGTTTTGCGCCTGAGAAAGCACAGGATACCGTCAGCAAAAATCAGATTACCGTTCTCTATTTGCAGGTTGGTAAGTTACCGCAAACGGTTTCCATTGACAACTCCCTTGAAGCAATGCAGCAGCTTGTCGGTGGGTATATTGAGGAATATATGCCCTTTGATGATGAGGTCGCTTTAATCTGCAACGAGGAAGGCAAAATGAACGGCAGCTCCTTGAATAGAGCCGTCTATGACGAGCATAGCAAGGAAATGATTGAGATTATCGCCGGAGATTTCTTTATTGCGTATGCTCCTGTTGGATCGGAAAGCTTTAAGAGCCTTCCGGAAGATTTGGAGAAGAAATACGCCGAGAAATTCAAATATCCCGAACGGTTTTACAAACAAAATGGACAGATTAAAGCCTATCCCGTTAAACCGAAAAATCGTGATATGGAACGCTAAACCTTGAAGAAATCGGCAGCCCCTGTGTGAGATGTATAATCTTAGCAAGCATACTGTTTGTACTCCCAACGGAGCAAAAACAGTGCAGAGCTTGTTAGGGGCTGCCCCCTAATACCCCGTAAAGAAAGGACTGAAACTATGCACGGATTGATTTTATTTATTCTTGGCTGCTTCCTCGGCGGTTTTCTCGGTGTGACTATGATGTGTCTGCTTCAAATCAACCGCCTGAATCATTATGAGATGAGGGACAAGAAGGAAGATGATGTAGATGAGAAAGGGAGTTAAGAAACAGTTTTGGCTTTCTAAAGAAGAAGCCGCCGAATTGAAGCGCAAAGCTCAATGTACTTGCTTATCTGAGGTTGCTGTTATCCGATACTTGATTATGGGATATGAGCCAAAGCCCAAGACAGACGAGCGTTTCTTTGAAGCTATGCGAGAGTTGTCGGCTATCGGCAACAATATCAATCAGCTCGCCGCAAAAGCAAACTCACTTGGATTTGTTGACGCTCCAATGCTCTACCGTGAAGCAGAGCGTTGGCACAAATTTCAGGCAGATATTGAGAGCGTGTTCTTGCGCCCTGACAAATCTAATCTGAAATGGCAGTAACAAAGTTATGGGCGGTCAAAACCAACTTAGGGAAGGTTATTGACTACGCCAACAATCCTAATAAAACCCGCAACCCGAAATATACCGAGGAGCATTATCAGGCACTTGCCGATGTTCTCACCTATGCAAAGGACGAGGAGAAAACCGAGAAACAATTTTTTGTTGACGGTATCAACTGCAACCCCTCAACTGCCCGTGACCAATTCATAACGACCAAAGAATATTTTGGTAAGACAGACGGTATTCAAGCCTATCACGGATATATGAGCTTCAAGGAGCAGGACATCACTCCTGAGAAAGCGCAAGAGGTTGGAATGGAGTTTGCTCGCCGAGCTTGGGGCAAGCGGTTTCAGGTGGTTGTAACTTGCCATCTTAATACTCAGCATTTGCATTGTCACTTCGTTATCAACAGTATTTCTTTTGTTGACGGCAAGCGAATGGTGGATAATGAAAAGAATTGGTTTAAGTTTAGACATATCGCCGACGCTGTTTGTAAAGAGTATGGCTTACACTTCAATCCAAATCCCAAATTTGAGCGACCTACCAATTACTATTTTGACAAGCTCGAAAAAGCGGGTATGCCGAACAGGTATCAACTGATCCGTGACGCTATCAACCACGCTCTTGAACACAGCAAAAGTATAGCCGAAGTTGGTTATGCTCTGAGAGATATGGGTTACGGCTATGACTTTAACCCACGCAGGAAGTATTGGACTGTCAAGCCGCCCGGCTATACGAAGTCTATCCGTTTGAACAGAGTTGGCGACGACTACACGAGAGAAGCTATCCTCAGACGGTTACAAGAAAACAGAAGCCGTGTCGGTATGCACCGTTACACCCAACTCACAGTAGTCAGCCGTCAGTATCGACTTCCCACACGGGGAGATAAGATACGAAAAATCGGCGGCTTATACGGTCTTTATCTTTACTACTGCTATCGGCTTGGCAAGCTGCCGAGCTACCGAAAACTTAACAGCGCTCAGATTCACTATTATTTCAAAGAGGAGTTATTGAAACTCGATGAACTGAGCGAACAGACAAGGCTGCTCGGAAAACACGGCATTCAGACCGCCGAGCAGCTTTTACAATATAAGTCCTCTGTTGAGGGCGAGATTAAATCCCTTACTGCCGACAGAACAGATCTCCGAAAAATGACACGCAGAAAGATTGATGATGTTGAGCTGTCACAGGCAAAGGAAAAGATTTCGCAAATCACAGAGAAGCTACGGACACTCCGTAAGGAAGTGAAACTCTGCAACGGCATTGCCGAGAGGTCGGGACTGATGAAGGAACACCTCGAACAACTGCTTGCAGAAGAAGAAAAATCCAAAGGAAAGGAGAGCCGTGAATATGACCAACGGCGGTGACGCTGCCGAAATGTTAGTCAGGCTGTACCTTGAAGGTTTTGAGGAAGTTGTCAAGCTGTCCGGCAAGGGCATTAAGGAATTAGTACCCCTGCTCGCTTCGACCTTGAAACAGGAATCAAAATCTAAGGGCAAAGCTCGGCTGACACAGATGATTAAATCAGGCAGCCCTTTGAAAGTTTTTACTTTCAAAAACAAAGACTTAAAAAAGTTTACCGAACAGGCTAAGCGCTACGGTGTTTTATATACTGTCCTCCGTGATAAGAACAGCAAAGATCCAAACGCTACGGTTGATGTAATTGCCCGTGCGGAGGACGCTTCAAAAATTCAGCGTATCGCAGACAGGTTTGAATTCTCCAAGGTTGACAAGGCTTCCATCGTTAAGGAAGTTGAGAAGTCAAAGGAAAAGGATAAAGAGGAAGCTCAGATTGAGCGCCCCGTTAAATCCAAAGGAGAGATTATCGTCGAGGAAGCTATGGCAGAGCCTTCCGAGAAAAAGGAAAATGCCCACGAAAACCCCGACGCAGCCAAGACCGACAAAAGCCCTCAGTCAAGGCAAAACTCAGGCAAACAAGATACGAACACTGATAAGGGTACTTCCAAATCCGACGGCAAAAAGCCTTCCGTAAAGGAAAAGCTGGAACGCTATAAGGCTGAACACGCCGCAGGACAGAAGAAAGAAGCAGAGCGTTATCAGCCTAAACACATTCAGGAGAAGAAGAAAACTCCTTCAAAAAACAGACAGACCAAACACAAGCAGCCTAAGAAGAAACAGAAGGCTAAGCACTATAAATCGAAAGAGAGGTAATATCTATGACCAACGATTTTAAGGCGAGAAAAAACGGCTATCGTCAGCCGCAGCGTTCTCCCGAAGAATATAAGCAGTTTAAGAAAGAGGAAAAGGAAGCCGTCTATCAGCTTGTAGACAGCGCCGTTGCCAATGTTGTATCCTCGCCCACCGAGTTTCAGAAGTTTCTCGACACGCAGGCTCGTATGGACAGGTACTCGGCAACAAACGCCTTGCTTATCTATAAGCAGTGTCCCGAAGCTACTCAGCTCAAGGACTTTGACGGTTGGCGTGAAGAAAACGTCCGTATCAAGAAAGGTGCAAAGAGCATTTCGATTCTTGAGCCTGTTGACTACACCAGAGCCGACGGCACACAGGGCATTTCTTATAACGTCAAAAAGGTTTTCGACGTTTCACAGACAAACGGCAGACGTAAGCCTGCTCCTACGGTCAACCGTGATCCGAGAAATCTTGTTACCGTTATGATTAACACTTCGCCCGTGAACTGCGAGAGCGCCGAACAGCTTCCCAATCCCGACGCTGTTGCGTACTACGATAACAGTAAGGATACTCTTTTCATCAAGAAGGGCGTCGGCGACAGCGTAGCACTCTTTCAGGGCGTTGCCCTGGAACTCGGCTACGCTGAGCTGTCAAGCAGAAGCGAGAGCTTCAGCCGCAAGGATATGAGCTTTCAGGCGGTATGCGTCGGCTATATGCTTTGTAAAAAGTACGGCGTTGACACTAAGAGCTTTGCCGTTGACCGTGTTCCCACTGAGTGGAAGGATAAAGAGCCGAAAGATGTTCGTGCGGAGCTTTCCAAAGTCAGAACGGCTATGAGCGATATTCACTCCCGTATCTCCGACGAGCTTTATCGCCAGCAGCAGGAGCGCACGGCAGACCGTGCAAGATAAGGACGGAGGTGTTTGTTATGAAAGAGCCTATGTATCATATCGCACTCGATGATAACGAACAGAGCGCCGTCATTCAGTCCCTCAACGATTCCCGAAACGCTCGTATTGCCGAGGGCAAGCCTACGGATATTTACGACGACCTTATCCTCAAATTCGGTAACGCCCCTTATCGTAAGGTTAAGGTAATCGAGAGGGACAGAGATAATGCAAGATAGCGACAGAAAGTCAGCTATCATTCTTTCTGCAATCGGTATCGTTCCCGTAGTGTGGTTATCGCTACTGATTGCCCCGTTTGTAAAAGGCGGTTTAACGGAAATTGTGACGGGACTGATGAAGTCCTTTGAACACCCGTTTCAGATACAGCTTTGTGAGGACAGCTTAAAAACTGTCCTCTTTTTGCTTGCCGCCTACGCAATGGGCATAGGTATTTACTTTTCCACACGCAGGAACTACCGACGCAGAGAAGAACACGGCTCCGCTAAGTGGGGCAACGCAAAAGCCGTTGATAGAAAATACCGTCAATCTCCGCCGTCTGATAATAAGCTGATGACGCAGAATGTCCGTATCGGTATCAACGCACAGAAGCACAGGCGCAACCTCAATACGTTAGTCTGCGGTGGATCGGGCGCTGGTAAAACCCGATTCTACTGTAAGCCAAACCTTATGCAATGCAATACGTCCTTCGTTATTCTCGATCCTAAAGGTGAGATACTTCGTGACACAGGCGGCTTGCTTGAAGCAAAAGGCTACGAGGTGCGTGTGCTTGACCTGATCTCTATGGAAAAGAGCCATTGCTACAATCCGTTTGTCTATCTCCGTGATGACAACGATATTCAGCGATTGGTAACTAACCTTTTCAAATCCACCACGCCGAAAGGCTCGCAATCCAATGATCCCTTTTGGGACACGGCTGCTTCAATGCTGCTCCTTGCGTTAGTATTTTATTTGCACTACGAAGCACCGGAGGAAGAACAGAACTTCGCTATGGTAATGGAAATGCTGAGAGCCGCAGAAATTGAGGACGAGGACAGCAACGTCCCCTCGCCCCTCGATAATCTGTTCAATGATTTGGAATTTGAGAATCCCGATCATATCGCACTCAAATACTATCATTCCTATCACTCAGGCTCAGCTAAAACATTAAAGTCAATACAGATTACACTTGCCGCAAGACTTGAAAAGTTTAACCTTGAAAGCCTTGCGGCTTTGACTTCTACGGACGAGCTGGACTTACCCTCTATGGGTGAGAAGAAGGTCGCCCTGTTTGCGCTGATACCTGATAACGATTCATCATTCAATTTCTTGGTATCTATCCTATACACACAGCTATTCCAACAGCTTTTTTATTCTGCCGACCACATACACGGCGGAGCGCTCCCTGTTCCCGTCCATTTCCTAATGGACGAGTTTGCGAATGTTTCGCTTCCCGATGATTTCGATAAGATACTCTCGGTTATGCGCTCCCGTGCCGTTTCGGTCAGCATTATCTTACAGAACTTGGCACAGCTCAAGGCGCTGTTTGAAAAGCAATGGGAAAGTATCGTCGGTAACTGCGACGAGTTTCTTTATCTCGGCGGCAACGAACAGAGTACGCACAAGTACGTTTCCGAGCTGCTTGGCAAGGAAACGATTGATACCAATACCTACGGCAAAAGCACAGGTCATAGCGGCAGCTATTCTACCAACTATCAGATAAGCGGCAGAGAGCTGATGACACCTGATGAGGTCAGGTTACTTGATAACCAATACGCAATCCTCTTTATCCGAGGTGAGCGTCCGATAAAGGACTTCAAGTTTGACATCTTGAAGCACCCTAATGTCAGCTTGACGGCTGACGGTAAAGCCGATGTTTATAGACACGGCGAGGTAAAAGATGATGTTGCAACCATCAGCTTGTACCACGACTTTACAGCAGAGTGTGCGGAAATTGAAGTTTCCGACACGAGCTTTGAGTTATTGTCCGAGGAGGACTTACAAATTCAATTTAATCTTATACAGGAGGATAAAAATAATGAGATTATTTAACAACCATTCAAATACAAACAGACTTCCTATGAAGGGAAAGGTCAAGAGAGGTTTTCGTACCTACTGCGCCGTCGTTATTGCGGTAATGCTCATTGTGAGCTGTTTCACCGTAACGGCTTTTGCTGCTGACGGCAATGGAGCTTTAACCGCAGTCAATAATCTTTCCACCTTCATCTTCGGTCTTATCCGTGCGATTGGTCTTATTCTGACAGGCTTCGGCGTTGTGCAGATTGGTCTTTCGCTCAAATCACACGATCCGTCACAGAGAGCTAACGGTTTTCTTACCCTTGCGGGCGGTGTCATCATCACCTTCGCAAAGGAAATCCTCAACCTCATTATCGGCTCTTAAACAGAACGAGGGGTATGGCTGCTTCACGGCCATACCCCGAAAAAATTAAGGAGGTGCTTAAATGTCCGATAATTGGGTTGTAGGTAATCTACAAAACGCACTCGACACTTGGAATGCCAAAGTTACCGAGTTGTGGAATCTGATCCTTACCTCCCCGCAAAACTTTAAGGGCGGCGGTATCTGGACGGCAATCACCAATGTCAACACCGCAATGCAGGCTCTCGGAACAGGCTTATTAGTCCTGTTCTTTGTGATAGGCGTAGTTAAAACGTGCGGCAGCTTTACGGACTTGAAAAAGCCTGAACACGCTGTAAAGCTCTTTGTCAGATTCATCTTGGCAAAGGCAGTTATCACGCAAGGAATGGAGCTAATGACAACTCTGTTTGGCGTGGTGCAAAGCGGTATCGCTTCAATTATGACAGCCGCAGGCGTTTCATCAGCAACGGACACCGTATTGCCGGACGACTTGGTATCCGCTATTGAAAATTGCGGATTTTGGGAGAGTATTCCCTTGTGGGCGGTCACGCTTATCGGCGGACTGTTCATCACCATAATGTCCTTCATTATGATTATGAGCGTGTACGGCAGATTCTTCAAGCTCTATATGTACACGGCTATCGCTCCTATTCCGCTTTCGACCTTTGCGGGTGAGCCTACGCAGAACGTCGGCAAGAGCTTTCTTAAAAGCTATTGCGCCGTCTGTTTGGAAGGTGCGGTTATCGTATTAGCCTGCATTATTTTCTCACTGTTTGTATCTTCGCCGCCTGTTGTGGCTGCGGACGCACCGCCTGTCACAATGGTATGGGCGTACATCGGTGAGCTTGTATTCAATATGCTGGTACTCGTCGGCACGGTGAAGATGTCTGATCGTATTATCCGTGAGATGATGGGACTGTAAGCTATGAAGAACAACACAAAGATATATAACAAGTTTGAGGGCTATACCCTTGAAGATTGTAATTGCAAATACTGCTTATATTTCGGCGGCAGACGCAGAGGTAAAGTGAAATGCCTTGCGGGAGAATGTGTTTGCAAAGAGGAAATTGAAGCTGCCCGCCGGAAAGAAAGGAGATTTACGCTTAATGGAAGTTAAGATTAACAGAGAAATCCGTAACTACACGGAAGCAGTATTCTTTGGTCTGTCACTTCGACAGATCATTTTTTCTGTCTGTGCGCTTGCGGTTTCGGTTGGCGTGTTCTTCCTGTTAAAGCCTACGCTCGGCACGGAAACCACATCTTGGATTTGCATTATCGCAGCAGCTCCGTTTGCGGCACTGGGCTTTGTAAAGTATAACGGAATGACCGCCGAAAAGTTTATCGTCGCTTGGGTGAAGTCCGAATTTCTAATCCCTAAAAAGCTGACGTTCAAATCCACAAATACCTACTACGAGCTGATGAAGCCCGTAATTGAGAAAAAGCAGAAGGAGGCTATGAAAGCCAATGATTAAAACTTTAAGAGCTATCAGTAAGCAGGACAAGGAAAGATTCGTCGTCCCGAAGAGCGTTCAGGACGTTATTCCTGTTACTGCTATTTATAGCGATGGCATCTTCCGTATCGGCAAGGATAAGTTTACAAAGACTTTCAAATTCACTGATATTAACTATGCTGTCGCTTCCCGTGAGGATAAGGAAGAAATGTTCCTTGAATACTCAGAGTTGCTCAACAGCTTTGACAGCGGAGCAACCACTAAAATCACCATTAACAACCGCAGACTTAACCGCCTTGACTTTGAGAAGTCAATCCTGATTCCTCTCAAGGGCAACTATCTTGACGAGTACCGCAAGGAGTACAACCAAATGCTCCTCGAAAAAGCGACGGGCGCAAATTCGATGGTGCAGGACAAATACATCACGGTATCCGTCTGCAAGAAGAATATCGAGGACGCCCGCACTTATTTCAGCCGTGTCGGTAATGATATGATCGCCCATTTGAGTAAGCTCGGCAGCAGGTGTACGGAACTCGACGTTGAGGAACGCCTGCGTATTTTTCACGACTTCTACCGTGTCGGCGAAGAAAGCAGCTATCACTTTGACATCAAGGAAAATCGCCAGAAAGGTCACAGCTTCAAGGACTATATCTGTCCCGATTCTATGGAGTTTGAAAAGGACTATTTCAAGATTGGCGACAGATACGGCAGAGTGCTTTTTATGCGTGAGTATGCGTCCTATATCAAGGACAGTATGATTTCCGAGATTACGGAGCTTAACCGCAATCTGATGTTGTCAATCGACGTTATCCCTGTTCCTACGGACGAAGCCGTGAGAGAAGCGGAAAGCCGTTTGCTTGGCGTTGAAACCAACATTACAAATTGGCAGCGCAGACAGAACGCCAACAACAATTTCTCCGCAACCGTTCCCTACGATATGGAACAGCAGAAAAAGGAAATGAAAGAGTTTCTCGACGACCTGACTACCCGTGACCAGCGTATGATGTTCGCAGTATTGACAATGGTACACACGGCGGATACAAAGGAACAGCTCGACAACGATACCGAAGCTATCCTGACTACGGCGAGAAAACACCTTTGTCAGTTTGCTACTCTGAAATTTCAGCAGATGGACGGTCTGAATACCGCTATGCCTTTCGGAGTACGAAAGATTGACAGCTTCCGCACTCTGACTACCGAATCACTCTCCGTCCTTATGCCGTTCCGTGTGCAGGACGTATTCCACGAGAACGGAATCTACTACGGTCAGAACGTCATTTCAAAGAATATGATTATCGCTGACCGCAGGCAGCTCCTTAACGGAAACGCCTTCGTCCTCGGTGTATCCGGCGGCGGTAAATCGTTCTTCGCAAAGGGCGATATTGTTAACATCATTCTCGCTACAGGCGCAGATGTTATTATCGTAGATCCTGAGCGTGAGTACGGAGCGCTTGTCAATGCTCTCGGCGGCGAGGTTATCAACATCTCGGCTACCTCTAAAAATCATATCAACGCTATGGATATGTCCGAGGAGTACGGCGACGGCGCTAACCCTGTTATCCTCAAATCTGAGTTTATTATGTCCCTTTGCGAACAGTTTGTACCCCTCGGCGCAAAGGAGAAGTCCATTATTGACCGTTGTACCGCAAATGTATATCGTGGCTATCAGCAGAGAAACTACACAGGCAAAGTGCCGACCTTAAAGGACTTCCGTGAAGAACTGCTCAGACAGGAGGAGCCGGAAGCGCAGAGTATCGCCCTTGCGATTGAGCTGTTTACAGACGGCTCGCTGAACACATTTGCAAAGCAGACAAACGTGGATACTGACAACCGCCTTATCTGCTACGATATTCTTGACCTCGGCAAGCAGCTTATGTCAATCGGTATGCTTGTCGTAATGGACAGTATTCTCAACCGTATCACGCAAAACAGAGCGAAGGGTAAGGCAACATTCATCTTTATTGATGAAATCTACCTCCTGTTCCAGCACGAGTATTCCGCAAACTTCCTCTTTACTCTTTGGAAGCGTGTCCGTAAGTACGGCGCATTTGCGACAGGTATTACTCAGAATGTAGATGACCTGCTCCAGAGCCACACAGCCCGTACAATGCTCGCAAACTCCGAATTTATCGTTATGCTCAATCAGGCTTCCACCGACAGAGAGGAGCTTGCAAGACTGCTTAACATTTCCGATTTACAGCTTTCGTATATCACCAATGTTGACGCAGGACACGGCTTGATTAAGGTTGGCAGCTCCCTTGTACCTTTCGCAAATAAATTCCCCAAGAACACCAAGCTCTACAAGCTGATGACCACCAAGCCGGGCGAAGGCACGGCAGCATAAAGAAAGGACGACCATTATGAAAAAGAAAATCCTCATTGTCGGTCTTGCGGTGCTGATTGCCGTCTGCGGCGTTAGCACCTTTTTCCACATCAAAAACAAGGTGGAATCCGACAACAACAAGAAGATGTATGAAACCGTAGCCGAAGAAGTTTCGGCTACGGAGGAAAGCGCAACGCCTACACCGACCAAAGCACCCATCAATCCTTATACGGATAACACAACGGTTAGCGGCGGTAGTGGAAACGGCGACGCAAGCGGCGGAAGCTCTGACAGTTATACTACCAATATGAATCCCAGCGCTAACCCTGATATGGTAGGTTGGATTAAGATTAACGATACTGTCATTAACTATCCCGTAATGCAGACAAAGAAGATCCCCGACTACTATCTCAATCACGATTTCTACAAGAATGAATCCGTGTACGGCTGTCCGTATGTTCAGGCGAATTGTGATGTTGACGCTCCCTCAGACAATGTAATCATTTACGCTCACCATATGAACGACGGATCTATGTTTGCGGGGCTTGAGAATTATCGTAGCAAAGATTATTGGTCGTCCCATAAGACAATCAGCTTCGATACGCTGAACAAGAAAGCGAACTATGATATTCTCGCCGTGTTCGCCGTCCCCGTTGACGAGAGCAATAAGAACACATTCAAGTTTTATGAATTTGTCAACGCTTATGATTCCGAGCATTACAGCAGCTTTATCAGCAAATGCAAAGCGTTGTCGTTCTATGAAACAGGAGTATCGGCAAAGCAGGGCGATAAGCTCCTGACACTTGCTACCTGTGAATACACGAACAACAACGGCAGACTTGTTGTCGTAGCAAAGCGTACAACCAGATAAGGCGGTGAAACTATGCTGCCACGAATGAACATACAGCAACGCCGCCAAGCTAATAAGCTGATAAAACACTTATGCGCTAACTATCAGGACGGAAACTGCCTGCTACTTGATGACGACGAGCCGTGTGTTTGCGTTCAGAGTATTTCCTATTCTCTATGCTGCAACTATTTTCGGGCGGCAGTTTTACCGACAGAGCCATTACTTGAAGCGGGAATTTTAAGTCCTGTCAATATCAAGTATTGTCAGGATTGCAAAAAACCGTTTGTGCCTAAGAGCAAGAGAAACAATCAGAAATATTGTGTTGATTGCGCTAAACGTAGGCACAAAAAGATTAACGCTGAAAGTATGGCAAAAAGGCGTTTGAAAAGTGTACAAAGTTAGCTTGTAAAAGTCAGTATTTATGCGGCTTTTCAAATGCAGTAATTGAGGGGTGAAGGTAGTTTTACCTTTACCCCTGATTTTGCTATATCAGCCCTTTACGGGCGTTTAAGAAGGAAGGTAATTATTTGGCTGATATTAAGACAAGAGATACGGTAAAAGGCACGATACGAACTCTTGATAAAGGACGGATTGCCGCCAGCCGTATGAAACAAGCGTATATTCAGACGAAAGACAAAGCTGAACATTCCGTAGAAGCCGAGGAGTATAACGAAACCGAGTACGCTTCTGACCGTATGGAATCCGGTACTAAGCGTGTAACGGAAGAAACAGTCCACCAAACTAAAAATGCAGTCCACAAAGGCGCAGAAAAGGTCAAAGATAAGGTTGAGCAGAAAATCGAAAACAGAGTTAAGAAGAAGGTAGAGAATAGCGCTGAGAATACAGTAAAAAACTCAGCCGAGCGAGCTTCAAAAAACGCTGCTAAAAAATCCGCAGAGAAATCTATCCGAGCTACCAACAGCGCCGGACGGAAAAGCATTCGTACAGTGGAGAAATCTTCGGCAAAGACCGTTAAGCAATCAGCCCGATCCGCAGGCAAGGCAACCGTAAAAACAGCTCAAAAAGGTACAGTTAAAACCGTCAAGACTTCCGTTAAGACGGCTGAAAAGACATCAAAGGCAGCTATCAAGACAACGAAGCAAGCCGCAAAAGCCGCACAGCGTTCCGCAAAGGCGGCGGCAAAGGCAGCACAGAAAGCCGCCAAAGCTGCCCAGCAAGCGGCAAAATTAGCTGCTAAAGCGGCAAAGGCGGCAATTCAGCTTTTGATTAAGATAATCAAGGCTATCATAGCAGCATCACAAAAACTCATTTCAGCTATTATAGCCGGAGGTTGGGTATCTGTTGTCGTGATCCTTGTTATCTGTCTAATAGCTCTCCTTTGTTGGAGCGTGTACGGTTTATTCGCTTCCGCAAAAGCTAATGACGGTGAGTACACAATGCACAACATTATTACTCGTATCAATAATGAGTTTAACGAGAAGATTACGGATATAAAGACCGATAACCCTCACGATAAACTCGAAATGTCAGGCTCAAAAGCAGAATGGAAGGAAGTCCTTGCGGTTTATGCCGTTGCTTACAATATGACAAATACGCACCCTGCAAATCCTGATGAAGTACAGGTAATCACCCTTGACGAAAGCAAGGAAGAATATATCCGTAACCTATTTTGGGAAATTAACAAGATTGACCACAGAATAGAAACGTACACCGAAACCGAACAGGTTGAGGAAAAGCAAAAAGACGGCAAGGTCAAGAAAGTTAATAAGCAAGTCCAAAAGAAAGCTCTTTATATAACCGTGTCCCACGTTGACCTCGAAACGATAATGACCAATAAAGGGTTTACTGCGGAACAGAAGAAAATGTGCCGTCAGTTACTTTCGGACGAGAACAACGATTTATGGCGAGAGCTTTTGCACGGAGTAACAGGCTCTAACAGCGATATTGTCCTTATAGCACAGGAACAGCTTGGAAACGTCGGCGGAAAGCCTTATTGGAGCTGGTACGGTTTCAGCTCCCGTGTTGAGTGGTGCTGTTGCTTTGTTTCTTGGTGTGCGAATGAGTGCGGCTATATTGAAAGCGGCACTATTCCTATGTATTCCGTTGTAGACACGGGCGTCGATTGGTTTAAGAGCAAAGACCAATGGCTCGACGGCTCGGAGGAGCCGGAAGCGGGTATGATTGTCTTCTTCGATTGGGCAAACGACGGACTTGACGGAAGCGGCGACCATACGGGAATCGTTGAAAAAGTTGAAGGCGGCACAGTTTATACCATCGAAGGCAATAGCGGCGATAAGGTATGTGAGAATCAATACAGTATTGGTAACAAAGAAATCTTGGGATATGGTTACTACTCAGGCAACAATACTGTTGCGACAGGTGACGCAGCTCAACAAGTGTGGACTTACCTGAAAAGCTACGGCTATTCAGACAGCGTAGCCGCAGGCATCATCGGTAATATGATGAGAGAGTGCGGCGGCGATACGCTCAATCTTGATTGGAACATTATCGGGCACTATAACGGTGATGAGTTTTACGGCTTATGCCAATGGTGCCTGAGATATACGCCTTCGGGATTCAAAGGATCAACAATCAAGGAACAATGCGAGTATCTACAAAAGACGATAAAGTCTGAATTTGCAAATTACGGGGGAAACTATAACGGAATTACTTATAGCGAATTTCTTAAAGCTGATACCCGCACGGCGGCGATTGCCTTTGAGCGTGTATATGAGCGCTGCGGCGATTACTCAAATGAGGATTCACGCAGAGCTAACAACGCAGAAAAGGCTTATAACAAATTCCATAAATAAAGATAAAGCTGTCGTCCGTGGAGGGCGGCAGCTTTTCTGCGTATATAATTATTTCCCGTTCATTGCTTTAATCATTTGCATTACGGCGGCTTTCTGTTCGGTGTTGAGATTTACCCAACCCTCAAACAATTCCTTTAACTCAGGTGTCATTTCGACCATTTCTCCCTCGGCAAAGAATTGTGATAAAGTTATTCCAAACCCGTTGCAAATTGCTTGCAAGGTGCTAATGGAAGGTACAGTGTTCCGCTTAAATACATTGGCTAAAGTTGTATGTGATAATCCCGATAACTCGGACATCTTATATGTTGTCAGACCTCGTTCATCTAACATCTGTCTTAATCGTTCATTGACATCCATATCGTTATCACCACCTATAGTTATATTTTACAAAAAAAGTTGGTAATATAATATGAAATAATTGTATAAAAACTATATCCAATTTAGGTCATAATATGCTATAATTAAATTCATAGATTATACGAAAGGCAAGGATATATGACAATATCTATCTTAGGCGCTGACTATATCAGCTTTTATGATTATGCGAAAATCAAAGGTCTTTCCGTGGGATCAATGATAAACCGTGCAAAAAAAGGAAAATATAATACTGCAAAGCGATTAGGAAAGAAATGGTATGCGTCCCGCACGGAGTTAGACAATATTTACTATCAGTACGGAATTCCTGACTCTGAGGATTTTATTACAGCAAGAGAATATGCTAAAATCAACGAGTTGGTCTATACAACTTTGATTGAAGATATAAAGAATGGAAAATACAGCACTCCTCTCAAATATAAAGCGACTTGGTATATCAATAAAACAGAAGTACCTTGTTCCAATATCCGTGACGAATATCTCACTATCACAGAATTTGCAGAGCAGAATAACAGAACAAGAAAAGAAATAGAGAAGATCATTGACAGTGGAAAGCTAAAATACTTCCGAAAAAGTCCTCTTGGCTATATTTATATCCATAAAGACGAAAAATTACCGTGATGGCTTAAATTCATCACGGTAAAAATTATTTTTGATTCATCTTTTTAAGGAGGATAAGCGCTGCATCTCTCTGTTCCTCGGATAATGCTGACCAACAATCAAGCAGATCTCGTGTTTTATCGTTTACCTCTATCAATTCTCCGTCCGCAAAGAACTGCGACATTGTAATGCCAAAGCCTTTGCAGATTGATTCCAATGTAGTGACAGACGGAACAGCATTGCGCTTTATTATATTAGCAATGGTGGAATCTGATAAATCGCTTTCCTTTGCCAAGCGATACGCCGACCAACCTCTTTGTTTTAATAACTGTTTGATTTTCTCAGTAGCATCCATATATCCGTACCTCATTTCTGTAATAATTGTACCCTTTTCTGAAACGGTATAATATAGTATAATTGTAATAAACTATCGTTAGATAAAACGGTAATATACTATATTAAACAATGGAGATAAAAGGATGACAAAAGCAGAAATGAGAGAACACACCTGTTGCTTTACAGGACACAGAGAAATTCCTCAAACTGAACTCGGCAATGTAAAACAAGGATTAAGAAAAGCCATAATATCGGCAATCAAAGACGGATACCTATTTTTTGGAGCAGGCGGGGCGTTAGGCTTTGATACCATTGCGGCACAAACGGTATTAGACCTAAAGAAAAAATATCCCGATATACGCCTGATCCTTGTTCTTCCTTGTTTGGCACAAACAAGGAATTGGAAAGCAGCCGATATATCGGAATATGAAAGAATAAAGAAAAAAGCTGACAAGGTTGTTTATACATCAAAGGAATATTCGAGAGATTGTATGTTCAAAAGAAATCGCCACCTTGTCGATAACAGCAGCTTGTGTATTTGCTATTTAAAGGAGCAATCAGGCGGTACAGCATATACAGTTAAATATGCTATAGCTCACGGTTTGAATGTACATAATATCGTTTTGTAATTCAAAGATAATCTAATTGCCATATTGCTTGTTTCGTGGTAAAATCAATATATAGTTATAAGTATTTGAACGAGATAAAAAAGGAGAACAAGATGGAACTTTGGGATGCATATGATGAGAATTTCAATCTCATAGAAGGTGTCACCTTAAAAAGAGGAGAGAAAATCGATGGCGGCGTTTTTCATCTTGTTTGTGATATTATCGTGCGTCACACAGAGGGAGACTATCTCATTATGCAGCGTGACGCTCGAAAGCATTACGGCGGTATGTGGGAAGCTACGGCAGGCGGCTCTGCGCTCGTGGGTGAATCACCTTACCAATGCGCCGTAAGAGAACTGTATGAAGAAACGGGAATCCACGCAGATACACTGACTGAGGTCGGCAGAGTGGTTGATAATGAGTGCCACTCCGCATACGTCGAATACCTTTGCGTAACCAATTGTGATAAAGACTCCGTTAAATTGCAAGACGGCGAAACATCTGATTATCGCTGGGTGGACAAAGATACACTGCTCAATATGAAAAATGACGAGCTTATCACGCAACGAATGCAGTGTTTTATAGATGAACTGAAATAGTTATTATTGGGAGTATAACATGAGAATTAGGCGTTTTATAGAGAATGATGCTGAAAATGTTTCAGCAATGATTATCCGAACAGAAAGAATAACAAACAGTAAGGATTATTCCGAAGAAGCGATAAATGCTCTCGAAAAACGAGCGCAGCCATCGCATATATTAGAGCGCGCCGGTTGGACGCATTTTTATGTTGTTGAGGAAAATGATACAATTATCGGTTGCGGCGCAATCGGTCCTTATTGGGGCAGCGAAAAAGAAAGCAGTCTGTTCAATATTTTTGTTTTACCTGAATATCAAGGCAAAGGTATGGGCAGAAAAATCGTTGAAACACTTGAACGGGACGAATTTTTCCTTAGAGCAAAACGCATTGAGGTAGCAGCGTCAATCACGGCGGTTAACTTCTATAGAAAGTTAGGATATGATTATAAAAACGGAGTTGACAGTCCCGATGAGGAACAAATTTATCGTTTGGAAAAGTTCAGATATTGATTATTAAATTCCTATAATAAAGGTGTAATAATGGTAATAAGAGAAATCAAAGAAAATGAATTAAGTGCTTTGCTTGAATTATATACCCATCTGCACGAACTTGGAGTGTCTGAGAACAGCGAACACTTACAGAATACTTGGTCTGAAATATGTAATGATGTTAATCATCATATTATTGTCTGTGAGGTTGACGGTAAAATCATATCTTCTTGCGTATGTGTGATTATCCCTAATCTGACAAGAAATGTCCGTCCGTATGCTTTTATAGAAAATGTTGTTACACACGCCGATTACAGAGGAAAGGGTTACGCAACCGCCTGCTTGAAATACGCAAAAGATTTGGCAGTACAAGCTGATTGCTATAAAATGATGCTGCTCACAGGATCAAAGAGTGAAAGTACACTTGATTTTTATAAAAGAGCAGGCTATAACTGTACAGATAAAACAGCGTTTATACAATGGCTATAGGAGGAAAAATGGCTAAACAGAATGTTTATGATAACCAAGTGTTTTTTGATGCATTCAAGAAAATCAGAGAAAACGAAACAAATTTCAATGATGTTATTGAAACGCCTATCATAACTAAAATGCTACCGGATTTGTCCGGCAAGAAGGTACTTGATATCGGTTGCGGTATGGGACAGCATGCAAAACAATATGCTGATATGGGAGCGATATCGGTTCTTGGAGTCGACATCTCCGAAAAAATGCTTGCTTTTGCGAGAGAAAACAATTCTGCTGAAAATATCACATTTCTACAACTGGCGTTTGAAGATTTGGAAGAAATAAATGATCACTTTGATGTTATCACAAGTTCTTTGGCGTTTGACTATGTACAGGATTTTGCTGAGCTTATGCAAAAAATATACGCTCTTTTGACTAACGACGGAAAGCTTGTTTTTTCTATGTCACATCCTATTTCAACGGCATATGACGGCGTTTTTGACAGATATACCCGTACAGAAAGCGGAGAAAAATTATATGCCAATTTACATAATTACAATATAGAAGGTTTAAGAAAAATCAAATGGGTGGTTGATGATTACGAACTGTACCACCGCAAAGTATCAACGCTGATCAATGATATGGTTTCTACCGGATTTATCATAGAAGAATGTCAGGAATCGAATGTTTCGAAAAAAATAAGACGTCAGTATCCCGACAAATTCGATGGGGTTATGCATCAGCCTGACTTTATATTCTTTAGATGCAGTAAGTAAAATATGGAAAGTTGACGGCTTTTTCTATTGATGAATTGAAAGGATAAGAAAATGAGATACGGAATGATTTATTTGGTAGTAAAAGACTTTCAGCGCAGTCTTGATTTTTATAAAAAGGTGTTAGATATGCAAGTCAGCGAAACAAATGGTGAACGCTTTGCCGTTTTTAATAATGATGGTCTGAATATTTGTTTGCTGAATGGATATTACGATGCTAAACACCCCGAACAGATTGAAAAGAAGGGTGAATCTTTTCCGATTTATGATGACACAGTTTCAATAGTAGACAGCGAAAACAGCCGAAAGGCTTTTATCAATATAGTTGTGTCTGATTTACAGAAAGAGTATGACCGAATCATCAGCTTGGGAATCGCAGAGAAAATAACACCGATTCGATATCTCAATGTATTTGCGCCTTATTGGTATTTTACTTTTGCAGATCCTGACGGGAATCCGATAGAAATAACAGGCGAGTATCAAGAGATAAAATAATAAACCAGTGAGGGGAAAATGATATATGACACACAAAATGAAGCTTAATCCCGACCCGTTTGAAATGATATGCAGTGGTAAAAAAACTATTGAATTGCGCTTGAATGATGAAAAACGACAGAAAATAAAAGTCGGCGATATGATTGAGTTTTCACAAACCGAAACCGGAGAAAAGCTGACCGCAGAAGTAATCGCTTTACATAAATTTGATTCCTTCGCTGAATTGTATCAGAAACTACCTTTACTGAAATGTGGATACACAGAATCGGATATTAC
The DNA here is from genome assembly GCA_045545795.1 of Oscillospiraceae bacterium. GTDB lineage: Bacteria > Bacillota > Clostridia > Oscillospirales > Ruminococcaceae > RGIG8773. The sequence goes on from JAZQBN010000142.1 coordinate 50,863, forward strand.
AACCGCTAAACCGGAAGATATGAATTTATACTATACTCCCGAACAACAGGAAAAGTATGGGGTATTAGGTATAGAAATCAAGGCGATAAGAATATGAGGTTAATCAATGAGTAATAATACATTCTTAGAAAACTTTTATAACGAATATGACGAGGATGGACGGCTTGAAAATAACTGTCTCGGCAGAGTAGAATATCTTACAACACGCAGATATTTAGATCCGCTGTTGACCGCAGATTGCAAAATTGTGGAAATCGGCGCAGGTACCGGCAGATACAGCGTTACCCTCGCCAAAGAGGGATATGACGTTACCGCTGTGGAATTGGTGCAACATAATCTTGATATTCTCAATAGAAAACTCGACGGCAGTGAGAACATCAAGACCTTTCTCGGCAATGCGCTTGATTTAAATATGCTGGAGGATAACACCTATGATGTTACGCTCCTGCTCGGACCGATGTATCATTTGTATTCCGAAGAAGATAAAATTACTGCCCTCATACAAGCGGTTAGAATCACAAAGCCGGGCGGTCATATCTTGGTAGCCTATTGTATGAATGAAGCGACGGTAATTCAGTATGTTTTTGGTTGTAATCAACTGAAATCGGTGATGGATTTGAATATGATTACCGACGATTGGAAATGTGTTAGCGAGCCGAAAGATCTATTTGAAATGGTACGCATAGAGGATATAGAACGCTTAAACGCAACCGTTCCCGTTGAGCGTATCAAGCTCGTTGCAACTGACGGCGCAAGTAGATATATCCGTGATTATCTCGAAGAATTTGACGATGAAACTTTTGCGAAATGGCTATCCTATCATTTCGCAACTTGTGAAAGACAGGATTTGATAGGTGCTACAAATCACAGCTTGGATATTTTGAAAAAGGTGTAGTTGTTTGGTGATCCTCGATATGGATATTTTTATGTTATGTGAAAAAATAAAATTACAGTCTATAATTAAATCTCGTGTCATTGAGTTTGCAAATGGTTTTGATTTCAGTTCTGTAGCTAAACAACTTATGTTGTTTAGCGATTATGAAAAGATGTCTGAAGCATTGTCTGAACTGCAAGCAATACTCGGTGCAGATGAGGATAATATAAAAATACTTGCTTGTATGCTGAAAGCGTCTGCTGATGTGTACGAGGTCTATAAGGGCAAAGGTATCAGCGACGAGATTTACTTTGCCACAATGAAGTGCTACACTCGCTTTATTGATGAAACCTATCGTATGACAGGCAAGTTGTATTTTGACCGCTATTGGTGGACGACTCGTCAAGCAGGCTGTCACCTGTTCAGAATTGGTGAGTTAGAATATGAAATGAAGCATATTGACGGGGATATTGTCATTGGAATTCATATTCCGTCAGACGTTGATTTTTCGCCTTCTGCGATTGATGTTTCTTTAGCAAGAGCAAGGCAGTTTTTCGCTACAAATTATCCTGAACTGTCAAATGCTGAATACCGTTGCCATTCTTGGCTTTTGGATAGTCAGCTCAAAGGAATGTTAAACGAAAGCTCAAATATACTGAATTATCAAAACCGCTTTGAGATATTTGATGAAGGCGAAGTTGGTACAGATTTTATTGAATGGTTGTATAATACAAAAACAACTGATTATGCTATTCTTCCCGAAGACACATCTTTGCAAAGGAATATGAAGAAACATCTTCTTTCGGGCGGAGTAATTAGAAATGCTTATGGGAGATTAAAATGAACATTTACATTGCCAGACACGGTGAAACAGAATGGAACAAGAATCATCGAGTTTGCGGAAGAACAGATATTGACTTAACCGAAAACGGAAAAGACCAAGCCAAAATTCTTGCCGAAAAATTGGCGACAGAAAGCATAGATTTGATAATCAGTTCTCCGTTAAAGAGAGCGACACAAACAAGTAAAATCATTTCTGAAATTTGTAATACGCCTGTTGTGATTGATGATCGTTTAATTGAGCAGGATTATGGAATCTATGAAGGTGTAGACCGACAGAATCCTGATTTCCTCACAAACAAACGTAATTTTGCATATCGATATCCGAATGGAGAATCTATGATGCAGGTTGCTTCAAGAGTGTACCCGATGATTGAAGAATTAAAAGAAAAATATGAAGATAAAAACATTTTACTACTGTGTCACGGCGGCGTATGCAGAGTATTAAAAACATATTTTCAGGATATGACAAACGAAGAATTCTTCAAATATGTTCTTATGAATGCTAAATTTGAAAAATTCACATTATAAAATTATCTTGTCCATAAAAAGTCGGGCAGCAAAAGAAAAATCCTGATATTATATTATCAGGAGGTAAACATTATGGATGTTATAAAACAGTTTAACAACGCTATTGCATATATTGAGAACAATCTGTGTGGTGAGATTGACACAAATAAGATCGCAGAAATTGCCCTTTGTCCCTATGATAAATTCAAACGCTTTTTTAGCTATATGACAAATATGTCAGTCAGCGAGTATATCCGCAAACGCAGGCTAACGCTTGCTGCGTATGAGTTGTTAAAGGATCAAGAAAAGATTATCGACCTTGCTGTTAAATACGGATATAGCAACGCCGATTCTTTTACAAGAGCGTTTGCAAAACAGCACGGAATATTGCCAACGGAAGTTAGTTCAGACACGTCATTAAAGGTTTATCCACCAGTGTCGTTCTATGTTGCCATTAAGGGCGCAAGTGAGTTAAACTTCAAGATTGTAGATATGGATGAAGTCAAGTTGAAAGGAATTTCCAAACAATTTATAGGAAAAGCTGCTGACCGTTTTGAACAGGAACATATTATGTGGTCAAATCAGCACGATGATGTCCAAAATCAGGTTTGCAAAACAGTTGAGGGAGTTTGGTATGGCATTTGGAATAATGGTATTTATTCCATAGCAAAGAAAGCTAATGAGATAGATGATAATCCGTCCCTTGCAAGCATTACAATCCCGTCGGGCAAATATGCTGTCTTTTCAACTGACTTTGGTGGTTTCGCAGGTGATGTTCTTCCAAAACTCCGAGAGCAGATATTTGATTGCTGGCTGCCAGATTCAGGCTATACGCAAACTGACGATTATGAGATTGAAGTATATTACCTCTATCCAAAATCCGAAAAGTATAAACGGCACTATGAAATGTGGTTACCCATAGATATGAGTTTAAGATAATTACATTTATCTCTCATTGGATAATCATAATGCGACCATTTATTTTTTGCCTTCCGGCACTTTGTGCTTGGAGGGCTTTGTTTTTGTGAGATACATTTTCAAGTTTTGTGAAAAAAAGACCTTGACAAAATTTTTAAACAGAGATATAATAGAGAACGCAATCGAACAATCGTTCTAAAACGAAATAATCTCTCCTTGCTGCCCCGTGCAAGGTTTGAAATATAGTTTTTTAGGAGTTGATTAAAAAAAGTGTAGTTTTACTTTCAATTGAATATGTATCAAATTATGTGATTGAATGAAGTTAGTATGGAAGGAAGTAAAGCAGTGAAGAAAACTAATTTGATAAAAACGCCGAAAGAAAGAATTACGCTTGGTGAGTGTGTCAGAACGGATACGGGAGAACCTGCGCTGAAAGTTAAAAAGAGCAACAAGGACAAATATGAAACTATCCCTATGAGTAAGCTAATTGAGCTGATGATCCTGACATCAAATCGAAATTAAGCAGAAAACCCAAATGCGAGGTTTTCGCCTCTACAACAAAATAAAACTCTATGATTGAGTTTAATCAAGATGAATTAAGCCGACACGAGTGTTTCCAAAGTTTCTGTAATCAGAGATTTTAGAAATGTTCGTGTCGGTTTTTTTGCTTTTACATATACGATTCAGGGCGTACAGACAATGTGCTGTGCTGACATAACAGTGTTAGAATTAGCGGTTTATTTCACGATATATGACATCTCCCATATAGCAAAACACGCTTGATTCAATGTGACAATTATAGAATTTTAGTTGTTTTTTGAGCTTTTTTACATTTTTCAGAACCTATCTTTTTTCATTCGACAATATACTGCGGTAAACGCAACCATAGTTCGGCAAAATATTTTTCCAATTTGTAGTAGTATAGAAAGCGAGGAAATTTGACTAAATCACTGATAATAGCTGAGTTTTTGAGAATTTTCGACTGACAAAATTACCCAAAGTTTTTATGGGTATTTGTAACATCTTTACTGTTGGTGGTAAGTAGAGATTTTTTTAGCAAATCCACCATTTAAAAATATATTCAAGCCTGAGTGTACATCAGGGCGAGGATACAGATATTGCAATACTGACCGAAAAGGTCAAAAGCAAAATCGGTACCCTTTCCTTTGTATACTCAAAATTACAAGGGTTGGTGCCGATTGGCACTAACCCTGTTTTATGCTCGTCCTGACTGCTTACGGCGGAAAGGACGTCAAATGTTTTTGCTAAAATGGCAATCATTAATCGCTAAATATCCGTAGCCTTTGGATTTTGATTCAACCAAATTCAAAATTCAAAGGAGATTACGGTAAATGTTAAAAAATGATATTTCTGCTATTGAGGAGCAGTTTAATCAAGAATGTACAGTTATTGAATTAAAATACGAATATCCCGGTTACACGGGAATTGAAAAATATGCTATCGTGAGCAGTCTTTCTCAAAAAGAGATTGAAACACGTTTTCCCGAACAAGCAAGATCATATTCGCCATTTTTAGTTTTGGATATATCTTTTCTTGATGTAAGGCGTGATTATAGGAATAACAATAAAAAATATGAAATGAGAAGTATCCGAAGTGAGAGTGTTTTCGGTTTTAATGATAGTGATACTGAAACACATCATAAGGAGATATATGTTCCTGATTTCGTTGAACAATGGATAGAGAACTATGAATTGAAAGAAGCGATAAAACAGTTGACCGATAAGGAAAGGGATCGTTTAATTGATTACTTTTATAATGATAAGACATTGACGGAAATAGGTGATAAAGTTGGTTGTTCACCAAGAGCCGTAAAATATTCAATAGATAGCGCAATTAAAAAAATTCAAACTTTTTTTGATAGTTTACTTCAAAAATGACCTCGCTCAGTGGGTACAAGTGAGAGGGTAATAATTCTCTCATAAATACTCAAGAAAAGAGGAATCATTATGAACAAAAAAATTGAAAGAAAAATCAAAAGGGGCGACATTTACCTTTATGATTATGGCGAAAATGAACGCTCAACACAAAATGGATACAGACCTGTTGTAGTTTTGCAGGCAGATAACTTCAATCTCAAAGCACCTACCATTATGGTGGCGGCTATTACCACCGCCATTAAAAAGACCTTTCTTCCCTCACACATCTTGATAGAGGATAAGTATGGGCTGACTGATCCTTCAATGATTATGCTCGAACAGCAGAGAGCTGTGAACAAGGAGCAGTTAGTCAATTATGTAGGTCATATCAACGACGACAACGTCTTGCGCCGCATTCATAACGGCTTAATGAAGCTGTACGGATATTGGGACTACACCCGATATAACAAGGCTAATATCCGGTGTCTGTGTCCGAGCTGCTTGAACAAGTACAAATATGTGCCGGAGCTGATTGTGAAGCGAGTTGATCCGCTGACCAATATCAAGGATAGGTGTGACCAATGTCAGGGCTTTGGCTATGACTACTTCGTCTTTGAGAAGCCGAGGAGAGAGAAAAATGGATAATGAAAATGCTGCTATCCCTGCCAAAAGAATTGAAGTTCCTGTCTGGGAAAAATCAACGCTGACATTAGATGAAGCCGCTGCTTATTCAGGTATCGGAAAAAACAAGCTACGAACTCTTACGGACAAAGAAGATTGTAACTTTGTTTTATGGATAGGTAGTAAGCGCCTTATAAAGCGTGAAATGTTAGATGAATACATCAGAGAAGCGTTTTCAATATAAGGTGCTGTCAAGCCTGCGATAAAGAAAATCGCATCATTGGTAAAAGGGCGTTACTGAGATACAATGTCATCACGGTAACGCCCGATAGCTATTAAAAAGGAGGTATAAAAATTATGGCTACCAAACGAAAAGATTCACATAGGATTGTTTTGAAGAAAGGAGAATACCAGCGCACTAATGGTACTTATGCTTACCGTTGGACAGATGGAAAAGGTAAGCGCCACGAGGTTTACGCAAGAGATTTAGATGACCTCAGAGCCAAAGAAAAAGAGATAGACACTGATACCAATGAAGGGATAAAGGTCGAAGCTCGCTATGTTATTATAAATGAGTTGTACGACTTGTGGGTACAGCTTAAAAGAGGAATAAAGGATAACACCTTTGAAAACTACAAGTATATGTATAACACTTTTGTACGTCCGTCTTTTGGTAAGAAAAGAATTCAGACCTTAAAAAAGTCTGATGTAAAGATTTTCTATAACTATCTTGCGGATCAAAGATGTTTACAGGCTTCTACAATAGACAGTATTCATAATGTCCTTCATCAAGTGTTGGATATGGCTGTAGACGATAAATATATTCGTAGCAACCCTTCTGATAAGGCTTTGAAAGAGTTGAAGCAATCGCACGCTTTTAAAACTGAGAAAAGACGTGCGCTATCTATAGCTGAACAAGAGCTTTTTCTTAACTACCTACGCAATAATGAAACCTATTCTCATTGGTATCCCATTTTTGCTGTTATGCTCGGCACAGGTATGAGAGTTGGAGAAATAACAGGATTAAGATGGTGCGATATTGACCTTGATAATGGTGTTATTGATATTAACCATACTTTGGTATATTACTGCCATAGGCACGAAGTTGAGTTGAATGGGTGCTACTTCAATATCAACACACCCAAAACAAAAGCAAGCAACCGCAAAATACCAATGATTGAATCTGTTAAGGAAGCCTTTCTGATGGAAAAAGCAAATCAGGAAAAAACAGGCATTAAGTGTTCAGCCGTTATTGATGGATACTCAGATTTCATCTTTGTGAATCGCAACGGTAAAACGCAACATCAAGGAACACTCAACAAGGCAATAAGAAGAATAATCAGAGATTGCAACGATGAGGTTTTGCTTAATGATGAAAATGCAACAGTTTTGCTTCCGCACTTTTCTTGTCATTCGCTTCGACACACTTTTTCTACACGAATGTGTGAAGCGGGTATCAATGTCAAAGTGATACAAGATACTTTGGGACATCAAGATATTTCAACTACAATGAATATCTACACTGATGCTACCAAAGAAATGAAGAAACAAGAATTTCAAAGCCTTGATAACTACTTGAAGAAAGTAGTATAAATTAGATGATATGAAATAAGCAGGCAGAATTTATTGCCTGCTTATTTCATATTTTTTTATCATAACATAGACCGGTCAATTTGTTGTTTTCCCAATTAAAAGAGAACCATACAAAATCATAGGCAACCTTTGATTGTAAAAGGTTGCCTATGATTGATTAATTTGGTTTTTATAATCAAGTCCAAAATCTTCCATAGACTTGATGATTGGGCGCATACTTTCACCTAAGTCGCTGAGCGCGTATTCCACTCTCGGTGGCACTTCGGGATAAACGGTGCGTGTAATGATACCGTCATCCTCCATCGAACGCAGGCTGTCGGTCAGCACCTTCTGGCTGATTCCGTCAAGGCTTTTGCGCAGCTCATTGAACCGCCACGGTCTGACGAGAAGATTACGCAGAATCAGCAGCTTCCATTTGCTTCCAATTAAGCTCACGGTTGTTGCGACGGGACAATCGGGTAATTCGGCTTTGGTTTTCATAACGCACCTCCAATAGTTTCTAAAATGATATTACTTGTGTTTTTTATATTATATCAGATAGTGATGTGCTTGTCGAGTAGTTACAAAAAGGTGACTTGGTAATAGAAAAGTGCGTACTTGTTGCTACGTTCTCCGTACTGTAAAATAAACTTGTAAGCTATAAAACGCTGCAAATAAACGAAAGGAGAACGATTATGGCATTATCCAACATTGCTTCTTGGACAAAGGGCGGTAAATCTTCTGCTTGCGGAACTGCTGAAAAGGCTTCGGCTTGCGGTACTGCGGAGAAGGCTTCTGCCTGCGGCACTGCCGAAAAGGTTTCCGCTTGCGGTTCAGCCTGCGGCGCAGGAGACAAATAATTTTGTCCGTAATGCCCTCTGAGCTTTCGGAGGGCGATTATGTAATTATCAGCAAAAGCTGTTTATATATGCGAGGTTAGTATTATGAGTAAACCGTATTTTTCTTTTCAATGGCATATCACAGACGAGTGCGACCAACGCTGCAAGCACTGCTATATCTTCTCTGACGGCAAACACGCCTGTTTGAAATCAATGACGTGGGAGCAGATGCAGGACACCTTCTACAACTGCCTTGATTTTTGCGAGGTGTTCAGACGCACGCCGTACTTTTATCTGACGGGCGGCGATCCGATTTTGCATCCTGACTTCTGGCGGCTACTGGAGCTGTTTCACGATCACGACATTAAATTCACGATTCTCGGCAATCCGTTCCACCTAAACGACCAAGTGTGCCGTGAATTAAAGTGGTTCGGCTGCGAAAGGTATCAGCTCTCGCTCGACGGCTTACGTGAAACACACGATTGGTTTCGTAAGCCCGGCTCATATGACTGCACGCTCGAAAAGATAAAGTGTATCAACAAAGCGGGTATTCGCTCTGTGATTATGACGACGGTTTCCAAGACAAATATGGATGAAATCACAGGTATTATCGACGTGGTTGTAGAAGCGGGCGCAAATGTATTTGCCTTCTCACGTTATGTACCGAGCGGCGGTGATTTGGATTCGAGTATGACGGCGCAGGAGTATCGCAGTCTGCTTGCTTCCTGCGACAAGAAATTCAAGGAATATGAAGCCGA
>JAZQBN010000143.1:0-10443 GCA_045545795.1 Oscillospiraceae bacterium
ATGTCATTCATTGACATTTCCTCCTTGTCATTATTTTAATTGCGGTCGGCAAACCTGCTTTTATTATAATTCGCAAGGAGGTTTTTGTCCATAGCTATAAGCTCTGAACCCCCAGTAAAACTGGGGGTTTAACTATACAACAAAAAGAGCATCATCAAACGATGATGCTCTTTGGCGCAGAAGGAGGGATTTGAACCCTCGCGCCGGTTACCCGACCTACGCCCTTAGCAGGGGCGCCTCGTCACCACTTGAGTACTTCTGCATAATGGTAACCAAATCAAAAATATTTGTTTAAAATTGAATGGCGGAGAGGGTGGGATTCGAACCCACGGTACGTTGCCGTATCACTGGTTTTCAAGACCAGCTCCTTAAACCACTCGGACACCTCTCCAAGAAGCCGCTTGTTATCCAGCGACTTATATATTTTACCACACAACTATAAATTTGTCAATAGCAAATCTGAAATTTTTTATAACTTTTTTGAACGTGCAAAATCCAGCAGCTTTTCACGTTCGTTTTCAAGCTTTTCGTCAATGACATTGTCAAGCATTTCGTCAAGCACGCCTCCGATTTCTTTACCTGTAAAACCAAGGTCAATCATATCATTTCCGTTTACTGCAAGGTCCGTAACCTTAAGACATTGATTTTGCAGCATTATTTCGTATCCCTTGACCTGCATTGCGTCAACAGTCTGAACCCTTTCAAAGCAGAAGCTCTGCTTTGCACGGTTATCGCCACGCATAACCTCCAGCAGGAGCGGGAATAATTCCTCACCAACTGTAGCAATAAGTCTGCGTACAACCTTATAATCATCAACAGGTGTAACGTAATGATACTTTATAAGCGTGCATACTTTTTCAATTGTTTCGTTTGAAAAATGCAAATCACGGAGAATAACCTCCGCAAGCTCCGCACTTTGCTTTTCGTGATTGAAAAAATGACCGTTGCCTTCGTCATCAAGACGGAAACAAAGCGGCTTTGCAATGTCGTGCAGCATAAGTGCGAGACGAACATAAGCTAAAGGTTTTGCGTGTTCAATCGCCTCCGCAGTATGAGTCCACACATCGTAAATGTGATAGCGGTTATGCTGGTTGAAACCGATACAAGGACCGATTTCGGGGATAATAACCTCAAAAACATCAGCAAATTCCGTAAGTACATCACACGGAGCAATACCGTTTAAAAGCAGTTCAAGTTCTTTGGCAATTCTTTCCTTTGAAATGTTGTTAAGTAAATGCTTCATATCGTGAATAGCAATTGCTGTAGTCTTTTCAATTTCAAAGCCAAGCTGAGAAGAAAATCTCAGTGCACGCATAATTCTGAGAGCGTCCTCGCTGAAACGTACAGACGGCTCACCAACACAGGCAATTCTGCGGTTGAACAAGTCCTTCTGTGCACCGAAGCTGTCAATCAGCCCCGTCCTCGGATTGTAAGCCATAGCATTTATAGTAAAATCCCGTCTTGACAGGTCGTCAACAATATCCGATGAAAATTCGATATCCTTTGGGTGTCTGTTGTCCTCATAAGCACCGTCAATTCTGAATGTGGTAACTTCGATGTTTTCACCGTTTACAACAACTGTAACAGTGCCGTGCTTTATACCCGTGTCAATGGTTTTATAGCCGTAAAGACACTTCTTCACTTCCTGCGGTGAAGCAGATGTTGCGATGTCATAGTCATTTGGCTTCTTGCCGAGAATAGAATCACGAACGCAGCCGCCGACAATGTAAGCTTCAAAACCGTTATATTCAAGCTTGTCAATAATCATGCTGACGCTTTGAGGGAGATAAAAATCCATAACATCGCTCCTTTCGATAATTTTTGTAAAGAATATTATAACATATAAACTCTCTTATTTCAAGATGCTTTTTATGCAAAATATACATATTTTTTATACCAAAAATTCCATAGCATTTATCTGTACAGGACGCATATAATAACATTACCGCTTAAAGCAGCGGAAAATCCGTAAGGAAAAATCAGACCTCGGATATGGGAAAAAGCTCCGTGTCTGCGGTTTTGTTTTCCGAAAAAAAGGAGAAATGAAAAATGAAGAACCCATCTATTAAGTGCGATGTAACATCCTGCAAGTACAATATGGACAGCGAACACTACTGCACACTTGACTGCATTCAGGTAGGCACACACGAAAAGAACCCAACAGTTCCTGAGTGCACAGACTGTATGTCTTTTGTAAAGAAGCAGGGCTGCTGTTAATGATGTTAAAATGTGTACCGATATTTATTTCGGTACACATTTTTATTGACATTAATAAGGTAATGTGTTAATATTGTATTGACAATATTTGTCGCAAAATAAGTAAAGGTGGTTATGGTTATGGATTTTATTATGGAACATCTTGGATTAATCGGCATAATCATTGCGGTAATTGCTGTGCTTGCAATCATTGCCTCAGGTTATGTCAAAGCTCCGCCTGATAAGGCTTACATCATTTCGGGTATCGGCAAAAAGGCAAGAGTTGTTATCGGTAAGGCATCGGTAAAAATTCCGTTCTTTGAGCGACTCGATAAGCTGGATTTAAGTCTTATGTCTGTTGACGTTAAAACAGCCTCGGCAGTTCCTACTGCCGACTATATCAACATTATGGTTGACGCTGTCGTAAACGTAAAGGTTTCCCTCAGCGAGGACGGAATTGAACTTGCACAGCAGAACTTCCTTAACCGTGAAAAAGCATACATAATTACCGTTGCAAGAGAAGTTCTTGAGGGTAATATGCGTGAAATCGTTGGTACAATGGAGCTGCGTGATATGGTTTCCAACCGTCAGCAGTTTGCCGACAGAGTTAAGGAAAATGCTGCTCCCGACCTTGCAAAAATGGGTCTTGATGTTGTATCTTTCAACGTTCAGAATTTCACAGACTCTCAGGGCGTAATCGACAACCTCGGTATTGATAATATTTCCAAAATTCAGAAGGACGCTTCCATCGCTAAAGCAAATGCTGAACGTGATGTTGCAGTTGCACAGGCTGAGGCGGATAAGCAGGCAAATGACGCAAAAATTGCCGCAAATCTTGAAATTGCTCAGAAGAATAATGACCTCGCAATCAAGAAGGCCGAACTCAAGAAAATGTCCGATATCAAGCAGGCTGAAGCAGATGCAGCTTACCGTATTCAGGAAGAGGAACAGCGTAAGCAGATTGAAATTACAACAGCTAACGCTAATATTGCCCGTCAGGAAAAGGAAGTTGAACTTGAAACTCAGAAAATCGCTATTCAGGAACGCCGTCTTGATGCAGAAGTAAGAAAACAGGCTGAAGCTAAGAAGTTTGAACAGCAGCAGCGTGCCGACGCTGACCTTTATACACGTCAGAAGGAAGCCGAAGCTAAGAAGTATGAGGACATCCAGAACGCGGAAGCTGAGCTTGCGGTTCAGCAGCGTGATGCTGAAGCCCTCTATTATCGTGCAGAGCAGGAAGCTAAGGCACAGCGTGCAAAGGCTGAAGCAGCAAAGTTTGCCGCTGAGCAGGAGGCTGAGGGTATCCGTGCAAAGGGTATCGCCGAAGCGGAAGCTGTAAGAGCAAAGGCACTTGCGGAAGCAGAGGGTCTTGACAAGAAGGCTGAGGCTATGCAGAAGATGCAGGAAGCCGCTATTCTCCAGATGTATTTCGAAAAGCTTCCCGATATTGCAAAGGCTGTTGCAGAGCCGCTTTCAAATATTGACTCCATTACGATGTACGGTGACGGAAATACAGCAAAAATGGTTGAGGATATTACAACCTCCACAACACAGATTTCCAATGGTCTGCTTGACGGAATGGGAATTTCCCTCAAAGACCTTGTTGGAAGTGTTCTCACAGGCAGAGCAATCGGTGCAGGCTTGAATGCTTCGGAAAATGCAGAAAAAGAGCTTGTAACGTCAGGTAAAAAGTAAAATTTCAAGGGTATCAGCTTTTAGGTTGGTACCCTTGTGCTTTAATCGGTAATTTCAAGCAGGTTTATAATGTGTGAAAACTTTCGGGACACTGACAAAAAAGTTGTGCAGGGGTATTGAAAAAATCGGAAAATAATGCTACAATAATAATATATGTTTGCCGAAAGGAATGGTCTGATAAATGGACTTTTTATATAGAATGAGTTCCCTGATAAGAAGTATACTGCCGATTGGCTTCTGGGATGTAATTGATATAGCTGTGCTTTCCGTGTTGATTTATAAGGGCTTTACCTTTGTCAAGGAAACCCGTGCAGGCGGTCTTATCCGAGGTATTATCGTTATTTTTATCGCATATTTCATTATGGACGCAGTTGAAATGAAGGCTATGGCTTTTCTTATCAGACGTATTCTTGATATCGGTCTGCTTGCAGTTGTGGTACTTTTTCAGCCGGAGCTTCGCCGTTCACTTGAAAAAATGGGACATTCACGAGTTTCAAAGCTGCCTGTGTTTTCTTCATTTACAGCTGAAACGGTGGATGCGGTTTCTCAGAAATGGAATATCGCAATCGATGCAATCTGCGACTCGGTTGAAGATTTGTCCGCAACTACAACAGGTGCTCTTATTGTTATAGAGCGTGAGTCCAAGCTGGGTGAGCAGATTGATACGGGTACTGTACTTAACGCTGCACCTTCAAAGGAGCTTTTCGGCAACATCTTTTATCCTAAAACGCCGCTTCACGATGGTGCGGTAATAATGCGTGACGGTATGGTGCTTGCGGCTGCCTGCTTCCTGCCAAAGCCGCAGAAGGAGGAAACAATCAATAAAGCACTCGGTTCAAGACACCGTGCCGCAATCGGTATGAGCGAAAACTCAGATGCACTTGTAATAGTTGTTTCCGAAGAAACAGGCACAATTTCGCTTGCTGAAAACGGAAATCTTGAAAGACCGCTTACAAGGGATGCTCTTAAAAAGATTTTAAGAACAAAGCTTCTCCCTGAAAAACCTCAGAAAACAGTCAGACCTCCGAAGAATAACGGTGAAAACGGCGAAAATAAGGAGAACAACAGCTTTTTCAGAAAGAAGAAATTTACAGATAAAATCTGAGTGGAGGAAACAGCGTAAAAATGGACTTTTTGGGTGCAATAAAAAATATTTTGAAAAAAATCAGCAGCTTTTTCTCCGGATTATTCGAAAAAGATGTTGTAATAAAAATAACCTCAATCATCGCCGCAATAGCAATATGGTTTGTTATTTCTGTAAATGAATATCCGATTATCAACGAGATTGTGTTCAATGTTCCGATACAGATTGCACTTGAGGGAACTTATGCGGAAGCAAGCGGATATCAGGCAATGAGCCAGTCTGTTGAGACGGTAACGGTTTACCTTACAGGCAACAGAGGTGAGGTCGGAAATATCAAAACGGAAGACCTTGTAGCAGTAGCGTCTGCCGAAAATGTAATGTACGCTATGGAATACAATCTTCCGCTTGAAATTGAGAGCCTGTCTGACAAAGAGTTTGAAGTGACAAAGATTGAGCCTGCTGTTGTAAGTGTAGGCTTTGACAGGATTATTACCAAGGAAATTCCTGTCAGCCCTGAAATTTCAGGCATTTATGCCGCAGAAGGCTATATTATGGGAGACAGTGATGATATTGCTGTTGTTCCCAATAAAGTAAACATAACAGGACCAGCAACTACCGTTGATGAAATAACACAGGCAGCGGTAGTAATCCGTGAGGATACCGTGCTTAAAGCTACAACTGATTTCAAGACAGATACCATTAAGCTATATAACAATACAATGGAAATTTCAGATGAAAATACACAGCTGACGTATAATAAAACCGACTTTACAGTTCATATCCCTGTTTATGCAAGACAGACTGTAAAGCTTGACGTCCGTATTACAAATGCACCAGCAAGCTTTGATGTGGAAAAGTTCAAGGAAAAGCTTGAATTTTCCATTGATGAACTTGTGGTAGCCGTTGCCGACGAAAACGCAGTTGAACGTGACACAATGGATATAGGTACAATTGATATGCGTGAGGTGGATGCAGGTAAGGAATTTAACTTTGCAACAGCTGATTTTCTGCTTGAAAATTATCAGGATTGGAATGACGTGGGAACAATCACTGTAAAGTGCCCGTCCGAAGGACTTGCAGTGCGTCCAATTCATATTACCAATCCGTCAATCCAGCTGATTAATGCACCTGCACAGTTCGATTTCAAGATTGTAACCTCAGGTGTAACACCTATCTTTATTGGTCCTGAGGAGAGCTTGGAGCAGCTGACATATATTGATGTAATTGCACAGATTGATATGCTTAACAGCTTCAATATCGAAGAAGGATACTGCAAGTTACCCGTAACGTTCAGTATACCTGCATATGATGACGTGTGGTGTATAGGTTCAGAGGGTGTTCTGTCACCAATGGCAACAATACAGATTACAGCAAAGGAAGAAAACTGATAACAAGGCGGAAAAGATATGCTTTTCCGCCTTGCTTTGAGAAATGAGGTAAATATGGCGGTAATAATTTCACAGATAAAAACAGCTGTAACCGCAGTCCATAAGGAAATAACCGACACGGCACTGAAAAAAATAGGAATAAAGCCTGTTGATGCAAAAAGAGTCGGCGTGCACAAAACATCACTTGACGCACGCGATAATTCCAACATAAAGCTTGTGTCATCCGTGTGGATTGAGCTTGAAAGCGAAAATGCCGAAAAGCGTCTGTGTGATAAATATCCATTCTGTTCAATGGTCAAACAGCAGAATGTTATGCCCGATAAATCAATCCGTATAAACAAACAACGTGTTGTAATTGCAGGCTTCGGACCTGCGGGAATGTTTGCGGCACTTACCCTTGCAGAGTACGGTTATGAACCTATTGTAATCGAACGCGGTGCAAGCATTGATGAGAGGGTAGAGGCAGTAAATAATTTCTGGAAAAATGCAAAGCTTGACCCGTGCACAAATGTGCAGTTCGGAGAGGGCGGAGCAGGAACTTTTTCCGATGGCAAGCTTACCACAAGAATAAAAGACCCTCTTTGCCGCTATGTCCTTGAAAAGTTAGAGGAATTCGGTGCACCTGAGGAAATTCTCATAAAAGCCAAACCTCATATAGGTACAGATAAGCTTCGTAACGTTGTAAAAAATATCCGTGAGAAAATTATTGAGCTTGGCGGCGAAGTACGCTTTAAGTCAACGCTTACCGACTTTGAAGCTGAAAACGGAAAAATCAAATCCGTAACCATTAACGGGACGGACGTAATCCCTTGTGACTATCTTATCCTTGCAATCGGACACAGTGCAAGAGATACCTTTGAAATGCTGTACAATAAAAAGATTTTCCTTGAACCGAAGCCCTTTTCTGTTGGTGCAAGAATTGAATATAAGCAGGAGGACGTCAATTGTTCGCTTTACGGCAAACATTGGAATAATCCCAATCTTCCGCAGGGCGAATATCAGCTTTCTTACCGTCAGGGAGAACGTGCTGTGTATACTTTCTGTATGTGTCCCGGCGGAACTGTCGTGCCCTCATCAAGTGAATATGAAACAGTAGTAACAAACGGAATGAGCGAGTTTGCCCGTGACGGTGAAAATGCAAATGCCGCACTTGTTGTTTCAGTTTCAACAGATGATTTCGGCAGTAATCCTCTTGATGGAGTAGCCTTTGCACGAAGCATCGAACGAAAAGCATATCAGCTTGCAGGTGAAAATTATAAAGCACCTGCCGCAACAGTCGGAAGCTTCCTTGACGGCGGCGGAAGCCTTAAAGGTGCAGAAGTTACCCCAACCTATGCAATCGGAGTAACCGAGTGTAACTTTAATGAGTTGTTTCCGAAACAGGTTACGGACTTAATGCGTGTCGGTTTAAATCAGTTTGCACGGAAAATGAAATGCTTCGGCAACAGAAACGCCATTCTTACCGCACCCGAAACCCGAACATCTTCACCCGTAAGAATTACACGAAATGACGAAATGACCTCGCTATCTATCAGCAACCTCTATCCCTGCGGCGAAGGTGCAGGCTACGCAGGCGGAATAATGTCAGCAGCTGTTGACGGGGTTAAGTGTGCAATTAAAATAATTGAAAAATAATATGTTGAACATACAGCGCTTTTCGTTATGTATTATTGATATAATTGATTAGGAATTAGAGGAGGGTTATTAGATGAATTTTATTGATAAGGCACTTGAAAATAATTTGCGCGGTGATGATTTTCTGCAAGCAATGGCAAATATTTATTTCGAAGATGAAGTGAGAGAAATATTAGACCAATATCCACAGTTTGTAAGAGACGTAATTCTAATAATTGATTATGATTCCGAGATACAAATGGAGGGCTTGAATGAAGTCGTTTTCGGTAATTTATCAAAACAATTACCTGATATATTATGTGCATTAGATAATTGCGGTGCGAGCAATGAGGCGAATGTATTGCGTCAGGCAAAGGCAATGTCTTTGGACGAGTTTGAGGACAATTACAATATTATTTATGATAAATTAGCAATAAACAATGATTATGATGGCTTTTGGAATTTAGTAAGAAGCTATATTGATGCTTCATTATAGGCTTGAAAAACAAAATCCGAAGAAGAAAAACTCTTCTTCGGATTATTTGTTTATATCAGTTTATCGGTTAGGAATTAACGCCCTGCTTGTAAGCATCAATCATCTTCTTGCTGATGTGTCCCGAACGACAACCGTCGCTACTACGCCCGCGAACGTAGGTGTAATCGTGGTTTGCACCGGTTTTCAGTTTGATTTCAAGCTTCATACATTCCTTATTGCGAGGGATAACATTTATCCTGTCAATCAGCGTCACAACCATCTCGTCAACTTCCTCACGGGTCATATCACGGTCAGGAGAGTACATCTCCTTGAAATACCGCTCAATATTTTCAAGCTCCTTAACGTAATCTTCCGACTCCATCGATTTTTTCTCAACAGCATAAATATCTTCTTCAAGCTCACTAATCGTAATGTTTGAAGCATCGTTACGCTCCTTGAATTCCGCCTTTGAAATAAGCCCTTCCGTGTAAGCATCAAGCAGCTTTTCTCGCTTAGCCTTTTCCTTGTCAAGCCGTGTCCGTAACGCATCAAGTTCACGCTGAACATTTGCCGAAGTATCAGTTTCACGGTAAATTTTCAGAAAGTCAGCAACATACTCCTCAATGTTTTCAGCAATGTCCTTGAAGTGCCCCGAAAGCATCTTGTACAGGTCAGCTTCAAGAATTGAAAACGACGCACACGCCTTTGCACCCATACGCTTCTTCTCACTGCAAATCCATTGATAAATAGGCTTTCCCTGAGAAACGCTGTTTGAGTAGCTTGTCCGCCAGTAAGCCTTGTCATCAGCCGCACAGAAAATCTTCCCCGTGAAAACGCTCTTGTCCTTCAGCGAATGCTCACGGGACTTCACCGTCGCACTTCTCGCACGGAAAATTTCATTGCACTTGTCCCAAAGCTCCTCGCTGACAATCGCAGGAACAACCTCACCCGTTTCGTCCTTGTACATAACCCAATCTTCCTCAGGGAGAAAACGCTGTTCCTTGGTGCGGTAATCAATAACCTTGACCTTGTTTCCGCAGTAAAAACCTTTGTACTTAGGATTCTGAATAATTCCCGAAATTGTGTTGTGATGAATTCGTGTGCCGTTTCGCCCACGATAACCCTTGCAGAAAAGAATATCCTCAATCTTCCGCACGCTGTACTTTCCCGTAGCGTACTCCTCAAAAATCAGCCGCACCATTTCAGCTTCACTTTCGTTTATAACCAGCCTGCAATTCTTCTTGTCGTAACCGAAAATACGGCTGTTGCCCATAACATTTCCGCTTTCAATAGCACGCTTTTGACCCCAGCGTACTCGCTCCGAAAGCTTGCGCACCTCGTCAGCCGCAATACTTGACATAATCGTCAATCGAAGCTCGCTGTCCGTGTCAATGGTACAGATGTTGTCATTCTGAAAGAACACTCCAACTCCCGCACGCAGAAGCTCACGGGTGTAAGTAAGGCTGTCAATGGTGTTGCGGGCAAAACGGCTAACTTCCTTTGTCAATACAAGGTCAAAAACCCCAGCCTTGCCATCATCAATCATACGCATAAAATTGATACGGTTAGCCGCATTTTCGCCTCGTACACGGTCAACGTACCCCTCAACATAAGTCCAGTTCTTGTTGCTTTTTATAAAATCCGTGAAGAACATAATCTGATTTTCAATGGAGTTTTCCTGTTCCTCCTTGGTGGTGGAAACACGGGCATAAAACGTCACACGAAGATTAAGATCAAATATGTTCTTCTGCTCATTTTTCATCTTGTTCACAGCTTCGTATATGTCCATAAATGCCTCCTTGACTTGTATTCATCTTGATATAATGATACCATACCAAAATTGGTTTGTCAATGTCTATAATAAATAGACAGCCGTATATTTCATTATTTTGTGAAATGATATAATGATGGTAGACACTAAAAAAGCCAGTGTCTACCATCATTTTTTGTGATATACTGAATAAAAGAAAGGAGAATAAAAATGGGTAAAA
>JAZQBN010000144.1:0-3995 GCA_045545795.1 Oscillospiraceae bacterium
TGGTAACAGCTCCGAGGAAGAGGCAGTTACAACTCCTGCAATCAAAGTGTATAACGAACAGCTTACCACAACAACAGCAGCAACTGAAGAACCGACAACAGAAGCTCCCGAAAAGCCGATTGTACCAAAGCTGGATAAGCAGAATCTCTCTGATGAGGTTGATATTTCTGTGATGTCGCTGAATGGATACGAAGTAGACATCGACAATATTTCTCTGGAAACTTTTCTGGCAGCAACACAGCTCCACGAAGCCACAGGTGTGACCAGCATTGATACCAGCTTGCTGTATTTCTACAGCGGTATGTACAGTGGCAGCGAAGGTGGTACACAGGTTTCTGTCGAAGTGGTAAACGCAGACGGTGAAATTGTCGGAACGGACACAATTGACGAATATGAATTTTCCGAACTGACTGTGAAGGGTATTCATTGTTCCAGCTTCTGGATTCAGGAAGACTTCTCTCCGAGCTATTATGGCGGTATTTACAGTGGTATGCCAAAGGATATTTTCATCGCACTGATGGGCGAGGGTGAAGTCATCGGCGACAAGCGTGTTTATCAAAACACTACTCATACAATGGTCGTGGAAATTGAAGCCGAATTTGACGAAAGCGGCGAATCTGTTTTTGTTGTAGATGACATTACCATTCTCATCAATTAAGGAGCGGACGATGGAAAACCAAAACAAATGTCAATGGGAAAGAGATGACTTCTGCGTAAATGCTGATTGCGAACATTGTGCAGATTTTTGTGGTCATTATGAAAATCCCGAAGAATGTGAATGCTTTGAAACGGAGCAAAATCCTTCTGCTTCAGAAGCAAAAACCAATATGACTGATGCAGTATTTATTTACTGGGAAAATTAACGGAAGGAGTAAATGCTATGATTGAGATTATGTTCTATATGGGATTCACCGTAGGAGAGAAAGTGTATTTCTATCATAACGAAGATAACCCTGTAGTAGATGGCGTTATCCGAAAGATTCGTCAGACCGAAGATGAAACTCTTTTCAAGATGGAAACAAAGCTTGGCACAATTGAAGTTCCATACACCTGCGTATTTAAGGACAGAGAATTGTGTGAAGCCTTTGGCAAACATACGGCATTTCACGCTTCTGTAAAAGGCAGAATCAAAGCTATCAGAGCGATGAAATATGAAGGAGCAGAAGCGAATGGATAATCTTTCTTCACGGGAGCTTGCCGAAAAATATTCTGACCGCATTTGCTCTCTTACGTTTCAAAGAAGGCTGATGGATGGTATCAGAATTATAATGTTCATTGCATTGAGCATTGCTTTGGCTTACACTTTCATCCAGCAGGCTTATACATACAGCTTGCTGATAATTGCAATGTCTTGGATACACGAGATGGTTTATTATAGCACTCGTAGAGGACTTGCACACGAAGCTTATGAGTTGATGCTGAAAATCAAAGAACTGCTTGCAGAAGATGACCAGTATGACCACTTGAAAGCGTTCGTTCAAGGCTTTGAAGATGCGAGAAGAAAGGACGAGGAAAACGATGTTCATTAACGAAGAGGGAGAAGAGGAATTTCTCTATATCAGTCAAAGCAGCGAGTATATGATACGGATAAAACCAGTTCAGCAAAAGAGCGGGGAGTTTCTTTATCATATTCATTTTGAACTGTTCCCAACCAGAAATACTATCCGAATGGGCGTGTACAAAGAAGAAAAAGAAGCGGCACGAGCAATCCGCTGCTTTATGGAATCTATGAGGCTTGGGGAACAGACTTTTACCTTCAAAAAAGAATCATAAACTCAAAGGCGGGATGCGGAAAACGTGTCCTGCCTTTTGTTATATTCTTACACTACATTTGTTGTGATAATGTACAAAACGCACACAATAAAGTAACGATTATTCTACGGAATAACGCTTGACTTTTATGCACGAATCTGGTATAATAATATTGTAAGGAAAACACGACGAAGTAAAGGTGGTGACGAAATGAACGAGCAGTTTGCGTTGATGTATGACGACACCAACAGAGTGGTTTTCGTACAAAAGTTTGATGAAGCTGGTTACAGAAAGCTGATTCAAAAAGAGCGGCGACCTGAAAAGCCGTATCCCGTAACAGCTTTTACAAGTTACAAGGCTGCCGCAAAGGAAGCGAAGAGAATCTCCAAAAGAAGCACCTATACTTACGACAGTGGGCGTGACTTCATCTGATGAAAATAACGAAAGGTGAGTGTAATTATGTTGAGCGTAAAGCACGAAACAATCAGTTTTGATACGGTATACGACAGAGTGACAGCAATCACTGACACAGAAGAGTCGATTCGTATTACAATCGAAAACCAGAACAGAATGTATGAAATGAGTCGCTTTTCCGATTTCGGCTTTGCTTCTCTGGGAAAGACGGTGGACTTCCCCGCTCCTTTTGTGAAAAAGGTTGCAACGACTAATCCTACTCTTGCAAATGCAATTGTAGCAGACAGAGTGCAAGAGTATTTCAAGGCAGAGCGTCCCGATTTCTTTGAAAGAAGTTTCGGCGGCAAGGTATGCGGCATTGTTTCCCATAAATATGCCTATTTCGACGACAATCAAGTTGTTGAAATCATCGCTGGTTCTCCCATTGCAAATATGGGCTTCCAGAATGCAATTATCACCCCCGAAAGACTTCATTTGCGGGCGATTGACGCAGAGAATCCTTTTCGTATTACGGATGACGGCAGCGACCTGTTCTTTGCTTACTTCATTGATAACTCAATGGTAGGACAGAGTTCTTTCAAGGTTCAGCTCGGTATTTATCGTCTGGCTTGCACCAATGGTATGATTGTTCCGATGCGTGAGTTTACCATTTGCCGTCAGGTACACAGAGGCGAAAAAGATATTGCCGCAGAGTTCAATGAGAGCATTGCTTTCCTTGCTGAAAAGCAGGAAGACATCAAGGCTCTTATCACTGGTATGGCAAGCGAAGATGCTACTATTGCAACCTTGCAGGCAGAGTTTCGTGAAGACTATATCGCCAAGAAGCTGAACACTTCCAAGAAGGAAACCGAAAAGATTTTTCAGCTTTTTGAGGGCGTGTATGACGGTCACAGCAAGTGGGGTATGGCGAATGCCATTACTGAATTTGCAAGAGACCTGAAGGACATCAACCGCAGAGAATTTCTCGAAAGAGCCGCTTTCAGAGCTGCTTAATAACAAACAGGGCGGTGGCAACCGCTATCGCCCTTAACCAATAAAGGAGAATGTATATGGCATACGAATACGATTACAGTGGGGATATGAGCTATTATCAGAACCAGCTTACGAAAAAGGGCATTACAAAGGAAATGCTCGATATGGACAATTTTGCTGGACTGACAGCACGGGAGCTTCAGAGCATCGTAGATAACGCTTATCTGAAGAAGTCTTAAAGGAGTGAAAACGATGGACGAAAAACTGAAAACTTTGAAAGCCGCAGGAGCGGAGTTCATCGGCAAAGAGGTTTACTTGATTCCGAAGTATGCGGGAAAAGTATATTGCGGAATTGTAAAAGACAATGTGCAAATGGTGGGAATTACCTCACGAGGGGTTCACATCAAAGCACAGCAGCATCACGACCACAACAAAACGTATATGCTGGGAAAGACTGCTTTCTTTGATAAAAAAGAAGCAGAAGCAGCGTATAACAAAATGAACAAAATGTAATGCTTGTATCCACGTTGCTGGAACACACAATAAGGAGTGAAGCAAATGGAGAATATAGCTCATTTGAAGGTTGGTGACAAAATTCCCTGTTATCACAGCGGGACGAAAAAGCGTGTCGAAGAAAAATACAAGAATTGATGCGTAATTTCGGTTATGACGATGATGTTGTAGACAACATAAGCGATGATTTTTGCAAGGGCTTCGGCATTGCGAGAGATATAATCATTGAAATGCTGAAAGATGATTATTACGCCGAAACGAAAAAATAACCCCGAAAGGAGTTTGCAATGGGCAAAGCAATACGCAAACCCAGACCGTCACAGCCCAAATGGTTCTGGAATAAT
>JAZQBN010000145.1:0-8476 GCA_045545795.1 Oscillospiraceae bacterium
TATGAACCAGCTCCCTTAACTATTTTTGTAGATATAAATATGAGAACATATGAAAATAAAAGTAATGAAGTCCAACGAGTAACTTTAGCAACTGGCTCCCATTCTTCAAAAGATATTTCAATAGGATATTCACCTAAATCCCAGCCATTTATCTCACCAAAATCAATAACAGTTTTAAAAACAGGCACCTCAGGCTCAGCCGCTAACAATTTCATACCTCGCACAAAATCAACAGGCAAACAAAAGGGAAACACATCAAAAATACCTAAAGGCATTTTCAAACTGTTTAAATCAGATATATCCAATTCAGCAACAGAAGCCTGAATATCCTCTTTTACGTCATCAGAAGTGGAAGTATCATCTTCAATAACGGGTACCTGTTCAAGCTCAATAATTATTAACTTCATCAATTCTATAAGTGCTGTATCATCAAGCTTTTCCCAGTCAATAACTACATCATCAAGTGGTATCTCACCGCTTTGAATTTGTTCAAGGGTAACAGGTTGACCGTCTTCTGTTTCACCGACATAAGCCGCTGTTCCATCACTTACAGCTATATCTTCAGGATAACGTACATCACCATATGCTTCTATATAATAATTATCAGTCGAATAAATATGATTATATGATGCAGTATATTCACCGGAATTAAATTCATCCAAATGTCCATTATAATAAGCCTCGTCAATTCGGGGAATATTTGCCCAACAACAGAGATAACGAATATCACCATCAGCTTCAATAGAAACTTCTATATAATTATTCCAATAATGACAACGAACACTCTTTTCATCAAGTTTTGATTTAACTTTAATCATTACAGAATAACCATTTGTATCAATACCAGGATAAGAAGGTATAACATCATCCGCTGTAAGGTTCTTCCACCAAGTTTCAAGAACAGCATCAACAACATCACTAACTGCAGCTGTCTCGGAAGCTCTATCTGCAAGCCAGTCCATAAAATTCATTTTAGTTTCAACACCATTGACCGTAATACGAACGACAACATCAGCAGGGTTTATAGTACCATTATACAAACCATCTTGAACACCTGAGCTTACCTCACTCCAGGACATATCATTTACTTCTTCTTGTGTGTTTATTCCCGAAGCAACAAGCAACGGACCGAAAAGCTCAATCAATGCTTCAACAGCTACTGGAGCAGCTACAAAAGCATATGTATCAAATATCAATACTTTTATCACCACCAAAAACACTATAAGAGCTGCTATCATTCTTTTGAAGAAGTTCAAGCTGTTTCCCCCTTTCTTCTAAATTTCTGCACAGCTCACCAATGAGCCGTTGACGTTCCGCAGGTTCTTCTTGTTTTACCCGAGCCGCAAGGATGTTCACAAGCTCCTGGGCAAGTTTTTTCTTCTCCGCTTCCTTATATGGTAACAATGTTTCATCAAACATTGAGTAAGAATTATACATAGAACCGTATAGACGGCGATATGTAAAGAATTTTTGTTCAAGCGGTTTATCCTTTGTTCCTCGCCAGCATACAGAATATGAAAACAGACCGCCGATAATAAGGGATAGATAAAAACCGAATAACCCGTGATGTTTACGGTTAAAATGTTTTACATCAAACTCACAATACTCAATTACTTTTCTGCTGATGAGCTTCTTTGCTTGCGGAATGATGATAACATTAAAGCCTAAATGTCTGTGTTTTCTGAAAAACTCGTCCCACTCGTTCCAGCGTTTTATATTTTCAGATAACACCGTCGGCGAAAAAATTGCAACACATTCATCAAGAATAAGCGTAGTTTGATGTTCTTTACCGAACTTATGATATTTTGCGGCAAATTCATACAGATATTGTGGTGTTATTTCTCCAATCGGAATATAGAAAAAGTTCTTTTGACGTGGGTCTTCATTATATAAATGAAGCTTACCCCTGCTTAAATTAAATATAAGCTCCTGAAGCTTATTCATAAAGCAATAGGTTGTATCTATATAACAAGTGGAAATAACATATTTTCCAAAACGCAAATCCTCTCTGACTTCGTGTGCACAATGCAAACTCTTGCCGCTTCCAGGTGTTCCGCTCCACAGCTGTATCATTCTCTATCAAGCCACCTTTTCAACCGCTTGCGACCTCTCCGAACTACAAAACCGAGAACGAAACCTAATGCAAATTCAAACATACATTCACCGCCTAATAAATAAGGGCAGAGAATATAAATTATTCTCCACCCTGTAGTGTTTACATCCTTGTGTGTAAACAGATTGATTAGCCTGTAAGCTTCATGAAAATCTTCTTACCAGCGCCGACCATAGTATACATAGCCATGATACCAAGACCGATAGGAAGAACAGCCGAAAACATCAAAAGAATATTATTACCCATTGTTGTAAAAGAAGATGTAAAAGTATCAATCATTCCTGAGTAATCAAAACCGCTTGCGCCGTCTACAGCAAAAGCATTTACAGCAACCATTGAAACAGCCATAGCACCAGCACAAGCAGATGTAATTACCTTTTTCAGAGTAAACTTACTCTTTGGCTTAACTGTTGCTACAACATTGTTCTGTACATTTTCCATGTTAATAACCTCCTTACTTTATAAAATATTTGAATATGCCTATAACCGCAGATACTCCACGGCTAAGAACACCGAAAAATAAACCAGTGCCGAAACCTATAAGGAATACATAAAACGCAAGCTGTATAACTTCATCCATTTTTATTACTCCTCCACGTCAGCACCGACAGCAGACCGCAGACCATTCCCAAAAAGGCAATCACAGCGAACAATAATATTACTTCCATTTCGGTTTGTGCCTTTATTTCGGTTGTGTTCTCGGCTGTTACTGCTGCATATGAATTCAACTCGGACATTTGGGAACATATAACTTGAAGCTCCGTTCCCATTGTAGTAACTTCAAAACCGTATTCATCATATACGGTTGTTTCCTCTGTGAATGAGTCGGTTACAGTTTCTGTTGCAACCATAGTTGTTGTTACTTCCGTTTCCATTACTTAGCCGCTTTCTGTGGTGTCGGCTCTGGAGCAGCTTCACGTTTTACGATATCGTAAAAATCATCAAGCAGTTCGAAGTTAATAAGACGTTTAACCTGCTTTGTGCCGTACTGTTCAATATCCCATTCAGCTTCTACTTCTCTGCCCTTAAGCTGGTCAAGGTCTTGCATTGCTGAATAGTTATTCATATAAACGGGAGAATCTGCACTTATAAAACAATCTTTCCACGTTTTGCCGTACCAGTCAGCATTATTAGCAAGCATTCCGACTTCATAACCTTTTACAGGTGATCCATCGGTTTTCTTGTAATCTCTCGGCTTAATTCCTACAATAATACACTTCACTTTTCTTATTCTCCTTTCGTTAATTTTCTATTAAAAATCACATTAGTGATACTATTATAGTACCACTTTGCAACTAGATTTTCAATACTAAAATAGTACCAAAATAACACTAGTATTTTTGTGCATAATGTAGTATCATAATAGTACTGAAAGGAGTGATAAAATGACATTTAATTTAAGAATATCCGATGAATTAGACTATAAAATTAAAATCATTGCAAAGTCCGAACAACGAAGCAAAAACAAAGAAATAGAATATATTTTACAAGAATATGTAAAGAAATACGAAATAAATAACGGGAAAATAGAAATTGAGGAGGAATAAAAATGAAAACAGCTAAATTAATCATTGGAATATTACTAATAACTATTCCTGCTATTTTGTTTTCAATATGTAGTATGGGTTTAATGCTTGAAGAAATAGAAGAGGAAAGTATAAAATATCTATTCTATTTTATAATTGCTATAATTATAGGAATATATTTAGTAAGCTCGTCAAATACTAATGATAATAAAAAAGAAACCTATGTACAACACCAATACACCGAGGAAGAACGCAAAATCTATTTTCGCAACGCTGATTACAAAGCTAAACCTATTACCGAATATCAGATGGACGAACGAACAAAAATGATTACCTACTATGACCGTATGCCGTTTAGCTATCAAAAGAAGCTTTCAGATTATGCCGATACTTTGTATAGACGTTATGAGAATGAAGAGTATTTAAAAAAATAGCCCTTGACATAAAAGCCAAGAGCCTGTATAATAATATTAAAGGGCATACCCGTTAGACGGTCACCCCCTCGTAATAAGTTATAAAGAAATAACCGCTACATTTGGAGATGTGGGGCGGGTATTTCTTTTTATTGCTACGCTGAAACAAAGACAAGATGTTACAAACAACATTTACAAGTGTTAGGAACTCCATCCAGCTCATAGAAGCTTCACCCCCCATTCTACATTAAATCAAATGAGACGAGGGGGAAGAAATTGACCGCCTACCGTTTTATGATATGCCCTGCAAGACATAATACTATATTTTTCTACTTTTGTCAAGCACTTTCCAGACGTCTGGAATTGTGCTTTTTTATTTTGTAACTCATTTTTCTTAAGCTGCGGCTTCATCAGGTTTTGTGCTGCGTGAACTTTGAGTTACTTTTGTCGGCTTCGCCGAGGAAAAGTTTACACATCGCTATAGTTTTTTTTGCTGACAAGGCGAGACCTATCTTTATTTTGCAACCTTATAGGAAGTGCCCGAATTATAGTTTATTTTGGAAGGATAGGACGTAGGCTAGACACCGTACTTTATTTTCTCGCCCCTACTATGTCGCCCGTTGTATCGAGCCTGAAAGATGTAGCACGACTAAAAAGAAAGAAGCTCAGGAACTGCAACAGCTCCTGGGCTTCTCTCTGGTTAAGCGGCTATATGTATTTTAGAATAACTTTTATTTAGCGAAATTGCTCATCGAGTAATTAGTATGCGTTTTTACCCCTTTACGCTTCGCTTAAGTGGTAAAAAACGCATCAGTTGTCGACATCTTTATCTAATGTACCCAGTCTGAAATATATAGACTCCATCAACTATCATTACTTTTTTTGATTACAGAAAACGCTTGCTTTAATGATGATACACCATATATATGCATATTATATTTACTTGGGTCAATGTTTCTTAATGAATGCTTTGGAATTATACATTCTGTGAACCCAAGACGCTCTGCTTCCATAATTCTTTGTGAAATATTAGATGTATTTCTTACTTCACCACCAAGTCCTATTTCCCCAAATGCAATTAATTTTTCACTTATAGGAACATCAAAGTATCCACTATATACTGCCAGAGCAACAGACAAATCCCCTGCAGGCTCATCAAGTTTAAAACCACCAACAATATTAAGATAAACATCCAATGTACCAAAAAACATACCTAAACGTTTTTCAAGTACGGCAATAATAATTGCAAGTCTGTTATAATCAAAACCTGTTGCTGTTCTTTTAGGTGCCGAAAAACTACTCTTAGTGACAAGAGCCTGAACCTCTGCAAGAATTGGACGGCTTCCTTCCATTATACACGCAACACAAGTACCTGAAATGCCTGTTGGACGTCCTGAAAGTAACATTAATGACGGATTTTCCACTTCATCCAAACCATTATCACACATTTCAAAAACACCAATTTCATTAGTAGAACCAAAACGATTTTTTACAGCTCTCAATATCCTATAGCTTAAGTGACGTTCGCCTTCAAAATATAATACTGTATCAACAATATGCTCCATAACTTTTGGACCGGCTATTGCACCATCTTTATTTACATGGCTTACAATGAAAATAGGTATTTCCTCTGATTTTGCTGTACGCATAAACAAATTTGTACACTCACGAACCTGTGTTATGCTTCCTGAACTTGAATTTATTTCATTTATTGTCATTGTCTGAATTGAGTCAACAATTGCTATATCAGGCTTATATATAGCAATTGTATCTGCCGCTGCTTTAGCATCATTTGTTGAAAGTAATGATAGATTTTCAGTATCAACACCTAATCTTTGAGCTCTGAGCTTTATCTGTCGTGTACTTTCTTCACCTGAAATGTATAGAATAGAATAATTTTCACCAAGAAATTTGCAAATTTGAAGTAACAATGTAGATTTACCGATACCAGGTTCACCGCCAAGCAAAACTAATGACCCTTTTACAAGTCCTCCGCCCAAAACACGATTTAATTCACCGATACCTGTAGAATATCTTACCTCATCATCAACATCAATTCCTGAAAGAGTAATAATTTTGGAAGACAAATCCACATTTGTTGCTGTAATTGCATATTTAGCGTTTTTCTTTGTTACTGAAACATCAACAATTTCTTCTTCAAAAGTATTCCATTCACCACACGATGGACATTTTCCATTCCATTTTGAACTTTCAAATCCACACTGACTACATATGTATACTGATTTTAACTTCCCCGCCATTTAAATCCTCCATATTAAATATTGACAAAATCATTTATTCCTGAAAAAATAGTAAATGCAATTTTTTGCTGGTATTCTGTATTTGTAAGCTTAGCCGCTTCTTCATAATTTGAAAGAAATCCGCATTCAACCATTACTGCAGGATTATTACAATAATAACACAAATAAAGTTCATCTCCGCACAACTTTATTTCACGCTGATTATCAGGCTGTAAGTTAGCGACAAATTTTTGCTGCATTATAGCTGCCAATTGTTCGCTTGAAGCATTTTTATCGCTGTAAAACATTTGAGCCCCATTGAATTTAGGGTCACTGAATGTATTCTGATG
Source organism: Oscillospiraceae bacterium (assembly GCA_045545795.1). Classification (GTDB taxonomy): domain Bacteria; phylum Bacillota; class Clostridia; order Oscillospirales; family Ruminococcaceae; genus RGIG8773. The sequence goes on from JAZQBN010000145.1 coordinate 6,643, forward strand.
TATTGAAACACAAACAGCATTCGTATACTTGTTGAATAATGCCAATCTGTTTTCCATATCGGAAATTTTCTGGTTTCTTATTCCTGTAACGCCCTTATCGTGAATAGATTTATCTCTATCACGGGTAACTTCAACATTGTATCCAAACATCTTGCTTAAATCGCGAACCGAAAGCATAATATTCAGATTAATCCCTTTTTCAGTTTTTCCGTCAGCGGTCGAACAGCCTCCATCAATACCGCCGTGACCTGCATCAAGTATTACCATCAAATCGTCCTGTTGAATCAATGTTGATGTAGATACTATATCGTCCATTTTAAATGCGGTATAACATATTACACCAATGCAAGCACAAAATGTTAAAGCTACAAAAACGACATTCCATTTAACTTTTCTCATATAATTCCTCCTAAAACAGCTTGTTTACCGCATTATATGAGAAAAAAAACAAATATATGTCAATTACCTCTTGTTATCTTTTTTATAGAAAATGTGCTTTACAACATCTATATCATTATATGTACAAATATAAGTAATAACAATTGTTGCAGGCTGTAAAAGCGTCAACAAACTGATTCCAGCTAAACCGCTCCAGGATACAGCAGAAATTGTCCGTTCTTCCACAAACATTGTGATAAATGGAAGTACCCATATATCACATACCAAATACAGACTGAAAAAAGCTTCATTAATAATCCCTGCTTTGCATAAAAAAAGAAGCACGAGCATTGTATAAGAAACAATAGGTGCAATTATCGCCATTTTTACGGGCATATGCTTATCATAGCTCATATTATGAAATTTAACAGCATTTCTGTCACGCTTTGCAGCATAATGAGTCCAGTTAAAATATAGTCCAAGCGTAATTGTCGTTGTACATAATGCAACAAACAGCTTTAAAATAAAAACCTTTTCCATAAGTACAACCATTGTTGAACAAACAAAGAAGCACATAAATACTCCCAAAAACCAATATCCGATACCTTTTATACTTCTTTTCGCAAAATTTTCTTTTTCTTTTGAAATAAATTTACTGCTCATTATATACTCCAATCTGAATTTTATTTACTCTAATTATACATCACTTTATGGTATTTTTCAATATATAACCTAAAATAATTATCTGTTCAATCAGTTATACTAATAACAATATGTTATGAAAGGAATGAAACAAATGAAAAACAATGATTTAATAAATGCATTATATCAAAACACAGAAATGGGAATCAGCTCAATAAAAAAAATATATCCTAAAATTCAAAATGAAAATTTAAAACTCGAGATAAAAACACAGCTCTCCAATTATAAAACCCAACAGAAAGAAATTATCAATTCAATGAAATTAAATCATATCCCCCCGAAAAAAGTACCTCTTATGCTCAAAGCAATGACATCAACAGGCATTGCTTTCAACTGTGCCAAAGATAATTCATCGGAACACATTGCTGAAATCCTTATTCAGGGCACTAATATGGGAATTATAAAAATTAATCAGGCATTAAACAGAACATCCTCTGAAAATCATAAATTTGTCAATTCGGCAAAATCAATGCTTCAAAAGGAACAAGAATATATTGATAATCTGAAAAAATATTTATAATAGGTGGTTATATGAAAAATAAATTAATAAAACACGGGAATATGGCAAAAATTGCTGCAACACCTAACCAGTTGAACGGCAAATATTACACCAATATTATAACTTGTAATAAAACATTATCTGATGGCAGTATTGTAAATGTACTTGAAGATAACGCTGAAATTGCAAGAAATGAAATTAATGATATAAGGTTATCATAAGTCTTTAAATACCATTATAATTTCATAAAAACAT
>JAZQBN010000146.1:0-4920 GCA_045545795.1 Oscillospiraceae bacterium
AATTCCGCAGGCAATATTTACGCTAATGATATTTCAGAATTACAGAAGGATGTGAATGTGATTTTGCAACAACTAAGATTGTTTAAATCCGAGCTACAGAAGCTAAAGCAATAGCGTTCATTGCTAAGCCTAATATAACCAATAAAGGAGAACTGTTTTTACAAATGGCTGTAGGATAAATTCATATGATGCAAGTAAGGCTTTTGAGCAAATACGAACTCTTGGAACAAATAGAAATTAAATACTACGAAAAAACTTGATATCAAGCGTAATAGGTTTTATGCGATTGTGAGAAAACTAAAACTATAATAGTTGACAAACCACAATGAATTGTGATATAATTTTTATATAATATTTACGAGGAGGGAGTTTATGGGAATACCAAAATTTCTGTTTAAAATGCTGGCAGCATGTGCAGGACAGGCTATAAAAGCAAAAATATCTAACGAGGATTGGCAGGAAAAAGTTATAGCTGAATTCGGAGGAACTTCTGTCGAAACTGTTATCGACCAAATAAGTAAAAAAATCAATTCTGAAAAAAAGGCAGAAGAGCGTCTTGAATCAATTCTAAAAAAATCATTTTCTGAAATTAATATTAAATACGATGATAAATTTGCTGGGGCATACGAATTGCTAAAATCAACTAGCGCTGCAGTTGATTCAGCAGAAGATTTAAGAGATTTACTTATTGAATGGAACAAAAATCGAGAATCAATACGAAGTCTCGACTATCGAGATATTGAATCATTTGCTACTGAATTTTATAAAGATATCAGTGATAAAATTATGAATGACGATGGACTTCATGAATTAATAACAATTGATAAAATCATTTTTCATTTAAAAGAATTAAAAGACGATTTAAAAATCACATTAAAAAATGAATCTGACATTACTCAAGAAAAACTTGATAAAATAATAGAACTGCTAACCATAATATTGGGTGGGAATAATAATTCGGATAAGATTATTACTAACACTTCTCCCACAAATACTTCAACAGTATTTATTGGACGTGAAAACGATATCGAGGATATAAAAGAGAAAGCCAAAACCAAGAAAGTTGTCTTAATGAACGGTATCGGCGGTATTGGCAAGACAGAAATATGCCGTCATTTATTCTGGTACTACTGCGACAATGCTGTTGACGGTGTAAAAAATATTGGTTGGATAAATTATCACGATAGCCTTGAAAGTTCACTTTTAGGTAATTTCAAGGGTATTGAAGAACAAGATTCAACTAAATACAAACAAGCTGTAAAAAATCGTATAGACAAGTTGGGTAACAAGCTTTTACTGTTCGTAGATAATGCCAATGATATTTCCGATAGCGAAGCAGTTGAACTCAGCAAATTTGCCTGCCGTATAATTATGACATCGAGAAAAAACAGAGTTACATTATTTCATCCTTTTGAAATAAAAAAGCTTTCACCTGAAAAATGTCTTGAAATTTATCAGAAATACAGTAATGACAACTCCCGTGAAAGTGTTGAATACATCGAAAAAATACTAATTCTTGCTGATTATCACACGCAGACAGTTGAACTTCTTGCAAAAACACAGAAAAGCTCAGATTTAACAGCAGAAGAACTTCACAAGATGTTGATAGATAACGGATTTAGTCTTGCAGAAATAAGTGAAACAGTTGACGGCAGACACGGCGATGATGTTACAAATGAAATCTTTATTGAACACCTTGCGATAATCTTTGATATTTCTAAAATCGCTCCCATCGAAGAGCAGATAAATGTGTTAAGACTTTTTTCACTTATCGCCCCAAATGAACCATTGGATAAAAAAACAATTAAGGCTTGGTTTTCACTCAAAAATTTAAACCCTGTAAATGACCTGATAAAAAGCGGCTGGCTTAAAGAAGATGCAAATAATGAAATCAGCATTCACCCTGTTATTTCCGAAGTTGTTCGTTATAGATACCCTGCCGAGTTTGAATTTGCACATAAACTGGTAAATAAAATTAGTGATGAGTTAAACGATTCACTTAAAAAAGGAAGCGGGATATCTGTATGGAATAAACTTATTACTCATTCCATTGCAGTTGCTAAAAGTTTCAACAAATCAGAACATGAAGATTATGCCACACTACTCAATAATATCGGTAGTGTATACGACAAGATAGGCGACTACAATAAGGCTCTGGAGTTTTATGAGAAGGCTATAAATATCCGTGAAAAAGTTCTTGGTACAGAACACCCTGATACTGCCACATCTTATAATAATATCGGTGGTGTATATATGGCAATCAGCGACTACAATAAGGCTCTGGAGTTTTATGAGAAGGCTATAAATGTTAAAATTAAGCTTCTTGGTACAGAACACCCTGATACTGCCACATCTTATAATAATATCGGTTTGTTATATAAAAATATGGGCGACTACAATAAGGCTCTGGAGTTTTATGAGAAAGCTTTAAATATACGTGAAAAAGTTCTTGGTACAGAACACCGAGATACAGCTGGAAGTTATAATAATATCAGCGGTGTATACTACAGTATGGGCGACTACAGTAAGGCTCTGGAGTTTTATGAGAAAACATTACAGATATTTGAAAAAGTTCTTGGTACAGAACACCCTGATACTGCCATATCTTATAATAATATCGGTTTTGTATACAACAGAATGCGCGACTACAATAAGGCCCTGGAGTACATCAATAAAACAAAAGATATATTTGAAAAGGTATTAGGTGAAAAACACCCTAACACAAAGATTATATATGGCAATCTTGCTGGTATTTATATGAAAATAGGCGACGAAAAAAAGCCAGAGAATATTACTTGAAGAGCATATAAAAAACACCCCTCCTTTGAATTCTAATTCAGAGGAGGGGATTTTTTAGAGGTTCACTAATTAAATTCCATAACCAAGCCGTAATATTTTTCAAAGAATACTTTCAGTTTATCAATAACAGCCTGCTTCTTTTCAGCTCTTGCACCACCGCCAAAGCGAGATACAGGAGGCATCATCTTATCAATATCTGTTCCAGTTGTCTTAATCTGACCGTCACGGAATGCGTTTAACAGATATTTTTTCAACTCTTCGGCATTGAGCCTTTCTTCTGCAATGAGAGTTTCAATATCTGATTTCTGCTGCTCCTTAACAAACGCTGCCCAATCTTTGTCTACATCTGTTTTAACTGTAATTGTGGCAATAAAGCTTTCGATAAGTTCTTTCTTAGAACGAAGCTCCAGACTGGATTTAATAGCTTTGTCAATAGAAGCAAGGATTGTCTTATCCTCACAGTTGCTTTCGTGATACTTTGCAACGAGCATGAGGATATAGTCAATATTCACTTCAATCTGCTTTACAAGTTCCATTTCAAAGACAATATCATCATCAATATTATCCTTATCTATATCACGACGATACTTCTCATGCAAATCATTGTAAATACCTGTATAATCCTGAAAATCTATCGGCAGAAGGATTGCTGCTTCTTCGGTGAATTCATCAAAGGTAGAAAGAATATTACGCAGTCTGAGGATATTGCCGAACAGCACAATGAAATCCTTTTCTGCCTTTTCGCCGATAATATCCGTGCCAAGAGGATATTTCTGCAAAAGCTCGGCTATTCGTTCTTCATAGCCTTTCTGGTGTTTGCCGTTCTCGTCATAGCCGTAATAATAATCCTTGTAGGATTTCAGCAGCACCATTCCGCTTGCTTCCTTATCACCAAAGAGTGCAATCGCATCATTGGTTTCTTCTTCGAGGTTACGGAAACAAACGATATTACCAAACGTCTTAATTGAATTGAGAATACGGTTTGTTCTTGAATAGGACTGAATCAGACCGTGCATTTTCAAATTCTTATCCACCCAGAGAGTATTCAGCGTTGTCGCATCAAAACCTGTGAGGAACATATTCACTACAATCAGCAAGTCCACTTCTCTGTTCTTCATTCTCAAAGACAAATCCTTATAATAGTTCGGGAATTTATCCGCAGAAGTATCATATGCTGTATTGAATGTTTCGTTGTAGTCCTTGATAGCACGCTCAAGAAATTCTCTCGATGTAACGTCAAGTCCACTTGTATCATCAGAATTCTCATCATCAAGAAATCCGTCGGGATCTTCCTCATTCTGTCCGTAGCTGTAAATCGTAGCGATATTCAGCTTCAAAGCAAGATTATCTGCCATCTGCCGTTTGAACTCCGTATAATATAGCTTTGCCGCTTCAATAGAAGATACTGCAAAAATAGAGTTAAAGCCATTCAGACGCATCGACTGCTTCTTCTCATCAATAAGCTGATTTTTCGCTACATCTGCGATATTCGTCAACTTATTGAAGGTATAGAACCCATTGTTACGTTTAGTTTTCTGGTCGAAGTGTTCAAGGATATATGTTACAACCTCGCTGATACGCTGTGGTGCAAGCATTGCGGAATCCGTATTGATAGCCTCTACCTTCTTGTCCTTTGTGTCTTTTTTATTCTTTATAGTATCAATATAATCAATTCTGAACGGCAGAACATTTCCATCGTGAATGGCGTCAACAATAGTATAGGTATGCAACTTATCGCCGAAAGCCTGTTGCGTAGTGCGTAGCTTCGGATTTTTGCCGTTGCCTGCGTTTTTCGCAAAAATAGGCGTACCCGTAAATCCGAAAATATGATAATTCTTGAATCGCTTTGTAATGCTGATATGCATATCACCGAATTGGCTGCGGTGACATTCATCGAATATCATTACGATATGGCTGTTATAAATCGGGTGACTCGGATTCTTCTTGATGAAATTGTCAAGCTTCTGAATGGTAGTTACGATAATCCTGTAATCGTGCGGATTACCTTTGCTGTCCTTGTTTTCAAGCTGTCGCTGTAAAACCGCTGTGCTTCTGTTGCCGTTTGCAGCACCCTTTTCAAAGCGGTCATACTCTTTCATTGTCTGATAGTCGAGGTCTTTA
>JAZQBN010000147.1:0-13856 GCA_045545795.1 Oscillospiraceae bacterium
GCAAAGGAAAACGAATACAGCTATATTATCCGTAATCCACATATTTCAAATAAAAATGAAGTTGAGCAATCAAAAGAACAGGCTGTAACTGTTCATACTGCCGATGATATTGAATTAGGTGATATATTCAGTTACAAAGGCAGAGAATATACCGTAGTATCAATGCAAGGTATATATCCTGACGATGTAGGCATTTCATATAATGAAACAATGTCAAATGGTACAGTTTATGCGGTCACAGAGAATGTGGATAGGCATAAATTGGCAAGAGAGGGAATATATCTCGGTAAAAGTGATAAGCTTACACAGGAAAGTACAGCTACCGAATATTTAGAAGTTACAAGGAGTATGTATCAGACAGACAATCCTGATGTTTTAATAATCGAGGGTAAAGGAAGTCTTGCAAAAATAGATATTACTCCTACAGTAGAACTATGCAATAGACTTGCAGAAAAAGGCATTGTTCGGACGAATGAAAGCGTTGACAGGATTATATTCAATACTGATAATCTCAATTGGAATAAGCTTGTTATCCCTGATAAATGGGGAAATATGACGAATAACATTGACATTGACAAGGTATTTACAAAAAATGAAGTCCGTATAGCTCAAAGCGTTGCCGATGATGTAATTACTCCGACTTTAGAGGGAAGTCAGCTTAGTATGTTTGATGAACATATTACAGATTGTATTATATTACCTACAGAAGAAGCTCCTGAAGAAGTTTTGCAAGTAAATGAATTTAAAAATAAGCAGTCTGAAATCATCCAGGATAATACAACAAAAACTGACTTTACAATAACTGATGATAAGCTCGGTGAGGGTGGAGCAAAAACAAAATTCCGTGCAAATGTTGACGCAATAAAAACGCTTAAGACAATTGAAGCGGAAGAAAGAACAGCAACACCAGAAGAACAAGAAATCCTATCAAAGTATGTTGGTTGGGGCGGTTTAAAAAATGCTTTTGAAGATTTTCACGATGATTGGAAAAAGGAATTTGCGGAACTTAAAGAACTGCTCACTCCCGAAGAATATAAACTTGCAAAAGCTTCCGTTCTTAATGCACACTACACCTCACCACTTGTTATTGAAAAGATGTATGAAGCATTGCGAAATAACGGTTTCACAGGCGGTAAAATCCTTGAGCCTGCAATGGGTATTGGCAATTATTTTGGAAAAATGCCCGAAGATATACGTTCTTCATCAAATCTGTATGGTGTAGAACTTGATGATATATCAGGAAGAATATCCAAACAGCTTTATCAAAATGCAAACATACGTATTACAGGCTTTGAAAAGACTTTATTCAAAGACAATTCATTTGACCTTGCTATCGGAAATGTACCTTTTGGTGCATATTCTCTCAACGAGCCTAAATATAACAAATATCACTTCCAGATTCACGACCATTTCTTTGCAAAGGCTCTCGATAAAGTGAAGCCTGGGGGGATTGTTGCCTTTATCACATCGAAAGGAACTCTTGATAAGAAAAATCCCGATGTAAGAAAATATATTGCGGAACGTGCTGAACTTGTGGGAGCTATTCGTCTGCCGAATAATGCTTTTAAAAATAATGCAGGAACAGAAGTCACTTCTGATATTATTTTTCTCCAGAAACGTGAAAATCCCATTGAGCTTACCCCACTTACAACTCCAGATTGGGTACACCTGGGAAAAACAGATAAAGGACTTCCTGTTAATCAGTATTTCATTGATAATCCGCAAATGGTACTTGGTAATATAGTCGCAGGAAATAAGCTATATGGTCACGGAAATGATGATACAATGTGTGAAGCTATAGAGGGTGCTGATTTATCAGAACAGTTATCAGAAGCTATAAAACACATTAATTTTGAGGTATTAAAAAACCGTGAAGAAATGGCTGTTGAAGATACAATTGCTGAAATACCGTCAGGTATAAAAAATTTCAGCTATGCTGTAATCAACGACAAGATTTATTATCGAAATAACGATGAAATGGAACTTTTCAACGGTAAGAAATCAGATATTCCTCGCATAAAGGCTATGTTAGATATTCGTGATACTTTACGTGAACTGATAGCTTGTCAGCTCGATAACGGCTCTGATGAGCAGCTCCACGAACTACAAACCAAACTGAATACTGTTTATGATTCATTTGTAGCAAAATACGGACGATTAAACGATAAAATCAATGTAAAAGCAATTAAAGATGACAGCTCTGCACCATTACTTTCATCACTTGAAATATACAAAGGTGAAGAATTTTCTGAAAAAGCAGCTATTTTTGAAAAGCGTACAATTCTTGCCAAAAATGATGTTACATCAGCTGATACTTCATCAGAAGCACTTACATTGTCGCTTGCAAAAAAAGCTTGTGTAGATATGGCATATATGCAGGAACTGACAGGCTTTTCCGAAGAAAAGATTTTGTCAGAATTAAAAGGTGTTGTATTTGAAAATCCAATAAAAATGGACGAAAACGGCAAACCTCGACTTGAAGCTTCTGACGAATATCTGTCAGGTAATATAAGGACTAAGCTTGAATATATGAAAACATTTCACGCTGAAGATAGCAGATATGCACATAATATTGCTGCTCTTGAAGCTGCTATGCCCACTCGTATCGAAGCAGCAGATATTGATGTTAAGCTTGGTTCTCCCTGTGTTAAACCTGAAATAATTCAGCAGTTTATGTATGACACTTTCAAAACTCCCAAATATAAACAGGATTTCGGATTAGGTTATAAGGATTCTGTTACAGTACAATATGCCGATATCAATTCAACCTGGTTTATTCCAAATAAAAGTTCTGAAAAGAATAATACTGCCGCAAATTCAAAATTCGGAACACAAAGATGTTCAGCTTATGAACTGCTTGAAGATTGTCTGAATATGAAAAACACAGTTGTTAAAGATGCAATTGAACGTGACGGAAAGAAAGCATATGTTCTTAATCAAAAAGAAACAGAATTCGCACAGGAAAAACAAAGACAATTACAAGAAACATTTAAAAACTGGATATTTGCTGACCCTGTCCGCAGAGAAGAAGTCGTTGAAACATATAACCGTATGTTCAATAGTATTCGCCCCCGTGAATATGACGGCTCTGTGCTTGAATTCCCTGGAATGAATAATGAAATACAACTCCGCAAACATCAGAGAGATGCTGTCGCACACGCTTTATATGGCGGTAATACGTTGTTTGCTCACGAAGTTGGGGCAGGGAAAACATTTGAAATGATTGCAGCTGCTATGGAGGGCAAACGTCTTGGATTGCACCATAAAGCAATGATTTGTGTTCCAAATCACCTTACTGAACAGATAGGTGCTGATTTTATTAAGCTATATCCAAATGCTAATGTACTTGTGGCAACATCAAAAGACTTTACAAAAAACAACAGAAGAAAGCTTTTCGGAAAAATTGCAACTGGAGATTATGACGGTATTATTATCGGTCATTCACAGCTTGTAAATCTGCCTATTTCAAAGGAGCGTCAGCAAAATCTCTTGGAAAAAGAAATTGATGAAATAGTTTTTGCGATTAAAACATTAAAAGCTCAAAGCGGTCAGGATTACCAGGTAAAGCAACTTGAAAGAACAAAAAAATCTCTTGAAGCAAAACTTGAAAAATTAATCGAAGCACCTCGCCGTGATGATGTTGTTGATTTTGAAGAACTTGGAATTGATAAACTTATCTTGGACGAAGCCCACGAGTTTAAAAATCTGTTTATTGCAACGAAAATGGGCAATATATCAGGAATATCAACTAATGATGATGTGCAGAAAACCTTTGACTTATATCTTAAATGTCAATATCTTGATGAAATTACAAACAACAAAGGACTTATATTTGCAACAGGTACGCCGATTGCTACACCTTAATATTACGATATATAGCCGTTTAAACGGCATCTTAAATACTGAAAACGATTTCTATTCCGTTTTCGTCCGAGATGTAAACCACATCAATCATTGTTACCGCTAACTCATGTTTTTCCTGCACCGTCAAGTCATCCCAACGGCTCATAGGTTCTTTAAGCGGTACTGTATCAATGATTTTCTGTTTGCGTGATTTCATCTGCAATTTGTTTTCAAGTTTAGATTTTTCTTCGTGCAGAGCAGTAACACGTTTCTGAATGTAATCGAAAAGAACGGTATCAGCATCAGCTAACTTTTCCATGAGTTTGTGGATTTCCTCATCACAGCGAAGTATCTCAGCCTTAATTGATTCACTGTCCGAATCAGGCTTTTGTGATTCAATTCGGGCTATTTTTATTGACTGGATTTTATCACGCATTGCCTGTAAAACAGCGTTTTCCACATCATCAGGACGAAGTTCAACTTTTCCCTTATGAGAACAGCCTTTAAGTGTGTACTTGCCGTAATCGTAGAAATGTCTGCACCTTTTACCCGATGAACTTGTGGCATGATTAATGTGCATAGCATATCCGCAGTTACCGCATTTCATAAGTCCCACAAGCCATGAATTTATTGCATTTGTATTACTTGGAAATTTATGCTGATGTAACTTTTTATCCTGTACTCTCAGCCACACATCACCGTCTACAAGTCCCTCATGGTAGGCAAGTTTCACATAATGCGAATCGCCTTCACCAGCGTGTACAAACAAGCCGTGAATACCGTCATAGTCCTCAACATCATCAAGCATTTCATAGCCTTTAGCGAGAAAATACGCATAAACTTCCTTGTTTGCACGGACGTAAATCGGATTTTCAAGAATACGGCTCAGATGTGAACGGTCAAGGTTTGATATACCTGTTTTTGTGCGTGGCGTAGGTCTTGAAGCGTTTATGCCGTTATCTCTGATGTAAAAAAGCACGTCTTTCAGCGATACACTGTCGTCTTGATACAAGTCATAAGCCACACGCACAGCCTCAGCATTTTCCGACGGAACAAGCACCGAGCCAGTCTTTCCGTTGATAGTGCGACGTTCAGACATATAGCCAAACTGTACCTTACCGCCTTGATAGAATCCTGTTTCACGAGCCTTAGTCTGAAATGCGTCGGCAACTCTTGCTGCAATGGTTTCACGTTCAAATTCTGCAAAGTTAAGCAGATTGTTACGCATCATACGTCCCTCTTTTGTTTCTGTATTGAAAGGCTCAGAAAGGGAGTAAACTGATACGCCGAGCTTATCAAGTTCATCTGTGATATTCAGATATTCACGCATATTACGAGAAAATCTGTCATACTTTTTCACGATAATTCTTGAGATAAGACCGTCACGGGCATCAGCCATCATCTGCTGAAAGGCAGGACGGTGTTGAATATCTTTTCCCGATTTACCGTCGTCACAGTAAATCTCAAACTTAGCGTTATCGCCTAAAAATCTGATACATTCCTCTTTTTGTGCATTGATTGAAAGTGAGTTATTGCCCTTGTCCTTGTCACTTACGGAACGACGGACGTAGATAGCTGTGATTCCATTTGTAATTCTATTTTTTTTCATTTTATTCGACCTCCGATATTTGCAATCGGGCAGTCGATTTTGCATACTCTAAGTATAGCGCAATCGGCTGTTAATTGCAAGTGCTTTTTGCAAAATATTTCCGATTACGTTTAGCTTACCGATTTATTGCGGTTTTCACCACTCAGAATATCGTAAAGCCTGTTTATTTTCTTTCTGCGGATATGTTCAGGCACATTTTCGGGATATGTCACCTTAACCTTAAGCCCCGAATCAGAAATAAACTCAGAGTTTTTGCCTGTTGTTGTGGGAGTAGGCAGCTCCGTTGTGATTTTATTATCTTTCATAGCGAATTTTTCCTTTGCATCTCTCTATCTAAGCATCGGATTGAGGGCATCGCTTTCTCTTTTCTCTTACCCTCACGATGTGCCGTGAAGTTCGGTCTGAACTTCCTCACGTCAGCCGAATGAGTATTTTCACGGCTATTGTAATTATTATACAGCTTTCAGAAGAAAAAATCTATTCGCAGATTAACAAAAACAGGGCATTAAATTTCATTCTCCGTTCCGCATTTTCACCGGGGAAAATTTTTCGGGAAGAATAAATCGTGTCGAGCAGAAAATATTATGCAGCTCTCAAAAAGAAGAAGGATTACACTTTGCCATTAGGCGAACGGAAACAGTGTTGTATGCTCTTACAGATGATTTTCCGTTCTGCATACCGCACACAGCAAACAAACCGTGAGAATTGCTTTCTGGACGTTCTCACGGCTATATTTATGTTCGTATTCTTTTTTATGTCAGTTATTCTCCGATTTCTGCTCAATAATCAAACCACTAATCACTCAGACTTTGACAGATAAAACTCTGTACCGAGTTCATCCCAGTAAAAAAAGTTTTTGTTGTTTGTCTTAATGAGTATTCTACCGTCATCGATATAGGCAGAATCAATATACTCAGGCTCATAGTTTTCGCCAACGTAAATAACTGTATTTTTACGCAAATGTGCATCGTTGAAATCCTTGCATACAGTTTCGATAAAGTTATCAAATTCTTCCCGACTAACAAACATTCCTACATCGGAACGGACAAGATACTTTTCATAAGAAAAATAGTAATAGTTAATTCCGTCCGCATCGAGTTCTATCGAACAGATAGTATAACCATCTTCATAAAGTCCGAATTTTATCTCAGGGTTTTCTTCTTCAGGATAGTTACTTGCATCATACCACGAAACCATATAGACAGGCTCTCCGATGTTTGCTTTTACTTGTAAAGTTATCTCTTTCATTTTCATTCCTCCATACGTTGAGTTGTTTGATATTCTTACACGAAATATTATAGCATAATTAATTCTAAAAAATCAATTATCACAATCAAGAATTTTTTAAAATTCCGTTCGCAAATTACACCGAGGAAAATTTCATCTTATCCGCTGATTTATTTATGCCTACGAATTAGCTGAAATCACTTGCATTTCACCGTAAAATGAAATATAATGGAAATCAAGGGATTTCAAAAGCGAAAAATATTCTGATGAAAGAGGAAAAGCAAGCTAAAAATCGCTTGCTTTGGAGTTTAACTCAAAATTAGATGTTCGCCTGTAGCAAGCAAGGTACTCTGTGTCCACAAAGTCTTGATGTCCACCGAGTAAAGCTTGTTAAGGGTTGTAACCCCTAAGACCCCGAATTTTACTGTTTTCGCAAACAGAATTTCAGAAAAAAGGAGATGATGAAAATGCCCACGGATAACCGAAATACTGTAATCAAATTCCGTGTGAACGAAAAAGAGTTAAAGCTATTTGAACACAAGTTCAGACTAAGCGGATTTCATTCAAAAAGCGACTTCATACGAACTATGATTTTTGAGGGCGTTGTGCTGAAAATTGACGAGAAAAAATTTCAGGATATTTTACGCAATGTCATAGGTGCATCGGCTAATGTAAATCAAGTTGCTGTCCGTGTAAATTCGACAGGCAATATCTATGCCGATGACATTAAAAATCTTGGCAAGGATTACCACGATTTGCAAATGGAAGTCCTCAGACTTTCTTGCGAAATGCGTAAGATTATGAGCAAGTGATTTTGGCTTGCAAAAAAGAAAAAAATGTCTTGCCTGTTTCATTTATTTTATGAGTAAATAAAAAGAACTCCAACAGTATCTGAATTGATACGGATTGAAGTTCTTTTTTTATTTGAAATCAATATAGCTTTTAGGCGAACGGAAATACCCTTATTCGCCCTTGCAAGTCTTTTGCCGTTCTGCATACTGCTAATAAGAAACAAACCCTTAGAAACGCTTTAGAAACGTTCTGAGGACTTGCCATTCTGGAGTTTATATTGTCATAATTAAATTAGTTTTTTATGAAAAATATGTATCAACAAGCAACTTTCTCATAAAACACATATCAAACACATCAAGTGTACCGTCCTCGCATAAATCAGCAGCTTTCCAGTTCTGCAATTCGACACTTGAATCACCGAGAATCCATTTCTGTAATAGAACTGTATCGGCAACACCAAATTCTCCGTCACCGTTTGCATCGCCCTTAACCGGTTTGATAAATTCGTTTTCACTTATTTTAGCAACGTTTAAGTCGTCATCAACAGCAAAGTAGGCTGTGCTTTGCTTGTGGATATTTTCCATATTCCACGGCTGAGCCTGAATGAAATCAACCTTAACCGTTCCGGGAGATACAGCTTCATAAACGCAAACCGTTTTGGTTGAATCTCCTCCTACGCCAACGGTACTCTCTGATATAGTGTACTTCTTTAATTCCCTGATTTCACCGTTTCCCGACTGTTTGAGAATTAATTCTGCTCCTGTGCTGTAATTAACCTCAACGCAATAAACAATATATTTTCCGTGTACTGATACCTCACCGTATTTTGCCAAAAACGATTCATATTCAGCCTGTGTTTCTGGAAGAAAATCAGTTGTGTTACTTCCGCCTAAGTATTGGATTGAGAAACTATGTACTTCACTGCAGTTGCTTGACCAAATCATTGCCAACTGATGTAAACGTACATTTTCAACTGAATCTGCATATTTTCCTTTAACCTTGATAGGTATTCTTGCCAGTTTGATAAAGAAAACACGCTTTTCATCATCTGCACCGTCAATTATTTCGTAATCCTGCAATAGGTCAAAGCTTGGGGCATCAACATTCACATCATAGTATTTTTCGGGCAAATTCAAGTCGGCTTTCATTTTGCTAAAGTCATACCAAGCCGTGTTTGTCTTGTCAATAAATGAAATGTCATAGGCTTTTGTCATATCATCCTCGCCCGAAATGTTGTACTTGTCAACCTTCATCATAGCGTTAATAATGCCCGATGATTTGATATTTCCCTCCGCTTCATCAGCTGTAACATATTTCAGATTGGATTGCTCACAATATTTTTTAAGTTCATCCTCAGTCATTTTAAGCAGATTATCAAAATCTGTAATATCTTCAACAGGTGTAGAAATATCGGACATTCCACTGTATTGGACGGAAATGCTGTCAAAACTGCTGTTGCTCTGTGGAAGTATTCTTATCAGCTGATAAAGACGCAGTGCTGTTTCAGACTTTGCAAATTCAGCTTTAATCTTAACGCTGAAATTTGCCAACTTGATGAAATAAGGCTCCATATCTCCGTCAGCTGTAGGCTTTGAGTCAAAACGTACCATAAACGGAGTGTTGTCAAGCGTTATATCATAATACTTGCTGGGCAGATTTATTTCAGAAATCATTTTATCAAAGTCATAATCATTGACATTGTACTTGTCTATGTCGCTGATTTCGGCTGATATACATACATTGTTTCCGTTACCTGTATAGTATTTCTCCGGATTTACTCTCAGAGAAAACACTCCGCCCGATTTCAAGTCGCTTTCGATAATATCCTGTGATACGAATTGAAAACCGTTTTTCTCACAGTAGTTCATCAGGTCATTTTCAGACATATTGAGTAAATTTTCAAAACAGCCATAAAATGACCACCGCCACCGGATGAACCTCTTACAATAATGTTTTCATTTGTATTTGTTTCTTTTATTGTCCATCCGTATGCATCCGTCCATATAACACCTACTTTTCCGTTGGAAAGATTGTATTTAGCATTATATAAATCGTAAGAAGATGAGCAGTTCACATAGTAACGATTAACTCTATATCTTAATGCATCTGTCATTTTCTGAACATTAGTTGACCAAGCATACGAATAGGTGGCAGGTGATGTGCTGTAGGAATAATCAGATAGTTTCATTGCTCCATGATTTGTTAAAATATCATAGGCATTGTTAAGGAAAGTAGGGACGTTTGCACCGCCATTGATGTAATTATACGTCCAAGATGGAGAATAAACATTATCATCGCTCGTTGAAATATTTGTGTATTTATTAACTTCATATGTATACTGATAATATGTTGTAGCCCATCCGGCACATGATGCCATTCCACCTTGGTCTCCAATTGCAGGAAAATACGAGGAATTTGAATTATCTACAGAAACAGGTAAAGATGTTCGTGTCATAGGAGCATTAAAACATTCCGCCTCGGTTTCAGCTGCAGATTGCCATATTCCATCGTTTCCAATGTACATAGATACATTGTTTGTTGATGTTGCTGATGTAGTAAGTGTACTAATTGTACCCGCAAACGAAAATGTGCAAGCACAAATTTACGCAAGTATTCTTTTAATGATTTTCATAAAAAAACCTCCATTTAATAAAAAATTATAATAAAATACCATTCACAAATAAAACATATTTGAAATATACACCTTATTATTTGATTGATTGCTTATCTTGTAATAATTTTGAATAAGACTTAAAAACTATCGGATTTTGGTGAGTATGCCTTTGTCCATTTCACAAACAGTATCACAAAGAATTTCAATATCGTCGGCAGAATGAGAGGCAATAATCATGGTTTTGCCCTGATTTTTCAGCTCCAAAAGGCACTCACGCATACTCTTAACACCGTTTTTATCAAGTCCGTTCATAGGTTCATCGAGAATCAGCAAATCGGGATTTTCCATAATCGCCTGCGCAAGTCCCAATCTCTGACGCATTCCCAGTGAATATTTGCCGACGTGCTTTTTATTATACGGGTCAAGTCCCACGATTTTTATAGCATTTATAATATCCTCTTTTTTGGCAATGCCCTTTATATCAGCCAGAAATTTCAGATTTCTGTAGCCGCTGTATTCGGGCAGAAATCCCGGGGTTTCAATGATGATTCCGCAATTGTCGGGGCTGTCAATTTGCTTGCCTACAATTTTACCGTCAACCCTTATTTCTCCTGATATATAGGGAATAAATCCGCAGATACACTTCATCAAAACCGTCTTTCCGCTGCCGTTACGTCCGATAAGGCCGTGAATTTTCCCCTTCTCAAATGTCACATTAACGTTATCAAGAACTGTGATTTCACCGAATTTCTTCACAAGATTTTTTACTTCAATCATTTTCTGCACCACCTATCTAATATCAAGCTTCAGCTTTTTTCTGAAAATCAGAATTCCCACCATTGCCGCAATAATCGTAACTAAATAAACTGTCATGCAATAGGGAAACGTGGGATTGCTTGTAATTCCGCCAACATCAAGCTTGTCCACGGTAATCCACGACACAGGAGAAAACTTACGCATATTTGATTCGCCGTAAAAGCCCTCCGTAAAGCAGCTGAAAATAATCATAATACTGCTGAGGATTCCGCCGACAAATTTCGTCTGCGTCACAATATTGCAAATGTAAATCAGCAGACCGAGCATAACCGCCATTAAAAATGACATCAGAAATGTAAACCATGTAGCCTGCAACGGTGTGAAATATGAAATTATATAAGGGCTTATGGTGAGAAAATTATGTCCTGTGTTTTGTGTCAAAAATGTGCTTGACATCGTGTAAATCGAAGTTCCCCAATCAAGGGAAAATTCCGCATAGGGAAGTGCCATGATAACCGAGCATAGGAATATGAAAAGATAGTAAAAAAATGCTGCTGCGATTATGTATAAAAACTGCCCTATGTGCCACGAGCTTTTCTTGCAGCGGGCTATCATATACAGCGAGTTTTGGTCGATAAACGGTGCATTGTTGTACAGCAAAAGCAAGGGAATAGTGAAGATTAATTTCTGATGATACTGTGTATACAGAAACGGATAGAGCCAGATTGAAGATTTTACACCGAGGGCATTGCTCAGCTCATTGAGGATTGAAACATTATCCCACACAAGCACAAAAAGGAGAATGGCAATAATCCAGATTCTTGTGTCCTTTCGCCATTTTCGCAGATTGTGAATACAAATTCTAAACGATGACACAGTAAATCCTCCTTTTTGCCTGTCTGAAAAATATTGTCGCAAAAATTGCTCCCAATGCCAAAAAAACAGTGGTTATATAAGCAGATGCAATCAACGGGCTGTCGGATACGTTACAATAGCTCAGGGATAGCATCCACAAATCTGTATACCTGCTTGAACCGATTGTAAAAAGCTCAATAACATAGCTCACTACAATGGGCGATGAAACGGCAATATACGGGTCATTGAAAAATGCTGAAACAGTCAATCCCGTAACAGACCATGCCGCAACACTGATAGAATAATGGAAAATTAAAAGAAACAGGAACAATTCACAGTGGCTTTCGTTGGCAATTTTGGAAAATCCGATACCTGTGCCGCTTATTTCACCGCAGAATTCAGACATAGATAATGACATGACACCAATAGCAAGATACATTCCTATAAATGTAATCATAAATGCCGACAAAAACTGAGTAGTAATATGCGAAAGCAAATATTGTTTCAACGAAGTACGCTTCACTATGTAATATGTGCTTCTCGAATTCCATTCGATGCAAAATGCCGCACTAAAAGGCAAAGCAGCAAGGAATACAATAAGATTACGATAGGAGCTTATGAGCAATGTATTCATAAAGCACTGAATAACCATTGGCGTTCCGTCGGTATAAGCTCCAAAAAGACAAATAAGCGTTACGCCTAAAATCGAAAAGTAAAACAATTTTGAGGTCAGCACACGCTTGAAATTTGCAGTAAAAATATTCATGAAAAGCACCTCAGAAAATATGACCGGTTATTGCGTCCACATAATATGGGTCGGGAATAGGTCGTCCACTTTCTGTCCAGCCGAAAACCCATACAGGACGTGCATAATAATCTCCGGTAAATTTTTCATTTTTCTGATACAGCAAAACTGCCTGCTCACAGCCGCAAAGAGTACCCTCACGGGTTGTTTTCTCGAAATAGTCTTTAATCTGCTGAATTGCAAATTCCGGTGTGCAGAGCTTTTTCGATTCATCCGCTTCGATGTTGTCCAAAAGACCGTCGCAGTCGAAACAAAGCATTCCGTCCTCGTCGAAATATCCCTTAATAGAGCTTGGACGAGGAACCCATTCCTGTTGTCCGTTGATTTCATAGTAGTGGTAATCTGCAAGGGGAAGTCCATTCGCCAGAATGTCGTACTTAATTATGCAGCAATCATCTTTAACAAAGTCTCGTCCTGACACATCGGGAAAATATTTTTTATTGATGTATTTGCCGGTTTTCTTGTCAAATGCGAAAACTTTAGGCTCACCGACTTCCACACCAATTTCGTTTATAATTCTGTCCATTTCGCTTACATAATCGGCAATGGGAAGTGAATCGCTGTTGGTCTGTGGAAATTCCTCACGGAGCATAGTATACGGTACAGCCATATCCAAAGCGCTTTCAATAAAGCCGAATTCTATTTCAGTGGGCTTGTTCATATAAACTCTTCCGTCCTGAAAGCAGAGGAACGAATCCGATTTCTGGTACAGCTTGTAATTCTCTTCCTCCGGTCGGTCAAGAATCTCAGTTGTGTCCACTGTTGACCCGGGGAAAAGCTTCTCTGCTATTTCAAACGAGCTGTCGGGCTGCTTCATTCTGCATTTGAATGGTGAGTAGGTGTCCACATACTCGTTGGGAATACTGAGATTATATACAAGTTCTTCCCTCGGTGAAGCATTCAGCTCCGTATTATTTAACGGAGCTGAATTATTTGATTGCGAAAGCTCGCCGGTGGGGAAACAGCCTGTTAATACTATGCAACTAAGAATTGTTAATTTACATACAAGCTTTTTCATATTTTTAGCATTCCCACTGTCCATCTAATTCTGTGTAGTAGTATCCAGCTGTACCCTTAAGGCATAACTTAGTTCCACCACCGGGTGAAGGAGTACTAGATGTATTAATATAAGGCAGATGCTTTCCGTCTAAAGAATTAAACCACAACGTGTTTGCACGCACAGCCTTATTTCCAGAGTTTACAACGCCTACTCCAATCGGACAACTTGCTGCAAGCCCATATGTTGGATAGACAGCTGCAAAATCTGAAGTAGAATGGATAGTATCTTTAGTCTGCTCAGAGGAGTATTTATAAGAACTACGGTTAATTTTAAAACTAAAATCTCCATAAGTTGC
>JAZQBN010000148.1:0-3435 GCA_045545795.1 Oscillospiraceae bacterium
AGTTAAGGATATTATATTATTCTACTGATTTAACCTATTTCGACAGCAAAATGTATCAAGTATGGAAATCATTACCCGATAATATGCAGGATATTAAACCATTTCAGACATTAGTATATGGGGATGACTTGCTAAGTTTTAATGGCAAAAAACAAACAAAAGCTATTATTGAAAAAATGCTTAATTATTATGAAAATAACGATATGGCATTACTATAAAATCAACCTATGGCAAACACATTGGACATAAGCTTTACCCCCATATAACCAGAGGTTCAACTATACAAAAAAAGACAACCCCTTAAGGGGTTGTCTATAAATCAATACGATCAGCTGACTTTTCAGAACCACTTAATAAGTGTTTTTCTTTTAATCAGCGTAAACACTAACCTTTTTGCGGTCACGACCAACTCTTTCAAACTTAACCTTACCATTAATCATAGCAAAAAGTGTATCGTCAGAACCCTTACCTACACCTTCACCCGGATGAATGTGTGTTCCTCTCTGACGAACAAGAATATTGCCAGCAAGTACATACTGACCGTCAGCTCTCTTAACACCAAGACGTTTCGATTCGGAATCACGACCATTCTTGGTGGAGCCCATACCCTTTTTATGTGCCATTCAATTACACCTCCAGTAAACGGAATTTTAAAATCATTTTAATTTGATTATGCCTTGATAGCGTCAATACGAACCTTTGTATAAGGCTGTCTATGACCCTGCTTCTTATGAGAAGAACCCTTCTTAGGCTTATAAGTGAAAACAGTAATCTTCTTAGCTTTTCCGTTCTTAAGAACCTTAGCTTCTACTGTTGCACCGCCAACATAAGGAGCACCAACTTCAAGACCGCTGTCCTTACCAACAGCAATAATCTTGTCGAAAGTTACAGTATCATCAGCGTTAACATCAAGCTTTTCAATAAAAAGCTCATCGCCTTCCTTAACCTGATACTGCTTTCCGCCTGTTTCAATAATTGCGTACATTTCCGGCACCTGCCTTTTCTATAAAACTCGCTGTAATTGGGCGGTATAAAAACACACTTAGCAAGCCCAAAACATGCGGCTTAATTATTATATCACATACTGCAAATATTGTCAAGTGTTTTACAGAAATTAATTTTCTTCATTTACTTTTGTCAAGCTGCTCCAAATGTTATTTACGTTTTCAACACACTCAAAATACTTTTGTGCAATTATTGATTGTGGGACACCAAGTTTTGCAGCACAGGATGACATTGTTTTCCAATCCGCTTTTTCATAAGAAAGAATAAGTTGATAAAGAAGACCTGTTCTTCCTTCCATATTGAGTAATGCAAATTTAATTTCGTCACTTATCGGCAATTGGTCAAGTGCTTCTTCCAGCGGAACCTGCATAAGCTTTCCAAGAGTTGAGAACATACCCAGCAAATACGCTTCCGAGCGTGAAATAGGCATATCCGTTGCAAATTCAAGCAGTTCACTTGCAAAAGTTGCTCTTAAGAAAGATATTTTAATAAGTTCATCCGGCATAGAACCGTCATCCTGCTTAAAGCTCAACAGATAAATCCACTGTTTAAGCTGACCCAAACCAAGAATAACAAGTGCTTGCTTAACAGAACGTGCCCTGTTTCTCAATGCAAAATAAGCTGAGTTAACAAGTCTGAGTAACGAAAATGTTAACGATACATCTCTTGAAATAATACTTTCAATTTCATCAATATCAGGTTCATCCTTTGTGACAGCAACCATAAGAAGGAAGAAGTTACTTTGCAGATAATTTACCTTCTTTACAGTTGTCGGCATCTTTTCGGATACAAAAGAGCCTTGATAATATGTACAATTCAAAGCACGAGCCTTGTCATAAGCTTCCTGTGTTTCAATATTATATGCTATAATTTTCTTACCAAAAGATTTTCCTATCTTAACAATATTTTCTATAGAAGGATTGTTGACACCAAAGTTCACTTTAATGTAATCCACTATATCAAGTATTCCGAAAAATCTTGGAGCAAACTCAAAATCAACTACAGCAATTTTATAACCGTTTTGCTTGTATTTAGTTATAAGATTTTGTGAAAACGGATTTGTAATAAGCGAGTCTTCAATCTGAATAACAAGCTTATTGGTTTTAAACATTTTAGGGATACCCTTTTCAAGAAGATTTGATGTAAAAGTCAAGAAAGCGGTTTTTCCATCAAGAAATTTTTCACTGTCCATAGATGACAAGAAATTTTCAATAGCATTAGCAGCAGTTGCATCATCAGTATAATCAGCCTTAAAACGATTATCTGTATAAAGGATTTCATATCCGAATGATTGCTGATTTTCATTTACAAGTGCCTGACGAACGATATAAGAGTCCATTCAAACCCCTCCTTATCATTTTATTATACAATATTAATTGACATTTTTCAACCGTTTTTGTAAAAAATAATTACATCATTTCAAAAAAATTCATTATAAATTTATCAGCTGTCATTCTGATGGTTATAATGTCCTCATCAGAATACTTGTCATAAACTCCTATTGTAGTCATTCCTGCATTTTTAGCACTGACAATTCCTTTTAATACGTCTTCAAAAACAATGCATTCAGATGGATTTATACCTAACTCGGATGCCGCAAGCAAATATATATCCGGATAATCCTTACTTTTCCCTGCATCAGATGTTGTACAGAACGCATCGAAATAACTGTAAATATGATTATTTCTTAATACAGGTTCATATAAAGTTTTAGGGGAAGCTGTTGCCAGAGCTATTTTCACTCCATTTTTTTTCAGATAATCAAGATATTCGGATACACCGTCTTTTAAGAAAATATTATAACGGTATTCTTTTATTGCAAGCTCATTACATTCAGCAATAATTTCATCAGTTGTTTCCTTGACACCAAGCTTATGCATTTCATCAGCCGCTTCTTCATATGTCATTGAAGCAAGCTTATGTATGAAAGCTTCTGAACAGCTTATTCCCCTCTTATTTAAAATTATTCTGTCAATTTTCGCCCACACGGAATTAGAATTTATTAATGTTCCGTCCAAATCGAATATTACAGCTTTATAATCCATTTTAATCACCTTATTTCAATGCATTTATTGACGATTTAAAATTTCTGTAATCTATAATGTCAATTCGGTGTTCATAACTCATTTCTTCCAATGACATAATAAGATATTGTTCATCAAAATTTGTTGCCTTTTCATACCCATTTTCGGTATATTTGTTATTGGATAACCAGGTTGTATCAATAAAAAACCATTCATTATCAATTAATACAGCATTCCATTCGTGATTAATCGGTGCATTCAAGAGATTTTCGGATGTATCATAATGTATAATATTGGAACCACCACGCAAATTTACACAATATATTCCTTGCATATTGCATAATGCTGAAAACAGATTTGAATATCCTCCACAAGTAGCAGTATTTGTTTTAAGGACATATTCAAT
>JAZQBN010000149.1:0-24559 GCA_045545795.1 Oscillospiraceae bacterium
GGATAAGACCCCAAGGCAGGTTGCCGCCCATAATGCCTTCAATAACCATCTTCATAAGGGTTGCCTGAGGGGCAGCCAGGGCATCGGAACCGAAGCCCCAAGCGCTGTCAAGTAAGTACAGGGTTGCGCCGATAGCAAGCGCAGAAGCAACAACGCCTATAATTTCAGCTATCTGCTGCTTCTTGGGTGTTGCGCCGAGGAGATAGCCGGTCTTTAAGTCCTGAGAAGTGTCGCCGGAAATAGCGGCAACAATGCAGATAATAGAGCCTATAGCAATAGCTGCCTGCATACCGGAAGCACCTGCTTCGCCGGTAAGCTTTAAAATAAGGGTTGCTATAAGTAAAGTAGCAATAGCCATACCGGAAACGGGGTTATTAGAAGAGCCTACAAGGCCAACCATTCTGGAAGAAACAGTTGCAAAGAAGAAGCCGAAAATTACGATGATAAGTGCACCGAGAAGGTTAACAGGGATTGCTGGAATAAGCCATACAGCAAGTGTAAGGATTGCAATTGCGATAAGAACAACCTTCATATTGAGGTCCTGTGCTGTTCTTTCAACGCTGCCTGTTGCAGCACCCTTTACGTTAATGCTCTTGAGAGCGTCCTTAAAGGTACGAACGATAAGAGGAAGGGACTTAATAAGGCTGATGATACCGCCTGCCGCAAGTGCACCTGCACCTATGTAACGGATGTAGCTGCCCCAGATACCGCTTGCACCGTCAGCAGCAAAAATCTCACCGATTGTTGCTCCGTCGCTTGGGTAGATAACTGCATTTTCACCGAACATTACAATAAGCGGAATAAGCACGAGCCAGCTGAGCACGCCGCCTGCGAACATATAGGAAGAAATTCGGAAGCCGCAGATGTAACCAACGCTCATTACAGCAGGATAAATCTGTGTACCGATTTCACCCGCAAAGCCCTTTACACGGAGAGAAACCTCACCGGGAACTGCTTTGAGTCCGTCGATGATGAACTTGAAGATTGCCGCAAAGCCCATACCTGCGAATACGGTAGAAGCGTTTGCACCGCCTTCTTCACCTGCAAGGAGAACTTCTGCACAAGCTGTTCCCTCAGGATAAGGAAGTACGCCGTGCTCCTTAACGATAAGAGCATTACGGAGAGGCACCATAAAGAATACACCGAGGAGACCGCCGAGAAGGGCGATAAGTGTGATTTCAACGATACCGGGCTTTTCCATTACGCCTTCTCTTGCCCAAAGGAAGAGAGCAGGAAGTGTAAAGATTGCACCTGCCGCAAGGGACTCACCTGCTGAGCCGATTGTCTGAACAATATTGCTTTCGAGGATAGAATTTTTCTTCATAATAACTCGGATTACACCCATTGAGATGACAGCCGCAGGGATAGACGCTGAAACTGTCATACCAACTCGGAGTCCGAGGTAAGCGTTAGCCGCACCGAACACAACAGCGAGGATAACACCCATAATGATTGATGTTACCGTAAGTTCCGGCGTAACCTTTGACGCAGGAATATACGGCTTGAATTCTGTTTTATTTTCCATAACCGCCTCCAAACTGTCACATATTATGACAAGTTATATTTATAGTGCACTAATTATAACACATTTTGACACATTTAGCAAGCAAAAATAACAATGTTAAGACTCCGCACAAAATTCCGAAACAACTATTCCAAATTGTGAGGTAATATATGCAAAATAAAGGTAGAAATTTGTGGTATATGTGGAAAATCAACTAAAACACTTGACGATTTTTCGCACAAATGGTACAATAAGCATATAAAAATAGCAATTAATACCTTTGAAAGGATGATTTATTATGGGTAAATTCGTAATCAAGGCTACAAAGACAGGCTTCACTTTCAGCCTCAAGGCAGGCAACGGTGAAATCATTGCAACAGGCGGCGAGGTTTACTCCAGCCTTGACAGCTGCAAGAACGGCTGTGCAAGCGTTGCAAAGAACGCTCCTATTGCTGCAATTGAGGACCAGACAGTTGAGGGCTTTGCTACAGAAAAAAATCCTAAGTTTGAAATTTACAAGGACAAGGCAGGCGAATTCCGTTTCCGTCTTAAGGCTTCCAACGGTCAGATTATCGCTGCAAGCGAAGGCTACGTTAAGAAGGACAGCTGCAAGAACGGCATTGAAAGCGTTAAGAAGAACGCTGCTGACGCCCCTATTGTTGAGCCTGAGGAATAATGTACATAAGCCTCCGAATTTCGGGGGCTTGTTTTTTGAGGTGCACTATGAACAATATTGAGATTGCAAAGGAAACGCTTTCCATTATCAAGAGAAAGCATTATTCAGTTTCAAGTAAGAAGATTTATCTTCCTGACATTGATATTGAAAAAGTTGTTGTATACTCCCCTGCTGATGGTGAGAAATTGCTGAAAAAGGATTTTTCGGGCAAGCAAGGCGAAATGTGTACTTTTTCGGTTGTGAACAAGGACTCGTTTGAAGCGGCAAAATGCTTTGACAATCCATTTGTTATGAATTTTGCAAATGCACACAGGGCAGGCGGCGGATTTGAGCTTGGTGCAAATGCACAGGAGGAGGCACTTTGCAGGTGCAGTACGCTTTATGCTTCGATTTCGTCAGCTGAGGCAAAGGAAATGTACCGCTACAACAACTCTCACATCAGTGCAGTTGAGTCGGACTATATGCTATTATCACCCGAGGTCTGCGTATTCCGTAACGCAGAGGAGCAGCTTATAGAGGACTATTTCACAGCGGCGGTAATTACCGTGCCTGCACCTAACAGGAGAGGTGCGGCAATGTTTGCGACAAGCAAGCTTATCAGTGAAACCTTTATCCGCAGGATAAGGATTATGCTTGCTATTGCTGGTGAAAACGGGTACAGAAACCTTGTTCTTGGTGCGTGGGGGTGTGGTGCTTTCGGCAACAAACCCGAAGCTGTTGCGGAGTATTTTCGTAATGTGCTTATTGATGAGGGGTACGGAAAATGCTTTGATAATGTGTGTTTTGCAATTTACGGCAGGACAGACAGCAGGAATTTTACTACTTTCAATGATATGTTCACATAAGAGAGAACGGCTTTGATTGTTACATCAAAGCCGTTTTTATTATGTTTCTTTATGTACATTTTCAACCCCGTATTTTTTCAGCAGCTTCTTTCTGCACACGAAATACGCAGGGATAAGGAATGCATCTGCAAGCACCCAAGCGGCAGGTGATGCAAAGCAAGCGGCTGTAAAGCCGAAAATTCCCACGAGGTAAGCAATTGCTCCTCTGCCAACCATTTCGAGCAGTCCCGCAAAGGTTGCAATCGGCGGAAAGCCCATTCCCTGAATGAAGAAACGGACGATATTAACCAGTGCAAGAGGAAAATAGAACGAGGAAAGAATTGTAAGGAATTCCTGAATAAGCGGACGCAGACCACGGCTGTTTTCGTCAAGGAAAATCATTGCGAGGTTGTCCCCGAAGAAGAACATCACGAGAAACGCAAACACAGCGTAAACAGCACCGAGAATTACGCAGGCACCAAGTCCCTTGTTGAGTCTGTCCCATTTCTGTGCACCAACATTCTGTCCTGCGTAGGTTGCCATTGTACTTCCCATTGCGTCAAACGGGCAGCACATAAACATCGACAGCTTATTTGCAGCAGTAATTGCGGCAACGGAGTCCGTGCCAAGCTGATTTACTGCGGTTTGAAGCACGACGCTGCCGATTGCGGTAATGGAATACTGGAGTCCCATCGGTAGTCCCATTGTACAGAGGTTGGCAACGTGCTTACTGCTGAAATTCCAGTCCTCTTTTTCGGGCTTGAGCATTGCATAGCCATTAAAAAGCTTGAACAGGCAGCCGAAGCCTGATACAAACTGTGCGATAACGGTTGCAAGTGCCGCACCGAAAACGTCAAGGTGAAAAGTTACAATAAACACAATATCCAGCACGATATTGATTACCGAAGCGATTACGAGCCATCTTACAGGTGTTTTGCTGTCGCCGAGGGAACGGAGAATACCTGCGGTCATATTGTAGAGAAAGTACCCCGGAATACCTGCGAAAATGGTAAAAATATATGTATGGGCACGGTCAAATGTGTCCTCGTTTGTTTTCATCAGGGTAAGGATATCGCTGCAGAAAATCAGGGTAAGGGCTGTGATTACGATTGCAAAGAAAATACAAAGCCACACTGAATTTGTGACGTATTTACGGAGCTGTTTCCAATCGTTTGCACCAAACATCTGAGCAACAGGAATTGCAAAGCCGTTGCAGATGCCCATTACAAAGCCGATGATGAGAAAATTTACCGAGCCTGTACTTCCCACGGCGGCAAGTGCGTCACTGCCGAGAAAACGTCCGACGATTGCGGTATCGGCAAGGTTGTAGAACTGCTGAAAAAGAAAGCCGAAAAGAAGCGGTACGCCAAAGCCGAGAATAAGGCTCATCGGCTTGCCTCTTGTTAAATCCTTTGTTGTTGCCATAATAACTACCTCGTTTTTTCAAATTCAAAACGAAAATATTATAGAGCAGGAGCACGTCAATTACAACAACAATTTCAGACAAATATATGAATATTTTATTTTTCTCCATTGTATACAAATATCCCCCGACAAATCCAAAGCTTTTTTAGCGGACATAGCCTTCACAATATTTAAAGGTCGGAGAAAAGCTTCTCCGACCTCATTTTGTCGAAAAAGACTTTTCGACAATGAATAGTGAATATTGAATAATGAAGAATGAATAATTAAGGAATTGCCTTCGGCGATAATATTAAAAATGTCCGCAAAGCGGACACCTTAACTATTCATTATTTTTTATTCATTTTTATTTTTTAATTAGCCTGTCGACTTTATCGACAGGCTCAGGTCGGAGAAAAGCTTCTCCGACCTGAGTATAATGTATTCCTCTTTGAAGATTATAAACCGCCTTTATCCCTGTGCAGGCATTCCGTCAACGCTTACCGCAAAAATATCATTGCCTTCTGAAATTCCTCCGCCTGCCTCATCGCTGAAAATATCAAAATGCATACTGTTCGGGTCTGTCAGAACAGCTGATATTCCATCATTGTAAAATGGTGAGAGATTTGCTTCGCCGACCTTGCTTATCGTACTGTTTGTAATTTCATAAACATAAAGATACATCTGTGTTTCAAGCTCAGTGAATACATACAGATAATTCTTTCCGTCAGCCGTTTTTACATAGTACGGCTCACAGCCGTAAGCCCAGAAGCTTTCCGCATAATAAACCTCCGGAACGTAAATATACAGTGTTACATTCCAGTCAAACTCTCCATCGTAGCTGTCGGTCAATGTAAGTTCGTCACCACGTCCGTCACCGTCAAGGTCTGTACAGAAAGCCGACTTCATCGGCAGACCGACAATATACGCTTCGGGCACTTCCGCATATTCAGGAATGAACAAATCAGGATACTCAGCAAATTCTATCGTGAGATTGATTGCCCCGAAACCCGAGCCTGCAATTTCTCCCTCGTCAAAATACACTGTAATGCCGTTATATTCCATAGTCCAATGATTTCCGTCAGCACCGTACTCCTTGAAATATTCCTCAATAATCGTATCGCTGTAAAAAACGTCCGCTCCGACAGTGTCGAAAAGTTCGGCTTCAACAACCTTTGCAAACGCTTCCATATCCGTTACAACATCGGGAAGATGAATTTCTTTGCCTGTTTCCGTATCATAGTTTCCTCCCCAGAAGCTTCTTATTCCGTCGTTCATTCCGTTATAGTAATAAGAGTCATAAAGCACACTGAGCACAGTCTCATCCGCACGTCTTATATGCACATCAAGCGTAGAAACAAGCGGACTAAAGCCCTCTGCTTCCGAGGAAAACATTTCCTTTGCCTCCTCTGCAAGCATATTGTATTCTTCCAGCATATTGACTTCATATAAGTCACATTCCTCAGACAGTGCCTTTGCAAGCTCAGGGTAGCGTTCAGCATCTTCATTTGCAAGATGAACTGTTGAACATTCAAGCTCTGCCAGAGCCGCACCATATTCCTCCGACCATTCATACTCATACAATGATTTTCTGTCAAGTTTAAGAATTTTTGCCCCTGCTTCTGACGGTGCAGATTCTGTTTCAGCTTCTGCTGTGCTTACCGTTGTTTGTTCGTTTTGTACCGTTGTTGTTTCGGTAATTGACGTTTCTTCAAGCATTGCTGCGGAAGTTGTCTGTGAAGCTGATGTGGATGTAATTTCACCTGTTTTGTCAGTGCTGCTGTTACAGCCTGCCGCCGTAAGCAGTATGCAAAGCATTAAAACAAGTCCTGTTATTTTTTTCATAGCATATCCTTTCAAGACATAAGAGCAAAAGAGCATACTGCCCCTTTGCTCTGAATTTCAAATGTACTTACTGACGTGTATAAGCTAAACCATCTACATATTCATTTCTGACAGTCATTGTGTCATCAGCGATTTCAAACTGAAATCCGCCTTCGGTATCATCATCAAAGTAGATATCAACATAGTCGCTTCTTAAGAATTCATATGTGAATCCGCACTCATAAGTTTCGCCTTCATATAAGCAGCTGTACTTTCCTGTACCGTCAGCATTGAAGGTAAAGGTTTCGTCAATACCTGTTTCGCTTTCCTTCCATGTGCCGATGATTTCGGATTTTGGGTCGGGCTCATCTGTATCATCTGATACCTCTGTTTCAGCTTCTGTAGATGTTTCTGTTTCATCAGCAGACTTTTCAAAACTCTGTTCGTAGCCGAATTGTTTATCCACAAGAACAAGCTTGCTTCCGTCTACCGCTGCGGTATATTCTTCGGTATCGTCCTCAGCGTAAATTACAGTAATAGTATCACCGTCAACTTTATATGTAAATTCATATTCAAATCCACTTGTATAGCTTCCTGTGCCGTCGGCATTGAAAATGTAGGTATCCTCCCAGTCACTTGCCTTGTCAACCCATTTGCCGATAAGGGCAGAGTTATCAACATTGACAACAGCTTCTGTGATTTCTTCATTTGCCGCCGCAAACGGATTTGCAGCACCTGTGTCTACACCGAAAAGTTCTCCTGCAATCCACGCACATTTTTCCTGTGTCAGGTCGTCCCAGCCATAGGAATACATATCAAAGCCGAAAAGTGCCTTTGTTGTCAAATCCTTGATTTCACCCGTACCTTCTTCTGCTTTCCAGTAGTCAAGGTCATATTCAACACCTGCAAAAAGCTCTGTTGTTTCGCCGTAATCCATAAATGTGTATTTTGTTTCAATAAGAATTACATCATAACCGTTCCACTTGAAGCCGAGAGGTGTTACATTCTGTGAACAGTTGCTATTCTCGGCTGCGGTTTCTGCGTCAATTTCTCCGTCAAAGTAAAGCTGTGCGATAATCGGATAAGCCGTAAGCTCGTTATTATATGCGTCACGGTGCCAATGCATACTGCTGGTAGCAGAATATTCATTGACCTCATCATCAACCTCAACTGTCATAACACTTCCGTCTTCTTCGTAATTTTCCAGCGTATTCTCGCTGAATTTTGCTCCTTCGGGACAAAATATTTCCGTTGTATATTTTGCTTCATCTTCCGCACTGCCCCAACCGTAGTAAACCATAACGCTGTCTGTATTGTTCTTATTGTCAGACACACTTGCTTCTGCTTTTTCTGTAGCCGCAGAAGCTGTTGTTGTATTCTCGGAAGCAGCAGTTGTAGTTGAACCCTCTGCTGAATTGGTTTCTTCCGATGTCTTGTCACTTCCGCAGGCAGACATTGAAGCTGTCATCATAGCAGCAAGAATGACCGCCAAAATTTTTTTCATTTTCATAACTTCACCTATTTTCTGAATAATTTGCCGAAGAAGCCCTGCTTTACCTTGCCTTCTTCAATATCGTTTGCAGTTTCAATACCCTGCTTCACGGCTTCCTCAACATTTCCGCCCGTAACAGCAGCTTTGAGCACCTCTGCCGCTGTATCGCCAAGGTTACGGATTTGCATTCTATTCTTTCTTTCCGTGTCATAAATTCCGTGATTTATCCACGCCTTGCGGTCGTTGTTTATACGTTCAGCCAAATCGTAAAAAACTTCCTTGCCGCTGTCATCACTTGCATTTCCGTTTAATCTTATCTCACGGATACAGATATCATTATACGGAATAATCACCGTGCAGGCGGTGAGATTTCCGTCCATATCCTTGTCTTCCTTAACCGTTACATACTCCGCATTGACGTCCATAATTTCGCTGTTTCTGAAACCTTCAAGATTTTTGTTTCCGTTGTCGAACTGATACGGTATCATTGAGTCAAAGTAAAAAACGGGAACGTGCTCATAGCTGCTGTGATTTTCGGAAATAATCTGAAAAGCACCAAGCCTTGTGTTGCAGCGGTACTGAACTCTGTGACTTCCCAAATCCCAGGTTTTGAAGCTTCTTTCGGCACTCTGAAAACGGTTTTCGGCACTGTCAAAGCTTTCCTCAAAATCAGCCGCCTCCTGTGCCAGCGTATCCATCATATGCTGTGCATTATCCTTTGAGGTGTAATCCATTCTCGCAAAGGAATTTGTCTTTTTCTTGCATTCATTGCAGATATATTCCTTTGTCTGAAGTTTTGAGCGTTTCAGCATACCAACCTCTGTGCCGCAGAAAACGCAGGCTTCTTTACTGAACAAACCCATACTAATCCTCCTTTATGCCCAAGGGTCTTCCTCAACGGGAACACGGATATCCGCAAGGCACTGAATATCGTTTAAGAACCACTGTCCCGTAGACGGCTTCTTTCTCAGCTTTATGGGACGTGGATTGTCCGCACCGCCGCTTGTAACATAAAGTGTTGCCCAGTTTTCTTCGTCAAATGAATATGGATTTTCGCTTACTTTTATGACATAAGGGGTGTTTGGCTTGTAGCCGTTTTCGGGAGTTGCTCCCTCAAAAAAAGAAAATGTCTTGTAGAATTTACCGTTAAGACGTTCCTTGATGAAGCCCTTTTCATATGTACTTACTTCGGCAGGACCTTTCAGGAAGTTCAGCATTTCAATACAGCCGTCAGGATTTTTCTCGTATGCACAAAGCACCGCAATTGTAAGCGCTGTTGTCTTGAATGCTGAGTCAAGAGATGACTCAGGCATTGCCTGCAACTCCGCAAGGCTGTTCGGAAGTGCAGCAAAAGTAAAGCTTTCTGTGTGGTTTTTACCCTTTCCCACAGAAGAAGCCGCGTTGCTTACCGCCTTTACGGTTTCAGCCTTGATAGCATTTCCTGCCGATTTCATAATTGAATCAAATAATCCCATTTTTTAGTCCTCCTTGATAAATCTGAAATTCATAAAGTTGAAAAATCCGTTTTCGTCAATGGGTTTTACCCAGCTGTCGGCTTTTTCTTCGTAAATCTCGCCCTCAATGCCTGTATCAAACCAAAGCTCGCCGTCACGAAGCTCCCACATCTTCGGCTCATCTGCAATTGCACCGTCCATAAGCTTTATTACCCCCGCTGAAACCGCCCTGTCGATTTCCTCCTGAGAAACACCCTCAGGAAGGGCTGTCAGCATATAAAGCTTGCCGTCCTCGCAGATTTTGATAAATGTACCAATCATTCTTCTGCGTTCTCTCATTTCGTCTGCAACCGCTTCCTCATCACTTTCGTCAACGTAGGGCATTGGTGAATTCAAATACTCCTCAGGAGTGAGATAAAGCGGCATATTGTCGTCATCAAACACCATAACGGAATGAAACTTCCATTTTCCTGTGTAATCCATAGCCTATTCTCCTTTACAATTTTTAACATTCTTGACTAAATCGGTGCAATATGCTAAAATAAATAAACGGGCGGTTTCTGTGACTGTTGGCGCACCCACAGAAACAAAATCAAGCTGTGCTTGAAATTCAATCAAAGCTTGAATGAGTACCCATAAACGAGGCAGGATATATACTCTCTTTTACCCTTGCAGATAAAATAGTAACAAAAATCACGCTTTTCCGCACTACCCTAATAGTAAAAAACGGGTAGGAAGGTTGAAAAAAGCACGCAAAATCGGGTAGTAAATCGGGTAGGAAGCCCGTAAAGAAAGGGATTATATAATGAAAAAGATTTTTTCAGTAATTTTAACTTTTGCAATTTCGACAGTCTGCTTTTCAGGCTGTTCAGATAAAACAAAGCCTGACACCGATAACCCTGTGACGCTTACAATGTGGCACGTTTACGGCAGTCAGACAAAATCACCCCTCAATGATGCAATCGACGAATTCAACGATACCGTCGGCAGAGAAAATGGTGTTGCGGTAAATGTTGTATCGGTGACAAGTTCATCGGCAATCGACAAGGCACTTTCAGCTTCTGCAAACGGTGAGCCGGGGGCTGAGGATTTGCCCGACCTGTTTACAGCATATCCGAGAGTTGCGGAAATTGTGGGCGAGGACAAGCTTCTTTGCTGGGATGATTATTTTTCCGCAGATGAGCTTTCGCCGTTTAAGAATGAATTTATTTCCGAGGGGTATTTCGGCGATAAGCTGCTTATGCTGCCTGTTGCCAAATCCTCCGAAGCACTGTTCCTGAACAAGACCCTGTTTGACAGGTTCTGTTCCGAAACAGGTGTATCAACAGATACTCTAAAAACCTTTAACGGATTTTTTGAAACAGCAAATATCTACTATGACTGGTCGGACAGTCAGAATTTTACACAGATTAACGATTTTTACAACTACGCTTATATCGGAATGAAAGCTTACGGCGGCGAATTCATCAAGGATAATAAGCTTAATCTGAATGACAAGACCTTTGAACAGGTATGGTACCCATTGAGCAAGGCGGCAATTTACGGCGGAATATGCCTTGACGACGGCTATGCCGCTTCACGCTGGAAAACAGTTGAGATTATCTCAAACATAGGCTCAACCGCTGATATTCTTTATCAGCCTGAAATGGTATTCTATCCTGACAATACTACCGAAAATATAACCTCGGTTTCATTGCCGTACCCTGTTTTTACAACGGATAAGCCTGCCGCTGTTCACAGAGGCGGAGGACTTTTCGCTGTTAAAAGCAAGGATGAACGGAAGAATTACGGTGCATATATTTTTGCAAAATGGCTTACCGAAAAAGAAAATAACCTGAGCTTTGTTACAAGCACAGGCTATCTTCCTGTTACAGATGAAGCTTTTGCGGAGCTTTTTGCCGACACAGGCATTGCCGAAACGGAAAGCTACAAAAATCTGTATGATATGATGAACGGTATGATAAACAGCTATGATTTGTACGCACTGCCGCTTTACAGCAACGCTTCGGATATTCAGAGCCGCTTTGAGCAGAATGTAAAGCTGGTGCTGAAATCCGCACACAATCAGTATGTTGAGCGTACAGCAAACGGCGAGGACAAGGAAGCTGTACTGAATGAGCTTGCCGCCGCTTCACTTGAAGAACTGAAAAAGCTTTGCGACAAGGATATGTGAGGACACGGCTATGAATATACTGAAATACCTTGATATCAAAAGCCTTGTAAAGCAATTTAAAGCAGAAGGGCTGTCAATGCGGAGAAGATTTGCGGTCTATGTTTTTTCTGTAATATGCCTGTTCCTTGCGGTTATTATAATTCTGCTGAACCTGTTCGGTATTCTTAACCCTACCGGCAGGCAGATAATGAACGACCTTAGTGCACAGCTTTCCGCCTGCTCGGACAGTATCGAGGGGGACTGCGACGAGCTTGCGGCTTGTGCAATATCCTTTTCGGGACAGCTCTCGGAGTCAATTCAGAACTATCTTAGCGAAAACAATATCAGCTTTGACAAACTGGAAAACAACCCCAACGCACTTGATGCCTTACAGAACAGGCTTTACGACTCGGTTTACCTTAATATGCAGGTTGCCCCCGCAAGCGGTGCTTTCTATATTCTTGATACCACAGCAAACAGCAATTCGGAAGCCTCGCTTTACAGCGGCATTTATCTGAAATATATCAACCTTTACTCCGAAAATACCGTAAACAATGATTTTTCCATTTACAGGGGCTCATTCTCAACGGGAAAAAGCAGAAGCATAAACTTCCACAGCGGTTGGAAAAATGAAAGCTGTACCGATTTTTTTGAGCACTGCAATGAAACCTTTTCAGAAGGAATACACTATGTTTTGAGTCCTGCCGCTGCCATTCCCGACACCTGGGAAAGGGCAAGATATATTTATGTTCCCATTCGTGATTATAACGACAATATTATCGGCGTATGCGGCTTTGAAATAAACGACCTTTTGTTTCAGCTGTCATACAAAACCGAGGACGGACGCTGGGGCGGAGAGATTTGCGGTTTGCTTGACGAAAATAATGGTATTTATTCAGGGCAATTCAGCTCAGGCAGATATAATAATATCGGTAACGGGTTAAATATCAAAAGCAAAAACAGCTCTCAGCTATTTGATTTCGGCAGCGAAAAATGTGTGGGTCTTACAGAGGAAATAACGCTCGGAAAAGATACCTTCAGTATTGCTGTTATGCTCCCGAAAACGCAGTATGAAAGCTTTTTGCGTAAGGGACAGATAAATATCCTGCTGATTTTTCTGATTGCGGCAATTCTCGCCACTGTCTGCTGTGTTTTTATGAGCAAGAAATATGTTTCTCCAATTCTGAAAAAGATAGAACAGGTCAAATCAAAGGAAGAATAAGGCGAGCAGCTTCGTATCCGTGAAATAGATGACCTTTTCGCATTTCTTGAAGAAAAGGACAATTATTACGAAAAACAGCTTGGTGAACTTGAAAATGCAAAGAAATTTGCTGAGGATGAGGCGTGCCGTGCAAAGGAAAAATATGAAAAGGCGGCTGAAAAATATGAGCTTGCCAAAAGTGAAATTGACCGCCTTGCCGAAAAGCACAAGGAAGAAATTGTTCCCGAGGAATATCAATTCTTTGTGGAAAATCTCAGTATGCTTACCCCTGCTGAGTACAGGGTTTATGAACTGTATCTTTCAGGTAAAACGGCAAAACAGATTGCGGAAATCCTTCACATTACCGAAAACACGCTTAAATATCACAACAAGAATATTTACAGCAAGCTGGGAATTTCCTCACGCAAGCAGCTGCTCCGCTTCGCCGCCCTGAAACAGCACAGGGACGGGAAAGAGGATTGGACGTAAAAAACTTATCCGAATTATTTCTTATATACATAAAACCCTCCTGACAGCTGCACCGAAGTGTATGCACAGAGAGGGTTTATTTATATTGCAAGCTCAGCAGATGCTTTATGAAATTTCTTACCATATGACAGCCCTTTCAATATGCTGTATTTGGCAATGAAGGATATTACAAAAATGGACCGACAGCGTTTTTGCTGTCGGTCTCATTATAAATTTCATTCTTTTTATGCCGCCATTTTTTGTCATAGCATTGGGATATAGTCACGCAGTCATAACATTGTTTCTATTCTTTCAGTCAAGTATTACAACTTCACTTTCAGCAGTTCTTCGTCCGTTTTTCATTAATCCGCTGTTTTCCATTTTTACTACATCATAATTGAAGGTAAGATTGCCCGTATAAAGTCTGCGGAAGCAGTCGAGTATTCTTTCAGCACAGATTTGCCCACCGTTATCCTTGGAGTCATAAAGCATTACAATAACCTGACGGCTTGAATATCTTGCAGAAACATCAGCCTTTCTCAATGATGTAAAAATAGCACGGTCAAGAAGCTCAACAGCGGTTTCGATTTCATCCGGGTCAGCATATTCATTCTGCAAGGTAAAAAGAATTGTATTCACATCTTCGTCGTGTCTTTCAACAATTCTGCGTATAAAATTATATACATAATGGAAATTATCAAAGTCAAGCATATATGCACCGCCCTTACTGGGGTCGTTTCTATGCATCATTTCGCGAAGATTATGTATATCAACGCTGTTGCTTGCACGTTTATTTTCAGCAGCATACTGGTCGCTATAGAAATGATAAGAATTTTTTCCGTTCTGCTTTACGCAGTAAAGTGCCTTATCCGCCGCATTATACAAGCTTTTGAAATCCTCGCCGTCCTCGGGAAATTGGGCAATTCCCACAGAAACAGAAGAATTTGTTTCAAACTTGCTTTTGTCAAGGAAGTATCCCATCTCTGCAATAATGTCACCGGCATGCTTACCGAGAGCTGACTTTGAAGACGGTCCTGCAACAAAGGTCATAAACTCATCGCCGCCTATACGGCAGACAATATCATCCTCACCTGCAAATTTCTGCAATGCTTCAGCAAATGCCTTGAGTGTGCTGTCGCCTGCCATATGTCCGTAATTATCATTTATTGCCTTAAAATTATCCATATCCATCATAAACAATGCACCCTTGACACCTTTTGCAAGCATTTCACTTACCTTTTCTTCTGTATAGGCACGGTTCCATAATCCTGTAAGTGCATCCTTATTTGACTTGTTCTTGATATCGGAAACCTCCTTGATTTTTTCATCAAGACGGTTAGCAAGGCTCTTTCTCAAATCCTCAAGCTCAAGGGTACGGCTTATTCTTGAACGCATTACCGCAGTTACAAAAGGTTTTGCGATAAAATCAACAGCACCTGCATCGAAACATTTTTGTTCGGTTTCAGCCTCATTATCTGCGGTAAGGAAAATTACAGGAATATCTGAAATCTCAGGTGTTGCCTTTATTTTTTCAAATACTTCAAAACCATCCATTTCAGGCATATTGATATCAAGCAGAATAATATCCGGGATATTCTTTTCAAGGAATTTAAATGCCTGTGCTCCAGAAAGCACTGCAGTTGTTTTATATATATCGGAAAGTGCAGACTTGGCTGCGGTAAGATTTGCTTTATTATCATCAACAATCAATATATGTTTCATAAAACTATCCTTTCTGTTTTTTCGGAAAATTTACTTTTCCTTGATATAAAGAAGTCCAAAGGTTCTCGGTCCGCTATTGCTTGAAATAGTTGCGGAGGCTTTTGTTACAATAACATCATCAAACTTCATAAAATTACCTGCATATTTTTTTATCATTTTTATGTCACTTGTACTGCAGCCTGCGTGGGTAATAAACAATCTGTTGCTTTTTACTTTGTTGCTTGATTTCAGTTCGGCACGAACATATTTTGCAGCACTTCTTTTATAGTTTCCGACATGGCTGGCTTTTAGCTTCAGAAAGCCGTCCTGCATTGAAAGAACGGGATGAATTTTAAACATAGTACATATTTTATGAACAGTCTTGCTTACCTGTCCATTCAGATAAAGGAAATCAGTATTATCTGCCATAAAAGATGTTGACACCCTGCTGCGCATCTCATTCACTTCAGCAACTATATTTTCAGCACAGCTTCCGTTTCTGACCATTTCCGCGGCATATAAAACCATATGTCCGATACCTGTAGAAAGGTGCAATGAATCGATAACATAAATCCGATTTTTTTCACCCATTTCTTCAACGGCCTGCATTGCGTTTGAAAATGATTTGCTTATTTTTGAACTTATGCAAATATGAATAATGGTGTCATAGTAATTGAGTTTTTCCTTAAAGAACTCAATAAATTCATTTGCGGGCGGTGCTTCAGTTACCGCTTTCACACCGCCATTTTCTAAATAATCAAATACATTCTGTGCGGTAATTTCATCAATGTCCCTGAAACGTCCGCTGTCTGTTTCAATATAAAAATATATTAAATCTATATTGTTTTTTTTGAGTATTTCATCAGGCAGGTCACACACACAATCGGTAGTTATACATATTTTGTTTTCTGCCATATCATACTTCCTTTCTTTCTATACCCAATTCGCTGTACATTTTCCGGAGTTCATCAAGTGCGAATTCATATTCAAAATCCGCTGCAAAATTGCTTATTTTATCAAGCCATATTTTAAGCACTTTTTCATTATACGAAAAGCCCGAAGCTTCTTCCGCAATACGCACAGCTTCATCACTGTCAAAATCATTACAGCTTTTTTCAAGCAATGATATGTACTCTATAAGCTTTTCAAGGGTTATTGGTTCTGTCTGCACTTCGGTTTCAGAAGATTTTGTTTCGTCTGTTTCCGCCTTGTCAATGACAATACCCCTTTTGGCAAGCAAGACCGTACCTTCCTCGATAACCTCGCTGTAAAGCTTTATAAGGTCATTGTTTTCATCCTTGATTACTTCATAATCACCTGCTTTTCCTGCAAGCTCCAGCTTCTTTGCGAATTCAGAAAGCTTGACCGACCCAATACTGAGAGAGGTACTTTTCAGGGCGTGAACCTCTATTACATAATTCTTCCAGTTTTCTTCTGACGCAAGGATGTTTATTTGTTCAAGCTTTTCCTTACCCTTACGCACATACATTTCCAATATTTCGTAGTAAGCCTCCTCGCTTCCGCCTGTATAGGTAAGCCCCTTAGGAACAGAAATAAGTTCACTGTCATTAGCTAAATTAACACGAGCACTTTTTCTGCGGTCATTTTTGCCGTATGACGAAGATGGCATCTCCTGCTTGTCAGCAGGAATCCATTTTTTCAGCACTCTGTCAAGTGCAGGAAGTTCGATAGGCTTTGCAATAAAATCATTAAAACCTGCTCCTATAAACATTTCACGCACACCGCTTACCGCATTTGCAGTAAGAGCTATAACAGGTAATTTTTTGTAATATTCACCTTCGGTTTCTCTGATAATGCCTGTTGCCTCTACACCGTCCATTTCGGGCATCATATGGTCCATAAACACAAGGTCGATATCCTTGGAACGAAGCATGGAAATTGCCGCTTTACCACTGTCAGCAGTTATAATCTGCATATGATACGGCTGCATAAGTCCAGCCGCAACCTTTAGATTTATTTCAGTATCATCAACAATCAGCACACGAGCTCTTGGTGCCGAAAATGAAGCAGATGAACTGCGGCGGTCATTTAAATTATGCATAATACTTTCATTATTCAGTGCCGAAGCAGCAGACATTGTATAGAACGGCTTGTATATACATTTTATGGAAGGCGGAAGCTGAACTGCATCGGTAACATTCTGTATTAAAACCACATTTATCTCCGAAGAAATCTTCAGGAAATATTCCTTGTTAACAAGATATTCCTCCTTGCCGATAAAACAATGTGTTATCTTACCATTGTCAACCGAATCCATAAGCTCTGTCATTGAGGTTGTGTGCAGCATTTTCACCTTGAGCTGACGGCTGATTTCGTTCATAAGCTCCATATATTGCTGCTCGACCGCACGTTGTTCAAATTTTCTGAAATCAATAAACACTGCCGCATTCAGCGTTTCAGGCTTGTTTACGGTAATAAACGGTGTAGGATTACTTACCTTAAGGGGAATTACAAAGCTAAAAACAGAGCCTTGTCCGTATACACTTGAAACATTGATAAATCCGCCCATCTGAGTTACAAGTCGCTTTGAGATAGCAAGTCCCAAACCTGTTCCTTCGATTGAGCGATTTTTTCGTGTGTCAACCTGTTGGAAATTTGAAAAAAGCTTTTCAAGATTTTCTTCGGTTATACCTATACCCGAATCCTCAACAGAAATCTTAAGGTTTATTCCGTAAGCCTGAACAGAATGTGAAACATTGAGTGTTACTGCACCTGTATGAGTAAATTTTACAGCATTTGTCATAAGGTTTATCATTATCTGACGTATACGAACCTCATCACCGATAAGACCGCAGGGAATATCAGGGTTGGCGTGAACCATAATTTCTATTTTCTTATTGCCTTTTCTTGTCATTGTCATATTTATGACATCATTAAGCATACCTGCAATATTAAACTCTGATTCAATCAGTTCCATCTTGCCTGACTCGATTTTTGAAAAATCAAGTATATCATTGATAATAGCCAGCAAACTTCTTCCTGAGCTCTGAATATTGAAACATCTGTCCCTTACACTTTCACTTATATCCTGGTCACGGAGAATAAGCTCACACATTCCCACAATGGCATTCATAGGTGTTCTTATCTCATGGGACATATTCGCAAGGAAATCACTTTTAGCACGGTTGGCATCCTCTGCTGCAATCTTGGCAAGACGCAGTTCTTCACTTTGCTGCACCTTATGCTCTGCACCTATAAGATATATAATTATTATAACAACAAGCAGCCATAAAAGTCCGAATGTCCAGATTACCAATGGAATTATCAGAGATATATCTCCGGCAGGAGCATTTGATGGTACATATCCCATTATATATAATCCCGGATAGCTTGTTTCCGATGCAAAAATTATGTTGCTTCCGTCATCGGTATATGCTGCCGCAGAAACATTCACAGTCATTGCAGTGCTGATTTCTTTTATAGCAGAAGCATTCTTTTCATTGTTAAGCTCGCTGATTTCCGCTGATGAATTCAGTGAACGAAGTATAATATTACCATCTGAATCCAGAAGAAAGCATTCACCTGCACCGCCGTAGCAAAGAAGATTCAGTTTTTCCTCAAGCACACTGCTTTCATAAAGTTTATACAGCACATATTTAACATTTACTCCGCTGTATACAGGTACTGCAAAAGAAACAGTATTCCCGTTTACACTCATAGCAGGATTGCCGCGTACAGCTTGAAAAAAGCCGTCATAATCTGAAAAATTCAAGCTCTTACCGTACGATGCAGAACCGTCAATACGCATAACACCGTAGGATACTCCCTCCTGCTTAATAAATATATCATTTAAATTTCCGCTTTCGATATCCACAAGAGTTGTAGCTTCCATAAGCGTATTCAGTTCGTTTTTAAAAATATTGTCAACTGACTGTGATACCATACGGCTGTATCCCGAAACGTGATTTTCAATCTGACTATGTGTGATATCCTGCAGCTTTAACCACATAAATACGCATATAATACCGATTATCAAAAATCCCAATACTATCATCACAGCCGCATAGAGCAGACGTTTTCTGTCAACCTTACCCATTGTATATCTCCACTCCTTCAACAAACCAGTTCATATTTTTCAGCAGCGTTTCATCACTTAAGATTTCACCTTCATTGCATCGCAATACACCATTGTTATCATTAATCGGTCCATCAAAAACATCTTCACCGCTTAATAATCCTATTTGTGCAGCTTCCACTTTCTGACGTGCTTCTCCGCTTACCTGCGGTGACATTTCAGACAAAGACACAACACCGCTGTCAATAGAGAACCATCTGCGTTCCATTGCGTTTGGCTGACCTTGTACAAACTCTCTTATTATCTGAAAATAAAGAGTATCCCAATTCCACACCGCCGCTGTGAGATATTTATCAGACAAACCTTCAGCAACTTCATTATAGCCTATAGAATACACACCTTCGCCATCTGCTGCCTGTGCAGTATAATGCTGATTCTGATGATATGTTATTACATCAACGGATTTATTATTTATAAGATTTTCAGCTGCCTTTATTTCTTTTGAGCCGTCATCCCAGGAATTCGTCCAGCTTACATATACCGT
Organism: Oscillospiraceae bacterium; assembly: GCA_045545795.1. Lineage (GTDB taxonomy): Bacteria > Bacillota > Clostridia > Oscillospirales > Ruminococcaceae > RGIG8773. The sequence goes on from JAZQBN010000149.1 coordinate 19,278, forward strand.
TGCGTGAGGATTAACGCTTTTTACACCAAGTGTAAAGGCGTTAATGCCCCTGTTCACCTCGTTGTTGGACATTGCCGCAACATATCCGATTGAGTTGCTTTCCGTCTGCATACCTGCAACGATACCTGCAAGATACCTTACCTGATACATTCTGCCGAAATATGAGGTAAGATTATCAGCAACATACTCGGAGGAAATTGCATAGAAAGCGATATCGGGATAGCTGTCAATAACCTCTTTTGCTTCGGCAGGGTAGGAATAGCTTGACAGAATTATCATCTCTGCACCTTCGTTAACCAACTCGTGTATAGCTTCGGCACATTTGCTGCTGCCTTCTTCAATATTTTCCTTAACTATAAGCTCTGTTCCAAGCTTTTCACAGGCTGAAACTACCCCATTATAATGTACGCCGTTCCAGCCACTATCGGTTGCTTCCCCCGTAATTATCAGACCGATTTTTGGGGAGGAGTTCTTTTCGGCTCCCGTTACTGCTATAAGCAGTATTACCGATACAAGAACCACAGCTGCTGAAATAAGCAAAATTACTTGTCTTAATTTGTGCTTATTCATCAATCACTACCCCCTCTACATACCAATCAAATTCGTTAAGCATAGCATTGTCTGTCATAGTTTCGCCTTCCGCTATACGCAGATTTCCTTCATTATCATAGATTGGTCCATAAAAAACATCAAATGTGCCGTTGTTCAGTCTTTCCTTTTCTGCTTCTATAATCTCAACGATTTCAAGCTTTGCGTTGTATGACAATGGTGCAATATCCATAATCCCCGTGTCAGAGCTTTCCCAGTAATTTGCACCCTCAAACTTACCCTGAAGACATTTGAGAATATGAGGCGTATAGAATTTTTCCCAATTCCATACTGCCGAAGTAAGGCAGGTTGCAGGATATTCCGAATGGTTGTCAAGGTTATAGCCTATGGTCATAATTCCATGTTCGTCAGCAACATCCAACGGCTTCAAAGAGTCAGTGTGCATAGCAAGTATGTCGATGTTATGCTCGGATATAAGTCCTTCAGCCGCATCTGCCGCAGCCTCATCGTCAGTCCAGGAATTTATCCATCTGACATATACCTTTGCATCGGGATTGACGCTTCTCACACCAAGAGTAAACGCATTGATACCTCTGTTCACCTCGGAAATCGGAAAAGCTGCTACATAGCCGATTTCATTTGTTTTTGTCTGAAGTCCCGCAGCTATTCCCGTAAGATATCTCATCTGATACATACGTCCAAAATATGTAGAAAGGTTTTTACGGCTGCTTGTTCCTGTTGCGTGAAAGAAAAATACCTCAGGGTACAATTCAGCGGCTTTAATCATATGTTCGCTGTAAATAGCTGAATTTGCTATTATTATTTTACAATCGTTATCCACAAAGTTGCTGACTATCTCCAGAACATCTTCAGCAGCAACGTATTCTTCACAGATAATATTTAGGTTCAGCTGTTCAGCTGTTTTCATAATTCCGTCATAATGTGACTGACTCCAGCTGTTGTCATCCTTATAGCCATTAAGAATAACACCGACCTTTGTAGCGTTTTTGGTTACATCGGTTTCTGACTCATATGTATTTACGAAAAAAATGCCCCCTATAATTGCCATAATAATTATTACCAACGTTATTATTATCCTTTTCATTTTAACCGCTCCTCAAACACACATTCATTTTGCATCAAATGCAGTTTTGTTTATACAGTTTAACAATAACTTTCTAATTATACATTATATCACAAATTTAATAATAAAACCATAAATTCGTAAAATTTGACCATTTTTGCACTAAATTTGATATTTTGCAAAATTATTATTGTTTTTTTTGTCAAAATAAACAAATACAGCATTATTAATTTATATATTCAAGGGGGATAGTAATGTAAACTGCTGTATATAAAAAAATAAAGTATACGATATTTATGCATTTTCCTAACTTGTATCCCAACTTGCGATGATATCCTTCTGCCTGATTAAATATAAAAAAGCCTCGTAAATATACTTTACGAGACTTAAAATGGCTCCCCCACTATCTCTAAACGAGAAACAAACTGTTCAATATCGAGAGGGATTGTTTCAAATCCCTCTCGGCAGTTGAAGTTCACCTCAAATCTGTCCTCATAGACATAGATAGAGTTGACGAACGTATTTATAATTCTCTGACGATTATCAATACTTGCTAAATCCAGCTTTTCCATATTCTTCAGCCAGAACTTAACCTGATCTTTGGTCAGAATTTGTGTTTGTATTTCCTCACGTGCGATTTTTACTTCAAGGTCAGTTTTCAGGGTTTCAAGCTCTGCCATTCTATTTTTTGTTGCGGATGTTATGATACCCTGTTCAATAGCTGCCAGCAGATTGGTTATGCTCTTTTCCACATCTGCCAGCTCTCTTTGATAAAGCGGTACAAGTGTACTCTCTTTTGCCTGCCACGAAATCACACGATCTGCAATCTCTTCAATGACCTCATCCACAAAAATGCTGTCAATGGTTGCTTCAATAACAAATTCCTCCACCTCATCTTTTTTTACAGCCTTTCGCTCGCAACCATCTTTCTTCTTTGCTTTTATGCATTTATAATAATGATACTTCTGACCTGTACGTCCCGTTCCACTTTCTCCTGCGTAAACCGAACCACAGTCACCACACATAAGCTTTCCTGTCAGAAGATATTTTATCTCAGAGCGTGAAGCGGACGGAGCATATTTGTTCTGTTCCATTCTCTGCTGTGCCAGTGCAAACAGTTCCTTTGAAATGATTGCTGGGATTCCATCGGGAACAACTATATCCCTATATTGATATTCACCAATATATTTTTTGTTTTGCAAGATTGTAGACACCGTTGTTTTGGTCATAGGCTTGTTTCTTGATGAATGGATACCATTTTCATTGAAGTACTCAACGATTTTTTTGATATGCCTTCCATTAACATACATCAGAAATGCTTCTTTTACAAAAGGGGCGGTCAGCTTATCAATCTGATAGTGCTTATTCTCGTCAACCTTATACCCTACGGGAATATATCCTCCATTGTACTGACACTTGAGTGCGTTCTCCGTCATACCCCTGATAACTTTCTCTGAAAGTTCAGCGGAATAATATTCGGCATATCCTTCAAGCACCGATTCAAGAATGATACCTTCTGCACCCTCTGAGATTACCTCAGTTGCAGAAACAACCTTTACTCCGTTCCGTCGAAGTGTAGCTTTGTAATGTGCTGAGTCATATCTGTTTCGTGCAAATCTGTCCAGTTTCCAGACAATGACCACATCGAAAAGCTCCTTTGCACTTTCCTTAATCATTCTCTGAAACTCAGGACGATTATCAGTTTTTGCCGACATCGCCCTATCTATATATGTGCCAACCAATGTATATCCCTTACGTTCTGCAAACACCTTGCATTCACGAAGCTGTCCCTCGATACTTTCTTCTCTTTGGTTATCACAAGAGTATCGAGCATAAATTACTGCTTTCATAAGCATACCTCCTGTCTGTGCTTTATTTTTTGTCTTTCCTATATTATATAGTATACCACATTTCAAAGAGCTCGTCAACACTTTAAAGCGCTAAATCCATTTTTTATACCAATAATTATAGTCAGCCAAATCAGGAGGCAACGGATGTATCCTTGCTCTCGCAAGATAGGTGTTCCGCATAAATTTTCTTACCCCTGTCAGAAGCAAAGAATTCAAGCATAGCAGAATAGAAGCTTGCTGCCAGTGCATCGAGCTGTTCTTTGGTTAATAATAACTCTGATTTTTTCTCTTCCTTCATAAATGTTACTATCCTCCATATTTATGATTCGAAAGGAAATGATTTTTATGGCGAGGTTCAGAACAATGCGGCGAAGAATTATTCCGAGAATCAAGCCCTTTCATCTATAAGGAAAATAAATGGCGGTTTTTTAGGGTTTAGAAAATAACTTTTTTATTTTTTTACTTTTTTCACAAAAATCGTTGCAAACCAATAGACGTATACACTAGAAATCAACAATAAATCTATCCAATATTTGATTCAATACTTGGTACAAGATTATTGCAACAAAAAAGAGCAAACTTCAAAATTGTTTTTTCAAAGTCGCTCTAAATTCACTCAAAATCAGACTTAAGCAAGTTATGTGTTTACTATAAAATTGGGTATCAGATATGAAAAAACACAAAAATACGTGTTTCCCAACTGTACAATCTATTTCACAACACCGAGTTGTGCTTGAAGCGCCCTACTAATGTAAGTGATTAACAACACACCCTAAAATCCTATTTGCTTATAAAGTCATATTACCATTCTCATCTATGGAACTATTCAAAAAGTAAAGATAATAAAAAGGATCAAACATCAAGAATAACGACTCTTTACTTAAATCTCTGTATCTAAAAGAATACACTAATTCATCACAATATGCACGAAATAAATCTTCACCATTTTGAACAAAATTAGAATTATATTCATTAAGTAGTGCAATAACCATATGTAATGCAATCTTCTCATTGATTTTGGTAGCCATATCAAGCAAATCATCATCTTGAGTATCTGGATCTATATCAAGCCAAAATGGATGTAACTTTATTAACCAAAACACCGTAAGACCGACAACCAATTTATACTCATTAATTTGCATACCTTTATGATAAATCCTAAAATATAATTGCCGCATGTCAATACGTTTTATTACTTCTCTTATAGCCTTAACATTCACCTTAATTAGACTCTTATCTATACATGCTATTTCACAAAAGTCTGTTAGACACTGATCCATTTTTTCCATCTCTTTTTCATAGTATGACTCTGTCGGTTCAGAATATTCTAGTTCAATCTCACTCCAACGATTCTCCATCTTTTCTTTCTCCCCTATAGATTCTTCTCATCATTTCCTTTTTTTCTGGATCAGAAAGTATTTTTCTCGCACCTCTTATACACGGCTCAAGTGTTTCACCATTTCTAATTGGCGTATTATAATCACATTTTTCCGCTCTAGTTCCACTCTGTTTTCTAATTTGATCATATGTCAAATTAAACAGTCTCTTTTCTGACATTCTTATGCTCCTTCCAGTTACTCTAATATTGCTACTCCATAATCGTTACAAATTTTCTCCATATCGATAAAGGAATTTAAAAAATCAAAACTCTCCTTAGTCACTCTAATACTTTGCCCATTAAAGCACGAAAAATACTTCTCAGCGTTTTTTACAATCAACAAATAATCCACTAGTTTATCCACTGTCATCTGATTCATTTGACCAATTAGTTTAACAAAATCTTCTTGAAGGATATTATT
>JAZQBN010000150.1:0-15255 GCA_045545795.1 Oscillospiraceae bacterium
ATATCAGTTTATAATTCCACCAAAGGAACAATCATTGATAAAACTTTTGATTTAGCTCTTGAAGAAAGAAAGAGAGCTTTCGCAAACAGTAACGCTTTTTCAAAATAAATTCCGACAAGGAGAATTGATTTGAATACGATTTTTTCTATAAACGGACCTGTTGTCAAGGTAAGAGATACAAAAGACTTTTCAATGCTTGAAATGGTTTATGTAGGTTCCAAACGTCTAATAGGTGAGGTAATTGGAATAAGTTCCGAAGAAACCACTATTCAGGTCTACGAGTCTACAACAGGTCTTAAACCGGGAGAATGTGTTGAGGGAAGCGGAACTCCGATGTCTGTTACATTGGGTCCCGGAATTTTATCAAATATATTTGACGGAATTGAGCGTCCATTAAAGCTTCTTGAAGATGTCAGCGGAAGCTTTATTGCGGAAGGTTCAAATGTCTCTGTGCTTGATACAGAAAAAAAATATGATGTAACGATTACTGCACTTGTGGGTGAATATCTTTATGGCGGAGATATTTATGCAGTATGTCCCGAAACCCCTGCTATTGAACATCGTTGTATGCTCCATCCCCAAATGAGCGGTGAAGTTATATGGACAGCTAAAAACGGTCAGTATTCTGTTGATGAAAAGATTGTTCAGATAAAAACTTCAAATGGCAATATTATTGACCTTACATTATGTCAAAAATGGCCAATCAAACAAAGCCGTCCATTTAAAAAAAGACTCCCTATAAATATGCCACTTATTACAGGTCAGCGCGTAATTGATACTATTCTTCCAATTGCAAAAGGTGGAACAGCAGCTGTCCCGGGTGGCTTCGGTACTGGAAAAACTATGACTCAGCACCAGCTGGCAAAGTGGTGCGATGCAGATATAATTGTATATATCGGCTGCGGCGAGCGTGGCAACGAAATGACACAGGTTCTTGAAGAATTTTCAAAACTTGTTGACCCTAAATCAGGCAAAGCTCTTACAGACAGAACAGTTCTTATTGCAAATACATCAAATATGCCTGTTGCCGCTCGTGAAGCTTCTATTTATACAGGTATTACTCTTGCAGAATACTATCGTGATATGGGATATCATATTGCCATTATGGCTGACTCAACTTCACGATGGGCTGAAGCTTTGAGAGAAATAAGCGGACGTTTGGAGGAAATGCCTGCGGAAGAAGGTTTTCCTGCATATCTTCCATCAAGAATTTCAGAATTTTATGAGCGTGCAGGCTATGTTGAAACACTCAACAATAACGAAGGTTCAATAACAATTATAGGTGCAGTATCGCCGCAGGGTTCTGACTTTTCTGAACCGGTCACACAGAACACAAAACGTTTTGTCCGCTGTTTCTGGGCTCTTGACAAATCGCTTGCATATGCACGTCATTATCCTGCTATCAACTGGAATGACAGTTATTCGGAATATATAGATGATTTGACAAATTATTATAATGAAAATGTAAGCATCGATTTTTTGAAGTATCGTCAGAGAATTTCAAATATTCTTCTTGAAGAAAACAAGCTTATGGAAATTGTAAAGCTTATCGGTTCAGATGTTCTTCCTGAGGAGCAAAAATTAGTAATTGAAATTGCTCGTGTCATAAGAGTAGGTTTTTTACAGCAAAATGCATATCACAAAGACGATACTTATGTACCACTGAAAAAACAATTCAAAATGATGGAAATAATACTCGAATTGTATGATAAATGCTTGAACATAGTTTCAACCGGTGTTCCTGTAAGTAAACTTTCCGAGGCGGCTTTATTTGAAAAGGTTATCAAGATGAAATATGATATTCCAAATGATAATTTTAATTTATTCAGAGTTTTATCCGCTGAAATTGAACAGAAAATCAAGAAAATAAGAACGGAGGTCTGAAATGAGCTTACAGTATGTTGGATTAAGTGAAATCAATGGACCTCTTGTAGTGCTGGATAATGTAGATGGTGTTTCTTTTGACGAAGTGGTTGACATTCGTCTTGATGATGGTTCAACCAGAATGGGACGTGTTGTTGAAATATCAGGTAAAAAGGCTGTTTTGCAGGTATTTGAGGGTACAAACGGCTTATCATTAAAAAATACACGGACACAATTTCTCGGACATCCTATGGAAATTCCATTATCAGGAGAATTGCTTGGACGTGTTTTTAATGGTGCAGGCAAACCTATTGATGGACTGGGTGAAATCTTTTCTGAAAAAACAGCGGATATTAACGGCAGACCGATTAATCCCGTATCACGTTCTTATCCAAGAAATTATATCCATACAGGTATTTCATCAATAGATACGCTTATGACACTTATCAGAGGTCAGAAACTCCCCATTTTCTCCGGTTCAGGACTCTCACATAATAAACTTGCCGTTCAGATTGTGCGTCAAGCTAAAATTGCTGAGGATAATGGACAGGAATTTGCAGTAGTTTTTGCTGCTATGGGTGTAAAAAATGACGTTGCAGACTATTTCAGAAGGAGTTTTGAAGAAAGCGGTGTTCTTCAAAAGGTAGTTATGTTCATAAATCTGTCTAATGACCCGATTATTGAACGAATACTTACTCCAAGATGTGCATTAACCGCTGCTGAATACCTTGCTTTTGAAAAGGATATGCACATTTTAGTTATTCTTACTGATATGACATCTTACGCAGAAGCAGTCAGAGAGTTTTCTTCCTCAAAAGGTGAAATTCCTGCCCGAAAAGGCTTTCCGGGTTATCTGTATTCTGACCTTGCGTCACTTTATGAACGTGCCGGTATCATAAATGGTTCTAAAGGCTCGGTTACTCAAATACCAATTCTTACAATGCCAAATGATGATATTACTCACCCAATACCTGACCTTACAGGATATATTACAGAGGGACAGATTGTACTTGACAGAGGACTTGACCAGACAGGTATTTATCCGCCTATTTCTGTACTTCCATCCTTGTCACGTCTTATGAAAGACGGTATAGGTGAAGGATATACACGCTCAGACCACGCTGACGTATCAAACCAGCTTTTTTCAAGCTATGCAAAGGTAATGGACGCAAGAGCACTTGCTTCTGTAATAGGTGAGGATGAGCTTTCTGAAATAGATAAAGCGTATATGGAATTTGGAAAGAAGTTTGAAAAATACTTTCTGACTCAAAAGTTTGACGAAAACAGAACTATTGACGAAACACTTGATTTAGGTTGGAACTTACTTTCACTTCTTCCCAAATCTGCGTTGGATAGAATTAATGAAAAGCTTATTGAAGAAAAGTATAATCCGAGTGCAGCAGAGCTTTTAGTTTAATTGATGTTTTAATAATCACGAAAGGAGTACCTTTTTCCTCATTTGGAGAACGGAAAATATATGGCTGAACACATTTTTGCAACTAAAGGTAACCTTATTAATATTCAGAAATCACTTGCTCTTGCTAATCTTGGCTATCAACTTTTAGATAAGAAAAGAAATATACTTATCCGTGAGCTTATGACACTTGTTGATGATGCCAAAAAATTATGTAAAACTATTGATAATATGTATGCAAAAGCATATTCCGCACTTCAAATGGCTAATATTTCTCATGGTATTGTTGCAAATGTCGCAAATTCGATTCCTGTTGAAACATCTATTAATGTATCTTATAGAAGTGTTATGGGATGTGAACTGCCCAGGCTTACTATAGAAGTAAAAAAGCCTGTATTAAGTTATGGTTTGCAATACACAGACTCAAATGTCGATACAGCGTATATCTGCTTTGAAAAAGTTAAATATCTCACACTTGAACTTGCAGAAATTGAAAACAGTATATATAGGCTTACAAATTCAATACGCAAAACACAAACAAGAGCAAATGCTTTACAGAATATTGTAATTCCTAGATATAAGTCAAATCTTACTTTTATTATTAATAGTCTTGATGAAAAAGAGAGGGAAGAATTCTCAAGAATGAAAGTAATAAAAGCCAATAAAAACAGAAAAAAATATTCTATAAAAAATTGTGTTAGATAAAAAATATGCTTTGGTAAAACAGTCAATAGTTCAGTGTAAACAGAAAAATAAAGTCAAACTGCCAGTTCAAACCTTTATTGAACTGGCAGTTTTCTTTTAATAATTCAGAAAGATATTTGTAATTTTTAAAAAAGAGTATAATTTATGTAAAAATACATAAATTTAAAGAAATCCCGACTCTTTAGCCTGACCCACGAAGCCCTGACATCAGATTGTCGCTAGAAATAACACGAAAGTCCAAAAGCTAATATTTCATTTTTAGCCGTTAAGCGTAGCGACAAAAGGCTAAAAAGAAATATTAGCATAACTCCTTTATTGATGAGCAATTTCGCAAAACTTTTATTTATTATCCATTTATTACCATATACTATTATTTAATGTACTTATTCTGAAAAGGGTAGGTACATTTTTGTTTGCGGTTTGCCATTTGTGCCCTAATTGTCTGGCTTGCCTTGCTTCTGTTTACGGTCTGATTACTACACATTTACGGAACACCCCAAAAAGCCCCACACACGCTCGCAGATACCGACACACTAAGAACAACCAAAGAAAACTATACTTTTTGTTAAAATCCGCCGTAGGCGGCGTCCTGTCCTAATTTAAGGGGGGCAGGAAGTGTCGCACTGTTGGAAGTGTTGGAAGTGTGCGTAAACTCGCAAGTGACAAACTTATAGCTTTACTGTTTCTCTCGGTGAAATCGTGTAAAAAATCCCCTGCGACAACTTACGGTTACGTTATATCTAACGGGGGGATTTTGTCACGATTTACCCGAGGGTTTCCCAGTCTGTCACCCTGCGAGTTTTCCACACTTTCAATACTTTCAATAGTCGCACGACCGCGGGGGTTCTCCCCCGAACACCAAAATAAAGTCCCTTTATTTTGGTGCGTCTCTATCCGATAAAAATAAACTATGGTCAAGCGTGATATCTGACAGTTACCGAAACGGAATACGGAAAAGCAGGGGAAACGCAGACAGGCAGTAAACAGAAGCAAGGCAAGCCGAGCAACAAGGCACACTTTGTTGGCTTCTCCCTTTGGGAGTTAGAGGGGTGCAAACAAAAATGTACCGCACTTTTCGGGGTGTGGGTCTCCCACGTTATTAAATATGCCCCTGTGTCGCTCTGTGTGGCTCTCTGTGCCGCTTGCGGCTTCTCGGTAGTAAAATACCCCCTGTTGCCGTGTGAGCGTGTGAGCACGGCACAGGGGGGTATTTTACTCGGTTATAATGCTAATGTCTGTTGTTTCCGTTATATTGTTTTGGAAAGTGAAGATTTTCATTTCTGTAAATTCTTCAGTGTCTTTTATGTATTCACGCATATAAATTTCAAGTTCGTTCCATTCATTTTCAATTTTAATTTCATATTCAGCTTTAAAAATTTCATCTGTTAACATATGCAGTTCAACACCTGTGTAATCTTCGTCCCATTCAAGATATTTTCCGTATGTTACTGGAGCTTTGACTTTATCAGCAAGATTTACTAATAAATATGCTTTATCAAGGCTTTTTCCTGTTTTGTTTTCTATGTCAAATTTAACAATATATACATTTGCTTTTTCAGCTGATGGAGTAACCGACAGATTTTTAAATATTAATCCGCTTTCGTTGGTTACGTTTGTGTTGTTCAGAATATCTTTTATATCATTTCCTTTGAAATAAAATAACGCACCTGCGGCAACAATCAACAGAACAAGGAACACAATTAATCCAGTAGGGTTAAAACGTTTCTTACGACAGTACGGACATTCATATTTTTTCTTGTCATAAGTCAGCTTGCATTTTTTACATTTTACTTTCTTTACTTCTTTTGCCATTTTATATTGCTCCTTTAATTTTATTATTTTCTGTTTCTTGTTCTTCATACAGAATTTCAAGCCGTTCTAATATTCTTATTTTTCGTTCATTTGATAATGAACGAAATTTTTGTAATAATTCGGTTTCATCATTTGGCAACTTTGAATGTGATAAACCTAATTTATCGTTTGTTCTTCCTGCAATATAATCAAGGGAAACGTTGTAATAATTTGCTAATATCAATGCTTTTTCAAGCGGTATATCGTTTTCTCCTCGTTCATATCTTCCGTATTGATTTTCTGATGAACTTATAAGTTTAGCAACTGTGCTTTGTTTTAGGTCTTTATCTTCTTTGAGGTCACGTAGTCTTGGATAAAACATACAAGTATTAAAACTCCTTTTTGTTAATTTATCCAATTATACCATAAATGGTAGATTTCTGCTTGACTTTCTTCCAAATATGATGTATTATAATGATGTTCTACCAAATATGGTAGATTGTCTTTTTTAAATTTTAAAATATTGTCAAGGAAAAGACGTTAACACCTTCTGTCATATCCATTGTCAAGGAAAAGACGTAAAAACCCTAACGGGGAAAAGTTAGTAAAAAACCTGTTGGAAGGATAGCACTGCAACGAAAAAACCTGTGCTTGACTGCTTGCCAAAAAGACAAGATATTTTGAGTATTCAGATTAAAATGCTCCGTCAAGGAAAAGACGTAAAAACCCCAACAAGGGCAAAGTTGGTAAATAACCTATACACCTTGTTACGCTCCACTTGCAAGGAATTAGCTTTTCTGTTCTCGTTTCCATTCAGGAAAGTAAAAAAACGTATAAAAACAGAGTGGGGGGAAATACTCGCCCATTGTACACGAGAGGGCGAAAGAAATGTGCCGCCGTGGTTGTGCCTATCTCCACGGCAGAGCACACCCAAAGAAGATAGGCAGAAAAGGTAGGTAAAAAATTATGTTAACTGAAATTTTTTTCATTTCATTAACGTGGGCGGTTGTTGTATTAGTTCTTGTTATTTCAATTGTAATAGCGATTTATTGCTATTACAATAATGATAATTACAACCATAATCGCCGTGTTTTTCTTGAAGCAGAAAACGAGAATTTACGAAAAATGGTTGCAATGTATGAAAATTTTGCACCAACAGATTTAAAAATAGCTTTGAAAGAAGTAAGCGAAGAAAGATGATAAATCCGAACAGGATTTACATAAATAAATTTAAAAGATAGGAGTGTAAAAACTATGGCAAACGTAGTAAACAAAAACCCCGATTTTCCTGATATTTTCCTCGGAGCGAGAGAGGATAGCGGCACATTTAAGAATAAAGATGGTGATGAGGTTGCTTATCATTCTTTCATCCTTAATTTTGCACTTGCTGACGTTGCAACTAATAAAAACACTGTTTCACAGTGCGGTTTTGAAGTTCTCGGAATGGAAAGAAAGGGTGATGACTTCAAGGACTGGCGAAAGGTTAAGGCTGACGATATGGCTAAAATCTTCGGCACACAGATTTTTACAGCCGAACAGCTTAACAGCGAGGTTTTTCAGAACTGTGAAGTAGTCTTTGACCGTAATGGTAATATCAGACGTGTTAACTTTGAAACACCATTAACGGCGGCGGCTTTGGATCCTTCAACTGGTGAAATTATTTTCCCAAATGAACAGGTTGAAGGAACGCCAAAATCCAAGAAGTAAGGAGTGAAACGGCTTGACGGTCTATGACGAATACGGAAACGCTATCACGCTTGAAATCTCTGACAATAGTGCAGTGCTTGAAGCGTTAGCACTTCAAACCGAAAAGCTTGAACAGCTTGAAACAGTTGTGGAAAGTCAAGCCGAAATCATTTCACATCTTGAAGCTGAGGGCGAAAAGCTTGCCGAAATGAATCAGTATACCGCATATATTTTCGTTATCGTATTATTTGCGGCATTGTATAAAGTTCTCGGCGGTGCATTATCTTCGATGTTCGGCGGCGGTTAAGCCGCTTGAATAAATATATTTTTAAGGTGGTTATTTATTATGACACAGGCAATGAAAATTAAGATTTACGGCACACTTGCAAAGGGTAAGCAGTTCCTTGATAAGGCTTCTATTACCGCCGCAGGTGCAATCGGTGCAATCGGTACAGTTGGTATCACTTCCTCTGCTGAGGGTGCGTCTGTTCCTGTAGTTGACCTTTCGGGGGTTGACTTCTCAGGTCTTACAAGTTCCATCACATCGATGGTTCCTCAGGTTTTGCCGGTTGCGGTAACCGTTCTTGGTATCCGTAAGGCTATCAGCTTTATGATGTCCACTATCCGTGGCTGTTAATCGTTGGTAGCTTTACGAATGTCAAGAAAGGGGTTTTCAATGGGTTTTCCCTTTGGAAACCCCTTTTATTTTACTAAAAAGGGTGTGAAAACAATATGAAAAGGATAATTGCGGTAATGGTTGCACTTATGTTTGCGGCTGTGCTGTTTAATATAAATGTTTCGGCTGATACTTATTCGTCTGTTAATGGCGGTATTAACAGTGGTGGCGGTGGTAGTGGCGGTCAACGTACTACATACGGAAACGGTGTTGAATTGTTTATAGAAGCTGTTATTGATTTTTCAAATGGCAATATAACATATGACCAATATACAAGCCGTTCTGCTGAAATAATTGGTGACTATATGGCTGAGTATTCCGATAGAGCAGGCTTAGGTTTTATGGCTGAAATAAATGAGAAAATTTCTGAAACTGTAGCTAAATATGCTCTTGACGCACCTATGTATGTATCGGATTGGATTTCGGATATTATATCTGATTACGAAGAAACAACTACAACATCAACAACCGACAAAAAAGGCTATACAACAATGATAAAAGCAACTTATATTACAACTCCTCAAATTTATCAAATGTTTTATTGGAACGGCTATATCGAAGTAGAGCCAATGGAAGATGGTACAACTGATTATCATTGTCGTTGGAAAGGTTGCGAACGATATAGTTATAGTAGTTCTTTCGGAGCTGTTTCGGAATATACATCATTTCCTGACCACGACTCTGCTTTTTCTACAGATATGTACACGATATCTGTTTATGGTGATGTGAGATATCTTGACGGCTCAGAAGCTCCCACAGATGATGAATTTGAAACAGGTACAATAATAAAATTTGATGATTTGTCAGATAGTGAACTTGAAGAAATACTTGAAGATATTAACGAAGAACTTGAAAGGCAAAACCCCGATTTATCAAATATTGAAGGTCTTTTACAGGCTATATATTATCAAGTCTGCGGCATAAACGATAAAATGATTACATACGACCAATGCAACGCTTTAATTTTATCCCTTATTTCTTCTAATGACGAGAACGCACAGGATATTATAAACGCACTTTTTGAAATCCGAGACGATTTAAAAAATGAAGATGATACAACATCTGATGATAATACAGAAAATGACAATGACGATACAACATCAGATGATGAAACTACTGGGGAAGATGAAACAGGCGAACACCCTAAACATATTTACGGTACACTTTACAATGTGAAACCGCTTGATAAGAATTGGTTGAATAAGCTTTTTTCAGATAAAACAGAATTAAAAGTTGAATATCAGGGCAGTAATTATTATCTTGAAAGTTGCGGTTGTTTGCTTCTCGGTGATAAACATTATTCTGTTGATATGAATTATGATAATTATATGTCTATTGACTATGATTTCAGCAATGAAAATATAACAATTGATAACAGCAAATATGTTGATGTAGATTTTAAAAATTATAACGTTATGTGGGCGAATTTGTCAACATCTCAAAAAAATAAGATTAATAACGTTGTTGAATTGATTTATAAAATGGTTGAACAGGCTGTACCTTATTCTATGGTTACAACCACTTTACAAGCTTTTCAAGTTGTTGTTTTTAATACTGCTACCCCCGAAGATGTTGTTTTATCAATTGACGAAACAACTGTAAACGGTGTAACTATAGGCGGCTTTGAAGTGACGGTTTTATCTACTGAATTTTTTTCAAATGGTAAGGTTGCCGAAGCAATGAAAATTGTAAAAGCCTTTCTTACTGTTGTGATAGGTTATGCGTGGTTGTTGTCTATGCGGAAAAAAGTTGTCGGAATGTTGGGGTGATTAATTATTATGGATATGCTCGGTATTGTTCTTTTGTGGTTTGCGAATATTCTTACAAGTATTTTTAATAAAGACTTAGTCGGTGAAGATAAAACATTTTCTCTTGATGAAATCAACGCAACACTTGAAACTATTGACGGTGTCACAAATGTGTTTGCTTGGATTGATATTTTTGTACCTGTTAATTTTTTGCTTACACTTGCACTTCTTACGACTATTTTCTACAGCTATAAATTTATCAATTCAATGGTACGCTATATTATTTCAATGTTTAAATAAAAAGGTAGGTGCTTTATATGTCAGCATTAAGCGGACTTTTACAAATGTTTTGGGGATTACTGGAGCAATGTGTTATAATAATCGCCATTGCCCTTATTCCCATAGTCCTTGTAATGGTCGGGAATTTCCTGTGGTATCACTTTGTAAAAAAAATGCCGCTCCCGAAAAGACGAGAACCGCCAACATCAAGGAAACGCAATTTCTTTATACGTCTGTTTTGGGACTTCCCTAAGCGTTTTGTGTTGGATAGGCTTACACAAGACCCCGACCGATACCCGAACAACGCTATTATTATATTTGAGGGTGAGCAGGGAAGCGGTAAAACTATTGCCGCAGTACAGTATATCTATGAAGAAATGAGAAAATATCCCCTTGCACAATTTTCAGCAAATATTGATGTAAAAGGTCAAACATCATTGCTTGAAGATATAAACGAAATTATTGAAACGGATAACGGTATTTTCGGACAGCTGAATTTAATTGACGAAACACAAAACTGGTTTAACAGTAATGAAAGTAAAAATGTACCGATTGAATTTGTCGGTGAACTATGTCAACAGCGTAAACAGGCAAAGGCTATTATCGGAACAACACAACGTTTTAACCGTATGTCAAAACAGTTGAGGCAGGAAACTACGTTTTTAATGCGACCTATAACAATTATGGGTTGTTTGACTATTGTGCGTAAATATAAACCGAAAGTTGACGCTGATGGACAGCTTGCAAAAATGAAAATGCTCGGTTGTTATTTTTTCGTACATTCGGATGAACTCCGCAACGCTTACGATACATACGCAAAGGTTAAACGTCTGAATTTAAAAGGGTTCAAGCCTAAGTCCGAAAGATACGGAGAGGAAGAACCGAGCCGCCAAGCCGCCGATTGACCGCCGCTTGCGGCGTGTCTCGGCGGCAGGGTGGGCGGTTCTTCTTTACTAGATATTAACCTCAAAAAAATCCCATTTAAAAAAGGGGCGGTATAAATGGCTTTATTCTTGCCCGAAAATCAAGCCGTATATAATACAAAAATCAAGGTATACCCGAATGGATATACCAACACAACATATTGCAATTTTGATATATTCAAAAATCCCGATTTTGAAGAACACGATAAAAGAAAGAATATTCCCGCTTTTATAGAATTGCCGTCACTTGACCCACATTCTAAATTATACGCAAAACATATAAAAGAAAATAAGGAAAAACGAACACGGCGTACAGTTTCAGATGAGCCGAGGGATGATAATATGAAACGTGCTAAGGAAAAAATTTTTGATATAGTTCTCTTGAATGATTTTAAATATTTCATAACTGGCACTTTTGCAGAAAATGATAATTTTAACCGTACTGACTCAAAAGAAGTAATTAAACCACTTATGACGTGGTTAAGACATAGAACAGAAAGAAACGGCTTGCAATACGTCTTAACAGCTGAGAGACACCACACAAGCAACGGTATACATATTCACGCACTTGTAAATGACGTGTTGCCTTTGACGTATTCGGGGCGGCGGCTATACAAGGGTAAAGCGTGGAGAGAGGAAGATATTTTAAAAGAACAATCAAGTTTTGAACGTTACAAGCAGATATTTAATATTAATGATTGGAAGTTTGGGTGGTCTACGGCTATTCCTTGTGATGAAAATAAACTTCGTCTTGCTCGTTATGTAACTAAATATATTACTAAAGAGGATAAAAAAATCTTTGGTAAATATTATTGGAGTAGCAAAAATATAGAGCGTGAGCCTAAAGTGATATTAACACATACAAGCTTTGATGATGTTAAAAATGATAAGTTTGCTCCTGCAGGAACTTCCTACCGTTTCAAGTATGACGCTTTTTTCAATGATATGGAAATCGACCTGCAACAGAACACAGATGATATAATTGCATATCTCGCAGAAAAAGAGCGTATACAAGGTTTATTATGATGTTAAGGCATATAGCCTTTACATAAAAATTTTAAAAAAGAGAGGTAAAAAATTATGTTTGGTGAATGGAAATTATGGCAGATTGTATTAATGGCAATCTTCGGCAGTATGTGGATTGTGTTTACTATTATCGACCTGCGGAGAAAAGCCGCCGCAAAGAAAAGGGAACAGGAGAAAAGGGAAAAGTTGAAAGCGGCAGGTTACCCCGATAAAATGATTGATGAGATTATGCAGAACAGAAACCACCCTATACATAGAGAACTTTACGGAACAGGTGCAACAGCAAAGGCTTGTGAGGAAGTTAAAAAGGCGGTAAATGACAATGAGTGATTTACAAGTTTTTATTGCTGATTTAACCCCTGAGCAGTTTGCTAAAGTGTGTGGTATATGTGCAGGTTTTAATTTTGTAATTAATGTTGTTATTCAATCTTTTTTTGCGTGGTTACATTATCGTATGTTTAGGAGTATAGAAGATGAGGAACGGTAAAGTGTTTGTTGCACAGTATTTCAATGCACAAATTACCGCCGCAGAAGAAGAAGTAAGAACACTTCAAAGTCGTGTCCGTATGCGTAGAATTGATTTTAACGATTGTTACGAAATGCAACTTGCATTGATTCGGCTTGAAGTTATGAAACAATGTTGTAAAGATGTTTCGTTTTTCCTCAGCATAGAAGATAAAATTGAATGTTAGGGTGATTTTATGGTCGAATGGGTTAAAGACGTAGATAGCGGCGAAATCTTTCCAGTGTATAATGTTCGGGAACTTGATATTCCCGAACATCTGAAAGAAGTTGAAACCGTTGAGGTTGATTATGACAAAACCCGAGAAAAGACAATACTACAATTGCAGGAAGAATTGACAGAAGCACAAGAGCGTATAAAGCTTATGAAAGCTACACCAATTTTAAAAGAACCTCGAGAGGATATTATAATCGCTCAAAAAACTTATATAACCTCGGAAGATGTAAACCTTGAAAAAGTACCAAAGCAACACGATTTAAAGAAGATTGTTTATATAATTCTTGCTGTTGTTGCTGTGCTTGTTATCGGTTGGTTTATGGTGGATTTTATAAACGCTATACCGATTGAAACGGTTGAACAAGCCGCAGAAGTAGCAGAAGAAACCGAAATAGTTGAATTTGAGGATAAATTATTATATATTCTCGGAAAAATTCTTCCAGTTTCTATAACTATAGTTGGTATTAGATATGCTGTAAAATTTATGATGAATACAATTCGTAATGCGTAATTAAGAATAAAACAGAAAGATAGGCGATTTATATGTATTTTGTTTGTAATATTTGTGGTAAATATGCTGATGATGGTTGTCCGTCTGATAATATTTGTTTAGAATGTATTGATAAAAATTTTGCTAACCGTGATTTGATGAATTATAAGTTGTTTTATGACTTGTCAATGATTGCAAGCAAAAAAATTGATAGTTCACAAGGTGCAAATCAATCTTATTGGGAGGGTTATTATCAAGCAATTGAAGATGTACAGAAAAAATACAAAGAGATAAGAAAACAGCAGGGAAATTAAAATCCCTGCTGTTTCTCTGGAACTGTTAAAGCTTCGCCCATATCGTCAGCAATAAGCTTGTTAATGTAGCCGTTAAGGCTTAAGCCTTGTTTACGTGCATATTCTTGTATTTGTTCTTTTGTACCTTTGGGAATGGTTAAATTTACACGGTCATAAGTATTAGCAATAAATTCATTTTTATATTTTATTGACCGTTCTTTTGTCCAACTCTTTGCCATTTAAATCACCTCAATTATATTTTATCACTACTGTAGGATATTACGCAATATGCAATTTACATAAACATCTTACGCAAGATTTGTATATATCGCATATTTACATATTGCGCAAGATGTGATATAATATAAATGTAATCAAGAGAGATTATAAAAGTATCTTGACAACTGAATAAGCCTTGATGTATAATGAATTTGAAAGGGTGATTTATTATGACAGATAGAGAACTTCTTGAAGAATTAGTAAATGTACAAAAAGAATTGTTAAATAGACAAGAGAAAATGCAGAAAGATATATCAAGTATAAAGCTTTCACTTGAAAATGATGTATCACCATCAATTAAAATGCTTTCTGAATTACAGCTTGAAAATTCTAAGCGTTTAATCAGACTTGAGCGTGATGTTCAAGATATTTCTGACAATATGGCTATTGACGAAGTTTTGAACAATATAAAGATGAATTGATTACATTAAGGCTTATTCGGTTGAATAGGTCTTATTTTTTTGAAAGGTTGATGAATTATGTTTAATGTAGAAGAATACAATAGATATTATAATGATATTGAAGATATGTTATATTATAAAAATGAAATTTTAAAACATAAAAATAAATATTATTCTTTATGTAATCAGTCACTTGCTAAAGCTATTTATGACCGTTTAATTTTAACCTGTCCCGAAGCAACATATTTTGAATATAATAAAACACAGTATATTTGTGTTACTAAAAAGGCTTCTATTATGTTATGCAAATCACTTATTGAGCGTCGTAATAAATTGATATCTGAAATGGTTTCGTTGACAAATATTATAGATTTAATTAATGCATAATTTCGCAAAACTTTTATTTAGCGAAATTACAGTATATAAATAACAACCTATTATAACTATACCACAAGCCGCCCTTTTTGTCAAGTTTTTCGTCAAAACGGCAGTTTAAGCCACTCGCCGAACTCCTCATCAAAACACCAGGCTTCAGGCTTAATCCTGCGTTTGCTGATTTTCCGAAATTTCAGAACCTTCATTTTTACACCTCTTTTCTAAATCTTTTTCAAGCTTCTTATCCATAAACCGCAAAACATCTGTAAGAGTTGAGCAATTAGAACCAAAGTAATTAAAAGCCATTTCAATAACACGCTGTGCAGAAACTTCTCGACCAGCTTCATCAAATTTGGACATAATGCTATCAATCAAAATAGCCTTTTCTTCATCAATAGTAACATCAAGAGAAATTGTAACAACATTAATATTTTTCATAATATCAATCCTTTCTTAATCTTCAAGATAACCATCAATAGAAAGTCTATCTATATATTCAATTTCTTCTTGTGTAACTGCTTTACAATATCCAAGTAAATAATATACAATATCAAATCTTTTTCTAAG
>JAZQBN010000151.1:0-5873 GCA_045545795.1 Oscillospiraceae bacterium
TGATAAAGCATTTGAGAATTGTTTGACAAAGCACAGTTTTTATAAAGTCGAAGGCGAGATACCATTCTTTATTGATATACCTATTTCAGGCGAAATAGTTTTCGAGTGTGACAGGCGAATATGGCAATCAGCGATATTTGATAAGTTTGTTTATAACAGAACTCAAGATGAAGATGAGTATCATTCTATTCATACCTCAAGGATAAGTTCTTGGATTAAAAATTATCAAACTGAATTCAAAGTGAATTGGACTATGGCAAGAAAAGTATCATTTAAAATAGGTAATGAATTATATTCTTGTAACTGGTACAGCAATGTAATAAAAAAATATTTGTTGTACTTGTATGAATTAGGCTTTGTTTCGAAATTATCATATTCAGAATGTGATATTTTTCGTAGTCACACAGTAAAATCGCCTAACAGTGTACGTGAATCATTGCTAAAATCAATATTAGAACGTGTAGATGGAACACAATATAACATTGATGACCAAATAAGTAAATTATTAAATCCTCAAAATGTCAGCAATAAATCAATACTTTATTTAGTTGATGATAATGATGACGATGAGGAGACATTGTTTAGGGAAGAACAGAAAATCAGATTGCTGCAAATAAAGGAAACGAACGAATTGAAATACAACAAAGGGCTTTTAGAGATAACATCTGGAGACATATGGGAAAAGCAGAATATTGTCAAAGATAGCTTTGGCTATCGCTGGTTTGTTTGTGAAAAATGCGGACTATTTAAAAGAGATGATGAAATGGAATTTTATCAACAAAAAACGGG
This sequence comes from Oscillospiraceae bacterium, assembly GCA_045545795.1. Classification (GTDB taxonomy): domain Bacteria; phylum Bacillota; class Clostridia; order Oscillospirales; family Ruminococcaceae; genus RGIG8773. The sequence continues at coordinate 790 of JAZQBN010000151.1, forward strand.
TGTATGTCGCGAATGTAACAGAAAATAGTATGGAGGTTTAAGTATGGCAAACATTATAGCAATTATATGGGATTTTAATAAAACATTAATAAGTGAGTATATGCAAACATCTATTTTATATTACGGTGCTTGACTGGGAGGGTTGCTGTAATGACAATGCAAATCAGTGATACAGTTTTAAACCATCTATTGAATGGATTTTAACATTGAAAAGCATCGATAAAAGCAAGAATTAATGACAAAAGGAGCAACTATGATTAACACAAAAGAACAAAGAATAGAAATTTTTGAAGACACAATGAAGCTTTGCAAGGGCAATACCCGCCTTGCTGAAGCTGTCAAAAAATCAATTTCGGGCACGAAATTCTATGCTGCTGACGGGAAAATTTCCGTGTCCCGTGGCGAAAATGGGAACACTAAAATTTCCGTAACAGACGAGCGTACCTTTCAAGCGGCAAAACGTCTTTGCGGTAAGTATAATGGCAAGCGTATCGCCGTGCTGAATTTTGCTTCGGCAACAAATCCCGGCGGCGGAGTTACAAAGGGAAGCTCTGCACAGGAGGAGGCACTCTGCCGCTGTTCAACCTTGTACCCCTGCATAAAAACCAATGAGCTTTGGGAGAAATTCTACTCAATGCACAGAAGGCGTTCCGACGTGAGATACACCGACACCTGCATTTACACGCCTGATGTTACAGTGTTCAAGAGCGACACGGATTGCCCTGCGTTGCTTGACGAAAATGAGTGGTACAGCGTTGATGTTATAACCTGTGCGGCACCTAATCTTCGTCCAAGACCCAACAACAGTATGAATCCCGGGACGGGCAAGCCTGTCAGGGTTACAGATGCGGAGCTGCTTGAGCTGCACAAGAGTAGGGGACGTAAAATTCTTTCCGTTGCCGCTGAAAATGGTGTGGACGTGCTTGTGCTTGGTGCATTCGGCTGCGGTGCGTTCAGAAATAATCCGATGATTGTTGCAAGAGCATACAAGGAAATTCTTGCGGAGTTTGACGGCTGTTTTGAGAATGTTACCTTTGCGGTTTACTGTCCGCCTGATGACAAGGGGAATTTTAACACTTTCAGCAGAGTGCTGGGGTGAATATAGTAGTTGTTTTTATTGCTTAGATGTGTTATACTTTAAGCAATAAAGGGGGCTTGAATATGAGAGAATATTTACTTGACTTTTTTAACGAGTATGGTTACACCGAAAAGGATTCACAGCAGTTGCTTGCTGCTTATGATAAAATAACCGCAGATAAATCAGCGGACAGATTATTCAATGAAATTTTGTCAGCTTATCAATCCGACATTTCTATGGATTATCAGGAGGAATTGTTCAAGAAAACAAGAGAGATTTCCGAAATAACGGGAGTTCACGATTACACTGTTGAACTGCTGGTGTTTATATGTATTACAAAGCATCTGAAAGCAGTTTATATTGAAAGAAATATTGACTTGCAGATATACAGGGACAGCGTTCTTGACTTAAAGTGGAAGCTTGAGGAATGCAAGGCTGTAAAGGGTATTGTGGGGTCTTTCGTTTCTCCGTGGTTCTGCGGATTTTTTGATCTGACAAGATTTGCACTCGGCAGACTTCAGTTTGAAATTATCACGACCTGGCAGGATTACGAAAAAAACGGCGTAAAGCTTGAAGCGAACAAAAGCAAGGTTATCAACGTTCATATTCCGAGAACAGGTACTCCGCTTGATAAGGAAAGCTGTGACAAAGCTTATGCACAGGCAAGGGAATTTTTCAAGGAGCAGGTTGGAGAGAATTGTCCGTTTGTATCTTATTCGTGGCTGTTGTATCCCGAAAACAAAGACATTCTGCCGAAGCATACAAATACATATCGGTTTATGTCCGAATATGATATTATCGGCTGGGAGGTAAACAACGGTGAGGATTTGTGGAGGTTGTTCGATACGGAGGAGAAAAATCCTGACAGGCTTCCTTGTGATACAACTATGCGCCGCTGTTATGTTGAGCATCTGAAAAAAGGCGGCAGAGTCGGCTGCGGTTTCGGCGTCAGACTCTGAGATTATATAGCAAAATCAAACAGCATACCGACTAAAAAATCGGTATGCTTTAAGGTTTATTGATGGGATATGACAAAAAGTAAAGCCACTCTGTTCAGCCTAGCAGAGTGACTTTTTGTATAATTATATCGGACAAATCTGAAATTTTTAAAAGATACATTTACAGCAAAGCTGTCATATATATCGGAAGATACACGATTCCGTTTTCGAACTTCAAATCGCTTGTGGTAACACAAATCAAGATTTTTATACGAAGCGATATCGCATATATCGTGATTTTATAGAATCAAATTATATATGCAATTCAAATTTAAGCTTTTAATTTCAAAAAACATTGACTTTTTTAAAAAAATGATGTATAATTTTAAAAATGTTGCATATAATTTTAAAAAGGAGATGAAAATTAAAATGACAGAGCTTGAACTTGAAAATTTGGTTTCAAAAATTCAAAATATGCAGGCTGAATTTCAAACTACAGAAGTGAAGAGAGCTGAAAAGGCAGCTCCCGATAAGCTTTATGATACACTTTCATCTTTTTCAAATCAGAATGATGGCGGAGTTATTGTTTTTGGTTTGTACGAGGAACAGAATTTTAAGGTAACAGGTGTAAATGATGTGCAGGCTTTGCAGAAAAAGGTTATGGAGCAGTGCGGTCAGATGGAGCCGCCTGTAAGAGCTGTATTTACTGTTGCGGAAATAGACGGCAAATACGTTGTTGCTGCTGAAATTCCTCCTGTTGATATAACTGAACGTCCTTGCTTTTATCTTGCAAAAGGAAGAATTAAGGGCTCGTATATTCGTGTGGGTGACGCTGACAATCCAATGACCGAATACGAGGTTTACAGCTATGAAGCTTACCGAAAAAAATATCAGGACGATATACGTCCGATAGAACGTGCTGAAATGACTTCTCTTAACAGCGGAAAGCTGGATGGATATTTGTCAAGACTCAAAGAGGGAAAGGCTAATCTGTCAATGCTTGAGGACAGTCAGATTATGGAGCTTATGAGTATTATAAAAGGAGGAAAGCCAACGCTTGCTGCTGAAATGCTGTTCGGGTTATATCCGCAGGCTTTTCTTCCGCAGCTTAGTATAATTGCTGTATGTGTTCCCGGTACGGAAATCGGAAACACTAACACTGACGGAACAAGATTTGTTGACAACAAAAGGATTGAAGGCACAATTCCTGAAATGCTTGATGGTGCAATGAGCTTTGTAAATGCGAATACACGCAGTCGTACGGTGATTGACAAAAACGGCAATCGTTCTGATATTTCGGACTATCCTATGAAGGCTGTCCGTGAAATTATACTCAACGCACTTGTTCACAGGGATTACAGTTTTCACACCGAGGGAATGCCTATACAGCTTACCATATTCCAAGACAGACTTGAGGTTACAAATCCGGGCGGACTTTATGGTAGAATTACAGTTGATACATTATGCAAGGTACAGCCTGACACAAGAAATCCTGTTCTTGCGACGGCATTGGAATTGCTGAAAATAACAGAAAACAGATACTCGGGAATTCCCACAATACGCAGGGAAATGAGCGAAAGAGGTTTGCCTGCGCCTGTATTTGAGAATTCAAGGGGAGAATTCAAGGTTAAGCTTTATAAAAATGCAGCTGAGAATTCGGAAACAGGTGACAGAACTACAGCTATTCTTGACTTTTGCCGAACTCCTCGCAGCAGACAGGAATTGTCTGAGTTTCTTGGTATTGCCTCTACCACATACGCAATAAAGACATACATTCAGCCGCTTATTGACAAGGGATTGATACAGCTTTCCAATCCATCTGCGCCCGGAAGCAGGAGTCAGAAGTTTTTTACTGCAAAGAATGGTTGAGTAAAGAAATGGAAATTGTCAATTTAGTTATGGAAAGTGTCATGTAGTGATGATGGCTGTTTTCGATAGAAATAATAACAAATGTATTACGGCAGTTATTAGGATGTATAGAAAATTAGTGAGGAGAAAGGATATGGAAAGAGAATTTGAAATTCATAGTTTAGAGGAATACATTAAGGTAATACATGAAATAAATAATGGGTTAAGAAATTGATTGATGAGGAGCATAAATTTAACAAAGCTTAAAAATCAAACAGCATACCGACTAAAAATCGGTATATTGTAATTTATTTTTGCCATTTCGTTACACAATCTGAGCCGTTTCTCCTCTACAGCATTATATAATATACCAGACAGTGCAGACTGATATATAATTTTGCGGAGGAACTGAAATGAAGAAATACGAATATAAATTTGTGGAAATTCCAAGAAAAAAGGGTATTAAAGTCAGGACGGGGGATACCTTTGAAGAATGTCAGAGGGTAATAACTACTGAAGTGGAGAAGGGCTGGCGATTGAAGCAGATTGTAACACCGTTTGATGAAAAGATAGGTGTATTTATACCTTGCTGCTATCAGATTATTTTTGAGAGGGAAGTGTAGTGTAGTAAAATACACTTTTGCATAACCGTTATGGTTATCAAAGATGCTCAGATAAAGCCAAATGATTATTATTTAAAGTGTCGTATTTTCGTCGTATTTTTACTGTTTCCAAACGAAAAACTAACGCAAACAAGCCATTGGCAGGTGGTGTGGGGAAACTTCTCCAAAACCGCGTGTCGTTGGTTTCTGTTAGAGATGTTGAGCAAAGCGGTTGATAAAATAAAATGCACCAGCCTTGATAACAGGTATAATCCTGTTATCAAGGCTGGTGTTTTTTCAGTTAATTGTAAATTCTTTTATTACAATCAACTGAATAACTAATTAAAAATTTTACTATAGTAACTTTACTTAAAATTTGGTGGAACTCCTTTAATTTTTCTCTTTGATAACTTGTAAATACATTTTTCACATTGTTTACTGCGTCCATTTTTATCAGAAGAGCGTTTGCATTTATAGCAACATAAAGCTGCTTTTTGGATTTCTAGTCTGTAACTATTTCTTTTGGTTATTAGTTCCTTTACATTTAATGTTGCTATAAATAAGTCGGAGGCCAAGCGGTCTTAGGAAGACAACTCTGCCTTTCAACTCCTTGGCTCA
>JAZQBN010000152.1:0-2085 GCA_045545795.1 Oscillospiraceae bacterium
TACTAATGCGGCTGGCAGAAAGTATGATTTAAGTACAGGTACATTTGATATTACCTTGTCTTTGAACAATGGAACTTATACTGACAACGATGCTTGCCTGTTTAGTACAATTGCAGGAAACGCTGAATCGTTGGCTTGGATTCAGAACCATATGGATACAGCGGGTTATGCAGACTGTTGGACAGTGGTAGACGCTGGAAAGACAAAAGTAAACGGTTCTTCCATAACTACAGGCTGGTATGACAGTTTGGATGAGGCGAAAAATGTTGCAGCTCAACAGCTTGCCAATATGCACGCTGGTTTCACAATCCCGTCTGAAGATGCTTATTCTTGGACAAAGGATACCTTGTTCCAGCACAAGTACAACGAAAAATACAACTACTCCAACAGCGAAATCGTATATGAATGCCCGCCTGCTACTCATCAAAAAGTTGTACAGGAATGGAAGCCGTTCTACTGGACAGGCGATTTGATGGATAGAAACGGTGATGGAATCATTAACTTCCGAGATGTTGCTGGTAATATGTCTGGCGATACAGGCTACGCTGGCAATGGTGAAATCGTAGAGTTTTATCTGGTCGGTTCTAATGTTGAATTGAGATATGAACCTGTTGAGAATTTTGGTGCAGGTACATATTTTGTACGAGATATTGACGGAGACGGTTACAATGACTGGCATCACGAAGACTTGGATTCTGATGGTTACGTCGATGATGTTGTCAACACCTACCATTATTGTAACAATAAAGGCTTGGTTGACGCATTGCATCAAGCTGTTTCGGATGGACACGCTGTATTTTTGTCATATTCTTCTACAGCAGTAAGTAATTTGTATGTCGATTCCGATGGCAATGGAGTTCAAGACTGCTATGACCTTATCAATGAAAGAGACGCTTGGAATCAAATTGATTGCGGAAGCGGATATTTCTTCAATGTTTCTAACGGTTATATGGCAGACAAGACACAATACAAAGTGACTGCATATGCTCCGTTCTATACAAAGAACGTTGATAACTATATCAGAAATTGTCAAGGACACAGCTTCAGCTACTGCGGCGGTCATTTGTCTGTTCATTGTCAAGGTATTACATACTCTATTACAAATGAGCAGATGACAGAAGCAGGTGCTTTCAGTGGTCAATCCCAGTATCCGAACGTAAGAGATTACGATATGGAAGCTGCGGGATATGCACCTTTGCTTGGCAAGGTTGACCTGAAGGAAGTAAAGGATGCACCGAATGCGGGCGAGGCAGCACTGTCTGGCGGCTCTGACCCCGCTGGCGTGAACATTCAGGGCAGTGATGTAGCAAACAGAGGTTTGAACATCCACGCAGAAGGTGATGTGTGGTATGAGAATATCAACGTAAGAACAGGTATTGACTTATTTAACCTTCGTGACATCTTTGATTGCGACTGCTTGATTGATAAAGGCAATAATGTGTTCCCCATTGTTCATACAGAATCTTGGAGAGAGTACGAGGGTTGGTGTGCTGACAATATGACACTGGCAACGATGAAAGCAACAACCGACTGGCTTGACCTTTACAACTTCGATGTCCCGATGGAAGTTGACGGTTATCCGTTATCTACATTGGATACAATCGAAATCATTCAGCAATTGAAGGAAGATTACGGCGATGATTTTACCGAACAGCGTATGATGGCAGTAAGAGTTGCACTCGACTGGGTTGGTAGAGCACATTACTCTGAAAATCACACTGACCACAATCTGATTTCAGAGATTTGCGATAGCATCAAGTATGACGCTAACTGTACAGCGGGTGATGACGAAGCTTTCGTTCGATTCGTATTGAAAGACAGCGGCGTAATCAGCAATTCCGAAGCGTATTTGAGTATGGAAAGAATGGACACCTATGGACACAGACTTCTTCCTGCGGACATTCTTCGTCATACAAGTACAGGCTTGGAGAACGTAGAGTTTTCAGAAGCAGACATTGAATACTTGAATGGAACATCACTCTTCTTTAACAACGGTAACATTGACAGAAAGATGGCTTCAAACACTGAAGAAACTTATGTAATGTATATCGGAACGCTTTCGGAGTCAATTGTAATTAACGATGA
>JAZQBN010000153.1:0-2846 GCA_045545795.1 Oscillospiraceae bacterium
TTGTCAACTATTTTCTTTGTTTTATTCTGTGTTTTCTTCGTTATGTGCAGTGTGCAACGCACTACTTTTTTCAAAAGTATCAAAAAGCTCTGGATATTTTTCTTTGGCTTCTGCAATCAGCTTTTTTCGCTCTTTCAAGAATCCACAGTGAATAATCAGACCGATAACGATAGCGGCAACTACCATAGAGCATACAATCGCAATAGTAGTAATAATAACTGTCTGAAAATCTGTCATCATATTCTCCTTATTTGATACGGGTCGAATGCGAATATGGTGTTTTTTATATTGATGATTAACAATTCATCGCCAACATTCAAACTCTCAAACTCTGGAAGCTGCATTCCAAGAGGAGTACATCTTACGCCGTCGCATTCCAACGTTACTGAAGTTCTGTTTGTGCGGCATTGAGATAGACGTGTAATTTTGCCCAATCTCCAAAGAAATTCACCGTTTTCCACTCTTTTTACTGCTCTGTGATAAATGGTTGCAATCATATATGTAGCAAATGCAATGCTGCCTATCATTACAATGCACATTATGAATACCATAGCACGGAAGAACGGAACAGAGAAAGTTCCGCTGCTCCATTGTTCATCTGTTAGGAAACTAACAATAAAGCTCATCAGCCCCATCAAAGACATTCCGAACATAATAGTTCCGAAAATTCGCAGGATAAAATAATAGCTTTTTACCAGCTCCAAAAGTCTTTCTTTGTAGTCGCTGCGAAGCGTTGTACCTCTTTCATATTCTCTTTTTTCGATACGTCGTTGGCTCTCATAAGCTTTTTGCTGCCAAAGAGGAATGCTCTTATTGCGTGGCTCTGTAGCCTCTGTATATTGTTCTTTCATTTTTTCACCTGCTTTTATCAGGAATTTCTATTGTTTCAACGCCGTAGCAGCAGCGAATATCTGTGCCGTCAAAATGCGTTCGATTTGGCTCGTGGATATGACCGTAAAATACAAATTTCGGGTGATTTTTACGGATGTATTTAGCAATTCCCGTCATTCCGCATTTAGAGTGCAAGGCAATATGCTTGAAGAACGGAAAGGGCTTAAAACAAGGCATATCGTGTGTCAAAAGAATATCACATTTGTCAAAACCGTCAAGTACCTCTTCACTTTGAGGATTTGTGTACATCAAACCCGAAAGGTCATCTTTGAAGCGTAAAGAACCGCCAAAACCACCAATACGATACCCATTCAACACAGTTGTTTTTAAGTGTAAATCCTGTATCTGATATTTCTTCAGAACAGAATGCTCATCTTCTTCTCCGATAACACCAAACTTTGGCGTTTCTTTCAACATCTCACAAGATTGAATCAGTTTCAAATCTTCAGGAAACACGTCTCCCAAACAAAAAACTGCATCAATCTTTTTCCCAAACGCAGGCTTCAAGTGTTTTTCCTGAAGCTTGCCGTGAGTATCTGCAACAATTAAAATATTCATACTTTTCTGCTCCGTTTATTTTCAATTGATATTATCATATTCTTTGAAATACCAATCTTGCAGCATTTGGCAAGCAAGCCAAAGTTGCTTCCAGATAGGCGTTACATCAATTTCTGCAATATGCTCCAACGGTCTGTTTCCTACAAAACGAAGTTCACCGCCTTCTTTGTCCCAACGATAGTACGCAAGTACAAATCTGGCATCTCCATCAGGACATTTTGCAGTCAGCTCCAAATATGGAAGACCGTCTCTTCCTTGCATAGAGCAAATAACAAAATCTTTGTAACTCCAACGAAATTCAAAAGGATTCATTTCTTTCATTCCTTTCCTAAATCGGTTATGTGTTTTTTGCTTTTGTCTTCTTTTGCTTGTACAATATCATCAATCTTTTGTGAAATATATTCAACAAGAGCTTGATTATTCTGCTCCCCGTAATAAAAACTGCTGTCCAGATTCCCATAAAACCATTCTTGTACTACTTCTGCAATAGGATGAGTCGCAAGCTCATCAGGTTCAAGCTGAAATAATCCAATGGCGTTCGGAATCGTTCTGCTGTTCTCGAAATCTGTTTCGGCATTGCGTAATGCAGTTTCCATTTCATCAAAGAAAGCTAACACATTGTTATCGCTCTTGTGCTGCTCATAAAATTGTTTTGTGACATCGCCAGCAATAAACTCCAGTTCAGGATACTGCTCACGCATTTCCATATTAGTAAGCATACGCTCTTGTCCATCAGGTGTCTTCAAAGTGATTGTACTATCACGAAGTCCTGAACCATAAGTTTCTTTGAACATTTTGTCGTGAACATAAAGCTCTACTGGTCTCCAATCTCTGCTCATAATTTACTCCTTCCATAAAATCAAAAAAGGGACATACAATGTACGCCCCTTTATTGATTTAACCAGAAATCTCGTCAGAAACTTCCATTGCGGGCATCGGCTCACAGACTGTTCCTTCTGCTTCTGCTCTTGTATCATCAGTTGCAGAAGGTTCAATCGCTTCGCCCTCTGCCTCACCTTCGGTTACAGGCTTAATAGCATCATCAGTAGAGTCTGCATCACGCAGCCCCTCTGTATAACCTTTCTCTTTGCCAACGCTGTATGCCAAAGCGACTACGCCGCAAATCGCAGCGGCTGTCAAAGCCATACCCAAAACAAGTTTATTCATTTATACTCACTCCTTGTTTATTCGTCTTCGTCAGTATTATCCGTATCCATTTCGGAAGATTCGATTGTTTCTTCTGCATCATCAGCTTTTTCAGTTTCGCCATAAAGCTGTGCATTGTAAACGGCTTTTGCAACTTCCAGATTGGAAGAAATTGCATTTCCAGCGTTCTGTGAAATCTTCTGATAAGCTTCCAGATTCTTCTTGCACAGAAGAATAGTGGTGAGGATTAC
>JAZQBN010000154.1:0-24543 GCA_045545795.1 Oscillospiraceae bacterium
GAACACGCATCACACCACATTGACGATGAAGAAGAAGTGGTGGAAATCATTTCAAAGGGTATTTACCAAGTATTGCAGGACAACGGACGGCGGTTTTTCGATATTGCGGACGGTGATAAGATTGCCGATTAGTGCAAAGCAAAAGAAAATCCTCGCATTCCCATACACAAACTTTGATGCACTTATTTGTGACGGTGCAATCCGTAGCGGTAAAACCGTCTTTATGATGCTGTCCTTTGTTGACGACGCAATGCGCCGGTACAGCGGACAACGGTTTGGTGTTTGCGGAAAGACTGTGGACAGCACGATAAAAAACATCATTGCACCGTACCTGGAGCTTTCTTACGCAAAGGAAAAGTACAACATACAGTGGCGGCGGTCAGACAAGCTCCTGATTGTATCCAAGGGGACAAAGCAAAATGTATTTGAGGTTTTCGGCGGAAAAGACGAAAGCTCATTTATGCTGATTCAGGGACGGACGCTGGCCGGGGTTCTGCTTGATGTGGTTGCGCTGATGCCCCGCTCCTTTGTGGAGCAGGCGTTGGCAAGGTGCTCGGTAAGCGGCTCGAAAATCTGGTTCAGCTGTAATCCGTCTTATCCGTATCACTGGTTTTACCGTGAGTGGGTGCTCAGGGCAAGGGAGAAAAATGCACTGTATCTGCATTTCACAATGGACGACAATCCGTCGCTTTCGGAGGAAGTACGCGAGAGATACAAGCGGCTTTATTCGGGCACGTTCTACGACAGGTTCGTGCTGGGAAAATGGGTAGCGGCAGAGGGTCTGGTGTACCCGTTGTTCTCGGAGGAAAAGTACGTTGTGTGCAGACTTCCCGACAGCTTTGAGAAGTACGTTGTTTCCTGCGATTACGGAACGGTCAATCCGTCATCGTTTGGTTTATGGGGCAGGAATGACGGGGTGTGGTACAGAATTGCCGAGTATTATTACAGTTCAAAACGGGAGGGTATGTCAAGGACTGACGAGGAACATTACGAGGGGCTTCGTAAGCTTATAGGAGGCAGGCGGGTCGAGGGAGTTATCGTTGACCCGTCGGCGGCATCTTTTATTGAATGTATCCGTCGTCACGACGAGTTTCCCGTTACAAAGGCACAGAATGATGTGCTGTCGGGCATAAGGCGCTGTTCAGACGCTTTAAGGGACGGCAGGCTTATGTTCAGTGAAAGCTGCACGGACATTCTGAGGGAGTTTACCTTGTACCGCTGGGACGAAAGCCGCAGCGGTGATGTTCCCATTAAGGAAAACGACCACGCTATGGACGATATGAGGTATTTTGTGACAAGCCCGTTTTTCCGCAGCGACGAGGGCGGTTTCTGGGCAGGAAACGTGAAACGATAATTCAGAAGATTATATCTGCTGAATTATCTCAATGAATAATGAATGGTGAATAATGAAAAATGAATAATTAAGGTGTCCGCTTAAGGCGGACGGATTTTAAGTTTACCATTCAAAAACGGAGGGAAAAGATGAACATTATCAAAAGATTTCTGAGCCGTGATGCTGACATTAAGCCTGTTGAGTGCGGCGTGGTAAGCGGCGGAAGGCTTGCTGAAAAAGGTGTAAACCTGTTCACGCTTCAGCCGGGAGGTGCAAACGAGCGTCAGCTTTATGACAATCTGCGTTATTCGGTGCCGATTGTTGATGCGGCAATTCAGAAAATTATCAGGCTTGTGGGCGGTTACAAAGTAATATGCGGCGATGAACGTTTTCAGGAGGCTATGGACCGCTTTACTGAGGAAATTCCCGTGGGCACGGGCAACGTGTCGCTGTATGCTTTCACGGATATGTTTCTTGACAGTCTGCTTACCTACGGGTCGGCGGTCGGCGAGATGATTGTGGACTGCAATTCGGGTGAAATTGAGGGGCTTGCTCCGATAAACGTCAACCGTTTCTGCTGTCGTGCAGGTGAAAACCCTTGTGAGAGACGTTATTTTATGCTTGACGATGACAATGAGTGGCGTGCTGCTGCAAATCCTCAGCTTATAGTTTACGGTGCACTCAATCCCAACACAAAAAATCCTGACGGTCAGTCAATTCTCAGGGGACTCCCCTGCATTTCGGCGGTGCTGATGAGAATTTATCAGTGCATCGGTCAGAATTTTGACCGTGTGGGTAACGTGCGTTACGCTGTAACCTACAAGCCGTCAGACAGCAGCGAAATGGCTTTTGCAAAGGAGCGTGCACAGCAGATTGCAAAGGAATGGAGCGAAGGAATGAACGCAATGAGGTGCGGCGAGGTTCGTGACTTTGTTGCGGTAGGCGATGTGGGGATAAAGGTTATCGGTGCGGATAATCAGATTATCGACACGGAAATTCCCGTGCGACAGCTTCTTGAGCAGATTGTTGCAAAGCTTTCCGTGCCGCCGTTTCTGCTTGGTCTGACCTGGTCGTCAACGGAGAGGATGTCCTCACAGCAGGCGGATATTCTTACATCTGAGCTGGAGTTTTACCGCAGACAGCTTACGCCTGTGATAAAGCAGATTTGCAGTACATATCTTGCACTTATCGGCGGCAGCGGAAGCGTTTCCGTTGAGTGGGAAAATATCAATCTCCAGGACGAGGCTGTCCTCGCACAGGCAAGACTTCACAACGCACAGGCGGCGAAAATCGAAAAGGAAATTGGAATGTAAATTATAATTTGACGAGGCATTGTGGAAATCTATTGAGGGAGACCCTTTTGAAAAAGGGTCATCCCTCAAACTCCCTCCCTAAAACTTCCAATGTAATTTTCCAAATAGGGCTATAGCCCTATTTGGAAAATTAGACTAAAAGTCTTTGGAAAGGGGTCTGGGGAAAACCTTTCCTCAGAAAGGTTTTCCCCAGTGGGTCTCCATAATCTCTCCGTCAAATTATAATTTACCAATCAAATTAACGGGAGGAATATTAATATGTTTAATTCCATCAAAATCGAAAAGGGTCTTTATAATCTTTCAGGCAAGTCTTTCTCTCAGGCACTTGAAGCACTTGACCCATCTGAAAACTACACAGACGGTCTTGCAAAGCTTGACGCTTTTGAACGTCAGCTCAAGCGTTTTGACATCAAGGTGAAGGGTGTAAATGCTGACAAGGTGGACAAGTTCTTCCAGTCTGCCGAAAGTGCACTTCTTTTCCCTGAGTTTGTAAGACGCACAGTGGAAAGCGGTCTTAACAGCGGCTGTGTTAACAAGATTACAGCGGCAATGAGCATTGCCGACGGTATCGACTGCCGCGGCATCGTGCTTTCTGACGGCACAGCTGCATACGACGCTGAAATTGCTGTTGGCGGTGCACTTCCTGAAAGCAGCATTTCTCTTACATCTGCACCGATTGCACTCAAGAAGTTTGCACGTCTTATCAATGCTCCGTATGAAGCAATCAGACAGCAGCGCCTTGACGTTTTTGCGGTAGCTCTCCGTGCGGTAGGTGCAAAGCTTGCCAAGGCAATTGAAGCTTCTGCAATCACAGCGGTAACAGCAACAGCTGAAACTGTTTCTATGACAGGCGGCGATTTCAATTACTCCGAGCTTGCGGCATTCTGGGGCAAATTCACAAACTGCGAAATGAATGCAGTTGTATGTTCACCTGCAACGGCGGCGAAAATTCTTGCATTTGACGAGATGAACAAGGCTGTCACAACAAGCGGCGGCAATATGCTCACACCTTTCGGTGCAGAAATCGTTGTTTCCTCTGCAGTTGCGGACGACATCGCAATCGGTATGGACAAGAACTGTGCTCTGGAATTCATCAGAGGCGGCGAGGTTGTCGTTGAGGTTGACAAGCTTATTTCCAAGCTTTCCGAAGCAGCGGCAGTTGCGGTAAATGCAGGCTTCTCTGTAATCTCCGCAGATGCAGTTAAGGTGCTTAATATCGCATAATTCAATTCGCAATTCGTAATGCGTAATTCGCAATTATGGTACGTCGCTTTATTGCAGATAATACTACCATAATTGCACATTGCGAATTGTGCATTGTGCATTGATAGAAAGGATTTGATTGAATCAATGGATGAAAAAACTTTACTTGAACAGCTCAACAAATTCACCCGCAAGGAGCTTTCTGCTGAGGAGGTTTACATTTTTCCTGTGACCCTTTGTGACAACGAAGTTGACCGTGACAATGAACGCTTTTCACGCAAGTCCCTTGATGAGCTTGCGGAAAAATTCATCGGTGTAACGGGCATTTTTGACCACAATCCAAAGGGTGAAAACCAGACTGCCAGAATTTTTCTGACGGAGGTTGTCGAGGAGGAGAGAAGCAATTCCCTCGGTGAGAAATATGCGTACCTTAAAGGCTATGCCTATATGGTGAGAACTGACTCAAACGCTGACCTTATCCGTGAGATTGACGGCGGTATCAAGAAAGAGGTTTCCGTATCCTGTAGCGCTGAGAAGCAGATTTGCTCGGTATGCGGTGCTGACAGGAGGGTGAAGCCCTGCCGTCACGTCAAGGGCAGAAAATACGACGGAAAACGCTGTTTCTTCACTCTTGATGATATTTCCGACGCTTACGAATGGAGCTTTGTTGCTGTTCCTGCACAGGTTTGTGCAGGCGTGACAAAAAGCTTTGACAAGCCTGAGGCTCCCGCTTTTTCAAGAAGTGAAAAGGAAGCTATGATAAACCGTGCTCTTATGCTGAAAAGTCCCGACGGCACGGCGAAAAAGCTTTTCGACTGCATAAAGGACGCTCTCGGTGATGATGAGCTTGAACAGCTTTGCAGAAATTTTTCGGCGGCAAGCACCGTGAAAAACTGTGACGAGTACAAAATGTAAGGGGGAACGTTTGTGAGTCTTGAAATTGAAAAGGTGTTTGCACTGTTCAGGCTTTTTTACAACGAGGCTGACGCTGACGAGTTCCTTCCCGTTGCAGTCCTTGCGGCAGGGCACATCGAAAAACGTCTTGACTGCGATGAGAACTGCGACTGCACGGCGGTTCATTATCTTGCGGCGGCTGAGACGCTTTGCCGTGTCCTTGAAATAAAGGCGGTCAGGGAACGTCTTGCACTGACAAGAACGGGTGCTGTCCCTCAGGAGCAGGATTACTCGGCACGTCTTGAGCGTGCCCGTCAGCTTTACAGGGAGTACGAGGCGGTCTGTGCAGGAATAATCCGTGACGACGGCTTCGTGTTTGTCAGAATGGAGTGAGTCTGATATGCAGAATATTCTCGACAACATAATCAGTGCGGTAAACTCGGCAGGAATTTCCTGCGAGCGTGAATACTGCCGTCTTGCAGGCTACAGCAGGGCGGACAAGTCGGTTTCAGCTTATGCAGGGGTGAGAAAAATCAGCTTTGAAAGGCTTCACGGCGGCTCAGCAGATGTTTCTGTGCAGGTAAGGGTTACGGTGCAGGCTTTCGGTGCGGACGGCGGCAAGGTGCAGAATTGTGCCGAAAACACTGTTGTTCCTGCGGTGCTGAACTGCGGCGAGGAAATTTTCGGAGCAGAGATTTCCGAGGTGCAGTACGAAGTGAAAACCGACAGGGTTTACTGCGAAATATTTTTTGATGTAAAGAGGTGCGGCTATGGAATTTGCGGCTGATAAATACTGTGCGAAATTCGGCGGCGTGAAAATTTTTGTGGAGGAATACTCCTTTGCACGAAATGCCGCTGTCGGCGAAACTGTCCTCAGCAACGGCGATGTTGCTTTGCATAACGGCGGCGGAAAGGCTGCACGAATTTCCTTTTCGGGTACGTCGGAAAGCCCTTGCGTGCACCTGCTTGATGCAATGCTTACAAGCGGCATGGGGCTTTCACTTGAATACGGCGGAATGACCTTTGCGGACGCTGTTCTTGTTTCCTATACCTGCAAGGGCAGAAGCGGAAAATCCGAAACGGTTGAGGTTGAATTTGCCTGCGAGGGAGACGTCTCCGAAAAGGCGGTGACAGCGTGAACGTACTGCTGAAATTATACTTCAAGGACGGAACAACCCTTGAAACCGACAGAATTGCAACGTTCAGGTACGTCCGTGAAAGATATACGCCCTACAGCAGTCTGACGGTTACTGCTGAAACGGAATGTGCCGCAAGCGATGTTGTAAAGGTTGATTTTACGGTAGGAGAAAAGCTCGTCCACAGCGGAATAATGGACGCATTTTCCGTTGTAAAAAGCGGCGGAAGAAGTCTGCTGAAAATTACTTCAAGAGGGTTTGCGTCAATGCTTGCACAGAATGAAATCGAGCCGGGTACGCTGACGGTGATTTCCCTGAATACGCTTATGAGCGAGCACCTGACAATTCCGAATGTGACGTGGCAAAGCAGCGATGAAACCGTCCGTTACATATATGTAAAGGAGCACGACAGCCAGTGGACGGCTATCGTCTGTATGGGGCTTACTCTTTATGAGGATTACCCCTACATAGGTGCACCAAACGAGATAAGGCTTGCACCTGCTGACAATCCTCTTGTGGTCACCCCTGAGAAAATCTTCGAGGAGGGCATCACGGGCGACTATTCCAGAATGGTCAGCGATTACTATATGAAAGACGTCAACGACACCTACAGCTATCACTACAGCGACAATTTTGCAGAGGAAAGGGGCATTATTCGCTGTAAATACATTGCTTACGACAAGCAGTTTGTTGCCCTTGACCACCTCGGTTTGCAGTACAAGCTGAATTTTACCGAGCGAGGCTGTAAGGCAAGGTTTGCTTCCTACCTCGGCTACAGCGGCGAGGAGCTTCGTGACAGGTTCGTTTTTTCTGACGGAGCAAACTGTGAAATCTCCGCTGTTGAAATCTGCGGCAATGCCAAAAAGGGAGTTTTTACAAAAATAACCTGCTATTTTGACAGGTACTGCAATATTTAATCTTATGCGGGATATTATCTTTTACGGTAATATTCCGCATTTTTTTTGATATATTTTGCAGTAAACAGCATAGGCTACAAGCTTGTGTATTGTGCAAAGTGCCGATTGTTAGATTTTTTTGAAAAAACCTCTTGACTTTTGTGCTGTTTTGGTGTAAGATAATTAAGTCGCCGGTCAACAAGAGTTGATACGATGACAGAATGGGAGCATAGCTCAGCTGGGAGAGCATCTGCCTTACAAGCAGAGGGTCATAGGTTCGAGCCCTATTGTTCCCACCATTCTGGCCTGGTAGTTCAGCTGGTTAGAACGCCGCCCTGTCACGGCGGAGGTCGTGGGTTCGAGTCCCATCCAGGTCGCCACAATTCCTTCGAGGAATTATATATGGTAGCTGTACCGCGAAGTTGCCTCTGTAGCTCAGTCGGTAGAGCAGGGGACTGAAAATCCCCGTGTCGATGGTTCGATTCCGTCCGGAGGCACCAAAACAAACTTGCAGTTTGTTTCAAACTACGGTTTGTATCAAAGTACAGTAATGCGGCACTTTTCACTGTCGCTCCATTTATGCGGATTTAGCTCATCTGGTAGAGCGCCACCTTGCCAAGGTGGAGGTAGCGGGTTCGAGCCCCGTAATCCGCTCCATTTTCTTTTTTGAGCGTAAAGCTCTTGATAAATGTGAGATTCGTCGAGGCAATAGTCTCGGCGTTTTGTTTTATGTCAGGAAAACTTGACCTCGGTCAAGCTCTTATTCAATGTGAGATGTCATCTCGTATTGAATAAGGGAAATGCTTTCTGCCGCTGCAGAGTCGGTAAGCGTTTTACCTGAGATAAATTAAATTTTGAAAGGAATGTTGAGTATGAAAAAAGTTGTAACCGCGTGTTCTGTCCTCTCCGCAATTATTTCCGTTGCTGCCCTTATTTTCAGCTTAAAGGGTCTTTTCACAAGTCATGGTATGATAGTTGACCTTGCCCTGTTCACATTTATCGCAAGAGGTACGTTTATGGGCTTTATCGGCAACGTGCTCAGTGCGGCAGTGCTTTGCGGCGGCTTTGGCGTAATGGCATTTTACGGTTTCAGTGACGGTCAGACCGCAAACCGCAGAGCGTTTATGTACGGCGTTGCTATGACGATTATCTGCGTACTTTCCCTTATTATTTCAATCGTATACAGAACCTTTACAGTCGGCGACCTTCTTATTGCCGCACTTCCTGCTGTGTATACATACGCTGTGCTCAGGTCTGCGTAACTTACGAAAACAAAACTCCGCTTCATCAAACCGATGAAGCGGAGTTTTTTACTTTTCAGCATATCCGTCAGGGTGATTTTTGTGCCAGTTCCATGCACTTGCAATGATTTCTTCAAGGCTGTCGTGAACAGGCTTCCAGCTAAGGATTTTCTTTGCCTTTTCGCTGGACGCAACAAGTCTTGCAGGGTCGCCTGCACGTCTTGGTGTTTCTGTTGCAGGAATTGGGTGTCCAGTAACCTTTCTCGCAGTTTCGATTACCTCACGAACGGAGTAGCCTACACCGTTGCCGAGGTTGAAAATGTCACTTTCGCCGCCGTTGTTGAGGTACTGCACAGCAAGAATGTGAGCCTGTGCAAGGTCAGTAACATGGATATAGTCACGGATACAAGTTCCATCGGGAGTATCGTAGTCAGTGCCGTAAATGGAGATTGTTTCACGCTTGCCGTTTGGCACTTGAAGAATAAGCGGAATAAGGTGACTTTCGGGGTTGTGAGCCTCGCCGATTGTGCCGCTTTCGTCAGCACCGCAAGCGTTGAAGTAACGGAGGGAAACGTATCTCAGACCGTGAGCCTCAGCTGTCCACTTGAACATTTTCTCCATAGCAAGCTTTGTTTCGCCGTATGGGTTTGTGGGACAAGTTCTGTCACTTTCGAGAATTGGAATATTCTCAGGCTCACCGTATGTAGCCGCTGTTGAGGAGAATACGATTTTGCCAACGTTGTTCTTTACCATAGCTTCAAGGAGCACCTTAGTGCCGTAGAGGTTGTTGTCGTAATATTTCAGCGGATTTGTAACACTTTCACCAACGAGGGAATAAGCCGCAAAGTGAATTACAGCGTCAATTTTCTCCTGCTGAAAAAGCTTGTCAAGAAAGTCAAAATCACGGAGGTCGCCCTGATAGAAGCGTGCCTTTTCGGGAACAGCACTTCTGTAGCCTGTTACAAGGCTGTCGGCAATAACAACGTCGTGACCTGCCTTTACAAGCTCAAGTGCAGTGTGGGAGCCTATGTAGCCTGCTCCGCCTAAAACAAGAATACTCATAATCATTTCTCCTTTATTTCGCAGGAAGGCACATAACCGTGCCGTTCCTGTTATATTTATAATTCAATACAGCAAATTATTTTTTAGCAATAAATTTCGTTTGCAATAATTCTTAATTGCGAATTACGCATTACGAATTACGAATTCTTTTTAGCCGCCATAATTTCATTAGCCTTAGCGTAAATCTTTTCAGCGTCAAGGGTCGGGAACTTGCCGTCCTCGTAAACAATTACGCCGTTTGCAACGGTCATCTTCACGTTATCGCGTGTGCCTGCAAAGACAAGATTTTTCTGCACGTTGTTCACAGGCTGCATATTCGGTCTGTTCATATCAATTACAACCATATCAGCCTTGCTGCCCTCGGAAAGTGTCACGCAGTCATTAAGCCCCATAGCAAGTGCACCGCCGCTTGTTGCCGCACGGAGTACAGCACCCGCAGGCATTGCGGAAGCGTCATTTTCACGAACCTTCTGAAGCACGGAAGCAAGATACATCTCACGGAACATATCAAGAGCGTTATTGCTTGCAGGACCGTCCGTACCGATTGCAAGGTTAATGCCCATTTCGTTCATCTTTGCAAGAGGTGCAATTCCGCTTGCAAGCTTGCAGTTGGAGCAAGGATTTGTCACAACGTAAAGTCCACGCTTCTTGAAGATATTCAAGTCCTCATCGGTCATATGCACGCAATGGAAACCGCCGCCGCCGTACTCAAACATACCGAGGCTTTCCATAAGTGCGGTAGGAGTCATACCGTGTCTTTCTATGCAGCCCTGCACCTCGTTAGCAGTTTCGCTGTTGTGGGTGTAGAGTGGCTGTTTGTGCTTTTTGGCAAGTTCAGCAATTCCTTTAAGTATAGAAATATGAGTTGTATACTCAGCGTGAAATCCCATCTTGAAGGAAACCAGCGGATTAAGACTGTTGAAGCGTACAACATAATCTTCAAGTCGAGACAAAGCAGAGCCGTAGTCAGCCTGATTGTCACCGCCAGAAACTGCACCGCACAGCACAAGCCGCAGACCCGTGTCAATTGCCGCCTGAGCAATGGAGTCAGGGAAGAAATACATATCAAATGCCGCCGTTGTACCGCCTGCGAAATATTCAAGTGCCGCAAGCTTTGTCAGCTCGTAAACATCATCGGGAGTAAGTTTGTCTTCCATAGGGAAAACCTGCTTGAAAAGCCAGTCGTTAAGGGGCAGGTCGTCCGCATAGGAGCGGAGAAAAGTCATAGCCGAATGAGTGTGTGCATTTTTAAAGGACGGCATAATCAGGTTGCCGCCGAGATTTATCTCACGGTCAAACTGCCCGTTTCCTTTTTCAGTACCGACGTAAGTGATTTTGTCACCGTCAGTGTGTACCTCACCGCAGAAAATATCCTTTCCTGCCTCAGTAAGTACAGAAGCGTTGTAAAATCTGAGTTTCATATAAAACAATCCTTTCCGAGAAAGTCACTACAGATATTATATCACATAATAAAGGAAAAGTAAATTATAATTTGTCTGTGAGTGTGGAGTGTGGAAAACGAACAAGTTCGTATAGTGGAATGTGGAGTTGTTGTGTAAACTATGGTTCTCTTTAACTCCACACTTCACTCTCCACACTCCTAACTCTACAAATTACAATTTATCTCTTGACAAATGTATACTAATATGGTATACTTTAATTACAGACAAAACCACATATGTCAGCGAAAGGAGATTTGCTATGGAAATTATTGTGAATAACGGTACTATCACTGAAAAGGAAAAGAACGCTTACGTTGAACACGTAAAGGCAAAAGCCCCCGACCGTGAGCTTGTTTATCTCGAAATCAATCTCGACGGCGATTTCGTGGATTTGAAATATAAATTCGCTGAAATTCCGTTTGAAAGAATTCGCCGTGTGACGGGCTATCTGACGGGTACTCTCGACCGCTGGAATGATGCAAAGCGTGCCGAGGAAGCCGACCGTGTAAAGCACGCATAAAAATTTTTTCAGCCGTCACAAAGTGACAAATTGTGCACCGCTTCCGTGTTATACTGTTATCAGTTGGAACGGTGACAATAGCCTCCGTATCCACCATCTCTTTACTTCTTTTTCAAATTGTGTTCTGCATTTTCAGCCTGTACGCTTGCCGTTCAGGCTGAATTTGCATTTTAAAACTATTAAATGTTTACAAAACGGTTACTAATGTTTTGGCTTTGAGATAAAATAAACCAATTTAAGTGTCGTTTTTGTGAAATATGCCCTAAAGTTGAGAATTTTTTTCTGAAAAAATGTTATAAAAAACTTTGCAAAAAGCTTTTATTTTCTGTTTGATTATGGTATAATATTAATGCTGCGAAATTGCACCTGATATCCGTTTTACTTATTTGCAGCACGGTTTATTGTGCCGTAGGGCACTTCCGTTTATTTTGAACAGTGCAGATTGCTGAGGTTTTTCCGGTAAAAGCACTGCTTTGGGAGAGAATATCTTTGGAAAAGTTTATTATAAAAGGCGGCAGACGGCTTCAGGGTGAAGTCGAAATCAGCGGCGCAAAAAACGCGGTCGTGGCTATTATTCCTGCCGTAATACTTTCAGACGAGCCTTGTATACTTGAAAATGTTCCTAACATCAGCGACGTTTCCATCAGCCTTCGTATCCTTTACGAGATGGGTGCAACCGTTGATTTTATTGATAAAAATACTGTAAAGATTGACGCAACAGGCATCACCGACCCGATTGTGCCTTATGAAATGGCTAAGCATATGCGTGCTTCATATTATTTCCTCGGCACGCTTCTCGGCAAATTCGGCAGGGCGAGAGTTTCTATGCCCGGCGGCTGCTACCTCGGTGACAGACCTATTGACCAGCACCTTAAAGCTTTCACAACCCTCGGTGCTGAATGTACTCTTGACCACGGTATGGTCGATATCAAGGCTGATACGCTTTACGGCACTCAGATTTATTTCGATATGGTTACCGTTGGTGCAACTATAAACGCTATGCTTGCCGCTGTAAAGGCGACAGGTCTTACTATAATTGAAAATGCTGCAAAAGAACCCCATATCGTTGACCTCGCAAACTTCCTCAACTCTATGGGTGCTGACATTATGGGTGCTGGTACTGATGTTATCAAAATCCGCGGCGTGAAAAAGCTCAAGGGTACTACTTACGCAATAATCCCCGACCAGATTGAAGCAGGCACATTTATGGTTGCCGCAGCTGCAACAAGGGGTGACGTGCTTATCAAGAATGTTATTCCTAAGCACCTTGAAAGCATTACCGCAAAGCTTGAAAAAATCGGTGTAAATGTTGAGGAATTCGACGACAGTATCAGAATTTCCGTGGACGGTCCGCTGGTTAAGACAAGCGTTAAAACTATGCCGCATCCGGGCTTCCCTACAGATATGCAGCCGCAGGTTTCCACGCTTCTTTGTCTTGCAGAGGGAACAAGTATTGTAACTGAGGGTATCTTCGACAACCGCTTCCGCTATGTTGATGAGCTGAGAAGAATGGGTGCAGATATTTCCGTTGACGGTAAGGTTGCAGTAATCGAGGGTGTGGGCGAGCTTATGGGTGCACCCGTTACCGCTCCCGACCTCCGTGCAGGTGCAGCACTTGTTATTGCGGGACTTGCCGCAAAGGGTGTAACCGAAATCGAGGATATCTACCATATTGAGAGAGGCTACGAGAATTTCGAGGAAAAGCTCCGTGCTCTCGGTGCAGATATTACAAAGAAAACCGTTCCCGGCACAGCCGTGAGAAAGGCAGCTATATAAAAAAATCAGTCTGTTTCCAATCAGGGAAATGACTGTATAGAAGTAATCAAGGGTACCGAGCAGTAAATTCGGTACCCTTGATTTGTTATTACGGATTGGCAAAGGGGACACCCCTTAACTTTTGGCATATGAAGCGGAATGTATAATTACTTGCCGAATTAAAGCTTTTCCTTTTCGACTACTAAAATCGGGTAGCCGTTTTCGTATGGCTTTACGATATCGGGGTGTGTATCGGCGTGTGCAAAAATCTTTTCCGCAAGTCCGTTTCTGTCAAGCTCGTCAACAAGCTCTTTCAGCGGCTTGCTGTACATTGTCGGACAGATTGACGCCATTGATATAACACGTTTTCCGCCAAGGCTCATTATCCTGTACGGCCATATGCGGCAGTCAAAGGGCTTGTCGTCTTTCAGTCTGCACCCTGTTTTATGGTCAAGCATCGGACAATAATAAAGCTCGTCCTCCGCCTCCTCCATACGGAAAATCCAACCGTCTCCCTTTTGCACGAAAGAAATTTCGGGGTAATTCTCCTCCACAAGCTTTTTCAGCTTCTCATCGAGGACGGGTGTTTCCCATATATCGTACTTATCAAAAATGCAGCAGATTTTGCAGCTTGCACAATCGCTGCCCGTTAAAATATTTTTCAGCATAAAAATTATCCTTTCCTTGCATAAACCGGACCATACTGCAAAAAATACCGAAAAAGAAAGAAGGTTATCTATGAACATTTCCAAACAGCAGTACGACAGTATGGTTAAAAAAATATCGCCGAATTCCAAAAGCCGTACTGATATTTTCAAGGCTTTTTTAATCGGCGGACTTATCTGCTCAATCGGTCAGGGACTTCTTGACATATTTACCTATTTCGGCTTTGATGAAAAATCCGCAGCCGCCTGGACATCAATATCCCTTGTATTTGTCAGTGCCTTGCTGACGGGATTGGGCTTATACGAAAAAATCGCCAAGCACGGCGGTGCAGGGACTCTTGTGCCGATAACAGGTTTTGCAAATGCCGTTGCCTCGCCTGCTCTTGAATTCAAGGCTGAGGGATTTATTCTCGGTGTCGGAGCAAAGGTTTTTGCAATTGCGGGTCCCGTAATTCTCTACGGCACAGCCGCTTCGGTTGTTTACGGAGTTATATATTATTTCTTTTTGAGGTAACATTATTCGTCGGAAAAATATGTCACACCAACTACGGTAACATTATCACGGCTTCCGTTGTCCAGTGCGAGAGTAACCATATCCGCCAGACGCTTCGGGAGCTTTTTCGGCTGGGCAAGGATATTTTCAAAGTCGCCGTTTGTGAGTTTATCGGAAAGACCGTCGCTGCAAATAATTACTATATCGCCGTGGACAAGTCCGCCCTCAATTTCCGCAATCTGCGGCTTCGGGTCGTCGGCAAGGCTTCCGAGCACGGGAAAAATCACATTTTTCTGGGAGTGGTTGATTTTCTGCTCACTGGTGATGTGTCCCTGCTCATAAAGCATCTGCACAAGTGACTGGTCACGGGACAGCTGTTTTATTCTGCCGCCCCTGTAGAGATAAAGACGTGAGTCACCCACATTTATAAAAAGTGTTCTTCCGTTTTCCTCTGCAACAAGGGCACAGAGGGTAGTCTGCATATTTTCGGACTTATGAAGTATACCGTGCCGCTGAAGTGAGCGGTGAATGGTTGTAATTTTCTTTTCGTAATCCGTTTTCGGTGACGGCTTCATATCGGAAAGAAGCTGGAGTGCAAGACGTGAAGCGACCTCTCCCGAGGTTTCCCCGCCGACGCCGTCCGCAACAGCCGCAACCATAGGTGCTTTAACGTTGCTTTCCATTTCAGCCGAGGACATAACGAGATGGTTGATTAAGAATGCGTCTTCGTTATGGTCACGGACTCTGCCCGTATCGGTTATTCCACAGCAGTAAAACACCACGGTCACTCCTTTCGCAATATATAATTGTACATTATATACCAAATCGGAAATTTTTTCAATATATAACATATATATTTTGGTTAATTATTTATTAACTCCGTTATTTGCCTGACAAAAAACCGAAGTTAGCGGCGTGCTGAACTTCGGTTTTCATCTGCAATATTCTCACAGGGACGGGTAACGATACTCTTTTACAATAAAGCCGCCGTCGGTAAGCTCGATTACAAAATCGCCGCCGTCAATGTAGCCCGAAAAGATGTAGTTATCGTCATAGGTTTCCTGCTTTGTATGGTAGATAACAGTGCTTCCGTCCTGCTCCCAGCTTGTGATAGTCAGCTTGCCGAGGTTAGGGTTCATTCCTCCGTCACCGAGAATGGTGTAAAGCTCGCCGTTGATGTCACGGTACTGCTGAGGTGCGGTAAGGAACATATTGCTGACAAGCTTTTCGTCAAAGTATCTGCTTACATAAGCTTTGAACTCGTCAACGGTTGAAAATCTCGGGTCGTCAACCTTGAAGAAATACTGGCTGCCATCCGAATTTGTATCGGGAATTTCAACGTAATTTTCGTAATCGGAAACATTCAGGCTTGTTGCAATGAAATACTTGTAGATATCGCCTGCGATTGCGTGGGCGGCATAGCCGTAGTAAAGAGCATTGTCAACGGAGGAGGTGTCCTCATAGCCGCGGCGCATAGTCATATCATTGTAATTGATTTTATAGGTTATAACCTTTGTGCTGAGAGTACCGTCCTCATTCACGGTAACAGTCGGCTCAGGCATAAAGGTATCATTTTCCGTACGATACAGATAGCTGTCGGGAATATACTTCATAGGTTCAAGGATATCCTCCTCAGTGCCGTCACCGATTGTATCGTACACCTCAACCTCCACAAGGCGGTTATTGAGGATTGAATACAATCTGCTTACCGTATAAGGCAGGGTTTCGTCCTCAAAGGTGCTGAGGTAGAAATCAATTTTCAGCAAATCGGGGACAGAGGTATCCTCGCTTTTGATTACCGTGCAGACCTGACTTGCCTGCTGCTGGGTATAGGGAAGCATTACCATATATCCGTTCGGAGGGGTAACATTGAAGGTCGAGAAGCCGAATTGATTATCCTCAACGGTAAGGGTAAGACCCGTGGTTGTTTCATCGGGGGCAACGGTTATCATATAGTTGCTGCCGTAAACGGAAAAGTCATAGGTATAGGAGGAAAACGGTTCGTTATAGGCTTCACCCTCGTAAGCTTCGGCAAAGGCAAACTGAACAAGATTTTCGGAGGCTTCCGTATATACTGTTTCATTGACAATTTCAGCCGCAGGAGCACTTGTTTCCGCACTGCATCCGCTTGCCGCCGCAACTGAGCAGACAGCTGCCGCCGCAATTATTTTTTTCAGTCTTGTCATAATGGCTTCCTCCTTTCGGATGTAATTGTTTTCATTATATAAATTATACCATTATATGCGGCAAAATTCAATTACATTTCCGTTACAGTTTGATTACTGCAAGGGTACAAAATCGCCGTAAAAGGCTAATCTCTTGACAAAGAGTAAACAATGTACTATAATACTATTAAAAAATTGCTAAGGAAAAGATTTATATGGATTGTACAAATACATCTCAGGTATCGGTTATTCCCGACGCAAAGGAAAAACGTGCCATACGTCTGCGTTACAACAAGGTCGGGCTGGTGCTTATTGTCAACACGCTTTTGTTCAACGGACTGGCTTGGGCGGTAAGGGTTGTTCTTGAAGCGGCATTCGGCGACGGCATCTGGAACGATTTCACGAGGACGATTTACTCCTGCGGTATGCCGATTATTGCAGAGGTTACCTCTATTATTCTTGGAATATATCTTATGAAGCTGGATTTCAGGTCGATGTTTACCCGTGAGGGCTACACAGGCAGCACAGTTGCAAAGCTCATCACTCTTTCTATCGGCTTGCAGACTGCGGCGGCATATATTGCGGCGGCAATAGGTGCACTTCTCGGCTTTTTCGGTCTGGAGGGTGAAACCGCCGACCTGAGTGCAACGACTTCCCTGCCTGCAAATCTGATAATGTATTTTTACGCCTGTCTGCTGGGACCCGTGCTGGAGGAGCTTCTCTACCGTGGGGTAATTCTCCAGTCAATGAGAAAATACAACGAACGCTTTGCAATCTTCCTTTCAGCAGCGGTGTTCGGACTTATGCACCAGAATTACCAGCAGGCTATCCTCGGATTTCTGATTGGTATTCCCCTTGCGGTTGTTACAATCAAAAGCGGTTCGATTGTTCCTGCAATTTTCACTCATATTTTCGTCAACACCCTCGGCACGATTTTCAACTGCTGGATACAGTATTCCGCACCTGAGCTTTTCAACAGCATTGCAGGCGGAGATGTAATGAATGCCGTTGATATGCTTACCCCCGAAGCAATGCTGCCGATTATAGCAACCTTTGTGTTCAGAATGGGCTTTATGCTGGCGGCACTGATTGTGGGAATTTTTGTCCTCGTCAAGGGCAGGAATATGAGAAGACCCACTCCTGCTGGCAAGGCAAGAACCTTACCGATATTTATCACATCAATAAGCTGGTGGATTGTGTTTCTGTCCTATGCTTATTTAAATCTTGTTGACCCGTTTATATGAAAAAACTCCGCTGTTTGTGCAGCGGAGTTCAGTTTGTCGAAAAAGATTTTTTCGACAATGAATAGTGAATATTGAATAATGAAGAATGAATAATGAATAATTAAGGAATTGCCTTCGGCAATAACATTAAAAATGTCCGCAAAGCGGACACCTTAACTATTCACTATTCATTATTCATTTTTCATTAGCCTGTCGACTTTATCGACAGGCTCAAACTCCGCTGTTTGTGCAGCGGAGTTTTCGTTTTTATTCAACAGGTGCTTTGTTTTCAGCAACAAAGAAAAGTGCAAGGGTACCTGCGCCCGTGTGAGAGCCTATTACAGCACCGATATCGCCGTAGCGGACTCTTTTTACGTCAGGCATAAGCTTTTTAACATAATTGCCGAGATATTCAGCGTCTTCAAGGCAGTCAGCGTGGTTGATGAAGATTTCCTCGTTTGCACCGGGGATATATTTTTTCTTCATCTGATTTCCGATTGACTCTATAGCAGCCTTTCTTCCGCGGACTTTGCCGTAAGGAATAAGCTTACCCTCGTCGTTGACGTGGATAAGTGGCTTGATGCCGAGCATACCGCCTACTACTGCGGAAACCTTTGAAACACGTCCGCCGCGGTGGAGGTGGTTAAGGTCATCGGCAACTACAAAGTGAGCGATTTTATTCTTGGTTTCCTCGGCATAGGAAACAAGCTTGTCGAGAGAATAACCGTCGTTGTATTTTCTGATACACATATCAAGAAGCAGACCCTCACCGCCGCAGGCAGCCGCAGAGTCGATGCATTTCACCCTGCGTTCAGGATACTTTTCAGAAATATCGCCTGCAACAATAGTGGAGGTATGGTAAGAACCGCTGAGCGCGGCTGAGAAGGACAGATAGAAGATATCCTTGCCTTCCTTGACGATTTTTTCAAAGATGTTGTACAAATCCTCATAGGAAGCCTGCGAAGTTTTAGGCATACTTCCGTTTCTGATTTTATCGTAAAAAGTTTTTATATCAATACCGTCCTCGGCATACTGGACGTACTCCTTGTCGTCCATAATGTAGTGCAGGGCAACATACGGGATGTTGTTTTCCTTATAATAGTCAGCACCCATATCGGTTGTCGTATCGGTAACAATTACATAATCACGGTTTTCCATAGGCGATCCCTTTCAAATTTTAATACATAGACATTATACACCATTACAAAAAATATGTCAAGCAAGCTGTTATAATTTGTGCAATTTTCACCATGTTTCGACGCTTTTTTTATAGTAAAGGTATGGGGAAATTATAATATATAGAGTTAGGAGTGTTGAGAGTGGAGTGTGGAGTTGTTGTGTAAACTATGGTTCTCTTTAACTCCTCACTCCACTATACGAACTTGTTCGTTTTCCACACTCCACACTCACAGACAAATTACAATTTGACTAACCCAAATAAAAATAGTATAATAATTCTAAAGTAAATTTCAGAGGAGCAACTGCAATGCCAAGATTTTTTACCGATGCACCTGCGTCGGATTTCATAACCGTTACAGGAAGCGATGCACGTCATATAGGCTACTCACTGAGAATGAAAAAAAGTGAGGAAATAACCTTCTGCCACAGCGGCACGGACTACAACTGCGTAATTGAGAGCATTACCGAAAGCGAAGTTCTGTGCAGGGTTGTCGGCACGGAGGCAAGCCGAAGTGAGCCGTCTGTTCAGCTTACGCTTTATCAGGCGTACCCAAAACAGGACAAGCTTGAACTTATTATTCAGAAAACCACGGAGCTGGGCGTGACCCGTATTGTGCCGTTTATTTCGTCACGCTGTATTGCACGTCCCGATGAAAAGTCCTACCGCAAAAAGCAGGAGCGTATGCAGAAAATTGCTGAGGAGGCGGCAAAGCAGTCGGGCAGGGGGATAATCCCCGAAATTGCTCCGCTGATGACGATGAAGCAGGCTCTTGAAGATATGAAAAAGTCCGAGTTGAAGCTTTTCTGCTACGAAAACGGCGGCGAGAAGCTTTCGTCAATGCCTGTTGCCGAAGCAAAATCAATTGCTGTGATGATTGGCTCGGAGGGCGGATTTGAACGTGACGAAGCTGAGGCTGCCGAAAATGCGGGTGCAGCTCAGATTTGGCTCGGCGAAAGAATTCTGCGGTGCGAAACCTGCCCGATTGCGGTTACGGCAATCCTTATGAACCTTACGGGCAATATGTAAATCAAGGAGGGTCAATATGCTCCCTGTCAGATTGAAAATGCAGGCGTTTGCTTCTTATGCGGACGCTGTTGAAATAGATTTCGAAAAACTGAACAGCCTGTTCCTTATTCACGGCGCAACAGGTTCAGGCAAGACGGCAATTCTTGACGCTATGATGTATGCCCTTTACGGCAGGTCAAGCGGTGACAGCCGTTCAACTTTCAGATGCGCACTTCCTGCGGCGGAAAATCTCCCTACAGAGGTTGAGTTCACTTTCCGTTCGGGGGGCAGACTCTACAAGTTCACACGGACAATCCGTATCACGCCCCGAAGCAAAAAGGAAGAAAGCAAGCAGGACTGCTTCATCTATGAGGAGGCGGAGGGACAGTTCCGTGC
Organism: Oscillospiraceae bacterium; assembly: GCA_045545795.1. Taxonomy (GTDB): domain Bacteria; phylum Bacillota; class Clostridia; order Oscillospirales; family Ruminococcaceae; genus RGIG8773. The sequence goes on from JAZQBN010000154.1 coordinate 19,923, forward strand.
CATATTTGAAAACCCGACTTTTACAAAGGTAAACGACGAGGCGAAGCGGATTACAGGTCTTGACGCCGACCAGTTCAGACAGGTTGTAATTCTTCCGCAGGGTCAGTTTGAACGTCTGCTTACCTCAAAGAGTGAGGACAAGGAAAACACCCTCTCGACGCTTTTTGCTGCTGACAAGTACACAGCAATTTCTGCGAAGCTTGCCGAAAAAGCGGCTGCTATGAAAAACGAAATCGACCACGAGGATACGGCACTGAAAGCTGTTCTTGCGGCGGAAAATGCCGAAAGCATTGACGGACTCAGGCAGGAAGCCGAAAAGCTTGACGAGGAAAAGGCAATGCTTGCGCCGATGGTTGAAAAGGCTAAGGCAAGCCTTTCCGTAATCCGTGAAAAGCTTACGGCTGCGGAGGTGCTGACGGAAAAATTTTCTGCGGCTGAGGAAACGGAAAAACAAATTGCTGAGCTTGACAAGCTTGCTGACAGAATAGCTTTTGTAAAATCTGCACTTGCGAAAAATGCCGTGGCAGGAAAGCTTCGTCCCGAATATGCGGAAACAATTTCTGCGGCAGAAGCACTTCAAAACCGTAAAAAACAGCTTGACTCGGCACGGCTTTACGCTGAAAATGCTGAACGGAATTTTGCGGCGGTGACTGAAAGGGGCAAGGCTGTTGCAGAGGGCGAAAAGGCATACAAGACAAAGCTTTCGGAGCTTGCTGTGCTGACGGGACTTGCCGATGTCTACGACAAAATCGGCGCCGCAGATGCACGCAGAAGCAAGGTTGCAAGAGAGCTTATGGATGCTGAAAGAGATTGTCTGATGCTTGCTGAGTCGGAGAAAAAAACTGCGGCTGAAATTCAGAAGCTTGAAGCTGAGCAGACAGAAATCCGTGACAAATATGCGGCGGTGCTGCCTGATTTGCTGAGCAGAAAAAAGGCGCTTGAAGGCGGCGCAGAAGCAGAAAAGAAGCTGCTTGTCTACCGCCGTGCCCTTGATGATATACGAAACAGTGTCGCAAGGCTGAAAAGCGAAGCGGCATTGCTTGACAAAAACAGGTCTGATGCAGAAAAGAATTACGACAGGCTTTATGCCGATTTTATAGCAAATACCGCCGCTGAGCTTTCCTCATCGCTGAAAGAGGGTGTGCCCTGTCCCGTCTGCGGCAGCACATCGCACCCTTGTCCCGCGGTAAATTCGGGCAGCACGGTTACTGCCGAGGCGGTAAAAAGCGCAAAGACGGCTTTCGAGACCGCATATAAAGCGGCTTCGGATAAGCACAACGAAGCCGCCGCACAGGAAGCGAGAATTCCTGCCGCTGAGGAGCACATCGGCAATATGCTGAGTATTATGGAGGACTGCGGTTACTCGGCAGACGAGCTTAAAAGGGTTACGGCAGAAGCAGAAGCCGCTCAGAAGAAAAATGCACTTCTTCCCGAAATCCGTCAGCACATTTCACAGCTTACGGCTCAGCGTGAGGAGCTTAAAGTCAAATCCGAGGAAGCGTCTCAGCGGAAAATCCGACTTCAGAATGAAGCTTCTGCGGCAAATGCCGAGGCTGAAACCTTCAGAAGTCAGCTTGACAAGCGTTACCCCGATATTGCCTCCTATAAAGCAGGGATTGCACGGATTAAGGCAGAAACCGACAGCTTTGAAAAAGAAAAAGCTGCTTTTGATGAGGCAATGAGAGCTGCCGAAGCACGCAAAATCGAAACCTCTGCGGCACTTATGCAGGCTGAGGAGGAAATTCTTGCGGCACAGAAAAACAGCGAAACCGCAAGCAGGGTATTTGCCGAAAAGCTTTCTCAGGCAGGCTTTCCGTCTGTTGAGGAGTATAAAAATGCACTTCTTCCCGACAGCACCGCCGCTGAATATTCCGCAGAGTCGGAGCAATATGACCTTGCCCGACATTCGCTTGAGGAGCAGCTTGCACAGCTGAAAAATGACCTTGACGGCAAGGAAAAACCTGCCCTTGATTTGCTCAGACAGGAAGCCGAGGACGCACAGACACAATTTGCCGATATTTCCGCAAGACTTTCCCTTGTCGGACAAAAATCAATGCGTCTCAAAAAGCTTGTTGAGGATTGCTCCGCACAGTTTGCCGAAAGCGAAAAACGCCGTGAGGAATACGACAAGCTTTCAGCCTACGCAAAATTTATGGTAGGCAGCAAGGGCATTTCCTTCACACGATACATTCTCGGAATAATTCTCGGTCTTGTGGTTGAGGAGGCAAACTCCATTCTTTCAGGCGTGCACGGCGGACGCTTCCGTCTTTGCGTAAAGACCGACCTTGCGGCAAATTCCAAGCAGGGACTTGATTTGGAGGTTGAAAATTTAACCGCTGACGGCAGTGCAAAATACAGCGTGAAGGACTTGTCGGGCGGCGAAAAGTTCCTGATTTCCCTTGCCCTTTCGCTGGGACTTTCCTCTGTTGCACAAAGCAGAAGCGGCGGAATAAAAATCGAGGCAATGTTCATTGACGAGGGTTTCGGCTCTCTTGATACAGGTCTGCTTCGTGAGGCTGTGGGTATACTCTGCGGATTAACGGGCGAGAGAAGTACAATCGGTATAATCTCCCACGTCAGCGAGCTTAAATCGGTAATCCCCTGCGGAATAAGCGTAGCGAAGGACAAGGACGGGTCGTCCACTATCTTGTCCACCGTATAAATACAGTCGTTTTTCACAAACGGACACCATTTCCGTTAATATTTTTGTTTTATATACCTATTGATTTAATGAGGGAAATTATTTATAATAGTGTATGTTGGTATTTGTACCGATTTGGTGTGGTATTTTTGAAATAGTGCATACGTCAAAAACGTTCCACTGGAACGTTTTTGAGATAATCTTGTTGCGTAATTGCAACAAGGGGAAGCGTTCGTGGTCGCTTCCCCTCGAAAAGCTGTCGCTTTTCTCACCCCATTCTCCGTTTTGTAAGATAAGGGGGAGTTTCGCCCTCTGCGGAGGGCGATTTAGGGGCGTTGCCCCTAAAAACCCTACCAAAGGGGACACCGTCCCCTTTGGAAACCCAAAATTACCACACTGTTATAATAAATTGGAAAGGTTGTTTTTTCTATGGGTATCAAGGTTGTTAAGTTCGGCGGAAGCTCTCTTGCTGACGCTAATCAGTTCAGAAAGGTTGCGGATATTGTTCTTGCTGACCCTGACAGACGTTTTGTTGTCGCTTCCGCTCCGGGTAAGCGTTTCAGCGAGGATACAAAGGTTACCGATATGCTTTACGCTTGTTATGCAAAGGCTGCTGACGGCGGCGACTTTGCGGCTGAGTTTGCTGCAATTGAGGAACGTTATAACGGTATCATTTCCGAGCTTGGTCTTGATATTTCCCTCGAAAAGGAATTCACAAAAATCAAGAACGCTTTCGAGCACCGTGCAGGCCGTGACTACGCTGCTTCAAGAGGCGAATACCTCAACAGCATCGTTCTTGCTGCTTTCCTCAAGTTCGATTTCATTGACCCTGCAGGCTACATCAAGTTTGCAGAAAACGGCGTGTTCGACCTTGAAAAGACAATTTCACTTCTCCGTCCGAGACTTGCTAAGTCTGAGTACGCTGTAATTCCTGGCTTCTACGGCTCAATGCCTAATGATACAATCCGTACATTCTCCAGAGGCGGCTCCGATGTAACAGGCTCTATTGTTGCAAGTGCGGCAAACGCTGAGATTTACGAGAACTGGACCGACGTTTCGGGCTTCCTTATCTGCGACCCGAGAATTGTTGAAAATCCTGAGCCAATCAAGACCATTACTTACCGTGAGCTCCGTGAGCTTGCTTATATGGGTGCAGGTGTTCTCCACGAGGACGCTATTTTCCCAGTCCGCAAGGCTGGTATTCCAATCAATATCAAGAACACAAACCGTCCTGAGGACAGAGGTACAATGATTGTTGCTGAGTCCGACGAAACAAGCGAGTACGTTATTACAGGTATCGCAGGCAAGAAGGGCTTCTCCGTAATCAATATCGAAAAGGATATGATGAACAGCGAGCAGGGCTTCGGCAGAAACGTGCTCCGTGCCCTTGAAAAGAATGGTATGAACTTTGAGCATATGCCTTCCGGTATCGACACAATGAGCGTTATCGTCAATACAGACGCATTCAAGCCTGTTCAGCAGAATGTTCTTGACGAAATCAAGTTCCGTGTTCACCCTGACCATATGGACGTTGAAGACGACCTTGCACTTATCGCAGTTGTTGGACGCTCTATGAGAAAGGCACGCGGTACAGCGGGCAGAATTTTCTCCGCACTTGCACACGCTAAAATCAACGTAAAGATGATTGACCAGGGTTCTTCCGAGCTTAACATCATCATTGGTGTTACAAACGAGGACTTCGAGCCTGCAATCAGAGCTATCTACGATATTTTTGTTGCAACAGCACAGAAGTAAAAGACAATCCGTGGGGACTTCCCACGGATTTTGTTTGTCGAAAAAGACTTTTCGACAAACAATAGTGAATATTGAATAATGAAGAATGAATAATTAAGGAATTGCCTTCGGCAATAATATTAAAAATGTCCGCAAAGCGGACACCTTAACTATTCATTATTCTTTATTCATTATTCATTTTTCATTGAGCCTGTCGAATTTATAGACAGGCTCAATCCGTGGGGA
>JAZQBN010000155.1:0-3625 GCA_045545795.1 Oscillospiraceae bacterium
AGAAAAGCACAGAATTGTTTTCTAATTTCAAGTTTTTCTGACACACAGAAGTTTTTGGAGCTGAGGATTTGATAGCAAGGTTTAGTTATATTATGATGAGGTGAAATATATGATAGAAAGAGTGTTAATAGCCAAAACAGGAAATATTTCAACAGAATGGCTGCCTTTATATATGCATCTGAAAGATACAGCTGAAATAACAAAAAAACTTACTGAGGAATTTTTGTCTGAGTCTTTTTATAAATCATGTGATTTAAGCAGGGATGAATTTAAAAAAGTTACAACATTTCTTGCGTATGTCCATGATATTGGCAAAGCTACAATTGGATTCCAATATAAAATAGGTAAGCATCTTCCTGATAGAATTGAGATTCTTAAACATAATGGGGTTTATATACCGTCCTACATAAACGATGAAAGCGTACAAAAAACGCCACATGCTCTTGCAGGAGAAGCAATTCTACTTTACTTTAATTGTCCTGATGATATTGCAGCAGTAGTTGGAGCACATCACGGAATACCAGCAGAAGGCGGAACGTTAAGAAATAATGATCTCAATGATAAACCGCAGGAGATAGTGGGATATGAAAACTATTATGGATATAATAATAGGGAATTCCTTGAAAAAATATGGTGGTCATTCATTAAAGAGGCACTTAGCTATTCTGGATTTGAAAGTTTAGAAGAACTTCCTGAGCTTAATTCAGCTGCACAGATGATTTTATGCGGATTAATTATAGCAGCCGACTGGATTGCAAGTAATACCGAATATTTCCCGCTTATTGATATTGAAAATGAGGGAGAAAATATCCGTTATAATAAACGTATAGAAAGTGCTTGGGAAAATATTGATTATCCTGAAATGTGGAAGTCTATACGTGAAGAATATTCAGATGAAGATTTCAGAAGTTTATTTGGTTTTAATCCAAGCAATACGCAAAGAGAGATTCTTGATATTGTTGAGAAATCTGAAAATGCAGGATTATATATACTTGAAGCACCAATGGGATGCGGAAAAACAGAAGCATCGCTATCGTCAGCGGAGCTTCTGGCAGCAAAATTCGGGAAAAATGGTTTGTTTTTTGGAATGCCTACACAAGCAACAGCAAATGGAATATTTCCGAGAGTAAAGAATTGGGCTGAAAAGCAATCATTAGAATTTTTTCATTCAATTCAGTTGAAACATGGCAGTTCGGCACTTAATAAAGCTTTTATGAAGATACAGAAAGGGATTCCAAATGAAGAAAGCGACAGCGGCTTAATTATTCATAAGTGGTTTTGCGATAACAAAAAGGCCTGTCTTGCAGATTTTGTTGTTGCAACTGTTGATCAGATGCTTATGATGGCATTAAAACGTCGTCATGTTATGTTGCTGCATCTTGGTCTATCTGAAAAGGTAGTAATTATTGATGAAGTACATGCTTATGATGCTTATATGAATCAGTATCTTGAAAGGGCACTGCAGTGGTTAGGTACATATCATACCCCTGTAATATTGCTTTCAGCAACATTACCTGCAAATCGTCGTATGTCACTTATTCGTTCTTATCTTGGTATAAAGAAGTCTGATATAAAATATGAAGAAAATGAAGCATATCCGCTTCTGACATGGACAGACGGAGGAAATATTTATCAGCAATCACTGTCTTATATTGGAAATCATAAAAGTGTAAAGATAAATCAGTGTCATAATGAAGATATATGCGATATGATAAAAAATGTTGTTAATTCAGGCGGTTGTGTTGGAATAATTCTAAATACAGTTAATAAAGCTCAGATGGTAGCTGAGATGGTAAGAAATGAAATAACAGGCGATGTTTTGCTTTATCATGCTCAATATATAATGACTGACAGAGCTGAAAAAGAGAGCGAACTACTTGAAAGAATAGGAAAAAGCAGCACAGCGGAAAAAAGAAATGGATTTGTTGTTGTTGGAACTCAGGTGTTAGAGCAATCTCTTGATATTGATTTTGACTTGCTTATTACTGATATATGTCCAATGGATCTGCTGTTACAACGATTAGGCAGACTGCATCGTCATGACCGTGATTATCGTCCTATTGAAGCAAAAGAACCTGTTTGCTACGTTATTACTGATGAATATGAGGATGAAAAAAGCGGTTCAAGATCGATATACGGCGGTTGGTTATTAAAAGAAACCCTTGAATTTCTTCCTGATAGTATTATGCTTCCTGATGATATTTCGCCTCTTGTGCAGAAAGTGTATAATGCGGCTGATAACAGCGATGAGTACAGAAATTATATCAATGATATAAAAATACTACAAAGCAGGGCGAAATGTTATATTCTTAAAAATTCAAAATGCAGGGATATTCATGATATGCTTAGCAGAACGGTTAATGACAGTAATGCAGAAGCTTCTGTTCGTGATGGTGTATCATCAATTGAAGTGCTTGCAATGTTGAAGAAAAATGACGATACTATTTGTTTTATGGACGGTACACCTTTGTCTGTAGAGCTTACAGATGAAGAATGTCAACGTATAGCAGAACAGCGATTAAGGCTTCCAAGCAAATTTTCGTATCATTGGCGTATTGATAATATAATACGGGAAATAGAAGATAAATGCAGAAAGTATGTTGAAGCTTGGCAGAAATCATATTTGCTTTCAGGTCAGCTTGTGCTTTTCTTCGATGAAAATTATGATGCAGAACTTGGAGGATATAAATTAAAATACAGCTATGAAAATGGCTTGGTATGTGAAAAGGAGTGATGAAATTGAATGAAAGAGAGTTTAATCTTATTGATGAGCCTTGGATAAGAGTAATGGATGAAAACTGTAAAGTTGTTGAAGTTTCGCTTTTGGACGCTATTATTAACGCTCATAAATATAAGAGCCTAAGCGGCGAATTGCCTACACAGGATGTTGCTGTAATGCGTTTAATTCTTGCTGTTATTCATACAGTTGTATCAAGATATGATGAATATGGTCATGAAAATGATTTAGAAGATAGTGAAGATGATGCTCTTGATCGTTGGAAAGGTTTATGGGAGCAGGGATATTTCCCTGAAAATGCTGTAAGAGAGTATCTGGAGCAATGGCATGAAAGATTCTGGCTGTTTCATCCTGATAGACCGTTTGGACAGGTTGCAGGACTAACAAAAGGTACAAAAATTAATGCAATGAAATTGAATGGAGAAATAGCTCAAAGTAATAATAAAATACGTTTTTTCTCTTCATATTTTGGTGATGATAAAAATACATTAACATACGCACAGGCAGCAAGATGGTTGCTATACATAAATTCCTATGACGATGTTGCACTAAAACCTGATAATGAGAATAAAGTTAAGGCTGGTGGAAAATTGCCTTCTGCAAAGCGTGGTTGGCTTGGTCAGTTAGGTTTAGTTTATTTGAATGGAAATAATCTGTTTGAAACACTTATGCTAAATCTTGTTATTATATGTGATGATGTTGTTCAATGTGAGCAAAAGCCATTATGGGAGGCGGATAGTGTTTCAGATAGAGAACGAACAGAGATATTTGTACCTGAAAATTTAGCAGAATTATATACTGTTCAGTTCAGAAGAATTATATTGCAACGAATTGAAAATAAAGTTGTTAGCTGTCTTGACCTTGTAGGTGATTTTTTTGTTGAAGAAG
>JAZQBN010000156.1:0-4930 GCA_045545795.1 Oscillospiraceae bacterium
AGATAATAGTTACAAGTGTAACCTCATTCTTTGTGACAGCATAGCAAAGTGGTGGGAATATATATGGGACTATATCCCCGAAGCAAACGAAGAAATCAAAGCTTTATGTCAGGAATATACAGAGCAGGCTTTGAAAGCAGAGCTGCACGGGCAGCCTGAGCATATATACGAATTGATAAAGTATTACAATCAGAATTGTGCGTGTATGCTTCACACAAGGATAATGAAAAACCTGCTTGATATGGGCGTACTGAAAATGCCGGCAGAGGAACAGGCAAAGGGTCTTTGCACGATTATGTTTATGGGTGAATAAAAGCAGTGCACAGCGGAGAAATCTGCTGTGCATTTTTCTTGACATAATCTTAGAAAAATATTATCATAAAAATACCGAATCAAATCGAAAAAACTGCGACTTATAAGTGAAAGCTTTCAAAAGAGGTGTATTATATGCACATAAACGATATTGAAAACACTATGAATTATCTGTTTTCTGCTGCACTTAAGAAATGCGGAAACTTTGAGGACGCAGAGGATTTAACAAGCGAAACGCTGCTTGCCGCTTTAAAATATCCGAATGAAATAAAGGATATAAAAAAGTGGCTGTCGGGGGTACTTAACCACAAGTATTACGATATGCTAAGACGGAAATATAAGCTCCCTACGGTAAGCATCAACCTTATTACAGAGGACATACCCGACTTTGAGGAAGAACAAGCGGATGTTCCGAGTACCGACGAAATACGCCGTGAGGTTGCATATCTTTCGGGAAAGTATCGTGAGGTCATTGTCCGCCACTATCTTAACGGAGAAAAGGTACAGGATATTGCAGACAAGCTTAACATTCCAAGAGGTACAGTGTTGTCAAGACTGTCCACAGGCAGAGAGCAGATACGGAAAGGATTTGATTCTATGGAACGATATGAAAAGCAAAGCTATCAACCCGAACGGCTTGAAATCAGCTGCAACGGCTGTATGGGGCTAAACAACGAGCCTTTTTCCTTGGTTCAAGGCGATATGTTGAAACAGAATATTCTCATTGCTGCTTATGAAAAACCTGTTACCTGTGTAGAAATTGCTCTTGCTCTCGGTATTCCGACAGCATATATTGAAAATGCTGTCAATGACCTTGTAAAATCGGAGCTTATGCAGAGAAAGGGAGATAAGGTTTTTACAGATTTTATGATTGCAGCTCCCGAACAGATTTTAAAAAGCCTTGATGCGCAGATTGAATTTTCGAAAAGGCATTACAATACTATCTGGAGTCAATTTAGTGAATTTCTTGCAGATATAAGGGAGAGCACCAAGAATTTATGCTTTAGAGACAGCGAACAGCGTAAGTTGGAATACTTCTTCGTGCTACATCTATTCTCTAACGGCATCTATCAAGCGGTACAGCGTATAGTCCCGTCAAAGGAAGAATACCCTCTCCGTCCCGATGGCGGAAAATGGATAGCATTCGGAAACAGATATCCTCTTGACTTTGATTTTGAAAACTACAGGTTCTCCCAATACTGCTATGGCGGAGAAAGACGTTCATATGAGGAAAACTTTTTCAGCTCAAAGTCCGTTGACCTGCATATTTATGACGCACAACCCGACTTAAACAAATATCAGCACGGAGATACTCTGCTAAGTGATGAGGTATTCATGAAAATGCTGTACGTTATTTACAAGGTTATTCCATTCAACTACACAGGCATTGACCCTATATATCTTGAAAGAATACCTCATCTTGTGGAATGCGGAATTATACGTATGACGGAGGGAGTACCGGAGATTGATATTCCTGTTATTTCAAAGCAGAAATATGATGAGCTGGACAAGCTGCGCATCAATAAAATCTATGAATTTGCGGATATGTTTGAGTCGCTTCTTCGTAAAATAATGCCTGAGATGAAAATGAGCGTACCAAAACACCTTGAAAGTCGTATAGCGGAATTTAGGAAGTACAGCTGTTATGCTTTTCCAATGGCGGTTATGAAAATAGCTATGGAAAAGGGAGATTTTTATACTGAAAACTGTACACCGCCTATGGTTATGGTGATTGAGGAATAATATATTGCTATCAGCAATGGTACGAAAAAAAGAGCGTTGCCACTTTTGTCGGTAACGCTCTTTGTCGTATATGGTTGATTTGTGTGTATCCTTTTGGGATGTTTACAGTATCAATTTGTTATAAACAAGAGTAGTACCGGGATTAAGCAATGCTACTCTATTTGTTTGTATAAATCACAATTTAGCCAATATTTAAGAACGCTTCTATATTGTTATTGAACGAAAGTCCATCATTCAAACATATACCCATACTTCCTCATCTGCTGAAAAAGTATATTCTTCGCCCTTGAAATAACCGCACCGTCATAATATTCAGCCATATCCTCAAACGCCGACTCAACATCCCTGTTCGTAAAACCAAACCTGACCTGACAGCCGTAAAGCTCCTCAGCAACATCAAGCTGCTCATCAAAATCCGTTGAAAAAGGCTTTGCCTTTATACGCTTCATACAGCTGAAAATATCTTCGTTCGCAGGATAATCGTTAAGGTCAGACAGCAGCGCAAGACCATTGTCAAACACAGGTGCAAAGGCATACTGCTCGCTGTCCTCATTGTAAAGGAGAGCAATATTGTTGGTGTGTCTGTCCTCGTTCAAGAAAAATGCGTCAAGCTCAATAAGCGTTGCAAGATACGCACCTGCATTTTTAAGTCCCGTTGTTTCCTCAATAAAATTAACCGTAAACTCAATCCTGTCCTTAACCTCGGCAAGCCTGCCAAGTGCTTCGGACAGGCTTTTTCCGTTATACGCACGATAAAGATGTTCAAGCGTAATCAGGGACATATTCTTTTCTCTGAAATTAACGCTGATACACCCCACTGCACGCTTGTCCTCATATTCAAGCATAACAGGCTCGTACTCAACATAATCATTCAGGTTTGAAAGCTTCAGCAGCCTTGAAATAACCACCTCAGCTAAAGCTTCATAACCCATAAAATCAGCCTTGTACCAGTTCTTTTTCACCTGCCACTTAGGCTGATTGCCCTTGGAAGAACTGTTCTGCGACGGCACACGCTTATCATAGTCAAGCTTGATAATTTTCATTCGGCTTCTCCAATCTTCTGTAATCGAAACGGATATGCATATTATCTTCGGCACAGCGTCCCTTTGTTTTCTCAATTATACGCAAAGGGTCATAATTGTCAATGCCAAGGTCGTCAAGGAAAAGGTCAAGATTTCCCCTTGATTTCGGAAAGCATCTGCTGGAAAGGAACTGCTGAAAATCCTCCCATGACGGATTCTCGTTTCTGCCGAAAGCTCTGTAAATTATGTTGTCGGTCTTGTTTTCAATGTGTATTTTCTTACGCAGAAAATCAACATCAATAATAGTGCAGGGAGTCTGACGGTGCATAAAGCTCATACGCATTGTACACCCTTTTCTCATAGGCGAATTGATATACTTGCTGACAATCTGCCGTGATGTGCCGTACTTTTCAGCAATATCATTTATTGACATACCGCTGCTCTGAAGCTTCTTGATATGAGCAATATCATCATCGGTAAACTTTCTGCTGCGACCTGCATTTCGGTTGCTTGCCGCCTTTTGTGCAATAACTTTGAGCTTTTCGGGGTCATCCGTTCCGAACAAATCAATACACAGCTTTCTGTAATCAATCATACATCTCACCTCAATTTCGGTATATGTAATTATTTTAATTCAATTACATTATATATAATTTTGGGTGTGTTGTCAAGGGGTATACAAAACAAGCATAGGCTTACTTTGAACATATTAAAGCTGATTTAATTCAAAAACGTTTACAGGAGATATGTGGATTATGTTAAGAAAGCTGAGGAGGATGAGTTTTGAAAGTGGTGATGAAATGAAGTATGGTTATGCAATTTTGTGCAAATGACAAAATAAAATATGACCTTACTTTTCATTGTTGATATTTGACAAAATTCGTGATATAATTAAAAATGGATTATTGTATGTATTTAGCTTCCTTGCTTGTGTTTTGGCTAAACTATTCTCATTTAATGTAATGATAACAAATTTAAAGTGTATTATAGCAAAATAAGTGGAGGTAATATGAGCGAATTCATCACATCAAAATTAGAAATTCTTGATATAAACAAGAATATACAAGAGCGTAGGCAGCTCATCCAGGATTATATCGCTTATGGCATCCTTGATAGACATAAGGTTATTGAAAAAATCAAAGAACTTCAAACAATAGATATTGACATTACTGCCGCAACAGCTACAGTGCAAGCGATTCGTGGCACAGTAATTTTAGAATATGCCAATAATAACACATTGATTGAAAATCTTCAATTCCAAATAGATATTCTTGAAGGAAAACTCATCGAAAAAACTATCAAAAAGGCTGTGGAAGATAAAAAATGAGCACAACTATTTCAAAGAAAAGCGTAACGACTTGATTTTGGAATATAGCATTGTGCATTTGTATGGATAATTAACGATGTTCTAAAACAGGAGCTAATATGAATAATATTTTTGAAAACAAAGAAATTTCAATAATGATGGTGCAAGGTGCATATAAAAAACTAAAGTCATATTTGTATTATGATAAGACTTTACCATTTGCCAAAAAAAGGTTGGCTATTTTAGAAAATAATAGAGAAGATTTCATTAATGTATTGGAAAACATTGCTCAAAATATATCTACCGAGAATACCGCATTCTTCGATGATTTGATTGCGAAGATTGATTTTCGTGTTCTTCCTAAAAAATTTAAATCAGCTTTAACAGAGCGCAATGTAGTAAATGCGGCAGTAGATCATTCATGTAATATTTCAAAAATTAATTTCTTTATTGATATGCCTATAGAATTGTATATCATTGATTTCCTTTGGACTATCCTTGTTGGAAAATTAGTTAATGATCATCCTGATATATTAAAGTATTCGGG
>JAZQBN010000157.1:0-52736 GCA_045545795.1 Oscillospiraceae bacterium
ATATTCTCTACGTCTGAGTATATTCCTGACAGTACCGTCATCCCAAATATACGGCTCATCGCTTTTGAAATTAAGATATTTCCCATTGCTGTTTGCATAAGCAGAAGGTGTTTCAATTTTATTTTCATATAAGTATTGAAGTATATTGTCTATACCGTATCCACTTATATATAAATCAAAAATTTTCCGAACATTGTCTGCAACAGCTTCATCAATTTCCCATTGATTTGTTTCAGGATTTTTGCGATAACCGTATGGAACTCTCGAACACAGCTTGTCTCCTGACATTCCTTTGCTCTGAAAAACAGCTCTTATTTTTTTACTGCAATCTTTAGCGTACCACTCGTTCATTATATTGCGGAACGGAGTTAAATCGTTCTCCTGTTTGGAGCTGTCAACATCATCATTGACTGCAATAAAATGAATATCGTGTTCGGGGAAAAACACCTCAGTATAGTATCCTACTTTCAGATAATCTCTGCCCAATCGTGACATATCTTTAACAATAACTGTCTCAACAATTTCAGCTTCAATATCGTCCAGTAACATTTGAAATGCAGGACGTTTGAAAGTAGTTCCGCTGACACCATCATCAACATAGATTTTGTAATTCAACAAGTTATGTTCTTCTGCATAGCGAATCAATATTTTCTTCTGATTGGTAATGCTGTTACTCTCATTATCTTGGTCATCGTCACGGGATAACCTTGTATAAAGAGCAGTAATTTTTGAAGCATTACCTATTCTTTTTTTCTCACCGCCAAACTCATTAGCATAAATATTTTCTCTTGACTGTAGCATAAAAAATTCCTCCATACGTTGCAGTCAAGCAAGAAAAACGGATAACCATATATATGATTATACCGTTTTTTCGTTGCAACTGCCGCCATATAAATTTAATTTTTCTTTAACACTTCATTACGAATAAGCCGTTCTAATTTTGATTGAACGGTTTGTTTTTTTTCTTGCGAGAAAAATACATTAACGATATAATTGCTACCGTTAATTCTGCGAATGTTTTTAGCAGCATACTCATTGACATTGGCACATTTAATGCCGTTGATTTTACTTTCTTCCATAAATAAAATCCTCTCCGAAAAGTTTAATGACCGTATCGACAGCGGCAAGCAAACCGCTTCATGAATCAGACGTTATCGGAAAACAGTCTGTTCCCTCGCATTCCTGTGCGAAGTCGTATACCGAAAGTATCATTATGCCACTTGCCTGACAAGGATATTCTGCTTTGAAATATCTTTCGCTCTGCCTTAACTTCACTTAATATGGTTATCCGTTCATCGTATTCAAGAGTTTGGCACTCTCAGGCGGTCTTGGCGGTCAAACAAGTTTATTTCAGAAAAACCTTTTTCAAGGACTTCTGTTTATCCCGATACAGTCTATTCAATTGTCAAGGTTCTATAGTTTTTCAGTATATAACTGTGAGAGTTTTGCCCCTCTATATTATATAGTGAAATTTTTCGACAACTGTAATGAAATTTCAGCTTGTTTCACAGAAACTTAACACAATTTCGGCAATGCAACTAAATTGTCTCAGATTTTTTGTCAGTTATGTACTGCCGTAATTTTTCTAAAGCAGATTTCATTTCGTTGTGAACTTTAGTGTGACTTACTCCGTACTTTTTGCCAAGCTTGCGGTAAGAGAAACCATTGAAAAAGTAGTCAATGACTATTCCCTGTTCCCGTGAAGTCAGCAGTCGAATTGCTTTCCGAAGCTCTGAAATATACAGTCGTGTCTCAACCGTTTCTTCCAAATCCTCATCGTCCGCAATCTTCTGTGCGTTTTCATCATCAAGAGAATACTTCACGAACTTATACTGCTTTCGCTGTAGATAACGTTCCTTGTTTCTCTTGCTGACATACGCTCTGTAAACTCCGACAGAGCTTGTCACTTCCGTTCCGTTTTCAAGTCGGAAACTTTTTTTGCTCATAGCAAAAACCTCCAAAATTAAAATTTACGGCATTTTTCAGCCGCAGATTTTAATGGAAATTTCTGCCACTACATATATTATACACCAAAAAAGTTGTTATGTAAATATATATAAAGATATTTTTTTATTTTAACAAATTGTTACCTATTTACAAACGCACCTAAAATTTATTATAATATATATAAGGGAAAATTTGACAATTATTTTGAAGGCTTTCGCCCGATAGCAGTAGAACTGGACTAATGTATATGTTTGAGCCGACAGGCGAAAAAGTGTTTTCAAAAATAGCAAGCAACGCTTGTGGTGTACCACAAGCCGATTTTCAAAGATTTGAAAATCATTTTGGGAAGTTTCCCAAGCCCTCTAAATTACGAAAGGAAATAATTAAGTATGAATAGCAAAGATGAAAAGAGAGAAAGAAACAGGACAAGAAAAAACAGAATAATATTGCACGTTGATGATGATGAGCTGAAATTCATTCAAGCCAAAATGAAGATGTTAGGAATTAAAAATCGTGAAGCGTATTTAAGAAAAATGGCGATTGACGGCAAGTGCATCAAGTACGACTATTCCGAGTTTGAAAGTGAAATCAGAAAGAATAATTACCTGATTTCAAATGTTGTGAAAAGTATAAATCAGATAGCGAAACGTGTCAATCAGACTGGCACGTTATATAAAGAAGATTTTCAGGAGTTAATAGAAAAGTCTCAGTTTATGAGAGAATGTCAGACACTATTGATGAAAAAATTTATGGTAATTACCGAGGAGGAAAAAAGAAGTGGCATACACGAAAATACACCCGATTAAAACTACTCTTGAAAAAGCCATAGCCTACATTACTAATCCTGAAAAAACAGAACAGAATGTGTTAGTTTCATCATTTGCTTGTAGTGAAAATACTGCATATATGGAAATGGAAAAGACAAGAGAAAAATTTAATTACACAGGTGAAAATCTTGCATACCATTGTATTCAATCTTTCAAACCGGGAGAGGTTACGGCAGAACAAGCTCACCAAATAGGAATACAAACCGCTGATGAATTGTTGAAAGGAAAGTATGAGTATGTGATTTCTACTCACGTTGATCGTGGACATATCCACAATCACATAATCATAAATGCTGTGAACTTTGAAAATGGTTTATCGTTCAGCACGGAACACGACAGAAAGAAAAATCCTGCTTGGAAACAGTTGAGAAAAATAAGTGATGAGATTTGCATTGAGAACAAATTATCAGTTATCGAGCTACCCGAAAAAGGATATGGCAAGTGCTACTATGAATGGCTTCAAGACCAACAGAATAATTCGTATAAGGGCAAGTTAAAAAATGCAATCGACAAGTGCATAATGAACTCTGAAAGCTTTGAAGATTTCCTCAGAAAAATGCAACGTGATATGGGATATGAATATAAGATGAGAGGAAATTCACTCTCGTTCAGAGCTGCCGAGCAGGACCGATTTACACGTTGCAGCAGAAGAAATTTTGGTTGGTATTATGAACCTGAGCAGATACAGAAACGTATAGAACGTCAGGTGAATAAACGTCATTCACCTGTTTCAAAAGATACAGGATTTTATACTGTACAGAATGATGATGCTGTAGGTTTGAAGCATTGGGCGGCATTAAAAAATATGCAGGAAGCTTCACGCTTGCTGAATGAACTTTCTGAATATGGTTTAGGCTCAATGGCAGAACTGGAAACAAAGATAGTAGAACAGTATGATTTAAAGTTTGATGTTACGGACAAACTCAATAAGTTTGAAAGTGATATTCGCACTCAGAGAGAGCTTCTTAAAATGCTCAATACCTACTGGGACACCAAAGCTGTACACGATTCTTTTCTCAAAGCAAAGAACAAAGACAAATTTGAAAAGGAACATCATAGGGAGCTGTCTGTTTACAAAACAACTAAGGAATGGCTGAAAGAAAGATACAATACTACCTTGCCGAACAGAGCTGTTCTTGAAGTGCAGATTGCAGAAAAAGAAAGTGAACGTGAAGCAATTCTTGAAAACTATCACGATATAAAAAAGACCATTTCTTCTCTTGAAAACATCAAAGAAAAAATGGATAAGTATCTTGAAATGGAGCAAGTTGAAGTACACAAAAACAAGAAGAAAGAAATTTAAAAACCTATTTTGTTAAATATGAAAAATATATTTCCAAATATTGACAAAATTGTTGTGGTGGTGTATAATAATAGTATGAGGTAAGGTAAAATTTACCAAATGAAAATTAAGGAGAAAAATTATGAGACGCTTCTACTTCACAACTGAAACAATGTGCGACGGTGAATGTTGGATACCCGACCACAGAGGGAATATCAGAGGTGCGAGGACAATCGCACAAAGATATGCCAACGAGCTGAACGAGATTGTTTACATAAACGAAGGTAGTGACATCGTTGATTGTATTTTTCCTGACTAATGTTGAAAGGTAGGAACAGTAATGAAAGCTTTTGAAAAAATGAATTTGAAAGAAAGGAAAGCATACAAGAACATTAAAAATGCTGCTATAGATTATATCTACGGATTACAGAATGGTTGTTTTGATTCTTCTAATACAGAAGAATACAACAATTACTATAATCAGCTCAACGATTATGAAGCATTAGTTGATATAGTCTATAAAGAAGCAATCAGTGCTGTTTATACTGGTGACGGAGCTGTGTTCGGAGGAAAAGCGGCAAACGCATACATCAAAGACATTCGATTCTGCGGTAAGGATTTCCTTATGGAAGTTACGAAATATTTCTGCTTAAAATATCAGCAAGAGGCTCTTGCGGATTTGAAGCAGTTATAGAAAGGAGAAAACAATGGATTTTGAAGTATTAAAAAAAAGATGTAAGGAAAAAGGTTATTCGCCGAGTGGATTACTTGCAAAATTAGGAATCAGCAAAAGCAATATCACAAATTGGAAAAACGGAGCTAATCCAAGTTGTGACACTTTAATCAAGCTTTCTGAGGAACTGGAGTGCAGTGCAGGGTATCTATTAGGAGTAGAAGATAGTTCAGGTTGTTCGGGAATAAGTGTATGTCCTGAACTCAGAAATAAAAAAGCTACTTCAGCAAGAACAATATCGCTAAAGTGTTACAAGGAATTGTCAGATACATATTTATACGAAATAGCTTCTTATGCTGATTGCAGTATCATGTTTCTCTGTGGTGATGACAACAATTATCAACATAGCGAACGTAAAGGAAATATTACAATAAGCGAAAGAGGGAAAGACAAGTTGCTTTCTATTTTCGATGATGTCAATAACAATATGATTATGGCTAACATTCAAATGCAGCTTAGTAGAATTATTCTACATAATCTGCAAATCACAAAAGCTAATCAAATATCTGATGAAAGATTAAGTAATAAGGCTGAATATATATTGACAGGCAAAGTCAGCGAAGATTCATTAAGTAATTATCCGTTTAATCTATCAGATTTACTTTTGCTTGGTGATATGTTTGACAAAAGCATACATTTCATGATTTCAGGTATTGAATAGAAATATGGAGGAAAAAATCTAATCCTGATATTGAAAAAGAAGTTGATAATGTTGTAGATTGGTATGCAAATTATCAAAACAAGATTAACGAATAAGGAGGACAATATGATTATATCAATTTTATCTGAAAAGGGCGGTGTGGGTAAGACAACCACAACCGTAAATGTTGCAGGAGGACTTGCACAGCTCGGTAAAAAAGTTCTGGTTATTGATTTGGATCAGCAACAGAACGCAAGCAACACTCTCGGATTTATTAAGGACGGTAAGTATACTGTTGCCGAGCTTATTTACAACTGCACCGCAGAGATTGAAACGGATTATGAAGCTATTATAAGGCACGGAGAAAACGGAATTGATTATATTCCCTCATCGCCAATGCTCACCAACATCACAAGCACAATGGCGAATGACGAGGACAGCAATTATATCATCAAACGTATTCTGAGTAATGATACCTTTTCAAAATACGACTACATATTACTTGATTGCAGAACACTTCTTGACTTGCTTGCAAGCAACGCAATGAACGCAAGTGACTACGTTATTATCCCTGTTGAAAGCGGCATATACGCTTATGAGGGACTGGATAAGATGATGAATAAAGTGTCCTCTATCAACAACAGTACGAACAGGAGCTTGCGAGTTCTTGGTATTCTCCTGAACAAATTACAGAGAACAACCGTCAGCACTTCTCTTGCTGATTCAATTCGTAGTGAATATGATAACATCACATTTACTACAACTATTCCATACTGTCCTGCACAGACGGAAAAAGCAATCCTGAATCACCAGAGCAGCGTGTTCGACAAGAACAGCTCTCTCGGACAGGCTTACAGACAGCTTGCAACAGAAATTGTTGTTAAAGTAGGAGATACAATATGAAAGAAGTGCTTAGTTTTCTTGTAGGTGTATTAGCGATTGAAATCATACTACCTTATATTTTCGCTCTCATCTGCTTCACTCTTTCATTAGTTACAGTCATAAAACGAGAGCCAAGAAGTGAACGATATAAATTTATAGTGAAGTTGTGGAATATATATGCCGTGTTCGAGTGTGTACTTTCATTGCTTCATAGACACGAAGCAAGCAATGCAGGAGAATTACTTATTCTAAGCTGTGCGTTATTTGAGATTACACAACAGGTATTTGATACGGAAAGAGATAACCGTATTATAACTTTAAATACAATTGTTTGCGTATGCTGCACAGCAAGTTTAACATTATCAATAATCGAGCTTGTGTCACGATGACACAGAAAGGAAAATATTATGATTGGAATTATATTAATAATCTGTTGTATACTTCTGTTGTGTTTACTCGGAACGAGGTATTCGTTATTACAAATTATATTAGGTTTAACTGTAATTGTTTCAATAGTGTTGATTCTTTTTAACATAGGTAGTTACGGTTCGGCAAAAGAAGATATAAAAGCAAAGCAGATAAAAATTATCGAACAGTACGAATTGTCTGATAAAACTGATAATGATTGGCAGCAGACTGTGTCGATGATTAAACAAACGAATGAAGATGCAGGGAACATTGATAATCAGAAAACAAAGTATAAGTTTTTAGATGTAGTATACTTTGTAGGTTCTATATGTGGAACTCACACAGAGGATTACACAGTATATATATCAGAAAATAAAATTATATTCCCCGAACACTATGAAATGCCTAACGTAGTCAAAGGTACATCACAGGAAACTACAGAGCCTACGACCAAAGTAACTTACGAGGAAACTGAAATAAACGGAACAAAATATCAGCTTGTTCCGTTAGCGTGATGAGGATGATAATATGTCCGATAAGAATGGAATAATTGTTAAAACTTGCTTTGTATCTGATAGTGACGGATGTATCTACAAAGAGGGTACAAGAGAAGAATGCGAGAGTTACGTATCTGAGGAAAGAGAAAGCGGAATGCTTGAATTTCTTCCTCCATTAAGAATTTATACCAAAGAAGAATGGTTTTACTTCTTCGGAGCTATCGAATAAGAAAGAGGTTCAAGAATGATAGATAAAAACCAAATAATTATGCTCCCAAACGATACATTGTCGGTATCGTTTGAGGACTTTCCCAAACTCAATACAGAAGTTGACAATTTGTTTATTCCGAATGGCTGTTACTGGATAAAAGAATATGCGTTCCGCAACCTTCCAAATTTAAAAGCAATATGGCTGCCTGAAACGCTGACCGTCCTTAATAAAACAGCATTAAGCGGACTGGATAACTTAGAGTATTTTATTGTTCACAATATGGAAACTGATTATGGCGGCAGTCAGGGTTATGAATATCCTGATAATTTTAATGGCTTATTTGCCACACACGAAGTATCAGCTTTTTTGAATCAGTTTTACAGAAACTATCACAGAAAACTGAATATTATTTCAGTTAGGAAAGATTAAGGAGAATTATATGATGAGTATTATGCTTAAAATATCAGCAGTGGTTGTGTTTATTATTTTCCCACTTTGCTGGTACTTATCTACTTCCAAAACACTCGATACTTATTTTGGCTGTTGTTACAGCTCTGGTGAAGATAAAGTAAAGAAAAATAGTTTTCTCTATCGAATGTACGGGATAGACACTGTTCCTAATTTCTGGTTTTCATTAACTGCAATGGATAAATGGAATTCTTATCTTTGCAAGCTTTGTAATACATCACCTGAAAATTCTAAAAAGTTTTCTCTTATGAAAAAAATTAGACTGATTATATATTTCACTAAATTGTTAGTGTTAGACCATTATTGGAAAAAAAAGGAGAATTTAAAATGAATGTATTAAGCAAAGATGAAGTCATGTTCGTCAAAGACGAATATGACAAAATGGGTTTTCCCTCAGAGATTAAACAACAAGGTGACGGATATATCTGCGAAATATCAAAGAAATGGTACAGCTATGAAGGCATTTTGCCACAAGTAAATGACAGCTTCTATATTATGGGTGAAGATGAAAATCTTCCTTACAAAATCATAAGCTTTGAAATTGAAGATGATGTATGCAATCTGACAGTACAGCTTGAAGGAGCTGACGATGATGATTTGTTAGAAGCTGAATTAGATACTTTTAATGTTCTCAAAACAACACCTTGGACTGCAAAGGATAAACGAGATTATTATGTAAAATATGAGCTTCCCAAGGTAATACTTAGTGTTCTCAGTGTAATTTTAGCAATTGTTCTGGTAGTTGGATTAATCGCTTTACTTGGTTATGCCATTTTTTCGCAAATAGTTCCGGAAACATTGGCGAAGTTGTCAGGAGAGGAGTTAAGCGAAATACAACCGTTATGGCGAATGATGAGAACAGTATTGATTATTGTTTTATCCACTTCAATAATGGGTGTTGCCATTAGAATAATCAGTAGGTGATAAACTATGCAGATAAATTTGGAAGATATTTTATTAATACCTATTGCATTAGTAATAGTTTGGTTCATCTTTAAGATTCCTAAATATTATGATGATAATGCATTGCCGCAAGACATCTGTGATACATTATGTAAATACAAAATCGGTGATAAAGTTACTTTGTTGACAAGCTACAGCACAATGCAAAATGAAAAGCTTGAAGCAGGAACAGAGTTGATTGTAACAAATATACGGCTAAAGGAATATGCCAATATCGCACGAATACATAAAAATGAACTTTCAGAATATACAGCTTCTGATGATTTGTTCGACCTTGAATTAAAGACGATTGAAAACAATAACTTCTTGATATGTTCTGCAACACGAGTAGAATCAGGCTGTGTTGATGTTCAGAATGGAAACGGAAAGAGAATATATAAATCTAAAAGACGTAACTTATTACCTGCATTAGTTCTTGGATTTTTGGAATTCATATTTTTACCTGCACTAATTGTAACAGGAAATGTATCTTTTCGCTCCTTACTGATATTTGACTGCCTTGTTATTCCAGCATTTATATTTTTCAAATGCGATGAAAAGAAACATTCAATAAAGAAAAAGAGGTAATATATGCAAACGTATATATGTAAATGCGGACGAGTCTTTGAAAAATCGTCCAAAGCAGAAACAACAGGATATGTGATTGATAACTATTCACCACAACACGAATGTTATGGTTGCCCTTATATCGTTAAGGAACGTGACTGGATAACAAAAGAAGTTACTAAAATTGAATGCCGAGCTACCCCTCAGATAACGTATCATTCACGTTGCAAAATCGGAACAGAAAGTAAAGACCACAAAGCCTGTTACCTTTTTTCTCTCGACCTTGTATTTGTGAAACGTGTTCTGAACTTTGTAAACAGCCTTGACGGAGCTGAACGACACGATCACACAATTCCTGATGAATGGAGAGCAGCAGACTTCGGACAGATAAACAGTTATGATTGTTTCGGACTTGGTATCTTCCCTTTATTCTTTCAGAAGAATAGAAAAGGTACGGAAGCACGGAGAGCCGTAAAAGAACGCTTTTTCTATCCTAACGGCTACCGTAAAGGCACAACCGAGGAAATTGAAAAAGACATAATAATGCAGAGAATTGAAATTGCAAAAGAAAATGCGAGAAAGGAACAGAAAGAAATGGGAAAGATTGATTTCACAGCATTAAAGAACAATAAAAAAGCCGTTGAAGAAAGCGTACCCGATAACGTACCTACAGAGCTTGCAGAGAGCTATTCAAATGTGTGGGGCGGTACAGAGAAGATAACAGATATAGAGGTATCACGTTTAAAGCCTTATAAGGACGGAACACAGCCTTACAAGATAAATCCTGAGAAAGTTTCACAGATTGCCGCAAGTGCTACAGACATAGGGATTATAACCCCTCTGAGAGTGAGAGCTGTCGGCAATGTGTATGAAGTAATCTGCGGACACCACAGACTTGAAGCGGCTAAATCAATCGGACAGCTTACAGTTCCTTGTATCATTAAAGACTATTCCGATGATGAAGTATTCAGAATTCTTTCCGAAAGTAACATTCAGCGTGAAAAAACCTTACCGAGTGAATATGGAAAGATTTTTGCAAAGTATATGGAGCTTCGGAACGATGATGAAACTACAGCAAAGGAAATTGCAAAGAAGTTCAACGTATCAAAGAAAACAATGTATCGTTACCTTGATGTTACCAAGCTCATCAATGAATTGCAGGAAATGACCGATACAGGAGTTATAAATTTCGGAGCAGTTGAATACATTGCAAAGCTTGATACAGACGTTCAGAACGCTTTATTTCAGGCTTTAAGCAAAGCAAAGGTAAAGTTGTCAGTTGCACTTGCAAAGCGTGTTAGAAGCCTTTGTGATAGCTCTGATGAGTTGATAGATGTTGAGGATATAGTTGATATACTGACCAATAAAGAAAAGCCAAATGAAGCTTGTACTTCCGATGAGCCAACAGAAGCAGAGAACATAGAATGTACACCGACTGGAAAAGAAAATGATAACGACATTTATTCAGCCGTTCGTGCAAGGTACAATATTGATTATTCTGATAATGAGATTGAAAAGCTTATTACAGAATTGCTTGATAAACACTTCAAGAGTGTGTCACCGTGACACACTCTGAGAAAACATAAAGGAGTTAATTGAAATGGAAAGAACTAAACAGGATAAAGTAATGGACGCAATTATATATTCTGTTACTCACGGCGATAAAAGAGCCAAAGATAGTATTCTTGCAAGAGACTATGATTTGCAGAAAACACAGTTTTGCAGAATATTCAAGAAGCTTTCAGAGGAAGGTGTTTTGGAAAGAACAATATCCAATGTTTACATAGTCAAAGAAAACGCTGATATAAAGGCACAGGAAATGTACTTTCAGAAGATACTGGAGGAAATTAAGTTGATAAAATCACTTGCAGAATCCGCAAATATCTCTGCGGAGCTGTTAAAAGATGTTTTCAACAAGGAGATTTCAAAGTAAAGGAGACGAATATGTTAGGTAAAATTTTATCATTTCCCATAAGGTTTATCATATTTATGATCGTGGGATTGCTTGCAGGAATAATATTATTGCTTAATCGCACGGTCGGAATGGTCTGTGCGATTGCTTCGCATATAGTGAAAGCTATAGGTATACTTATTTTCACGTTCGTTGAGATAGGTTGTCTTATGGTGTATGTTCCCGATATTATAAACAAAACCGCTGATAGACCGATTATCGAATATATCATTTTTATGGTTTTAATACTTCTTGTTATCGCATTCTTTTACTTCCTTCCCAATTTCATTGAAAAGCTGTATATATGGGCAGAGCTTGCAGGAACTTGGTTATGGGGAGCTGCTAAAGCAATTATATTTTGGGACAAAAGTCATTTGTATGTAATGTAAAGGAAAATGAAATATGTATAAGGAATTTGTAAACCCACAAGATGTATGTGATGCTCTTTGCCCATATAAAGTTGGTGACATTATAACGTTATTATCGGATAAATCAACTGAAAAAGGTATGTATGAAGCAGGAACATCAATGATTATTAAAGAAATAGAGCTGAACAACAGCGTAAAATGCCCTAAAGTGTTCAAAGAAGAATTGTCGGAATATACCGCCGCTGACAGATTATTTATGCTAACACTTGAATTGCCCAATACTACACCACTTGACGAGGATAATTCTTTGTGTTGCAATGCCGATAATGTAGTTATAGGTGAAATATCGAAACAGGACGTAATAGATATTTGCAAAGAAAGAAACAAACCTGACGGAATACTTATTATTGGTGCTATTGTGTGTATTGCACTCGCAGTCTGTGTTATCATTGCATTTGCAACATTAAATTCCACATTATTAGCAATTTCGGTCATCGTTGGTTTAGTTATCTCTAAAATTTTTAGTCTTTATGAAGACAAGGATAAATCTATAAGAAAAAAGAACAGATTTTTCTAAAAAAATGACTGCTATAAAAAACAAAGCCGTACATCGCTGTACGGCTTTTGTTATATATTATTTGAGTAGATTGCATTTATCTGCTCATCTGTGAATCCGAGAGATTTCATTCTTGCTATCGTTTCAGCACGTTCTTCAGTTTTACCCTTTTCAAGTCCGATAGCTTCTCCCTTTTCAAGTCCGATAGCTTCTCCTTCAGACTTAGCGTTAGCCAAAGCAGAAGCTTCATCGTGGAGAGCTTTTTCACGGAGTCTTGCCATTTCTCTTATCTTTGTATCTTCGCTGAGGTCATAGATAATGCTTACAGCCTTTGTGATAATCGGTACGTTAGATTGTTTTAACATCTCCAAATCCTCCTCGCTGTCCGCATTGAGAAACTGCATCCACAATTCCTTGCGGTTGTTTGAATCAACATTCTTGCCGACTTTCTTCAATTCAAAAAAGTGCATACTGAACTTATCCGAGAAAATCTCATTTGTTCCCTTAACAGTAGTTACAACTTCTGTATGGTAGTCGTTACCTTCAAACATCTTAAAATTAATGATATTGATTGTAATTGCTTTTTTGAGCTTACCGTATGTTTCACCGCTTTTCAGCTCAGATGTGTAAAGCTTTGACCAGTAGAACAAACATCTGTCACGGTAGTCTGTTTCGCTTTTTATCTGAATTTCAACGTTCACAAGGGTATTATCCACTTTCAGATTGAGGTCAAGGCGGCTGAACTTTCCGTCAATAGCTTCGGGAACTATCTCAGGATTGGTTATAACAATCTCCTGAATGCTTGAAATCGGAATGTCAAGCATATCCGACAGGAACTCACGAAGCATATCCTGATTTTCGGTAAAGATCTTCTTGAATATAATATCAAGCTTTGCGGAAATTACATTTCGTGCCATTGGTTTTGCCCTCCTATTCTTGTTAATAATATTATATCACGTTTTAAGCTGTTATGCAAGTAGTTTGGAAATATAAAAGCATATAAAACAATAAAGCCATACAAGTTCTGTACGGCTCTATTGTTTTATATGAGTAAATAGTAAGTTTTGATTACTTCTCTGCTGTATAAGAAGATGCTTTAGCAGTAATCATTTCGATACTGGATTCAATATTAAAATCATTGTCAAAGCTTATTCCGCTTGACACCATATAGTCACTGATTTCTCCTTTAGAATCATAGCCTACATATTTAAGCAAAGTGCCTGTCTGCTTGTCAACATAGAAAGTAAACTTATCTACACCGATTTTGTTACCATATTCTTCATTGGTGTTTCCTGATAATACAACACATTCACGTCCCTCATATGTTGTTGAGCCTTCAATTTCCCACATATCAAGGTCAAGCAAGAAGCCGAAAGCCATTTCCTGTGGGAAAAGACACATACTTGCATCATCAATGTTCGTGGGATTTGCACGATAATAATAACAGGGGATACCATTTTCGTCAATTTTAAATCTATCTTTGTCAGCAATTTCAGAAACATTTGCACGAGTCGTAATAGAATTGTTTGAATTTAATGAAGTCTTTTTTATGTTATTAACAGCTATTTCAGAAATACCATTGTAACAAACTTCTCTATCCGCTAAATAGTTTGTGCTTTTTTCAGTTATTCCTGTTAATGAAGTGCTGTCTGACTGAAAAACCGCCTCATTGATATCTGTTGCAGAAACATTCTTCTGAATTGTATGAGAATATGCTGTGCTGTTAGTTATATCACTTTTAAAGTTTACAACTATGCTGCTACCTAAATCATTAGGATTAGCATAAGCAATAGTTCCTGAAGCATAGTTATAATAGTCTATACTATTCAACATCATATGCAGAATATTCTGTTTTGACGGTTTAGAAACATTAATAGTTGATGTCATTAAAACAAATTCGTCAGTGGATAAATCAATATCCTTTACAGCTGATGTTTCTGTAGTTGTAGTACCCTCTATAGCTGTTGTTGTCTCGATTGCTGATGTATTGGATGTGTTTTTCAAAAGAGTTGTACCAAATACAGTAGAAAGTGCAGTTACACTTAATGCAATTAACGCAATTGATTTTTTCATATGTCTGTTCCTCCTTAATATGACATAGTTACTTTTATTTCATCAGCACCAGTTGTCTGATTGGAATTACCTGATGGGTTAATGTATGTAGATGATGTAAAATGTCCGCCGGATGCACTCAATGTTCCTATATCCTTTTTTTCTATATAAGAATATCCATTAGGAGCTTTGTTCTGGTTAATAGTGCCTACTTTTACATAAATGTTAGAATAGTATTCAGAATAGTAAGCTGCTGCTGTATCTGTCCACGAAGAATATGCTAAATAAGCACCTACTTTTATAGTGGCATACTGAGCTGTTCCTGATGAAATACTGGGATATGTCCATTCATATGAATTTGACGATGACGACGATGATGAATATCTTCCGTCACCATTTGCCAATGTAGAAACATTGTTAATATATGAAAATCCTGTATTGTTATTTCCATATCCGCTTGCGATACTGTCATTATCAATAGTTCTTGTGTATGATGCAGCTGATGTACTCATTCCCACCATTGAAGAAGCAGCCATAACTGCACAAGTTGCCATTGTTAAAATTTTCTTTGTAAATCTCATAAGTTTTCCTCACTTTCTCGTGAGGAGAAACCCTTTATGTCACTATTGCTATGTTTTTATACTGCGTTTAAAGAATGTGATAAAAGATGTATTAAGTATTGCGTTTGGATTTCTCCAAAGCATTTAATTGATTGTTTGTTGATGAAATAGTAAAAGAAGTCGGAGTTTATGCCCTATACAATCAATTCGACCACTACCTTTCTTTTAATTTGTATTTGAAGCGTGTCACCGTGACACACCTATCAGCTTATATACACAACATTTGAAGTGTTGTCTATGCTCTGAGAGCTGCCGAACAGTCCGCTTTCCTTTGCATAATGCTTACACGTTACACGGTAATAATACCCACCGTCAACATCGACAGAATGATTTGTCAGTCTGTATTCCGTTGCAGATGATGAAAGCTTATCATTTAAAGATGTTTCTGTTGACCAATTAATCCTGTCAGAACTACGCTCAATTTCTATATCCTTGAAGCCGATACTTTTCATTGTATCGTTTGACATAGTCGAGCCGTTGATGATTAGTTCACCATTAGATGCAGAAATGGAAAGGGTGTATTTATAAATCAATCCTTCTGCAATCGGCTGAACAGTAGTATTTGTCTGTATATTTTCTGATGAAATAGCTTTAACAGGCATTGTAGGAACACAAAATGCAAGTGTTCCTGCAACGCTTAAAGTCAAAAATGCTTTTTTCATTTTTCCTCCGTTCATTTCATAGAAGCTGTTATTTTCTCACACTCAGCATAATCAACATCTTGTGTGAATATCAAAATAACAGTTTTGTCTACCTGATAAGCCAATGTGAATTGGTTATCTTCTTTTGAAATAATTGCAGGATAGCCGTTTACTGTTGTTTCGGTTATGTTGTACTGGTCACTTGGAATGCCTGTCTGACTGACATCACCCCAATACCTTTCAACATCAAAAGTAATGCTTTTTTCTCCATTCCTGAAAACAAATTTTGCGTGATTTGAAAAACTGCTGACATCATTTGTCATTAACGTCAATTCAAATCCGTCAGGCAGATAGTGCGGAGTTTCAGGGTAAATCTCATACTTTGCACATTCAGCGATAATACCGTATGGATCATCTTCTGATGTAGGTAATTCGATAACATCATTCTGTTTGTTAAAGTCTATCGAGAAGCCGCCCTGGGCAAACTCAATCACTACGGAAAACACGTTCTTTCCGAAAGCTGATACCGTAAAACAGTTTGCTACAAGCATTGCTGCTACTACGCAAACAACAGGTATCATCTTACGAACTACTCTTACGGACGGTTTTCTTCTGCTCTTTTCATATTCAGAAATGCGGTTATAAAGCTTATTGATACCGTTATCAACTTCATTTGTCTCAGGCTCTCCGTCAATCAATGCACATAAATCCGCTGATAAGCTTGCAATTTTTTCGTAATCACGTTTCTTTACAGGCTTTGACATTTCCTCATCGAGCTGAGCCTTTATATGCTGATACGCATTTTTCGTCAGCTCTCTGTCATTAGTAATGTTCTGTGCAAGTTCATTCATATTTTTCAATCTCCTTCGTTACATAAATGTTTAAAAACTGGGTATTTCTTTCATCAAAGAAAAAATTTGTCTGATTGCACAAACATTACATTTTGAATTTGTTGTTTTTTACCGCTTGCTTTGCAAGCTTGCCTTTTATTCTGTGAATACGAATATACAACGCATTTTGCGTTAAATTATGTGCTTTTGCTACATCAGATTTGATACCGCAGTAATAATCTTCAATAAGGTGCTTTTCCTCATCGGTAAGACAGTCGAAATCGCTGTCCTCCAATGATGGAAATGTGCTGTCAGTCATAAGAGCTTCTTCAGGGCAATTTTCCATAGGAATATAGCTTGGATTTTTCCTTATGTATGCCTTTATTTCATTGTCAGCCGTCCTGAACAGCCATATTCCTATTTTTTCGCTCATTTTCAAGCGGTTCAGCTTCTTGTAAAGTATGAAGAATACTTCTTGCGTAACATCTTCCGCAGCAGTCTTGCTGAAATTCAGCCTTTGTCGGCAGTAATTATAAATTATGCCGTAATACTTCTTTACTATTTCATCATACATTGTCATAAACTCCTTTTATATACAATGTCACAAAAAGGGCGATTTCTTTCATAAAAATTTATTTTACAGCAATTTTTGTCACTTCTCACAAAATTTACTGTTTTTATATCGGTAATATACTCTTATTTTATCACACCTACAGTTTCATTGCAAATAAAAAAGTCCCCAACTGCTTAAATGCAGTCGGGGACTGGAGCTTAATCGCCTAAATTCTGTGTAGGCGGTTTTTCTTTGTCTTTCTCTGATGTAGGTTTAAATTCATCGCTCATAATCTTTTCTCTTGAGAAAAGAGGTTTTTCGCTTCTTGAATTTTCCTTTTCAGCATTTTTTACCTTGTCGGCAAAGTCGGAAACATATCTTGCTGTGTTACTGCTAAAGGCGATATTAAGTGATTTTACGCAGTTGTTAATATCAGCAGGATAGTTTTTCTGCTCATTCGCTTCGATTTTTGTAACCGTCAGCTCATTAGGCGAACACCTTCCTTCTTCTTTTCCGTTTGAATAAGCAATTACTGTATTTTCGTCAGCATTATATGCAAGGTGCATTTCCTTGCCGTTCTGCTGCCACTTCAAATTAAGGTTTTTAGACTGCTCCTCAGATTTTTCTGTGCTTTCAAGCTGTTCAGGTGCAATTTTACCGTTCACCTTATCTGCATTGATTTCATCGGTTATTCTGTCAAGTTCTTTTTGTGTTTCTACAAGTTCTTCTTCGTGTTCAAAAGGAAGATTTACTTCCTTTTTGTTGTCAGCAAGTTCTTCTTTGAGACGTTCAAGCTCATTGCAAACAACGTCCATTCGTGCAGGAACAGCAGATATAGCATTTTCAATTCGTGTTATATTTCCGATTTCGCTGTTACCGAACTCAAAACGATAGGTATTTTCACCTTTCAAATGTCCGTTTTGCGTTTTGGTAAATGAATCATAAGAAACACCGATTTTAAAGCCTTTGTACTCTGCAACATCTACAATCTTATTGGGATTTCCCATAATAGCATTTGACATTTCTTCCTTTAAAGCTTCTGCCGCTTCTTTTTTGTCATTGAAAATAGTGTCACCTATTTTCATTTCAAACATTTCATTTCCGTCAATGTCCTTTGGAGCTGTATATTCTTTTATAGTTTTTATATCTGCCGCAATATTTTCAATGGTCTTTTCAGTATTTGCTATCTTGTTAGGCAATCTCTGAATATTGTCCTCAATTTCATATTTTGCATCAAGATAGGTTTTCTTCAAGCCTTTCAATCTGCGGACTTCTTCGTGAAGCTCCATTTGTCTTCTTACACGCTCATCACCAACAGCTGCCATTTTAACTTGCATAAGGTCAACAGCCATATCGTCAATATCATCATAAGAACGAGCAAGCTTTTTTGAATTGAATATCTGAGATATGGTTTTCTGCTTTTTCTCAACCATTTGGTAAAGATAAGCATCAAAAGTTCCTTTTGTTACATAACGGTAATTATCAACCTTTTCATTCTCATTGCCCTGTCTTACCATTCGTCCTAATCGTTGTGTAAGGTCTGACGGTCTCCACGGACAATCAAGGTCGTGCAACGCAATGAGTTTGTCTTGTACATTAGTTCCTGCACCCATTTTCTGTGTCGAACCAATCAAAACACGAACATCTCCGCTTCTGACCTTTGCAAATAATTTGGCTTTTTCTGCATCTGAATCGAAATCGTGTATAAATGCAATTTCCTTTTCAGGTACACCCTTTTCAATGAGCTTATCACGAATGTCAGCATAAACGTCAAAACGCTTACCGTTTTTCTTCAAATCTTCCTTTGACTGAGGTACACCTAAATCACAGAAAACAAGCTGTGTCGATTTCTTATCAGCATTATCATTCCATATATCATATACATTCTGAATACAGCTGTTAAGCTTTGTTTGCGGTTCATCGGGCAAATTAAGGTCATACAAACGTTGGTCAAGTCCTAACTTTCTTCCGTCACCAGTTACAACAAGCATATTATCTTCAGTTCTGTTTACTGCTCCTGAGCTTATGCGTTCCGCACGTTCTGCAAGTGAATTTACAACTGCCTTTTGTGCTTCTGTCGGCTCTACTGAAACAATATGCTTTTCACATTCAGGCACATCAAGATTCAGTTGCTCAGCCATTTTTATATCCGCACATTCCTTAAACATAGTAATCAGTTCAGGAACATTAACAAATTTAAGACGAGTTTTGTTTCTCCAATCGCTACCGCTTGGAGAAATTTCAAGTTCAGTTGACTTTGTTGTAAAAGTGCCTGCCCACGAATCGAAGCTGTCAAGTCCTGTTTCTTTCAGCAAATCAGACTGCAAATACTTCATTGTCGTGAACATTTCAGAAAGAGCATTAGTCACGGGAGTTCCAGTACTGAAAACAATACCTTTACTGCCTGTTAATTCATCGAGGTACTGACACTTCATATACAAATCTGCTGTTTTCTGCACATTTGCATTTGTGGAAAGTCCCGATACATTTTCCATTTTTGTCGAAATAAAGAGGTTTTTAAATTCGTGAGCTTCATCAATGAAAATCTTATCTACACCAAGCTCCTCAAATGTTACAGCGTTATCCTTGACTGTTCCATTAGTAAGTTTTTCAAGACGTTCACGGAGCTTTTTCTTCATTTGTTCAAGCTCTTTAACTGTATAACTCTTGCTGTCTGTTTCCTGTGCCGCTTCAAGAGCCGCCGATGTTTCTGCAATCTGCTTACGTATAAAGTCTGCTTCTCTTTTTGGTGATAACGGTATTTTTATAAGCTGAGAATGTCCGATAATAACAGCATCGAAATTTCCTGTTGCTATTCTTGCACACATTTGTCTGCGTTTCTGAGGTGTGAAATCGTCAGATTTAGCCACAAGAATATTTGCATTTGGATACAGCTTCATAAAGTCTGCACCAATCTGTTCTGTAAGGTGTTTTGGAACAACAAACATTGATTTGTTATGAAGTCCGAGCCTTTTTCCCTCCATAGCAGTTGCAATCATTTCAAAGGTCTTTCCGGCACCTACCTGATGTGCGAACAGCGTATTGCCGCCGAAAAGTGCGTGTGCAACAGCATTTTTCTGATGAGGTTTTAATGTTATTTCGGGATTAGAGCCAAAGAAATTAAGATTACTTCCGTCATATTCACGAGGACGAATACAATTAAACTTCTCATTATATGTAGATACCAGTTTGTTTCGTCTTTCGGGATCTGCAAAAATCCACTTTTTAAATTCTTCACCTATCTTCTTTGCCTTGTCCTCAGCAGCTCTTGTTTCATTTTCAAGGAGCTTTGTTTTTGTTTTTCCCTCATTGTCCTTGTATGTTTCAGTAATTGTTATGGATTTGCTGTTCAGGAGCTTTTCAAGGATTTGATACGCATTAAGGTCTTTTGTTCCGAAAACCTTTGTAGCCTTTACAGAATTATCAATCTTTGCATTATCAATATTCCATACTCCATTACCTGCACCCAAGAAGTCAACAGTTATAGCGGACAGATTTTTCTGTGCAATGCTGCTATCGTATTCTTTGAAACGGTCAGGTGTTTCAAAAGTTTCATACATAAACTGCTGAATTATTTTCGGATCTATCCAAGACATACCAAGCTGCATATCAATTTCCGTTGCTTTCAAAGGTGTTGGTAGTACTTCTTTGAGTGCCGCAACATTTTTCATATATGCAGGATTTTCAGCAACTTTCGCTTCTGCTTCTGCAATTTTCTTATAGATATTTCCCGACAGATATTCATCTTTAGTCTGATATACCGTATTATCTTCTGTAGACAGCTCAGGAACAGGGTAAATGTCACCGTGTAAATCGTCTATAAGCTTGTTTCTGTCAAAGCCTGTAAGCTGTTCCATATAATTAAAGTCAATTTTACCCTTTTCGGATACGGACAGAATCAATGCTTCGTGTGCTGTTTCAACGTGTTCTGCAACCTTACGAGGTCTGATAGTTCTTTCTGTAAATATTTCGGACTTTCCGATGAACTGACCGTCCTTCATTTTTTCAAGGGACTGGAGCAAAGGAAGTCTTACATCATTTTTGAAAGCATTGCTGTTTGCAGATTTTCTTGAAACACCGCTTTTTGACTTTTCATTAGGTACTTCAATAGGATTTATACGACCAAATTTCTTTACATATTTATCATACTTGCTGTTCATTTCAGCTTGCAGAGCCTTGATTTCCGAATCAGGTCTATCTTCAACCTGTGCTTGTAAAAGCTCTCTGACAGTTCCTGCAATGCTGAGCATACCTTTTCTTCTTTCAGCTATTACACCGTGCTGTTCGCTTTCTTTCAAAGGTACGAGGTTATCTTCCACACGGTAATACAGTTTATCATCAACAACCGTATATGTGAGGTTTTCTACATCGGGAGTAGCTTCAAGGAAGTTATCAACAGCCTTTTCATCAAGCTCAGACTGAAATTCAAGCGGAGTATATTCTCCCTTGATATTCTTCATTGCTTCGTGAAGCTGTTCTCCGAGGTCAGCGTTAGGGATAGGAGTACAAATAATTGTGCCGAATCTGCCCTTGTCAGACAGATTACCGAGTATCATATCGGGATTGTCAGCAAAATAGCTGTTTATCTTGAATCCGTCAGCATTTTCCTTTGTATGCACCCAATCACAAGATTTATCCATTGACATTTCGCTGAGATTAAGTAATTTATCACGTTTTTTAAGAAAAATAATATCTGTCGATGTTGCTGTTCCTGCATTTTTCTGAAATGCATTGTTCGGCAGTCTTACAGCTCCCATAAGCTCCGCCTTTTGTGCAAGCATTTGGCGAACCTTGGTATCTTCTTTATCAAGTGTTCCTGTTGATGTTACAAAAGCAACTATACCGCCTGAACGAATGTTATCAAGCGATTTTGCAAAGAAATAATCGTGTATGAGTAATCCTTTATAAGCTTTCTTATTATCGTTTACACCGTAATTTCCGAACGGAACATTACCTATAGCAAGGTCAAAAGAGCCTTTACTGAGGTCAACTTTTTCATAGCCATTTACAGCAATATTCGCTTCGGGGTAAAGTTTCTGTGCGATACGTCCTGAAATACTGTCAATCTCAACTCCTGCGAGATTACTGTTTTCTCTCATCTTGTCAGGCATTGTTCCGAAGAAGTTACCGACACCCAACGCAGGCTCAAGGATTTCACCGCCCTCAAATCCGATGTTGGAAAGTCCTTCATAAATAGCCTTAGTTATGACAGGAGAAGTATAAAATGCGTCATTTACAGTTGAACGAGCCGCTTCATATTCTTCCTCGGAAAGAAGCTCTTTAAGTGTGTTGTATTCGTTTCTCCAATCAGCATTGCTATTGTCGAAAGCTTCTTGAATACCGCCCCAACCTACATACTTTGACATAATTTCCTGTTCTTCAGGAGTTGCCAAGCGTTCTTCCTCATCAATTTTGAGTAAAGTTCTGATTGCTTCAATGTTATTATTGAACTTTTCACGCTTGCTGCCTTCGCCCAAATTGTCATTGTTAATTCTGAAATAGTCTTTCTTTGGTTTTTCCTTGTCGGGAGCAATAGGAACAGTTTTGTCAAGCTCCTGTGCTTTTTCAGAAAGCTTGTTTTCAACGTATTCACTCTCAGCAATTCTATCAAGTTCCTGACTGTTAGCAACAGCATTGTTTTCTATATAATTATACAAGAAATTATGTGTTTCTGCCTTTATTTTCATATTTGACAGATACGAACCCTCTACAGCTTCAAAATAGCCTTTTGCTTTGTCTATATCTACAGTTGTTTCAAGCTTTTCTAATCTTATGATGTCTATATGTCCAAACTTGTAATTGTTTTTATCAAGGAGAGCTTTGAATTGTTCCTTGTCAAGTCCGAAAGCAGAAACAACCTCATCAACAGAGCTATTATTGTCAAGAAGTGTTACTTTCGGAGCTTCTTCTGTAGGTGCTTTGATTTCATCTACAATGTATCCGTTCTTTCTCAATACTTCTTCCGAGAATACTTTTTCAACCGGGAATGAGAAAGTGGAGGTTTCGATTATTTTTGTATCCTTATTATACACCGCATATCCGTCATAACCGTCCTCGATGTAATCTTCTCCTGCACTTTCTGCTTCTTGCAATGTTGCATATTCCAGTTTATCGTCAGCTCCGCTGTCTCTGTCGTATGTAACTACTTGATATGGTTTGTTTTCCATATCGAACATACTGAGCTGATCGCCCTCTACAGTCGGAGAAATCACATCATCGGCAACGCTTTTCGCTATACGGACTTCATTTTCTGTGAACACCTTGTCAATATCAATGTTGTTCGTCATATTTCCCCATTTGTCAGGGATAACAAGCTTATTCCAATTCTGACTATCGGTATTGAATATAATTCTGTCCACGCTTTCATCGGTCCGAACAATGCCTTTTTCTGCAAGCCTGTTCCAAAGTTCTTCTGTAGGAGTAATATCTATTTTTGCAAGACTTCCTCTGCCTTTGATTTTTAAAACATCGGGATTATCTGTATGATACATACTTCTTGTGACTTCCGAATATTCAATAGCTTTACTTTCCTGTGCAAGTTCATTGCTTTTGCCGAGATATACACCCTCTCTTTCAAGCTTCTGCTTGTTTACATTCTCTGTCACAGCGTATGTTGTACCGTTTGAGAGCTTTTCATCGTATGATATTCCAACATCGTCAGGATACACACCCTGCATAGAAACAACCGTGTATTCTCTGTCTTTGTAGTTGTATTTATCACCAATTTCTATATCGTCAGCCGTGCGGACAGCCTTTGTTTCGCTCTCAGCTCTTGCATTTTCTTCAAGTGCCTTTGCAACGTCAGGCTTAATTACAAAAATAGGAGTATTTTCGGCTTCATCGACAAGCTGTTTCTTCCAGTCACCGATAAAGGATTTTATTGATTCATTGAAATTGCTATCATCAATATTCTTTTTCTCTGCACTCATCATAAAATCGCCGTTTATGGATTTTACGATATACACATCATCTTTCAGCGTTATTTCATCACCGACTTCAATCTTTTCAACAGCTTCAAGATTTCGAGCAGTAACAAAATCGTCCATACTTGTCTCAATATTGCTTAATTCCTGTTCAGGCTGAGCTTCGTATACTCTGAATGACATTACAAGCTCATCATTATCCAGTCGGGAACTGCAAATGCCGTTATCAAAAGTCCAGTTCTTAGCTTTGCTCCATTCCATATATGTTTCTTTGCCTGTCAGCTCTCCCGATTCATCAACAGGCTGTGAGTAGAAACCAACTGTATTGACTGATGTTACTTTTCTGTGTTCTCCGATACACTCAGGACGAATGTGGTCAGTAATATCAAATTCAGAGCCTTTCTGCAATGCCTTTTTAAGCTGATTGAGATTTGATATGCTGTTATTATACTGCTGTTCAGGCTTTTCATTTTCCAATGCTCTTTCATTGAAAAATTCAGGCATTTCCGTATATCCTGCTGAATCAACAAAATGTGCTGTTTTTTCTCCGTGTTCTTCAATAACCACAATATCGCTTACAGAAAGGGAATGACCTGTGAAGTCCGCAGGACGTTCCATATTGAACATATAATAAATTCCTTCAAGCTTGTTTGAACCTGATATATCGGATAAATTGCCTGTGTATTTCAGCTCATAATCAGCAACATTAGGGGAATAACCCATTTTTTCAAGAGTTTCAGAGTTTGAAAAACGATGATAATGAAAATCTTCGCCTTCCTTGAATTGATAAATGGAATATGTGCCACCGTCATTATCACCAATACTGTCATTCTGATGAGCTTCTATGCTTTGTGCGTTTTCTACAGAATTTACAAGCTTGCTGATTTCATCAATAACAGAATTATCCCTGTTATTGAAAGCTTCATTGTTTGCAAGGAACTCTGCTGCATCATAGATAAACTGTTCGTCAGTAATATCGGTAAATGACGTTTTTCCGTTTGAATAAATATAATCGGCAGGATTATCGCTTTCCAATGCTCCACGGAGCATATCGAAATCAATATCAATGTAAACGAGCTGACCGCCCTCAGAGCTGTCGGGATTGAACGATACCTGAGTTAATCTTTCTGTATCCTTATTGATATAATACTTATCAAGTGTACTGTCAAGCTGGGATACTATTGCATCTTTTCCGAGTATTTCGGCAGTACGGCTATAATCATTTGCGTGAGGAATGAGATTAGCATTGCTAAGCTCATTTGCAACATCTTCAAATGTAAGCTTGCCGGAACGGAAATCATTTCTAAGACTTTCGTCAATAGTGGGAATATCGAAAGAACTTGCCATTTCCTGCCCCTCAGTTTTTTCTGAATGAACATTTATAGGTTCAGATATTTCCTGTTGGCTTGAAATGGCTCTTTTTTCAGCAAGATACTGTTCTACAGTAGGCAGATAATTTTCAAGTGTTCCGCTTTCTTCGGCACGAATAGGATTTATATCAACGGTAATACCGTCTATTTCCATTCCGTCCTCATTCAGCAAATTAAAAAGAGCATCTTCCTTTAATTCAGAAGATACCTCTATTACAACATCAATATCCGAATTTTCGTGTTCCATTCTTCTTGAACGAGAACCTGACACGGCTATTCTGCCTATCAGAGCATTAACATCATTATCGCTGAATGTTTCCGATACATAGTCCCTTACAGCATTTTCAATATCTTCGGGACGGTATCCGTTTATGGTATTGAATAAAGCTTCTGTTTTTCTCTTAAAATCATATACCGTTGTGTTTTCTTCAATCGGATGAGCCGCCTTGTACTCATTCAGAAGCTTTGTTTCTTCTGCTGTAAGCTCAGAGTGAGCTTCGAGGAAAGGAACAAATATGTCAAGGGTACGGTTCAGATTTGATTTTGCTTTATCGTTGTTATACGGATAACTTTCTGAATTTAATGCTCCCTCATTAAAATCACGGATATGGTCAATCAGAGAACCGCCGCCAGTACCTTTTCCGTCACCAATGTCAAATCGACCTTCATAATGGAAACTTTCACCGTCTATAACAGCGGAAATGTCAAACTTAGTTTTTTTATACCATCCTGCGTTCAATCCGTCAATTTCTCTTTCAAAATGCTGTTTTTCATCAAGGTATTCTATAATAGCATTGCTTAGAGCAAAAGAAGGATTTGGATTATTTTCAACGAAATCATATAACAGTCCGCTTTCTGTAAACCAACTGTCATCGCTGCCACGCTCACCGAACTGGAACTCAAGGCTATCGGGGAGCTTCTGCTCAACCTCAACTTTGAAATTGTATCTCATATCAGCAATAGCAGCAAAAGCCTTTTCGGTCAGCTCATCATCGTCAAGAATATCATATAAAGCTTTTTTAATCCTTGTCTGCTTTATACCATTATCCTTCCAACCGTCCATTCTATGCTCATCAAAAGCTGTTATAAGCTCCTTTGCCTTTTCATCGGAAGTATCAGGCAATACCGCTTTTAATTCGTCTATGGAACGTTCAAGCGTTATATCGTTATATTCTTTTTCAATCAATGAGAAAAAGGCAGTTCCGATAGTTTCATAGCTGATTTCTTTTTCAGCATTGCCGTAACGTACAGTTAAGCTCTCAT
The DNA here is from genome assembly GCA_045545795.1 of Oscillospiraceae bacterium. Lineage (GTDB taxonomy): Bacteria > Bacillota > Clostridia > Oscillospirales > Ruminococcaceae > RGIG8773. The sequence continues at coordinate 26,532 of JAZQBN010000157.1, forward strand.
CACCGTGTTTAACTGTGTAACTATCATCGTATGTAGGGGAAAAGGTTGTCTGATTGCCGAGTAAAGCCTTTGCAAGTTCTGCTCTGACATCTTCGCCATTATGCATACGATGTGCAATTTCATATAGCTCAGGTTCTTCCAAACCATTTCCGTACATAGCTTTTTCGCTTGGCTTAAATCTGTCAATATATCCGTCCTCATAAAAACGATATGACAAATCTTCAATTTCATCCCAACTGAGTACGGATTTAGCCATAAAAGCTGAAATATCATTATTAAGGAAAGCCATTTCCTTTTCAGTATATTCTATGCTTTCAACAGTTTTTTCAAGTGGCTGTTTCATAGCATTAAGCTTTATTACCATACTGTCGATAGCTGACGGATTTATATCGGTAACGTACATATGAGAGAATGAATGTACACTTCCTATATCGAAGAACTCAAAGTTGTTGGCTATTTCCACAGCTTCGGAAGAAAAACGGCTGTCATCTTGCTGAATATTTCTTGAAAGAACGTATAGAAGTCTGTCTGTTCCGTACTTTTCTGTCATATCATTCAGAAAATCGTCTAATTTGTCTGTTTCATAGTAAATCTCAGCAGTAGCCTTAATATCCCAAAGACAACGCATATTCTCGTTGTGGCTCAGTAAGAATTTATCTATTTCGCCGTTCTTGTCGGCATAATCAAAGGACTGGATATATATATTTTCATCAAAAATGGCAGAGACCTTTTCAGGCTCTGCCGTTTCATCGTTTATATTGCGTAAACCGTCACGGGAAGTATTTCCTCCTCCGCTTCTGCCGTGTACATCTGTATCGCCTGTAACATCGGCAGATACTGTCCTTCTTCCGTTATCTTCTGATATTCCGCTGAAGCTTTCTTCTTCTCCACGCTCTCCTGAATCAGTTCCGTAACTCTCTCGTTCATTTCCTCGCAATGCTTCGTTACGTCCCCGTTCAGCATTATCGCTTCTACTAAGCAAGGTGTCTGCCATATGAAGTTCAGTCTCAGACTTCCGTACTTGCCCATTGCTGCTGTCGGCTTCGGCTTCGGAAGTTCTACTATCGGTTCGTATGTTCCGTTCTCCTGATTCAGCTTGCACCACAGATTCCAATCCGTGTCGTACTTGTACTTCTTGGCGTGTCTGCGATATTCCTCCACCCAAATCCATTCCTCGTGATTCTCGTCCGTGTAATTCTGTCCTTCCATTTTCAAGTTCACGTCCGTCTCTCTCATAAACATTAATATCATTCCTTTCAATTGCTGTTAATACTTCCTGATTACATTTGTTGAGGGCAATGCCAATTTCAGCAATATCCTTTACAGATAAGTTTTCTATCCCTGAAAATCTGCTTATACTCTCATTCGTTTCGATACCATACTGCTTACAAAGCTTATAGTCTGCCGTTTCAAGAAAAATTCTTCGCTGCTCATCTGAAAATGCAGGACTTTCGGAAAGAGCTGAAATTGTGTAATCAATGACATTTTTTAGAGTTGCTTTGCTTTCCTCCGAGAGCATAAAGCGTTCAGGCTCTTTAGGTATCGCTGTCTGAGTTGTGTCAAAAAGGTATGCTACACCTTTATTTCCTCGACTGTTACGAGAAAGAACGGGTAATCCTGTTTCATTAAATTTAACGTGATTTCCGTTGTCTGATTTCCATTCATTAAATGTACGACAGTCTGTAGCATTTGGATTTTTTGCGTGAATAAGTAGTTTTGAAGAAAACTCATATTCATTCTGATTTTTGCTTATCTGAAGCTGTGCGGAAAAGTCAAGAAAGTCTTTCCACTTTTCTGCTGATTCTTTCACATTTGAAATTTCCGCTTCATAAAGCAACTGTGTTTCAAAGATTTTGTCATTTGGCATTTTTATTCCTCCATTTCATTTTAACATAGTAAAGCGATAAAGTCAAGGCTTTTTTTGCCTTGACTTTATCTTTAGGCAACGTGCTTAGCCTTACTACATTTCCATATTCTGATTTTTACTCTTACTTCTGTCCTCCTTTCCTTTTTCTGATTTCGGCTTAAATTCATCACTCATAATCTTTTTTTTTGAGAAAAGCGGCTCATTTTCCACTTCCTTGTCGGGAGAAAGGGATTTATCGTTGATTATACTTACAAACTCTGAAACATTACCGCCCCAATCTGTATTAAGCTCAGATATGGTATCAGTTTCGCTGTTGAAAACATAACAAGCATTGTCGGAATACTCATCACCATTCCACATCTCAGGCTCATCATTTTCCCAATCAGTAATGCTTTCAGGATTATCCATAAAAGCTTTATAATCTGCCGCTAAATGTGACATATCATCATAGTTATGCACATATTCATTCTCACCGTAAGTAAGCTTCATTGTAGCATCGCCATTGTTGATAAATGCAATTTCACACAATTTTTCGGGAGAAGAAATATCAGCAGTATCAATCTGATGTTCCTCTTTCAGCTTTTCTTCATACTTATCAACAATATTCTCTGCCTGTTCAGCGTATTCAGGACGCATCTCATCAATTAAATCCGAATATGCGTTTGAGAGATTTTCCATAAGTTCATCATTGTTCTCAATATAATCTCTTACATCAAAGTAACTTACGGAAACATCTTCGATGTCAATATCTTCATCTTCTGCAATCTGCTTTTTTATTTCATTCATTATTGCTTCGGATTTTTCTTTATTTTCATTTGTGGCAGCAGCAAGCAGATCTCCCTCGTTATCATAACTATCAAAAATGCTGTTGTTGTGCTGCTTATCTGTATAAATGGTATCGCTATTATCATTTAACCACGAATTACCACCGGGATTGACAAATGTATCAAGCGTAACCTCTTTTGTTTCCGTATTAAAGTACGCATACACATCTGTGTCATACGCATTCAATTCCTTTTCAAAATTAACGAGCATATCGGTCAGCTCATCAACAACCTGTTCTCTGTTTTTAATTATTGACATAATTTACTCCTTTTCATTTAGGCAAAGTAGATTATTCCACTTTGCCCAAATTTTTTCATTTCTCAAATCGCCGTCTATCCACCTTAAAATAGCGGATATTTCTTCTGATGATTGATAATACAAAGCACAAGTCTGTCCTATGTATTTATCATCCACGTTATTTTTGATATATTGTATTTTCTTAGGCATAGCAGGAAGATTATTATTTAAAAATGTCATTATTTCCTCACTACCATAAATTCGCAATCTTGGCTTTTTAAAATATTCACCTCTGCGATTTTTTGATGTAGCCATATCCAATATACCGTGTATCTCGATATAGGCTCGGCAGAAATCATTAAGGCTTTTTACCTCTGCTAACTGTGGAATACAATTTATGTCCCTTGCTTTAATGCACCATTGAGGTTTTCTGTCTCTTTCAAGTTTATGCAATGATTGATATGCCTTGTATTTGGATATATTTTCAAAACACTTGACATACCAATCATCGAGATTTCGTATTACAAGATACTGCTGTTTTTTATCTAAAGCCGTATATCCTGTTGCATAGGCAATCCCTGCATAATATCCGTCTAACATCATCGGCATAATAACAGTGATATTCCGTTATGACATATAGAGTAAATACTCATAGTCAATATCAGAATAATCGTATAATTCCATTGCAGAAGTGTCATAGTATTGAGCATTAACATCTCCTGTATATTCGTACTCTCGTATTTCTCCCTCAACAATTTCCTCGTCAAGAATATATGCATATACTTCGTCTTTTGAAGCAGATACAAACACATCTTCGTCATAGTCGGCAGGACGTACACCGTATAAAATAGTTTTTTCCATAAATTTCTCCTTAATTTGCATTTGGTAAATTTTACCTTACCTCATACTATTATTATACACCACCACAACAATATTGTCAATATTTGGAAATATATTTTTCATATTTAACAAAAGCACTTTAAACAGGGATTATATACTCATATTATGTTTTTTGCTTCTTTCTTTCTCGTTGTTTGCTTTCTCAGATGTTGGCTTAAATTCATCACCCATAAGCTTGCTTCGAGAAAAAAGCGGTTCGTCTTTTGCTTTCGGCTTTTCAGGCGGCAGATTGTTAATCACACCGTCAATCTGATTATCATTCTGCTCCATTAAATCCTCGATGTCACGCAAAGGATTGTTCTCTTTTGTCTGCAACGGTCTTTCCTGCTGTACTGGAACATTCTGAGGAGTAATGTCTGCAATGTTACATATTCTTTCTGTAAGCTGTTCTGTTGTGATATTACCGTTATTCTGCTGATACTCAGCAATAATATCGGTCTTTATATCAACAGGCAGTCTGTTCAGCTCAGAAATATCTATCCCAGTAACCGCCGCTACAGCGTTCATTATCTGCTGTTCTTTATTGTCAGTAACGTCAGGCTCTCTTTCATCGGGAACACGTTCCAAATCAATTTCTGCATTATTGATTTCTGCCTGAACAGCACCTTTTTCAGCAACAACTTCTGAAATAGCTTCACTTCCTGCTTCTACAGTCTGAGCAACAATATTATTTACAATGCCTTTTTCCGTAATATCTGCGTTCTCAAGACGTTCTGAAATCTTATCGGCGGTTTTATCAATAGCTGATTCAATTTCTGTTTCCGTAAACCTATCATTCTTAATGTCACTCAAATCCTTATTAAGATTATCTATTTCAGAAATCTTCTTAGTAATATTTCTTGCTTTTACCTCTTGGAATGTTATTTCTTTTTTCAAGTCGTGACGTTGTACATTTGTAAGGTCGAGAGAAGAATAATCAGCAGTAAGCTTCTCTATCTTGTTATTTGTTTTCTGTAACTTGTTTTCAAGACCTTCACGGCGAAATTCTGAAAGGAGTTCAAGTCCTGTTACAAATCCCTGATGTCTTTCTTCACGGTCTTTACTGCTGATTGCTGTAAAAAAACTCTGCACCTTTTCAAGTTTGTCAATCTTTCGGTTTACCTTGCCGAGCCTTTCTGTTGCTGTAAGCTTCTTTCCTTCCTGAGCTTTTATTTTCTCCTCATGTTTTGGAATTTTTTCTGTCAAGATTTTTTCTATTTTGGCTTCTTTATTAGCTATGCTGTTTTCAAAAAGCTTTGCTAATGGAGTAGAAGCAAATGCTTTTTCAAATGCCTTTGATGTCTTGATAGACAGTTTTAAATCCTCTACTTTGGCATTGAGTTTATCAATGCGGTCTTTTCTGTCAGCGATTTTACTGTCAATTCGGTCAATCTTATCCAGTAAATCTGCACGTTTATTTTCCTGACGGTCTTTCATCGAATCGATAAGAAGAATCGTTTTCTGCTCTTTGCTCAATTCAGGATTTTCAATGTTATTATAATCCATTTCAGAATTTGAATATTCAGAAGTATCAATCTCAACATTATTTGTTTCAGAAATAGGCTCACGAATCGGTTCAGGAGCAGTTCTCTGTTGCGGTTCCCACTCCCTCTCAAAATTAGGAACAAGGCGAGCTGTAGGGGCAGGACGTACAGGAACTTCCATTTCCTCACGCTTTGGAGCTTCGGGAATGATTGATTCAGCCTGCCGCTGATTATTCACAATAGGGGGCGATTCAGGAATGTTCTGTTCAGGTTTAGGAACTTCATTATTCTGAGAAACTTCGGGAGAAGAAGTCACATTTGGAATACTCTGTTCCTGAACATTATTGACAGGGGGAGGTTCGGAGATTGTCGGTTCTTCTTTTGAAGGAGCTTCAACTGTTATAGGCGGCTTTGTGTAAAAATCGGGATTTTTGTTTGACGTTTTCAGTTCATCATTATAGTCGTGAGCAAGTGAAGCTCTCATATCATTTACGGTATATCCTAAATCCTTATATTTTTCCATAATCTTATTCATTCCTTTTCTTCCTGCTTCATCATTATCAAAGCAGATATTTATTGTTTTGACATCATGAGTTTTACAGAACTGCTCTATAGCCTTATCAATTCCTGCACCACCTGTAGAAAGATAGGTTTTTTCCTTGTAGGCATCTTTTCCGTGATACTTATCTTCCAATGCTGCAAGGCTCAATACATCTACAGCTCCCTCGGCAACATAAATAGTGTCGGTATTTTTGCCCTCCAATCTGAAAGCATAACTTGTATCACTTCCTGCACAGTCTCTCTTAAAAGGCTCTTTACCCTTGACATTATATGTACCTCGTCTTGTTGCGTACTGCGGTTTAAAATCGTCATATCCCACAAAAACTACATTTTTTCTTGTATCTTCATAAATCAAATGATTTTTAATGCAGTCATTTACTATGTTTGCAGGAATTTCTCTTTCTTTTGTAAGATAATCAAAAGCATTTCTCGTTGTGTTTGCTGCTTCGGAAAGATAAAGCTCTCTCTTTTCTTCGGGTTCATTCTGCGGAATATGCTGCTGAAATCTCGGCTGTGTATTGTTTTGCGGTGGTCTGTTATTTTGTGGCGGTCTGTTTTGTGGACTATACTGCTGATTTCTTGTTGCTGTACGTTCTCCTTGCGGTTCTTCGTTGAGGACAAGTCTCAATGCAGACTGGAAATCCATCTGCTTGACCTGTGTACACCAATCAATCGCTGAAAGCGGTCTGTTTCCTGTCTGTGCATTGTAGAAAATACGATTAAGCTTTGTGTCGATTGAGAGCGATGACGGCTGTCCTGTTCTTACCGGATTAGCACATTTCAGATATTTACCGTTCTTCTGAAATGTGAATCTCTCAACTTGTTCAAGGAAAGAGCGTACATCCACATTTTTGGCTCGTTCAATCTGTTCGGTTGAATACTTCGGCATATCTTTCTCCTTTTATATTTATTTATATACCCTTTCGGGAATATACACTTAAAACGAAATGGTGTGTCACGGTGACACACCATTATTTTTTAACCTAATAATAATTCATCAATTTTACAAGCAAAAGGTTCAATGACATCTTTATATAAAAGCACCTTGTTTTCCAACTTTTCAGGTTTACTAAGGATTGTACAAGATGATTTGTCATAATCTGTATCAGTCACTTTGCTATACCAAATGTGCGGTGTCCAACAGCCTTCTACCGTTTCGTCAGGTTGATGTGAATATAGCTCAAAATGGCAGTCATCATCTTCGATAAAGAATTTGAAAGTCAGTCCACAAACTGGATTATCCTTGGTAACATTAACGCTGAGAGGTAAAGTAAAGTGTATGGTATTCTTTGGCTCTGTATCAGGCTCATCTTCTTCCGTTCTGAATCCGACTTTTATATTTAAGGACATTGCCACATCTTCACCGTCTTTTAAGTCGAAGAAATAAGGATAACCTAATTTGCTTACTTTTCTACCTTGTTTTTGGCTGATTGTATACCATTTTTTATTAGGGTATCTGTGATTTATTTTCTTATCGTTCAGATCTTCGCCTATAAAGAAATCAAATGTCAGCTCATTTGTAAATGGAAAGAAACAGGCAAGGTCAAGAACAAGACAGCCTTTACCATTAGCAATTTCTTCTGAAAGCTCTGTTGCTTTTTCTTCTTCACTACTAAACATTCAATTTCCTCCTAAAATGTTCGGGAGAAAGTAATTAAAGCTTTTGCCCATTCCTGCATTTCCTATCAATAAGACGTTAGAGTTAAGCGTTTTATCGCCTAACGTTGCTCCTTCATTGTCAGTAAGAATAATATCTTTTTTATTGTTTGTTAAATTCATAGTTTTATCTCAATCCTTCTTTACTTTCCATTGATAATATGTTTTACCGTTATAGTTGTTCTGCTCGATTTCGGGCAGTACAACTGTTTTACGCTTATTTACTGTATAAGAAATTTCTTTACCGTCAAGAAGTCTTTCAAGCTGATTTTCCGTCAGCTCCTTGCCGAACACCTTTCCTACATTCATACCGCACTTTCCTGTGCAGTAATATCCGTTCTGACCTTTCTTAATCTCACTACGGCATTTCGGACACTTGCCCGATGATTTATTATTGTCGGGAGAATAAACAAGATTTACATACTTTCCGTTATCTTCAAGGTTGAAAATCGCTGTATATTCCTTGCCCTCTTTTGATTTTGCTTTAAGCTCAGCCTTACCATTAGTGAGCAGTTCTTTCATTTTTTTAGCTGTAATTTTGGTGTTAGGATATTTCATTTCTTTCCATACGGAAAAACCGCATCCGTCCTTGCCGCTTTCACAATAAAAGTTTATTTTTCCTTCAAGGATATTCTGCTTACAACGAGGACAAGTGCCGATTACAGAATTTACAGAAAAATCGACTTCTTCATCGACTTCTGAATAATCTGAAACAAGCTTTCTTGTAAATGCTTCAATTTTCTTCATAAAACTATCAGGATCAGCCTGTCCCTTTTCAATGTGCTGTAAATATGTCTCCCAATCAGCTGTCAGCTTGGGAGATTTAACCTCATCGGGAACAACGCTAATCAGATTGACACCCTTTTCTGTTGCTATAAGTTTCTTTTCATCACGTTCAATATATCCACGCTTGACAAGATTTTCGATAATATCAGCTCTTGTGGCAGGAGTACCAAGACCTTTCTTTTCTACATCGGAGTCGCTGTCATAGTCTATGTTTCCTGCTGTTTCCATTGCTTTAAGCAATGTATCTTCTGTATATGACTTCGGAGGAGTTGTCCAATGCTCCGCTGATTTGGCAGTAACAGGATTAAATAACTGTGCAACTTCAAGCTCAGGCAGAACAGTTGTGTTTTCTTTTTCTTTCTTACCGTTTATGCGGTTTTCAAGCTCCTTAAAGCCATTTTCAAGAATTGTCTTTCCGACCGCATAAAAAGGAACACTATCTATGTTTTCCGCTGAAATGTCAACTGTAACTTTTTCATACTTGTGCGGTTCTGCCGTTGCAAGTATAAGTCGTGCTGCTATGAGGAAAAGGATATTTCTTTCACCTCTCGGAAGTGCATTTAAGTCCGCACTTTCAATTCCGAGTGGGAATAAAGCGTAATGTTCACCAACTTTTTTGTTGTTAAGACAACGTTTCACGTCAGGATTTGTAATTCCAAAATTCAATTCAGAAAACATCTGCTGAATAATCTGAATTTTTTCGCTTGCGGTGTCTCCCATATCCTCAGTAAGATAATTACTATCAGTTCGGGGATATGATATGATTTCTGCTTCGTAAAGTGACTGAGCATATTCAAGAGTTTGCTTTGCTGTATATCCGTATTTCCTGTTTGCTTCACGCTGAAGCGTATTCAAATCGTAAAGGGTAGGGGGATTTACAGTCTTGATTTCCTTTTTTATATCCCTAACACAAGCACTCTTTCCGTTACACATTTCAGCAAGCCCTTTTGCATAGCTTTCATCATCAATTCTTAACGTAGTAGCTGTAAAATCACCACAATCAAGCTCAACAGTATAGAATTTCTGCTTAACGAAATGAGCTACATCATAGTCTCGCTGCACAATCATAGCAAGAACTGGTGTCTGAACACGACCGATATTCAGTACACTCTTGTAACGGTTTGAAAATAATCGTGAGCCATTCATACCCACGAGCCAGTCAGCCTTATTTCTGCAAAGTCCTGCATAATACAGATGATCATAATAACTGTCAGGCTTTAAATTTGCCATACCCTCACGAATAGCTGTATCTTTCATTGATGAGAGCCAAAGACGTTTAACAGGCTTTCTGCAATGCAGATAATTGTATATGTATCGGAAAATACATTCTCCCTCACGTCCTGCGTCCGTTGCACATATAATTTCATCTACGGACGGATCTGACATAAGCTTTTTCAGTACATTAAGACGTTTCATTTTTGAAACATCTGTTCCAAACTTCCATTCTGACGGAATAATCGGCAGATTATCAAATGTCCAAAAATTCTGATACTCTTCACCGTATTCGTCAGGTGTGACAAGACCTATAAGGTGTCCTGAACCCCACGAAATGATATATTCGCCGCCCTCAATGTAATCATTGCTATCTCCTGATATTCCAAGTGCTTTTGCAATCATTTTACCTACGCTTTGCTTTTCAGCAATTATAAGCTTCTTCATTCCTTATCCTCCATTTCAGTTAATAATGATATTATTCTTTCGGATTTTTCACCTGAAATAGCCTTGAACCTCTTTTTAAGCATTTCTTTCAGTTCAGTTACTCTTTCAGGAGAATATAACAGAACTAAACCTAAGCAATAACTGTTTTCAAGTATTATGCTTTCGGTCAGCCCTGTTTCTTTTGCTATTTTTTTGATTTCTTTCAAAAAAGGCTCTCCGTCCTCTGTGAATGAAATTAGCTTTCTTCTTTCTTCTTTATTGCTCATACCTTATCTTCCTTTGCAGATTATCTGTGTGTCACCGTGACACACCTTTGAAATTTATCTATTATAAAACGTTGAAATCTCCGTTTGTAATCCTAATAATTATCCCGTGTTTTCCCATATAATCCGCAACCATTTTAGTTTACATAAAAATCGTTATCCTTACGAACAACAAGTCCAGCTTCAATCAGTTTGCGATATGCTCTATATACTGTTATACCGCAAACTTTCAATTTTTCTCCAAGAACCTTACAACGAGGTAACTGTTCACCTTTTTCCAAGTATCCTAAAGAAATCTGTTTCTTTATTTTTTGCTCAATTTGCTCTGAGTAAGAAATATCAGAGTGCCATTTAATTCTCATTCCTCTCAGCATAAATATTTACCTCCATATATTCAAGTATTCAGGTTTTGGATATTTGTTTGCATAGGCTTCGTACTGCCTATCGGAAAGAGTATCAATGTAGCTATGATATATTTCCAAATATTCTTCACCATCGCCCATTCTCCACCCCAATGACATTGCCCAATAGTGTGGGAATACAGTCCAAGGAGGAATTACTTCATACTTAAATTCATTTCCTTTTTTTACAAATTTGCCTTTTGGTGTGTAATAACGAACTATGTAGATTGCATCATAATATTCGTTTAATTTATTCAAAAGTTCGTGAATTTCATTTTTTTCTTCTTTCGCCAAGTCCCAGTTATCATCTGAAAGATAATCGCCGTCCTTGTTCTTTAAAGGTAAATGATGAAATATAGCCGTTTCTCCCAGTGGCAAATCCATACTCTCATTAACATGATACGACTGTATTTTTTCGCTGTATTTGATTAGTTCTGAATAATCTACATTATCCAAATAATGCACAGCTTTGTCATAAAGCTTTTTGTATTTGAATCTCTTAAACATCACTTACCTCGCTTCTCACTTTTCTGATAATTCATATCTTTTTCCGTTAATAGTGATTTCAATAGTGATTTTAGAAATTGAAATATCCTCTTTTTTGTCCATATTAGGAAAATCTGTTCTTCCCAATAAATAATCAACTGAACAATTAAAATAATCAGCTACTTTACATAATGCATCACCGTTGGGAATAGTACCTTTTTTCCAGTTGTTTGCAGAACCCGATGATATTTTGAGTTCTTTTAACACAGCGTGAGGTTTCATTCCTTTTAATTCTGCTAAATACTGAAATTTTTCCCAAAACATATAATCACCTGTCATTTTTTATTTCATAAAACTTGTCAGCATACTTTGAATTAGGCTGAATTGTCATAAGTTCAGCCATTTCTGCTTTCAGCAGTTCTTCCTGTACCATTCTGCCGTCAGACAAATATACATAAGCAAGTGTTCTGCCGTAATCGTCTGTCTTGTCAATGTCATATTCCAAATATACTTGCTGTCCTGTCAGCAAATCAGAAGTCCATTGTGAAGCTTCTTTGCCGCTTTCGTTGTTTTTGCTATCATCGGGGTGAACGCTTTCAGCTGTATTCACTCCGATGAAACGTACCTTTGTTTCCTCACCGTCAATATTAACGATAATTGTATCACCGTCAACCACTCTTACAACGTCATATAAACCGTATAATTGCGGTTCGGATTCTTCATAGACATCTGATATTGTCACAGTTTCTATGTCAGTATACGGCGTACACGCTGTTATAAGAGCAGTCGGGAGAAGAAATAAAATTATTTTAATCAGCATTTTAAAAACCTCCGTCTATTTGTAACTTAATCAAAATAGGTTACTACAGCTTCTTGACAAGTATTAACCTTGCATAACTGAATACCAATTTCATCCGTATCAACTTCTTTCATAGGTTGTCCGAAGAACTTGTTGTATTCACATTCAAAGGCAATACTGCGTATACCGACTTTTTTCTTGTGCCAATGATAATCGTCATAATCTTTTTTGTTTACAAAGTATATAAGCACATACTTTTCATTATAGAATGGTATTTCGTGAAAATACCATTCTTCTATTGGGAACTTATCAGATATTGCTTTTCTTATAGCTGCCAACATACCTTGCATATCTTTGTCCGAATGTTTGTATCCCGATAGATAGCTTTCCCATATTGAGCAATCCTCATGTTTGGTTGTTTCGCCAGTTGATGAAGTCCCATATGGTGCTATAAGAATTTTTTTCGCAACTGAAATAGCAACATCATTTATTGGATTACTAATGGTTATATCATTCTCAGCTAATCCAAGTTTCTTTAAGCCTTCATCAATCTGAGCCTGAGTATATTTAGTATTCATATTTTTCCTTTCTGAAATTTTCTGATTACTGCTTCAACACAGCAAACAACAATCTCTTTCCCATTTTCCTTTTCAAATGGTAATCTCTTTCAGATAGATCTAATTATTTCAGTGCTGCTGATCGGTTTGCTGAATTTAGGAGAATGATATACATTTTCACCGTCTGTTTCCAACATTCGCATTACTGTTATATTGTAATATTCTTCAAGGTATCGAGCATAGTCGATAAAGTTTTTAACCTCATCCATATCAAGAACACACTTTATCGAATACAGCAACTCCTTTATTTCAGCACTTCTTTTCCTCTTACGCTTTGAAACAAATCCGACTACTGCTCCTGCTGTAACTCCAATTACAGCAGGAAGCATTGTTTTCATTTTAATATTCATCGTTATTTTCCTCCGAATCTTCATTTATATAGGATTCAGGTTCTTCATAAAAATCATCGTCAGTATCATCAAACTTCTTTTTCTTTGACAGCTTAATCTTTGCATAAACTAAAAAGAAGATAACGAAAGCTCCTCCGATTATGTATAAGACAAGATTATTATTTTTCTTCTCAGGCTCTCTCTTATCACTTGCCTTAACATCTGCAACTGCGGTTGTAGTTTCAGGTTCTTCTACCTTTTCAACTGTTGCTTTCACAGTTACAGCACTGCTATCTTCACCGTCTGAAAGCAAATACTGCAAGTCCGCAGTATCAACAGTATTGAGGAAATGAACATTCTTATTTTCTCCCTCATAGTCAATGACTATATAGAAAACGTGACCGTCTCTTGTTGTTACGCTGATAAAATCACGCTTCTCAGGCTCTTTTTCTACCTTTTCCACAAGATAACCATTAGGTTCTGTGTTAGGTTCAGCATGAAGCGGTTCTGTTGTTTCTTCCGGTTCTTTTTTTGTCGGAACTTTAGTATAACTGGAAGATGACAAACTGCTTGTCTTTGTTGTTTTCATTGTTTCGATAAGCGAATAGAGATTATCAAGTGACGTATGAAGTCCCTGAACTTCTGTGTTCAGTCCCTCGACATCTCCTGTTACACCTTCAATTGCGTAGCCGTTTTCCTCAAAAAGACGATAGATTTCTTCTATCTGTGTCTGAATTTCTTCACTCTTTGCGTAAAACTCATCCTCACTTATGCTATTTTCGGTTGTAGTAGTTGTTTCTGTAGTAGTTGTTTCTGTAGTCGTATATTCTTCATAAAGAGGTTCGTCAATCAGAATATCTTCGCCCTCTGCATAGACAGGAGCGAAAGACATACAACCAAATGTTGTTGTTAATGCTGTGAGAAAAATAATAAGTTTCTTTTTCATTAGTTTTCATTTCCTTTCATATTCTGCTGTTCAGGCTTATCAAATCCCTTTTTTACAACAGGGGAATATCCTGAAATAATTTTTGCAATATCATCAACGCTCAATGAAGCACTACGGACAAGAGAAACTATCTCAACGTTTTCAAGCTCCGTCATTTCCTTTTTCATTTCTTCGAGTTTTTTCTGCTTATCAGCAATTTCATTTTCAACCTGAACAATATCAGATTTGAGCTTTTCGATTTTCTTTGTGTTTTTTGACTTAACCATTTCATTTCCTTTCCGTGTGTCACCGTGACACACCTTTATGTGCTGAATAAAAACATAGGATTTATATAGTCTCCGTTGTTATCAATAAATGTAACTCTGAGAGTATCACCCTCCGATGTTGCGATAACTTCTCCTTTTACAGCTTTTTCAATATCAGGAACACTTACATAATCATAATATAAGTATCCATAATCTTCATTGTAGATATAAAAGCTGTTATCACTTTCTTTGGTGATTTCACCGTCCATACCACAGATTATTTCCTGTCCTGCGTAGGTTTGAAATTCAAGAGAATATTCAAGAGCCATATCACCATCAATCTTGTTATTGTAACCGGGATACTTTGTAATAACTGGATTTTCAAAGGGAACTGTCAAGCATTGGTGTCCCATAAGAAAAGCCTTATACAACTCAAACTGTGTTTTCATATCATCATCGAACTCGTCTGTAATACGATTATAAATCAGTTTATCAAAGTTATTGTCCTCCCAAGTTTCATCGGTGTCTGTCCAGTAACTATCATAAGTCTGAATATCATTTTCGATAATGGCGTATTCAAGTGTGGCATAGTCATACTCGTTTATTTCTTGACGTTCTTCTCTGTAGAGCCAATATTCCAAATAGTATCCTTCATCTTGCCAGTCATACACAAGACAGATTTCCCAATAGTTATTGAATGTAATATCCGGTGCTTTATCATACTTAGTTGTATTTCCGTCTTTATCAGTATACGAACCAACATTTTCAACTGTATTTTGAATATAACCATTCATAATAGTTACTTCAACGTGAGTATACTCTTTTGCGTGTGAAACATACCATTCTGATTTAAGCTCAGGGAAGTTTTCAACACCCTCTGGAATATCAAGGTTATATTCACTTGTTCCAAGTTCAGAATAATACTCATCTTCGCTTGAATATGTGTAAGCAGTGACGTTGTTTCTGACCTCATAAACTTCATTTGTATACAGCTCATATTGTGCGTTGAACAGCTCCTCGATGTATGTGGTTACATCACTATGATACCATTCTTCACCGCCGTTATCGAAAATAGCTTTAGTACCAAGAAAGGGGAGCAGTTTGTCACGAGAATGGGTAATCTCATCAATTTCGGTAAGGCATACATAATTGTCGTAATCGACATAATAGTCCTCGATATTTTGATGTTGCTCTATCAGATTTTTTCCAAGCTCTGTATAATATTCTTCACAGAGACTAAGAGTATATGGTGTACAGGGACTTACAACCTGAGCTATTATTGTAGTAGTACCGCCGCCACCTAAAATAAGTATAAAGCCAAAAAATAAAAGGAGTATAAGCAAAACAACAAGAACAATCGCAAGCACACCAAGCTTTGCTTTAGAAGTTACAGCTTCAATAGCTTTTGCAGCGGCTTTTTCTGCTTGCTTAGTAGCCTTTTCTACATATTTTTTATGTCCCTTTTTCTGATTTCGCTTCTTATTTGCTCGTTTCTGCATTTCCTTATTTTGATTTGCTTTTTTTGACTTGTTTTTTGAAGCTCCTGACGATTCAGCAGCTTTGGTACTGCTGTTCTCACTCAGCTTGCTTTCAAAATTACTTTTATTTTCAAGGGTATGCAGTTTTTCCTTATATTTTTCTTCTTTGGTATGTAGGTTCTTTTCGTGAAGCTTTTGAGCATAGCTATTCATAGTCTGTGACATTGTAATAGCAGCATTAGCCGCTTCAACTGCCGCATTGTCTCCACCGTCACGCATAGCCTTTCTTCGCATACTCATCATAGCACTATCAACAGAAAGCCTATCGAGCCGTTTTACTGTTGTTTTTAAATCTGCAACAGGCTCACGGTCGAGCTTATCAATTTTTCTTTGAGTTTTGGTAAGCTTTTTTTTCGTTTTCTCAATAGCTTTTTCTGTATCCGTCAGCGGAATATCAGATGTTTCATTGTAGGGAGCAGAACGATGATTTGATTTATTTTCACGCCATCCTTGAGCAATTTCATAATCTTCAAGTCGTGATAAAGCTTTGTCATATTTTTTTCCTGCTTTATCATGTAGTTTTTCTTGCTTTTGTCTTTTTTGCTCTAATCTACATTGCTTTTTTTGAAATTTTTCTTCTTCTCGCTCTGCAAGATAACGAGATACCCGAACATCTGTAATATCATTTGCAACTCTATCACTACGCACAGCGTGTCTGAAATGTGCGTGTTCTGCAAGTATACTATATACTTCCGCTGTTTTCATTCCAACAACATAAAAAGCTTTTGCACTGTCATTCTCGGAAATTCCTTTCTGAATTTCCTCTTGTATCTGCTCTTTTGTTATTTCTATGGAAAACTTGCCCATTCCAGTTGCAGTGCCGGTCACAGCACTTTCTGCTCCAAGTGCTACACCTTTTACAGCGTTTCCTACCGCCTTTATAGGTTTAGGTGTGTTAATGCCTTCAATGACAATTTTATCACCTAAATCAACTACTGCGTGAATAACACCGCCTTTTTCTGCAATGTCTTTAACAACCCTTGCAGGAATTACGATAGGAGTTGTAGCAACTTTGGCTGCTATTTTTGCCCCTTTACCTAATTTGGTATCTGCAAGTTTTTCAACAGTATTTTGTGCAAATTCTGACGTTTTGCAAAAAATTTTAGATGCTGCCTGAGCTGGAACTATAACAGGTTTACCAATGGTTTGGATAAAACGATTATTAGTATTTATGTGCGGACGTTTTATGCCACCAAATCTGTATGTTAAATATTTTTGACGAGTTGGCGGTTTTTTCAAATCCTTTGCAGTATAAATATTTGTTTCATAATCATAACGATTGACAAATCCTGCGGATAAATATGATTTTCCAGTTTCACTGTCAAATTCTCGTCTTATGTGCAATTCACGACGACGATGAGCTTCCTGCTCTTTTTCAGTTGTTTCACGGGTAAATTCATATCTAACTCTACCATTGGATTCTGTAATTCGATTAAAATCAGCTCCTGTTTGTTCCATATAAGCTTCCGCTTTTTCCTGTACTTTCAGTTTAAAAGCTTCTTCTTTTTCTTCAATATCATCTTCAAGATGATATGTTTTTTTGAATGCCTTAAATTGTTTCTTTGAAGCACTTTCTACTGCTGCTTTTAACGCTTCATACTGCTCATCACGGTCGCTCATCGAACTCACCGCCTTATATCAAAGCTTCTTCAGGCTTTGTAGTCATAAGCTTATACAGCTTCATATCTGTTGGCAATCTGTTGTCAAATGGAATGATACGTCCTCCAAAATACAATAAACCACATCCTCTTTTATCCTTGCCCTCACCCTCTATATATTTCTTCTGCACAGCAGAAATATTTAATCTTTCTGCAAGAATATCAATATCTCCTGCCGCCTGACGAAGCATTATAATGCAGTCAGAGTTTTTAAAGATTGTTTCAACGTCGGGAGAAGAAAGGAAGTCGTTTGCGTTCTGAGTAATTCCAGTAGGGATACCGTGCCATTTTCTGAAACGTTTCCACATTTCAACAGAATATTTTGCAGTCTGTTCCTCTTTAAGCAGAAGATGAAACTCGTCCATATAGTACCAAGTGTATTTTCTGCCACGGTTCTTAGCAACTCTATTCCATACCTGATCCTGAATAATAAGCATTCCGATTTTACGAAGATTACCCTTAAGCTTTTTAATGTTAAAGCATATTAATCTATTATTTAAATCTATATTTGTTCTGTTATTGAAGATATTCAAAGAACCTGTAGTATAGATTTCAAGTGAATTTGCAATACGTTTAGCACATTCTGCACCGCTATCAAAAAGTCTACGTTGTAAATCTTCAAGAATAGGCATATTTGCCTTAAAATCTTCTTCTGTTGCGTATGCCATTTCTGTGAGATAATCCGTGTAAAGCTCACGCACACAACGGTCGATGATTGATATTTCTTCACTATCAAGTCCCTTTCCTCCTACTATCAATTCGCATAGAGAAAGGATAAATTCAGATTTTACACCGATTATATCTTCTTCATCGGTATCAGTTTCAATATCCATAGGATTAATATAATTGATACTTGAACTTGAAATATCTATACTCTGACCGTTGAACTTATTTACAAGCGGATGATATTCATCTTCGGGATCGCAAATGTAAATATCATCATTTGTAAATAAGAAGTTGTTTGAAATCTCCCATTTTGTAGCCATTGACTTACCACCGCCGGGAGTTCCAAGAATTACAGCATTTGGATTAGCCAATTGTTTTCTGTTTGCATATATAGGATTTCCTGAAACTGGATTTATACCATAGCAAATTGCATCTCCGTCCATTGAAATATCTTTCACGGTAAAGGGAAGAAAGATAGCAACGGAACTGGTTGTCAATCTACGTTCAATTATTATCCTGTTCTCAGCAAGCGGCAGCATTGATGTAAATGCTAAATCCTGCATATAGTCAAGAGGAATGAGAGCTGAATTAGCCTGTACAATATTTCTTTTGAGACTTTCGTTATATGCTTCAAGAGCTTTTCTGCTCTTGGCAAAATTGGTTACAAGGAGCGTAACTATAAACATACGCTCATTCTTGTTTTCAAGCTCATCGAGAACGGTATTAAGCTCTGTTATGAATGTTTTCATATCGGGAGGAAGAATATCCATATCATAGCCTTTCTGTACAGCTTGCTTCTGCATATCAATTTTACCCTTTTCCAAGTTGGACAGTTTGTTTTTTACAAATTTCTTTGCTTCTATCGTATCAACTGCTGTCAAGTGCATATTGAAAGCCATCGGATTTTCTGAATCCATAATAGAAGTGAGAAATCTGTCTGAAATTTCAGACGCTAATAAATTTATTGCGAAAGTCGAACCGTAGAACTTGCCACACTTGAAGCAGCTCTCATCGGAGAAGTTCAAGGAGGACGGAGCAATATAATCTTTTGGCATTATACCCGACTTAGCCATTGTGTTCATATTGCAGAAGAACGGCTCATCAGAATACTGATGAAGCATTTTGTACATTACAAAAAGTCTTTCTTCTCCATTAAGAGAAACGGCTGTTACGTCCATTTCTGCAAATGACTCTATAATATCTTTCTCAATGCTGACAAGTCTATTGCGAGCCTTCTTAATGTTGTCAGCCATAATTGAAAAAGTGATGTAATTCACTTTTACCAATCCCTTGCTACCCTCTGCAATACGTTCTCTAAGATATTCGCAATATTCAGTACGAATATCAGTATACTCGTCCTCAGTATCGGGAATTTTTATTATATCCTCAATATCGCTGTCATCGGTCAGACTTATTGTAGAAATCTGAAATTTTATTGTACTGTCAAATAAATTTATGACATTACAGTATTTAGCAAAAAGTGACTGCTGTTTCGGAACGTCAGAAATCTCATAATCAGCCTGATAAAACTGTACCGTCTTACTGTATCGTGCTTCTGTAGGCTTTTGCTTTCCAAATAAGAAGCCTAATACTGAAAATTTTTCAGGCTCTTTGGTTACAGCAATGCCGTCTTTTGTCATAGAAGAAAAGGGAATTGACTGCTGTGCAGTCTGTGGTATTTTACGAGACTGCTGTTTGTTTTTGGCAGAAACATCTTTTTTTACTGCCTTGTACTCTGCCGATGAAAGCGGAACGGTTTTACTTTTTGCTGTTTTTGACTTTTTTTCTGCCTGTTTCAAGCATTTCAACCTCCTCATTGTATTCGATAGTTTCAATTATTTGTCTGTATATATTCTCTGAACAATACAGACGTACTTTAGGCATAATCGCAAATCTTATTCGATTTGAAATTATCTTTTCAAATGTAAGTCCGTTTTTTTCATAGTTGCCTATGATGAAAAAAGGAGAACCTACACAAAACATAAGAACTGCTGCCGTTGAAGAACCGACCGCCTTATATGTCAGCCAATATGTAGCAAACGCAAGGACAAGTCCAATTCCACAGTATATCGCTTGCCTTTTGGTAAACTTCCATACGGCTTTATCTTTGATTTGGTTCATATCTTTTGGGATTTTCATATACAAAGCCATTGCTTTTTCTCCTTTCCTTAATGAGCATTGCAAATTGATTTAGCTATACTTCCAGTTTTAAGGAGCATAAAGCAACATACAACACTATAGCAAATCCATTCAAACAGCGAACCTGTTAATCCTGCCAAATCTGACGGTTCTAATACATTTGCATTAAACAGGATTATATATATCGCAACGATTATTACGATAAAGAAGGCTTGCAGAGCCAATGCAAACATATTTTTTATAAAAGAGAAGCCGACATTATTCCATTCTTTATTTGCAAATGTTGCAAACGGAATGGGAGCACCACAGAAGTATACAAGTATTTCTATCATTCGTCCTGCTGTTACTATAAGGATTATCAGCATTACTACTAATGTAATCACATAGGCACTAAACGAAAGGAAAAGTGTCATAATTAAATCACCCAATGAACATTCTGTTAGCATTTCAGCAAATTCAGTCGAAGCTAAAATATCTTCAAAATTTTGACTTTCGTTGAATAAACTATCCATAGCTTTATTGGCTATATCAGAGCCAAGTTCAAATATAGCTCCAACAATAGTAAACACATTATTTATGAAGTAAGTTGCTATCCAAGCTTTTATTCCAAATCTGAAAAAAATAGAAATATCGGTATCCTTCATATTGTTTTTGTCAATTGTGGCAGTTATAAGGTCATAACATAGGATAATTGCCATTAGTGCCACAGCTATAGGCACTATAGCTGTCTGTGATATGGTTTCAAGCGTATTAAATAAGGTTCTATTCCAAGTTTGGGGTGTATCTGTAACACTTTCATTCATTACACCTACCATATCACCCATAGTTGAACTTGCACCAACAAGAAGATCCTGAACTAATCCAACTATAAGGTTTCTAAACCATTCTTCAAGGGATTCAAAAATACCCTCTACCACTCAAATCACCTCCTGTTCATATTACACAAACAGCCACCGCTTTTGCGGTGGCTATCTGCTTTGAGAAAAATGAGAGTTATCTAAACATCATAAAGGGGGGCATTATTGCTGCATAACCAGTAGTATGAGTAGTTATAAGATCCTTCAGACCGGGGATGAGGACAAATGCAAGAACAGCAATACCTATACCTGCCATAAGCTGTTTTGTACCCTGTGACTTACCTGCAGCATTATCGCTACCATAAGCTTCGAGAAGATTTACAATACCAAAACCGCCAAGTCCTGCACCAATGAGAATAAGTACAATTTTTAAAGTGTCCACACAATCGTTAAAAAAATCCATAATAATTTTCCTCCGTAAATTTAAAATTCTTTTTTCGTGCGACAATTAGTAAACCATTCGGGATATGATTTCTATATTGTCATTGTTTTTAAGTTTGAGATTTGATTTGACATATCCCGTTATGTCAAATGTGTTTTTGGGATCGAAATCCGATAACTCCTTGTAGCGAGGATGCTTCGTTATATCATACTTATCCGAGAAAAACGCTCTTGTTCCTTTGATTTGCATGATACATTTGAAACCGTCCATTACCGCAATTTCGTCCTGAGACATCAGCTCCCTTCCTGTTCGGTTATAGTTAGTCCCTGATGACTGTGACTGACCTCTTGTCTCAGAAGTCGTGAAAAGGTCAATTGTCTGTTTACCCAAAATTTCGGATAACTCTTTAATTGTCGACTTTTCCTTTCCTCCGAGAAAAATCTCTGTATCACAGTTGCCGACAATAGTATCGGCGTTATCTTTATAAATCGCTTTGAGTTGCGATTTGGACTGCAAAATTATACAAGCCGATATTTCACGGCTTCGGATTGTAGCAATGAGCTTATCAAAGTTCGGAATTTGTCCTATGTTTGCAAACTCATCGAGTATACAGCGGACGTGCGTAGGCAATCTACCGCCGTATTTATCGTCAGCAACGGTACAGAGCAAATTAAAAAGCTGTGTGTACATCATTGCAATGATAAAATTGAATGTAGCTGACGTATCCGAAACAATTACAAAGAGAGCTGTTTTCTGATTAGCATCTCCCAATGTGTCAAGCTCCAATTCGTCATAAGCCATCATTTTTCTGACTTTATCAATATCGAATGGTGCAAGTCTTGCACCACAAGAAATAAGAATTGATTTTGCTGTCTTTCCTGCGGCAAGTTTGTATTTTTTATACTGTCTCACAGCAAAATGGTCTTCACCCTTTTTTTCTTCAAGCGTTTCAAACATTATGTCCACACGATTTTTGAATGTTTCATCATCTTCTCGTGTTTCACATTGGTTGATGAGCCAAAGTAAAGTGCCGAAATTCTTTTCTTCCTGTGGAAATTCATAATAAATTACGGCAATAAATGCACAATAGAGAAGTCTTTCAGCTTTTACCCAAAAATCTTCTCCGCCCTTATCGCCATCACCCTTAGTGTTAGCAATAATCGTATTTGCAAGGTTCAGAATGTCCTCCTCACTATGCAGATACGCAAATGGATTATAGTGCATAGACTTTTCAAAATTTACTGTGTTTATGACTTTAATTCTATATCCTGCTTTTTGAAGCATTTTTCCGCACTCCGGTAAGACTGTACCTTTCGGATCAGTCACTACATAGGAGCTGTGACATTGCATTAGGTTCGGCTTTACAAAACCTCTTGTCTTGTACGAACCTGAACCGCCGACAACAAGAATATTTTTATTTCTGTTGTATTTCGGAATCGGAACTCTGCTATTCATTGTCAATCCCTCAGTTTGAGTGAGGATAATGTTATTTTCAGGATTATCCATATCCATATACGGCTCAATTTCTTTAGCTGTTGCCCAACGAGCTGAACCATATTCTTCTTTGTCACGGTAATTCTTTCTGTTTTTTCGTTTAAAATACAAATACAGTTCTACAAGTCCGAATGTAACCACTCCTGCGAGAATATCAGCTTTATGAAAACTCGGCAGAGGATTAGAAAACATATTACTAAGTCCTGTCATCATTTCCATAGATAACCCATAGACACGATATGCACAGTATATTTTATTTCCTCCCCAAGCAAAAAGAAGAATGGGTAAATGCCTGATAAGTGATTTTTTATCAAATTTTGCTTTGCTTTTAAAGAAGCTTTTTAAATCAGCAAGCATTTTATATGGAATACTTCCTTCACGGAACAATGAAGCTTTTTTATTATTACTCACGAAAACACCTCATTTACAAAGAAAGTTCTTTTGATTTGCGTTCTTTTTTATGAGATTTCTGTTTACTCCGTTGTTCCATAGATTCACGAAGCATTTCCATAATTTCTTCTTTCTGACTTTGAACTTCAATAGCTGCAACTTTCGCTTTACTAAACAAGGTCTCTTTCTTGTGTGTCTGATTGTAAGTATATTCATTGAAAGCTTTCTGCATTGTATCAATATCCTTGCCATTGAAGCAGACAAGGTATTGCTTTTTTCCCTGTTTATCCTGAATACGCTTTATGGCAAATGAAAGATTATATTTTTTTGCTGTCTTTGTGAAATTACCAATATTATTATCAGTAACTTCGATACTATCAACTCTACCTTCTTTCAAAAGGGCATTAAGACTTGTTTTGCCCTTTGATTTTTTCTCCGTCATATTTTTAAGCATATCGTCTATAGCCTGTTGGAATATCTCAGGAGTAAGCTTTGCACATTCAATTATTACTCCTATAGTTTTTCGGCTTTCTAAATCTGCCATTACAACCACTCCTTTTTCTTTTCATTGAAGTGTGTCACGGTGACACACTTCATACAGCTTTCATCAAGCTGATAATCTTTCAGCCAGTTCCAAATACAAGATTTCATATATGCTCTCTTGTATTTGATTTTCTGTTCAGATAATATCCTTGACCATTCCTGCTCAAAGCTCACAAACCAGTCCATAAGGCTTGTTGTATGTACAATGTCATTTATCCTGTCGATTATTGTGTAGTAGTGTACACGCTCTTTCTGATACTCTTGCACATCCTGTTCAACCATTTCTGCAAGGGAAAGGATAACAGCTTCTAACAGATGATTTCTTTCCTCCGTGCTGTCAGAAGAATAATAGCTGTGAGCAAATAAAAATTTGAGAGCTTCTATCATCGCCGTTCTGTTTGATTTCAGCGAATAGGGAATTGTACACAACTGTGTATGTCTTTGTTCTTCATCATAGAATGAAAGGTCTGCTTCGCTCTTTGGCTCATACGACATATACTGAGCATAGTCGTAACCGAGCATTGATAACACATCTGAAAATGGAATGTAATTAGTCTGTCTGTCAGTCTGTCTTTTCTCAACAAGTTCGGTAGGCTGAACATTAGACTGATTGACTGAATTAGGATTATTATAATAAGGATTACTATAATTAGTATTACTATTATATATATGTTCAGATTTTGCCGCTCCGATGTTCAGATTTTGCCGCTCAGGTGTTCGGATTTTGCCGCTCCGATGTTCAGATTTTGCACTTCCTGATGTTCAGGATTTGCCGCTCCGATGTTCACGCTGTTGAAAACTGATGAATTATCAACAGTATCAACATTTTCGACAGTTTCAACACAGCTCTCGCTATTACTGTATTTCAGATTTGTGGTATAATCAAGGAGATATATCATATCAGGACTGTTCATTCCCTGACGAGTGCGGTCAATCAAACCAACACCGCTTTTTATATCCAATTCGTTAAGAGCTTTTCGTATAGTTCTTTCACTACAGCCTACAAGCTCCTGTAGCTCTTTCTGTGGAAACAGAACATAGATACGTCCGTCTTTATCTTTCCAACCATTCTTGGCAGACAACATACTTCTGTCGAGAAGAAAGACATATATCATCTTTGCTATGTTGGAAATATTTCTGATATTCTCATCAACAAACAGCATTTTCGGAACTTGAAAATACTTGAAACGGAGATTATCCATATTGTGAAAATATCCGAACTGCGAACCCTCTGCAATATCTTTATCGAGAGAGCTTGCAAAGTTCTTGACATAGATAATGTCACCTTTTCCGATACCGTTCTTCTGCTTACGCTCTATCAGACCGACACCGCCCTTTGCTTCATCAAGCTCCCCGAAGTATTCTGACATTTTTGTTCTGCCACAGTTCAGAAGCTTGATTAAATCAGCCTGAGCATACTGGATATATACTCTGCCTTTATCATCTAACCAACCATTCTTGTAACTAAGCTTTGCTCTTTCAAGCAGAACAGAATACAAGAATTTTGCATTTATAGATAAAGTGTTCAGGTTGTTTTCAAACAGCAAGTGCGGCATCTGAAAGAATATATGCTGCTCCATTTCTTGATTATAAAAATAATCAAATGCCATTTAATCACTTCCTTACTTTGCAATCATCAAGAATTTTTTCAAGTTCAGGGGCAAGCCTTACAATTTCTTCTCTAATCTTTCCTGCCATAAGAAGCGGCTGATTATACTTTTTGAAAATATCCTCAACAGTTACATCTGCAAGTGCTTTCTGTGCTACGTCATAGCCTGACGGAAGATATTCGGTAAGAATCATTGCAAAGCAAAGCTTTGTTTCCTGAGTAATATCTGTTCTCGGCATTATTGAAGCTGGCATATAAAAATAGTCTTTGTCAAATTCCACACAGGGAACTTTATTACGGTTAATGTTTACGATTGACATATTTTTCCTCCTTGCTTTTGGCAAACAAAAAAGGACTTTTCATAAATGAAAGTCCTTAAATATCAAAAGCAGCGAATTTCTTCACTGCTTTTGTATGGTTATACAATTTTTTGCTTGCCTGACCTTTGGTTTATTATTGATGTTGGCACTTTGCTAAGAAGGGGTAAACAATAGTATTTGCACCGAAGTACAGAAGGCAAGTAATATATGGAAAGATAAGGGTAGATATAGGAGTAATACTTCGAAAATTATGCGAACAAAAAGGTGTAAACATAATAGAAGCAGAAACCTGTCCCGACCATATACATATGCTTGTAGAAATACCACCGAAATTAAGCGTAGCACAATTTATGGGGTATTTAAAGGGAAAAAGTTCTCTGATGATATTCGACAGACACGCAAACTTGAAGTACAAATACGGTAACAGACATTTCTGGTGCAGAGGATATTATGTAGATACAGTAGGGAAGAATGAAAAACGCATTGCAGAATATGTAAGGAACCAGCTACAAGAAGATATAGCGTGCGACCAAATAAGCTTTAAAGAGTATACCGACCCGTTCACGGGT
>JAZQBN010000158.1:0-1759 GCA_045545795.1 Oscillospiraceae bacterium
AAATTATAAAGTAAAAAACCTTTCGATTGCCATTCAGGCGGAAAAGCCAAAACTTGCTAATTACATAGATGATATTAAAAATATCGGGCAAAATACAAACAAAATTATTTGTAATGTAAAAATGCGTGTAAAGACCCGCTCTATTTCAGTAGAGTATCTGGTGGCTGCCAATGAACCTTGTAAATTCACACAAGGAAAAGGCAACAAACTGGATGTCACAGAACCAGAAAAACTTACACTATTCCGTAACATTTTCAATCAGATGATTGACGATGTGTTGGGGCGTTTTCTGAAGAAGCTGGAAGATATTCGGAAACTGAAGGCTTATACTGATGAATTGGAAAACACGCCGCAGGCAAGCGAATTAAACTGGGCAAGAGGAGTGTTTTTTCTTGAAAAAGAAGAATGCACTCCAGAGCTGGTCAAACAGCGATACAGGGAACTGATGAGGCTTTTCCATCCAGACTTACATCAGGATTTACCCGATATGTATGCTCAAAAGCTCAATCGGGCATACGAAATATTAAAAAACGGGATATAGCAAACGCTGTATCCTGTTTTGTTATGCACTTGTTTGGTCATCTTGCACAAATAAAGAGCTGAAAATTAACGATTGTTTTACAGAAAAACCTATTGACAAATGCACGGATTTGGTATATAATAAAAGTATAGAAACGAGGCTGAACAGCTCAATACGAATAGTTTGAAAGGGTATGATGTTATGAATACAACAATCAAGGTTACGCTGAATAGCGGTGAAGAAGTTATCGTAAGTATGGACGTTCCTGCTGCTATCACCGAAGGTGATGAGAATGAGAGAGACGCAAATGACCGTAAAACAGCCTATATCAACAACTGGCTGAATAACAATATGCCCTTCGCTGTAGAATGGGAATAAGAAAGGAGAACGAGTATGCAGTTCAAGGTTTATACAGACGGCTCTTACCGTGATGGCATCTGGGGTGCAGGTGCAATTCTGATTGCCCCTAACGGCGAAATTAAGAAGTTCTCCTCTTATGGCAACGACGAACACGGCAGTCGCAACGTCGCTGGTGAAATTCAGGCAGCAATCAACGGACTCCGTGCGTTGTTCAAGCTGGTAAGCTCCGATGAAAAGCACGAGGTTGTAATCTACCACGACTACGAAGGAATTGGCAAGTGGGCTGACGGTTCTTGGAAAGCAAAAGCTCCTGACGCAATTGCTTACAAGGAAGCTATTGCCAAGGCAAGAGAATATTTTGACATCTCTTTTGTGAAAGTGAAAGCACATTCTGGAGATAAGTACAATGAACTTGCCGACCAGCTCGCAGGTTTTGCAATGGAAGAGGGCTTTAAGAAGCTCCAGAACAGCTCTGCGGAAGAGAGCGGAACTACTGAAGTGCGAATTTCCTTGCGGATTGACTCTGCAACGCTTGCACAGGACTTTGGTTCTATGGATACGCTGCTTGCCATCATCGAAAAAGAAACGGGCTGCAAGATTACAAAGCTCTAAATAACAGCACACCATCTGTCTGATTGCTTTGAATGTAATAGACAGATGGGCTTTGTGCGTATATGCAGATATATTCCAATGGAAAGAGGGATAAAATGAAATTTTACCTTTCGGGCAGATATGACGAACAAACCAAACGGTTGCACGCTGTTACGCTTTCTAAAGATAATACTGGGAAAGAGATTGTAAGCAAAAATTCTTTTACAGGTGCAAAACCTGAAGCGGAAGCCTCGGTTATTGGCATTGTTGTAAAAAGAGCGTTGGAAC
>JAZQBN010000159.1:0-3008 GCA_045545795.1 Oscillospiraceae bacterium
CACCAATAAAATTGGCATAATCTTTTCTTCCATTTAGCATAATTTCCTTTCTATAGCTTCTGTGCTACAATAGCACAATTTGATTACTTTTTCCTATCAGGGAACTGGAATGATACTTCCTTTTTCTCTTTATCAACGAACAAATAAGCATCAAATTCAGAGCCGCTTTTAGCCTTAAATCCTTTTATTATGTTTGTTCTGCCGTTCTGACAAAGATGTATAACCTGATTTTCGGTTATTTTCTTTCCTGCAATTGTAGCGTTAATATGGAATTTACATCCTTTTGTCTTAAATCCAGAGCAGCCATAACCCCAATCGTGCTTACGGAGAGGACTGTTGCATAAAGGGCATATAAGCTTCTGTTCAGTTTCTGATATAAATTTCTTTTCTTCTGAATTTGCTATAATAGCATACCATTCAGAAGCTTTTTTCTTTATATTATCGATGTATTCATCAAAATTGCCCTTGCCGATAGCTATATCATTCAGCTGCTTTTCAAGTTCGCCTGTCAGCTCCGCTGATTTCAGTTCATCGACAGGGAGAGTTTCAATAATATACATTCCAAGTTCTGTAGGATAAATTGTCTTACCTTTTTTAGCAATATAGCCTTTGGAGAAAAGAGATTTCAGAATAGGAGCTCTTGTTGCATCCGTTCCAAGACCTCTTTTCTGGAGCTTCATCAATGTTCTTGCTTCTTCGTCCTCGATTTTCTGTCCTGCAAGCTCCATAGCAGCAAGCAGTTCAGCTTCTGTATATCTCTTTGGCGGCTCCGTTACACCCTCTGTAATCTTATATTCGCCTGTCAACTCCTGTCCCTCTGATACTGTCGGCAGTTGTTTTTCTTCGGATTTTTTCTTTTCCGTTGTGAAATCCGTAAGTTTTACTACTTGCCAACCCTCATTTGTCACAACTTTTCCGCTTGCCTTGAAGATATGTTCACCTACAGCAACTTTAATTACTGTATTGTTGTATTCAGCTTTAGGGTATATGATTCTGATGAGCGATACAGCAAGCAGTTCATACAGCTTTTTTTCATCGTCTGTCAGGTTGTCAAGCTTGTCTGGAACATTAATAGTGGGGATAATTGCAGGATGACTACCAACTTTTGAATCATCAAAATGACGTTTCGTAAAATCTGCCCACTTGTCAATTTTGTACTTCTGAAATTCAGGAATTTCAAGAAGCTTTTCAAGCGTTTTTTTCACTTCGGGTATCATAGCTTCGGTAAGATGTTCGGAGCTTGTACGAGGATAGGACATAAATTTTTTATCATACAATGATTGCAGAACAGCGGTTGTTTTCTCCGAATCCCAATCAAGCTGATTACTTGCGGCTGCCAATAATTGCGTAGTGTTAAAGAGCAGCGGAGCTGATTGAGATTTATGTTTTGTTTCGATGTTTTGTACAATACCAGGCTTTCCGTTACATTCAGATAATGCAGCTTTAGCTTCTGTTTCTAATGTGAAATTGCCTTTTTCATATTCAGCTGTGAATTTTCCATTTGGAGAAGAAAAATCTGCTGTAAGCTTCCAGTAAGGTGTTTTTTTGTGGCTTTTTATAGCTTTTTCACGTTCTACTATCAGATTAAGAGAAGGTGTTTGTACTCTGCCTAATGTAAGTAAAACGCTTTGCATACCCATTCCTGCACCGAATTTCTTTGTATCGGCAACAGTAAGATTAGTACCGATAAGCCAATCAGAAATATCTCTTGCACGACCTGCAAGGGCAAGGTCTTTTGCGTTTCCTGTTACTGTAGATACAAGTTGTTCCTGCGGCTCTTTAAGGTTATTAAAGGCTTTTTGGAGCTTTTCTTCGGTCAAGTCCTCAATCCAAACACGTTTAAACGGCTTATTGCATTTGCATATTTCGCATACATAAGAGAATATCAGTTCTCCCTCACGGTCAGCATCAGTAGCATTTATAAGCCAATCAGCCTTGTCAAAAAAGTTTTTTACAAGCTTTGCACATTTCAAAGTTGCTGATTTAGGTGCTACTCTGAATGTATCAGGTATACAAGGAAATACATCGAGATTCCATTTTTCAAATTTACTGTCATACATTTTGGCAGGAACAAGCTGTGCCAGGTGTCCTACACCGTGACAAAGTATAGCCTGTTCTCCCTTGAATTGAAATTCATACCAACCGACAGTAGGCTCATCTTTAAGGCAATGCCTTTTTCCTGCTTTCAGAGCGTGTGCAATCTCCTTGGCAAGTGAAGCTTTCTCTGCGTATATAACTACCATTGTTCTTCTCCTTAATGAATTATCACCATAGTTGAATCAAAAGCACCTCTGCCTATTTTGCGGACAGATTCAGGAATATCGACAACAGGCAGTCTGTTGCAGCCTTTAAAAGCATAATCACCAATAGTCGTAACCTTTTCGGGAATTTCTATGCTCGTTAGGCTACGGCAGCCAGAGAAAGCATAGTGACCGATTGAAGATATATTCTCTGGCAGCGTTATAGAGATGATGTTTTTCTGACCTTTAAAAGCACCGTCACCAATTACTGTTACAGTATCTGGAACAAGCACGTGACTATCAGTTCCAAGATACTTTTTAAGTATATTTTTTTCAATGAGAAATTCAGATTTTTCCTCTGCTGTTTTCTCAGAAGCAGTATTCTGTGTAATATTTTCTTCTGCCATAATAAAAATCCTTTCATTTTTCTTGACATTTATTTATTTTTCGCTTATAATAGATATACAGACTTTTTGTCTGGTGAATTTTAGTTTACAAGGGAAATGGCTCGGTTTAATGACCGAGCTGTTTTCCTTTTTGGCTGTTCATAAATATCAGCTCCCGAATTGTGCTATAATAGCACAATTTTATTTTACCTTGAATAAGCGTTTCTTTGGCTTTGGCATAGGAGTATTGGAAAATCTGCTCAATATCTGCTTGTATACAGCAATGTTATCTGCACAAGGTTTAATCCAATTAGGACTGTTATGCAGTCTGTATGCTTTAATTCCTGACTTAATAAATTGCTTGTTGTACTTTATAAACTTT
>JAZQBN010000160.1:0-3619 GCA_045545795.1 Oscillospiraceae bacterium
ACATTTTTTCACAGAGCGTGTTAATAATGCTCTGCTAACAGAATCACAAAAGATATAATATAAATCACATTGTAATTTGGCGGCAATAGCCGCTTGCCTATGGCAATTCAATGACGAGTTTTGGCATCGGATTCAGCGTAGCGACCGATGGCAGGTACAGAAAAATTGATTAGCGAAGCATTGATGCTTTTTGTAGCGAACGAGGAGAGCGACAACAAACGCTTTATTGTAGCTACGCTCTCCCCATCAAAGCAGAAACTGTTTTGTTTCGGGTTCAAAGCCAACCATTTCTCTCGCCAAAGAGCCAGCGGTGGCGACGAAAGTCGGCAACGCCTTGTAGTTTCCCAAGCAGCGAGCAGAGCTGTTGCTCTGTTTCTGATGTAATTGAATTACTGACTTTATGCAGAGCTGTTGCTCTGTTAATAAAACAAATGAATCAAAATTTCAAGTTCGCTTTTAAGCCGTGCTTTTAGTTGCAGCCTCACTTCAAAGCAGAAAATATCAGCAGTCGAGCTTCGTGAGACTGCTTGATATAATACTGTGAATGTAATGAACAGTATTATATCAAATTAACAGGATTCTGATAACAGTATCGTTATAATAGAACTGTATGTTACCTGTTAATATTACTTGATTCTACTCTATTAACAATACTCTATTAACAGAGTAGATATATATTGTACTGTTATAGATATACTCTATTAACAGGATATTTATATAACATTCCTATTAACATCCGATGATAACAGGAATATTAAGCGTGTTTTTGGAATCGCTTTTAAGGGGTCTGGAAGCGTTTTTACAAGGCTTTCAAAATCGGATGGGTAAGTTGAAGCTGATGCTCCAAAAACGCCGTGCAGCTTATCCTGAAAGAAATGAGAAGCATTATTGGACATAATTTTTTCGAGCATTTTAAGCCGTAAAATTCATTTTCATCGTTTTTGCAGCGTCTGTACCGAAAGTTCTCGTTACATAGTATGGATGAAGGCACTTTTCCACAGGAACTTTGCTGGTTACATTGCTTTATTCAAAAGCAAAATCTTGATGAAAGGAATGACGGCTATGAAAATCGACTATGAAGTTTATCGACCTGAACATCTGAATGAAAAAGACAAGCAGCGTTGGAAGGATATTCAGGGCGTTCGTGACAGATTGATGCAGCCTGATGTAATTGAAGATTATCTGGAAAATAAGAAAATCAACGGTTCTGTGCTTCAGGGTGTGTATCGTGATGTGCTGAAAGATTTTTCTAATTTTCTTTCAGAAAGAATCGGCTTCTGCGAAGTGGATTTGCTTTTGGAGTGCATTGATGGATACTCTGAAGAAGAGTTTGATGCTTTGTGTGAGAAAGCACGTCAAGAAGAAGAAAACCGTAAAAATGCAGGATGTCCTGCATAACCCAACAAACGAGAGGAGTTTTACAATGATTATTCAGTGGACAAACAAGTGGAGCGGAGAAAAGGGTTTCGTAAAGAAGCTGAACCGCAAGGAAGAGTTCTTCGAGAATACTTTCGAGCGTTCTGAAGCGATGACCGTAACCGACAAGACCGTTACCAAGACGCTTGAACTTCTGAACAAGTGGTGCGACAGCAATCACTACGAAGTTGTGAAGAAGAATCCCGAAAAGTAAGGAAAGGTGAGTACAATGGAAATTTCAAAGAAGGAATATGAGAAGCTTCAGAAGAAGCTGAAGGCACTGAAGAAGAAAAACAAGAATCTGCGAAACGACAACGAGAAGCTGATGATTATGATGTCTTACATCTATTCTTGTCAGGACATTGCTTGTATCGGCATTGGTGAAGACAAAAGAGGTAAGTATGTCTCTTTGCTTCTTGGCAACGAACGATTCGGTTTCGGCGAAAACAAAAAGTATCTTTCAAGCAATACTCCCGACGGCATTCGTGTAGATTTGCTTTCTATGATTTTGCATCAGATTTATCAGGATGCTGAAATGGTTCAGAACATTCATAACACTATTGACGACTTCCTGAAAATGTATGATGAAAGAATCGGCTTTGATGAAGAAGACTGTTGCTGCGGTTGCTGCGACTGCTGTGATGATGACGAGCCTGATGGCGAACTTGATGACCAGTGCCGCCAGAGCGAACGAATCAAGGTAATCGAAAACGGGAAGTTTACCATCGAATACAATGAAGACACAGATTCTCTGGATTCCTTTTTCCCTGTTCCCGACGATTGCGACCTGTTCATTCCTGTCAAGCTTGACTCTCATACACCTGAAGGTGTTCGTTCCGCTTATTATAAAGCAATCCTCTCCTATCTGTTTCCTGCTGAAACCATTCCGCTGATGGAAGATGAAGCTGATTCTATCTTCGAGGATTTGGGAACGATTGATATAGCCGAAGGTGAAGACGCAGATGATTCTGACGGCGAAGCTGCTGATTCTGAAGATTCCAAAATTATTCCGTAACTCAACAATCAAAAATCCAGAAAGGACGAATGAATATGAATGTAAATGATATTGCAAAGAATACGATGGCTCGTGTTGGCAAGGCACAGGAAAAGCTTGATGCACTCACAGCAAAGCGTGATGAGCTGATTGCCAAGTATGAAAGTGAGCTTGCTTCTGTCAACTCTTCTATCAAGGAGCAGGAAAAGCTTATCGCATCACTTAACGCAAAGGCACAGGATGAGAAGCT
This sequence comes from Oscillospiraceae bacterium, assembly GCA_045545795.1. Taxonomy (GTDB): domain Bacteria; phylum Bacillota; class Clostridia; order Oscillospirales; family Ruminococcaceae; genus RGIG8773. The sequence goes on from JAZQBN010000160.1 coordinate 2,661, forward strand.
CCGTGCAGCAAGTAAGCTTCTTGCAAAGAGCGGTGTCACTGTAGACCAGCTTCTTGTTGCCGTTGCGAACAATGACCTTTACGGTCTTCAGGAAATGCTGGAGAATGGCGGTGTAATTCCTTCTTCTCCTGCTTCCGATACCGACGAAGAATCCGATGAAGACGGTAATACTGAAACAGCAGAACCCGCTCCTGATGATACTGCCGATTCCACAGAAAGCGACGAAACTGCTTACTCCAATTACCTCGGAAACGGCGGTTATTAAGCAGGAAAGGGAAGACCGAAAACAAGTTTAGTATACCTTGCTATACCAAACCTGATTTCATCTTCTGTCTTTCACTCATTACAGCACAACTTGATAAGCCAAAAAACAGGGTGTTCGGAATTGATTCCAGCACCCTGATTTCGGGAAAGGGGCAAATAATTTTGAGTAAAAAGAAGAAAAGTAAAAAGCCGAGAATGAGTGTAATGAAAGCTTTCGCTATTGTATGTGCGGGCTTCTGCTTGATGCTTGGCGGTCTTATGATAGCAGGCAGTACCAAGCGTGATAATACAGAACAGATTTCTTATTCAGAATATCTGGTCTGGTTGGAAGAAGGCAAAGTGAGCAAAGTAACCTACAGTTCTGACTCTGGGCTGATGACAGTATCTTTGTTCGATGACCAATCGAAGGATATGACCATTGAAGAACGTGAAGATTACGAAACGCCTGACACGCACAGATACATCACCTACTATCCTGATTACGACGATTTCAAAAAAGATTTGTTGGAAAAGGATGTTATCGTACAAAGGGCAAGTGCTAATTTTTTCGGGAACGTAATGGAGAATCTGGATACTTGGCTTTCGCTGATTATGGTGATTGCTCTTGTAGGAATTATGACCAAGAACACTCCGCTTGCTTCTACGGAACATTATAATCTCGTTGACAAAGATGACATTGAAACAGGTTTCGATGA
>JAZQBN010000161.1:0-2571 GCA_045545795.1 Oscillospiraceae bacterium
ATCTACCACGAAAAAGTGTTTCAGTTTTGCGGGATTCATAATTATTCTCCTTATTTTTCAAAATTGATTTGCTTTGTTTGCTTTTTTTCTGCTTCATAAACGGGAGTATATTGTCCTTGCGAAGCGTCTATCCACGCTACATCTTCCAATGCAACTTCTTTGGAATACACTTTTCCGTTTGAAGAGTAACATTCAGCTTCCATTTTAGACGGTGTGACAAAAATGCCTTTATCAATCGGTTTAGAAGAATAAACTGTAATCATACCTGTTTCTAAAGCTTTATCAATCATTTCTCTGGAGTAATCAGGAGAGTAACCTTTTTGGTCAGCATCCAAAGGCTCTTCCTGCAAAGCTTCTTCAAATGTCAGAATATCATTGATACTGCGTACCCAAGTATGAATGTCATCTTCAGCAGGATTATACTTCAAAATCATCTGAAGCTGTTTTTCTTTGTGTTCATCAAGCAAGTTTGATTTCATTTTCATCAGCTTCTTTCTTTTTGCTTCTGGAAGTTCTTTTGGGTTGGAATTGTTTTTTAATATCTTGTGGAATATCGCCCCGTGCTTTACATTCGCTTGCTATCAAAGCAAATTCACGTTCGTTTTCACAGAATTTAGACATAAAGACATCTGCAAGAAAATCACGTTCCGCATCAGAAAGAAGAGCTTCAAACGAAGATGTTTTGACAGAAAGACGTTTTGTATCTGTATCATAATCAAATACAACATCAGTTGCGGTACTAATTAAACTTGGACATTTCTTTGAAAAATTAGGAGCTTCAGCAACAATATGCCCGTGTCCTTGTGCGTCCGTTTCATAAGTAGGAGAGCTTATCTTCAAAGAAACTGCTTTTTTCAAATCCATATGAAACGGAATGTTTCTGGAGCTGTCGATTTCTACAAGAGCTACCATATTGCATTGTCCTGCATTATAAACAATGCACTCTTCATTGTACAATCCTGTTTTGCTGGGATATGCCCACACGCTGCTACACCCGTGTGCCAAGTCCTTCCCAGTAAAAGAAGAACCGAGAGCGTGTGTTGGTTCGTAAGAACGTCCCATCGCCACTTCAAATAGAGCAAGATAGCCTTTTTTCTGATGAAGACCAGTCCAATATCCGTTCATATTGGTATAGCCTTCCGCTTTGTGAAATTTTGGAGCAAAATACAAGCCTTGTCCAAACATTTTACCTGTAATAATCGCATTTGGATTCAAAGACATACCGTTTTTATAGATTGACCACCAGTTTTCATTGCGAGAACCGTGCCACATCAAATAGCAGTCTTTGTCTTGAATCCGCATATGTTGTTTTGTTGCTTCATAAGCACGAGCTGTCCTTTCATTTTGTACGCTGATAATATTACTGATTTTATGAGCATCATCGCCTGCACGAAATAGTGCGTCAAATTTATCCTTGAAATCAGCTACTGCTGCCTGTAGTCCGTTTGCCTGCAACACGGTTTCTTTGCTTGACGGAGTTTCAATTTTCAAGGCTTCTTCCATACCGTAAAGGTCGATGAAATTGTCCAAAAGTTCTTGTTCATTTTCCAAGATATTTGCAACGAAATTGTCACTGCTTTTATCTTTGAAATCTACACGATGGATATAATCTGATACATCATAGATTTTACGAGGGAGAGTAGTCACCAGTTTTTTGTAAAGGTTTGTAAATTGCTGTTCCTTGTCAAAGGAATCCGAAGCAGCAACTCGGTGCATTTGCGTGAGCAAGTCCTGTGAAATTTCAATTGCCTTTTGACTAAACGGAACAGAAAGGTCAAAGGAACGCTGTACCAATTCTCTTTGTTGAGAAATCAAGAAATCCATAATCTGACGAGTGGTATCTTCTTCAATAGGAGCATATTCCACATCATCAAGGGTTGCTTTTTTCTCCGTGCGTTCAAAGTCCTTTAACTCTGTTTGGTCTTCATAGCCTTTAGCAATTTTTTCGTAATATTTTACCCAGAACATCGGAGCTTCAAATTCATATGTACCGTCTTTACTGTAATTACCATCCTGATAATGAAACTCACCAGCCTGCATACCAATACGACCATATTGTACGTTCAGCTTTTTGCTTGCTTCATCTAAAGTCATTAAATAATATTTATATTCATTGCTTTCTTCGTCAAGACAGGTAAGGTACTTGGGTTTTACATCCCAATCTGTATAACTGCTGTCAAAGCCGCCGTATCTGTCAGTACAGTAACGAACAAACATAGAGTCTCCACGATTGTTTGCCCAGAATTTTTCCATATCTCCGTGTTGATTGCTTAACTCAAAGTACAAACCTTGCGGGTATCCGTAAACATCACTTTCTCCGATGATTTGAGCAATATCTTTGAAAATGTTGTCGCTTTCAAAATCGTATTCTTCCAAAATGTTTTTGCGTGGAACACGACCTCTGGTTGCTTCGGAAACCACAAGATGAAAGCTTTCCGTATTCATTTTCACCACTTATCCTTTCTCAATTTACCTATACTTGTATTCTTTGTATCGAGAAGCACAAATCTTACCCGCTTGCTCTTTTTCGATATAAACACAATCATCAATTTTCCCAGCAAGAAACATAGA
>JAZQBN010000162.1:0-6106 GCA_045545795.1 Oscillospiraceae bacterium
CAACACATTATTACATCCAATGTTGTTAATTCTGGAAATGTAGGTACATTTTTGACACAGCTTTTGATATTGCTGTGAAAGTCATTGTTAAATTGTGACAATAAATTAGCTTCAATATTAGTTGTATCAAAACCATCGATAGGAATATTGTTTTTAAATATGAATTCATTGAGCTCATTCATTAAACTATGAATATCTTGATGAGTGTCAGTAATTTGAAAGCAAACAGAATCTTTTTTTAACGTTGCTTGTGACAATTCTTTGTTTAAAATATCAAATTCACTTAAAAAATCAATTAGTTGTTTTTCCATTTTCAATACCCATACCTATTTCAAAACTTGATGTGAATTTTTTTAGTTCTTCATATGACTTTTGGAAATATTCTAAAGTTTTCTTTATATTGGCAATGTCATGCTTGTTTTTTTCATTTTCTTCAGAAAGTTTTTCAATAACATCTTCAAGACTTCTGATTTTTTCTTTATATTTGCCTAATGTTTTTTGTGCAGATATAATATCATGTTGTGTATTTAAAATAATTTCTTTTATTACTACTTCAAGTTTGGCAACAGAACATATAGAAAGTTTGGGATTTAAGGCAACAGCTGTAGCAATTCCGCTTATTGAACTGGAACCAGCTAATCCTAATAAAGCACCACCACCAGCAATAATCATAGTTCCTCCAGCCATTCCGGCACCACCAACTGCAATAGCTCCGCCTCCAATATATGCTAAACAAGCATTAGTTAAAGCAGCTCCAGACAAACCAGCAAAATTACTTCCAACCAAAGTTACTGCTATAGGACCGGCAAAAGCTGCTGCTAACCCAAATGATAATGCAGTTGCTGCGACAGTAATCGCTCCGCTTACAATAATTTTGTTGACAGTACCATTGAGTTTATGTAAGGTTTTTCTGTATGATTTTATGAGTCTTATTACAAACGATGGTTCAATAATATCATGTTTTAAAACCTCATTATATACAAAATTTGATGACTTATATTTAATATGTTTATATTTTTTATCATTTTCATTTAACGGGAAATATGGGCAAAAGAATTCCGTTTCTAACACAACTAAATAATACCATGTTTTGTTAATTGAATTGGAAATTTCTGAATTAAAATCATACTTTAAATTTTCTGAAAATGTCAAATTTTTATTTGATGATATATTATAATATGCATCTTTTATACCTTGAGTCCATTCATTTAGCCATTGTGTTTTTAGATTCTTACTATTAATATTTTTTTCATTTTCAATATCATTTAATACTTTTTGACGCTGAAAACTATACATCAATGCTGTCTGTTCCTCTGTCAATGCAAAAATTTCAAGTGTATTGTTACTCATAATAAAATCCCCCTATTTTTATTTCATCTCCACCCAATCCCCCTGACTCCGAATCCACATATCAACCCCATTACCACCGAAAACCTCTGCGGAAATCATATATCCCTCATCAGTTTTCTCGGTAACAACAGCTGTCGGGAACCTGTCAAGAACGGCTTCGACGTTTGTGCCCTTGTACAGAAACTTGATTTTCCTCAGCTCGCCGTTGTACATAAACTGTATACGCTTGCGGAACTCGCCTTCCTCAAATCTATCCCTGTACGGTATATCAAAGTGCCTGTCCAGCACTTCAAAGCTTTGTATTCTGTCAATTCTGTAAATCGTCGGGAAAGTGTCATTTTTATTCTGAAACTCATTTTCCTTGTCAATACGTTCAATGTACGCCGTCAAGTAAAAGTAAAACTCCGAAAACATCAACCCCACAGGCTTTACAACACGCTCAACAGTTGTGCCATCCTGCCTTGTATATGTAATCTTCATACACAGCTTTTTCTGCACAGCTTCGCCAATGTCCCACATAGAATTCACAAAATTCTTGTGATGGTTCAGTTCTGTGTAATGGAACAATTCGTTTGAAATCAGGTCTTTGACCTTGCGCTGATTTTTAGGCGGTACGCAGCAACTTACAAGCTTTGTAATAATCGGCGTCATTTCTTCTTTTGTAAACGCACGGCTCTCCAGCAGTATCTTGCACACCGCCAGCACCTCGCTGTTATTCAGCACCGACATATCACGACTCACAAGGTGATAACCGTTAAGCTCCTTGCTGTAAACAAGCTCCTTCATAATCTCACCCTGGTCAGCCTGCTCTGCAAAGAAACAGCGTAAATCTTCAATATCACGCTGAATAGAACGTGGAGCAACGTTGAACAGCTCTGCCTCTCGGCTTTTGTTGATAACCTCACCATTCATAAGCTTGCTGTAAATTGTAAGTACACGGTTGTACTTAAAACCTGAACTTAAGTTGTCATTCTGCATAAAGTTGACACTCCTAACTTGTAGACATAAATATTATACATCTAGAGATTGAAATATACAATGCTTTTTGTCAAAATTCTACATTGTTTAGGAAAATATTTGTTTAATTTTGTTGTATTTGCACATATATACTTTCCTTCTGCTTATATTATACTTTAATCGTATGGACAACCATTGTCTATGCTGGAATTTTGTGGCTAAATAAAGCCTATTGATTATGTTTTTTAAGGCTTAAGATTGATTTTTATGCCTAAAGGATTTGTAAATCAATTTATAGACAATTGAATATCTTTACAACAAGGTATAAAGTATAAATATAGAAAGAATAGGCGGTGCAGTATGAGTTTTGAACGTGAAAGAATAGCATATACAGTGGGAAACCGTATACGTGAATTTCGTGTAATGAAGAAAATGAGTCAGGAAACCCTTGCGTTTGACTCTGATATTCATCCTGCCTATCTGAGTCAGGTTGAGCGTGGAGAAAAATGTCCTACGGTTGAAACCATATATAAAATATGTAAAGGCTTGAAAATTCCAATGTCAGAATTGATGAGCTTTTCGACAAACCCTGAACCAACTTCGGAGGAAGCTGTACAGAGAATAAAAACTGCACTTGGTAAAGTTCCTGCTGACAAGGCAGTTAAAATTGCACAGATTGTTGAAGAAATGGTTGATATTATATGAGCGTGAGCCACAGCATTTGCTGTGGCTTTTTTCTATATAAGTCAAAACACCGCACGAAAAAATCGGCGGTGTTTTGATTGGAGATATCATATAATCAAAATGTCCGCATAAGGGTGTAAAGGACATTCTGACAATCATCGGGGTATACCGATGATTTATATGAAAGAAAAAGTTTATAATTATAGTATAGCATTTTCATTGCAGGTTGTCCAGTATTTTACAGTATAAAATTAAAATAAATCCTTTACAAATTGCCCCATACGATAGATGAAGGTAATAGTGTTGTAATCTTCAAAACGGTTGATTGTGAAGGTTAATACTGAACCGAGTATGTTTTTCATCATTGTAATTCCTCCTTGATGTAGAATTTGTTTTCTTCTTTAAATATATTATAACAAAACAGGTGGACATTAAATGTCCACCTACAAAATTATTATGTAGATTTTTCAACATGGGAGGGGTAATCACTCATCTTTCAACCTCTGATAACACTCATGCGTAGCAATAACATCCGACAGTGCACGGTGAGCGTTGCTGTTGGTGATATTGTAATAACTGCACACGTCCGCAAGACCGTGATGCTTTGTGGGAAGAAGCTTTCTTGCCATTGCAAGCGTATCAACAAGCTCGTTTCCGAAGCACATACCACAGTCGGTTGCCTTTGCCGAAATCATACGCATATCAAAGCTTTTGATGTTGTGCCCGATAAGAATATCGTCACCCACAAACTGCTTGAACTGGCACAGAACCTGCTCAATTGGCGGTGCACCTGCAACCATTGCGTTTGTTATCCCTGTAAGGCGGGTTATATTCCAGGGGATTGTCCCCCTCGGCTTCACAAATGACTCGAACTCGTCCGTGATAACGTTGTTCCGAACACGCACTGCTGCAATTTCAATAATGTCGCAAGCTGTTCCGAGGCCTGTTGTTTCTATATCAAGCACGACGTAGTCGCTGGGGTAGGTTGTTGTAATCATGGGTTTGCCTCCGTTTAAGTTTGCTTTAATTATACCGCTGTTGCGACGTGGTGTCAACAATTACCGCTATCAATATTTCATTCTCGCCGCACGAACTCTCTTGCGTTTTTCAGCAGTCTTTTTCTTCAGCAAGGCATGCACAATATCATGATACTCCCGCATTTTCTTATCGTCAGGATTTATCTGCAACGCAAAGGAAATCCTGCCCTGCAAGGACGTGAGATACTCAATCTGCGTGGTATGTATATCCATTTTTCGCATACAGCTTAGCACGGTATATTTGCTCAGATAATGCACTTCCTGACGGATTTTTCTCCGTTCAGCCGAAGAAAGCTGCGGCTTTTCGTTTACAACAATTCCCGTAACCTTCTGCTGCTGTGAAGCTGATATGCAGGCTGTCTTTTTGTGATTAAGTTCAAACCCCTGCTTCAACAGAAGTTGCTCAACAAAACTGATAATTTCCTTTTCGTCAAAGATTCCCGAAAAAGTCATATCGTCGCAGTATCTCGTGTACGCAACATTCCTCGCCTTGCAGAACTCACCGACACGGTTATCAAAATAGGTCATAACAAGGTTTGCAATATGCGGAGAGGTTGGTGCACCTTGGGGAAGTACACCTTCAAGGGTACATATATTGGCAAGCAAGGACGTTGCCGCTGACTCAAAGCCGAGATGACTGAACACCGAACAAACCATATCGCAGTCAATGCTGTCGAAAAAGCCTTTTATGTCAAGCTTCAGCACCTTTTCCTTGCCGATATGGGGCAAAGCATTGTCAATCAGCTTCGCCTCGGGAAGATACGCTTTTGCGTACTCCGAAACAGGCAGACCATACAACAGCTTGTCAAGGATAACACGCTGGATATGCTTCAGATAATGGGACGGCACATTCAGTTCACGGACTCCGCCGTTTTTCTTCGGTATTGACGCAAGGTGGTAATGCTTCGCCTGATTGTTGCTGAACTGATACAGGTCCCTGACGCTTATTCCGAGGATTTCCGAAACCCTGATAACATCGCTGTTTACCATAATTACCTCCCATAACCCCGTGCGGCAACACAAAACATTCAAATGATTGGGAGCTGAATATTTTATTAACGAAGTTAATTGCTATTCAGCGACAATCTTTTGATATAACCTTGTAATTACCTTAACTCCCGCAGCGACTCGCTGCAGTCATGCATCGCATTTCACTGTCGCCGCACGGGGATTGGTTTCTGTTTGGCTGTATTGTCGTTTTCTGCTTTAAGTATACGATTGGCAGTTGCTTTTGTCAACGGATTGCAGGGCGATTTTATGTACACCTATATGAGTAGTTTTGCAATTCAGATGTACTGAATTACGGAGCAGCATCACTCATCTCCTTGACCAAATCCATAAGCATTTTGCAGAAATCGTCCTTGTAAAGATACTGCTCATACAGTGTTTCAATATGTCCGATTGAGCCGGGGTCAAGCTTGTTTTGGGTATCCTTGACAATGTAAGCTACTCCGTACTCATCAATGTAATAAACAGCATTCTGCTCAAAACGGAACGGCTCGTTGCTGACAGGGTGATGGTCGATTACTGCAAGCCTGCACCTGCCTATGTAATTCTTAGGCTTGTCCACAGAATAGCCGTTTATATAAAAACCACGGCAGGCAACCTCCTCGCCACGAAAAATCATCAGCTCGTAGTACTCGCCATTGAAGTAAATACCATTGCCGAACTTCTGAATATTCATTTCAGGCTCCTGAACATTAGTTGCAAACTCTTTCATAAAGTATTCGGCATTTCTTGCCCCTATCATAAACATTGACCCGAATACCAAGGTTATAATTGCAGAAACATATAATATTACCAGTCCTGCATTGTCTATGTCATCATCAAGACTGAATCTGATTACAACTATCATAGATACAATGGCAATAACAAGATAGGTTATGAGCTTTCTCATGTATTTCTTTTCCATATTGAGCACCTCCTATTTCATTGCCTACATTATACCACAACACCCTATGTAAAAATTTGTACACCAAACGTAAAAAAATCTTTGAAAATTGCAAAACTAAACGCAAGTTTCAAGCTGAAATTTGATAGAAAAAGTTGCATTCAGTTTTACAAACAGTCTGATTTGA
>JAZQBN010000163.1:0-4447 GCA_045545795.1 Oscillospiraceae bacterium
TCAAATAATTCAATTATTTCTTTTTCATACTGCTGTATGTGTCTGTAACTTCTGGGCATAAGAATTCCTCCTATGGTATTTATTTCATTATACCATAGGAGACTGTTTTTTTCTATTGTCCGTTTTTACTGGACTTGTGCATTTGAGTCGGTATGCTGTTTGTTTTAATATCAATATTTATCAGCAATCTGTATCTGCTTGCCCCGAACATTCCTCTTAAAATGCACATAAGCCGCAAAGCACATAATAATCTGCAAAACCGTGGAACAAGGTGTCGCAAGTCCGATAAGGAACAGCGAGCCGTTGCCGATATGCTGCATCAAAAACGCAACGGGTATTCTCACGAGAAACGCACCCACTATACCCTGCACCATAACAAACTTTGTTTTCTCCAGACCGTTGTAGAAGCCTATGAAACAGAACAGGAAGCAGGTCAGCAGACAGTCAATTGCGTACGCTCTCAAATAGTCCCATGCGGCAGTTACCGTATCAGACTTGTTGGAGAATATTCCTGCCAGCAGGTCGCCGTGGAAAAATGTTACCCAGAACATCACAACACCGAAACACATTGATACCGCAATTCCGCTTTTGAGTGCCTTTACGGCACGGTCGGTATGCCCTGCACCGTAATTCTGTGCAACAAAGGCTGACATCGACTGCATAAATGCGGCAGGCACAAGCATTATGAATGCACAAACCTTTTCCGCCACGCCAACACCTGCGGAGGCTGTTACACCGAGGCTGTTCACGATTGCAAGCATAACAAGGAAGGATATTCCCACAAGGAAATCCTGCAAGGCTATCGGTGTACCGATACGGAGGATAGTCCTTGCATACGTTCCCTCAATTTTCAGATGAGATTTTTTCAGGTCAAAAGGAAGCTCCTTTTTTCTGATAATGAAAAATGAAATCACAACACTGATAAGCTGTGCAATAACCGTTGCAATCGCCGCACCTGCCGCACCAAGATTTAACACGGCAACAAAAATTAGGTCGCCGATAATGTTGAACACGCAGGCAATACCAACCGCAATCAACGGGGTTTTTGAGTCACCAAGTCCTCTGAAAATACTTCCCAGCAGATTGTATGCCGTAATAGCAATAAACCCGCCGCCGCATATTCTTATGTAGTCTGTTGTAAGGTCAAAGGCTTCCTCTGGGGCGTGCATTATTGCCGCAAGTCCGCTTGCACCCACAACACTTATACCGGTAAAAAACGCACCCGTTATTGCAAATATTATAAGTCCAGTGCCTATTGTCTGTGCCGCTTCTTCGGGACGCTTCTGCCCGATACGCTGTGCAACCGCAACAGTAATTCCCATCGCAAAGCTGACAATGAGGTTAGTTATTGTCAGTACAATCTGCGAGCCTGTTGACACGGCAGATACGTCAGCGTCCGTGCCGAATTGTCCCACCACAAGAAGGTCAACCGCACCGTACATCGCCTGCAAAAACATTGCAAACAATACAGGCAGCATAAATTTCAGAAGCTTCGGCAGTATCGCACCCTCTGTAAAGCTGTTGTTTTTCATTTCCATACCTCCATAAAAAAAGCCGGATAAAACAGCAGGTATTTCAACCTGCGGTCTTATCCAGCATTACATTTCCGTTGAATGTTCTGCCCTCCGAACCAGCGTTATGTATTATATCATACCGTGCGGAAAATGTCAAGGTTTTCACCGCTGCAATACAAAAATGTCAGACAAAAACTACAGCATACCGATTTTTAGTCGGTATGCTGTATTTCAGTTTCTTCCAAATAATTTCAATATATCAGAGTGTTTTTGCTTGTGTATTTGTAACAAAATTCCGCAAAAACAGTTGTATTTGTATTGACAATATGTTACAATATGTGTACTGAAATTTAAAATTGGTAAATAAATTTGCCATTTTTTATTCCGCCGTGACTTGAAAAGTCAAATCTTTATCAGGGGGAATTTTTATGAAAGTGCGTAAGGTCGGAATTTTCACTCAGCTGTTTATATGGCTTGCAATCCTTCTGCTTGCAGGTAATGCCGTGCTTGGATATATGGCTTACACACGCTCGGAGGCGTCACTGTTCGGGCAAATTCAGAGCAATGCTAAAAACGTTGCACAGTGTGCGGCAATGAGCGTAACGGGCGAGGTTTTGCAGACGATTGATGTAGGCGAGGAAGGCTCTGCGGAATATCAGCAGATTATCGACGAGCTTGCTGTGTTCAGAGATAACGCTGACATTGAGTATATCTACACCTTGAAGAAAAACGGAGAGGAAAGCTATACTTTTGTTGTTGACTCTGACCCCGAAGAACCGGGTGCAATCGGCGACGAATGCGAAATGACTCAGGCTATGGCTGACGCTTTTACAGAAAAGATTACAAAAGTTGATGACGAGCCTTTCACAGATGAATGGGGCAGTCACGTTTCAGCTTACAGTCCGATTTTTGTCGGCAATGAGGTTATCGGTGCAATCGGCGTTGATATCAGTGCAAATTGGATTGACGAGCAAATGGAAAATCTGCGTAACCTTGTTATACTTACCTGCATTATTACATACGCAATAAGCCTTGCTGTTCTTCTGCTTCTAATGATGAAGTTCAGACGTGGAATGAACAAGCTCAACAACAAGGTCAAGGAGCTTGCAAGCGGCTCAGGCGACCTTACAAAAGAAATCGACATCAGAACAGGCGATGAACTTGAAGTTATCGCAGGCAATATGAATATGTTTATCAGACAAATCCGTACTCTTGTTGAAGAAGTTGTTCAGTCAGCAGATGAAATTGTTTCTTCGGGTGAAAAGATGAACACCACTGTCAGCAGCAACACACGAATTATGTCGGGTATGAACAGCGAGCTTGAAAGCATAAGCGTCAATATGCAGGAAAGCGCACGCTCCAGCAAGGAGCTTTCCCAGCAGCTTTCGGAAAGTGCAGAGGAAATTGTTGCCTTTGCTGAAAATGTAAATCAGATTTGCACGATGATTGAAAAGGCAAACGAAAGTGCACAGACAAGCTCCGCAACAGCTGTTGAAAATCAGAAGAACACCCTCAACAGTATCCACAGTATGCAGACCCGTATGCAGAAAGCTGAACAGGACGTTGAAAAAATCACTCAGGTTAAGCAGATTGCTGAGGAAATCAGTAACATTGCAAGTCAGACCAGAATTCTTAGTATCAACGCTCAGATTGAAGCTGCCCGTGCGGGACAGGCAGGTGCAGGCTTTGCTATTGTTGCAACGGAAGTAGGTACGCTCAGTAACGAGATTGACCGTGCCGCAGCTGAAATCAACACCATCAACAACGAGATTATTTCCGCTGTTGAAACCCTTACAACCGTGCTCAACGAGATGATAACCTTTGTTTCCACAGATGTTGCCAAGGATTACGACTCCTTTGCGGCACTCGGTGAGGAATACGGCAGTACAACTTCCACTATCCGCACACAGATGTCTGCTATCGGAAAACAGAGTGCAAGCATTTCAAGGACAATTTCCGACATCAACGCAAGCGTAAAGGAAATCACGCATAATGTTGCCGTTGTTTCCGACAGCGCAGGCAAGCTTACCAAATCCACAAGACAGATTACGGAAAGCATGGACGGTATGAAATCCGCCGCACAGCACAACTCCGAACATTCCCGACAGCTCAGCAGTCAGGTCAGCAAGTATTCTATTTAAGGTGAATAAATAATCGGAGGTATATATTTTGAACACAATGATGACCGAAACAGATATGAACGACCTTGCCAATTGCAAGGTATATTCGTACCAAGGCAAAAAAGCCAGAAGTCACACGCACGTTTGGATTGTATCGTTGCTTATCATAATACCGACAGCGGTAATGCTTGGATTGCTGATGTCGCAGGAAATTATAGACCAAAGCGTGATTGTGTGGTGCTTGATAGGAGCTTTTTTATTGATGGTTGCATACATAGTTAAAACGCTTCAATTTGACGCAATGAAGGCTTTGACTCAGTATTTTATCGATTCGGAAGGCTATTGCTACAAAATTCAGTTCACAAAGGTATCCACGAGAATTGTAAAGGTAAATCGCCAATATTCAGTAGTACCTTTAGTAGGTGAAGCAAAAACCTTGATTGATTCTGTTGAAAAGCTTAAACTCAAGGAAGAATATATGGAAGAAGCGTACAGTGACGCACAGAATAAAGCACTTGGCTTCTACTATGTAAGACGCTTTAAACAAGGAATAAAGGATTGGAATTGGTTCAGCGGCGGCGAGGCTAAAGTAATCTACCTTGGAAAAGAAAATGAAGTGCGTATTCCCAAAGTATATGCTCCATAACCAAAACTCTCTGCAATGATATAATAAAAATTACAGCATACCGATTTTTTGCACAAGTCCAGTAAAAACGGACAATAGAAAAAAACAGTCTCCTATGGTATAATGAAATAAATACCATAGGAGGAATTCTTATGCCCAGAAGTTACAGACACATACAGCAGTATGAA
>JAZQBN010000164.1:0-18158 GCA_045545795.1 Oscillospiraceae bacterium
CTAAAAGATATTTTTTTCCCTAAATCATCTAAAGAATTATCTTTTTTAAAGTCATTACTAATTTCAAGAATAATCTGAAGTTCTTTTAAATGCTTTTGTTGCGTTGAACCTATTGACAATTCAGAAAGAAACTTCTTGTACTCCTTTAATCGTGAAGGCTTAATATCAGGCATACTAATTACAGCATTGAGTGTAGATGCTATACTAATTTCATTTTTATCAATATCAGATAGCGTTTTTAATATACTCTTATGTATTGATTTGGCTTCCTTCAACATTTCCTTTAACTGATTTTTATAGAGATCTTGATACTCATCATTAAACTGAATTTCTTCAATAGATTTCTTCAATGAAGAAAGTTCATTTCCAATATCATCTACATTCATACCAATCTCTTTAGTTAATATATCTACATCACCATTATCGCAGGCAAATACAATTTTATGATCAATTCCCATTCTATATAAAGCATGTTCAATAGCACCAATACCACTGAAAACGGTTGCTAATTTAATCATTTCATAACCCTCCGACAAAAATCCATATATATTTTATTATAACACTTAAGCTCGGTAAATGCAATGGATAATATATAAAAAATATGTTTGTTAGTTGACGAGTATATGGATATAGCAATGTTAGTTTCATAGGATTCAACACATTTCCTGTGGCGAAGCCGCAAATTTAGCTTTGACTTTGTCAAAACTAACCCCTTAGTACTTTTGACAAGGCATTGACAGCCATTATCAAAAGTACACGGGGCTCTCCGAGGGGGATTTCGCTGTCTGCGGACAGCGAGCAGCCGTTCCCTCTGCACTCCAAAAAGAAAAAATCTGTACCTAATCAAAGATACAGATTTTTATCGCTCACGTCCATTATTGAATATGTGACTAAAGCTCCATTTATCAATTCTCATATCCACAGCCTTATCAAAATCTATTCCAAGCTTTCTGCCAAAATATCTTCCCACTTCATAAAGCACATCCATAAGACTTTGCAAAATTCCGTATTGCTTTTTTAATTCCGTGTGTTCCCCTTGCACCCTTTCAAGTTCTGTTGCTGTCGAAGTCAATTCAGATGATAACGCTTTATACGCTGTATCCTTTTCAGCAAGTTCAGATTTATGCTGTTCAGATAATTTTTGCAGTTCCCGTTCACGCTCCTGAATATGCTTTTCATCTGATTCATCAAGCTTTTGTTTGGTATAATTCAAAGTAGACTCCAACTCTGCCATTTTCATTTGCATAAAAATATATCCCTGAACCTTAGTTTTCAAAGTTTTATTTTCAGCACTCACCTTATCAAGCTCTGTATTTATATCAATTTGCTTTTCGTATAATTCGTCAGCAGCCTTTACCTTGGCTTCAACGGATTTTTCTTTTTTAACAATTTGAGTTTCACGATCATCAAGACTCTTTTCACGCTCATCGAGATTTTCAGCACGCTCATTTAATTTCTGCTCTTTCATATCGGTGTAAAAGCGTTCTTTATCAAGATGAGCATTTTTAGCTTTTATGGTTTCTTCCTGTACCGCAAGAGCTTTTTTCTGCATATTGATAGCTTCAAATTCATTTTCTGAAACAATGCGGGAATTGCCCAACGGCATTTTTACGCCTGTCACAGATACATCATCTGCAATTGTTTTAGCTTCAAGCAATGGCTGAATTTCTTTTTCAAGTTCAGCTTCTCTTTCTTCATAAGCGTGTATTTTGTCCTGATGTTCCTTATATTCCTCAACTTTCATAGAATAGCCACGTCCTAAAGTTTCATCAGCAATTTCAAATCTGTGTGCAAGGCATATTTCTTTCAAAATCTTACGTTCTGATTGACGCCAACGGTTGATAGCATCCTTGCCTCCGCCGTATCCCATTTCTTTGAGAGCTTGTGCAAGACCATTTTGCACAGGAACTCCACGATTGTAATGACCAACAGGAATATAGTCTATGTGTAAATGCGGTGTTGCTTCATCCATATGAAGTACAGCATTGAAAACGTGAAAGTTAGGATTACGCTTCTGAAAGCTTTTCATATATTCATCAAGACAAAGCTTTGCCAAATCTGCATCCGCAGAATTAACTCCTGTATCGTCCTTTGTACCAATCTGAACAACATCTTCATAGAAGCTTTTCTGTCCATTAGCCGACTCGACAACTGTATTGCAAGGACTGCGATTAAACAAATGCTCATAATACCCATTCTTGATTTTACGGTCGGAACGCTTTTGTTTTGAGTTGTATTCCTCAACAGCCTTACCAAAAAGTTCGTTGTAAGCTTCTGCAATCGACTGACTGATATAACAAATATTATAGGCAGTTCTGCTACTGTCAACATTCTTTGGAGAAAACAGTCTGTTGTTATGTGCTATGCTGCCCTTTCCTTGAACGTGAGAAATAGTTTTGGCACTCATAATCATCCTCCAAGCAATTCATTTTTCACAACAATAACCGCTTCTACTTTTCTATCCATTTATTCCACCGCCCTTAATATAATTATTTGGATCATTAAGGAAAGATACAAGCAAATCATAGTTGATGAGCGTTCTTCTGCCAATATGCAAACAAGGTACGGCATTGCTTCTGCACATACGTCTTAATGTATTTTCAGGCATAATACCTGTTTTAGCCGCTTCGTGGATTGTCATAAGGGTTACGGGTTTACTGATTTCATTACTCATTGATTATTCCTCCTGTACAATATATTTATTAAAATCAAACAACTTGAAATACACTGGATATTTCTTGTTAAATATAATATATCATAGATATTGTTATAAGTCAATACACATATTTTGTTTATCTTGTACATTGACAAAAATGCCCGTAACCTCTATAATTATATCAGTGAGTATAGTTTTATATATTTTGAGTTTTCAATAATTACATCGATTTTCTTTGACAAAACTGCACAAAAACAAGGGGGAATATTTTTCTTATGGTCAACCACGGCTTTTTTATGAACTCTTTTTTCGCTGTATCCCTGGATATTTACAATAAAAAAGAGCATATCCTCTATTGTATTGGATATGCCAATGAATTTTTTGATAATCAAATGAAAAACATTATAACCGAAGAACGTGAACTCGGAGAATTGGTATTTGATTTTTCGGGTAGTACTGATGAAGAAAGATTTAATGTTTTATCCGACTATTTGTCAGAATACAAGAAATTTATTGAAGTCAATACACAACGTTGGAACTACGATGACGAACTCATTAAAAAGCACAAGATGTTTACTAATATGATTTCTTTTGTGGAAACTCCAATACTTTCTGATACATTTATCGAAGCTCAAAAGCACCTTACGCTTAATGCAAGTCACAAGCATAGTTCTTTTGAGGTGCTGAAAAGCTGTTATCCAGATAAAATATCCGATATAGGCAATGATTTCAAGGCTTTTTATATTAAGGATGAGCTATATATAGCTACTGATTATAACTTTATCGGATTATTCAGATATTATCTTGACGAGCTTTATGCAATAGGAATGTTTCCTCGAAGCTGTATGAGCTGTGGTAAACTGTTTCTGTCAGGCAAGAAACACGGTGATGTTCTTTGTTCCGCAGAATGTAGGAAGAAAAAGAAATCACAGAATACTATGGCTTATTATGGCAAGCTTTCCGAAAATGAAGTGCTTTACAATAGTCTTTACCGTAAATGGAAACAGCGAATAGACCGTGCTGAAGAAAAACAAACAGTTGACGAAAAAGGCATAGCACAACTTCGGCAGGAGCTTAAAGAACTTACAGAAATAAACAGAACAAGAGCAAATGAGCGTAAGAAAGGCAACGTTCCTGAAAAAGACGGTGTTCCTGATTACGAATCATTTGATAGACTTTATTACAATGTCCTTATCTCAAAGGATAAGTTCCTTTATCAGCTATTTAATTCTGTTAAGAAAAAGCAGGTTAAATAAAAATAATCTCCCCGTCTGCGGCAACAGACAGAGAGATTACAGAAGGTATCCACCCAGAAAGGACAGAAACCATCCAACCATATTTATGTCCTTTCGCAACCACAAAAGGAGTAATGTAATGAACATTACCAAAAGAGAAAATGCTTACCGTATCAGAGTATTCTGCGGTAAGAACGAAAAAGGTACGCCCAAATTTTCGTGTATGACCGTCAGATTTGATGATCCACGATTTGAGGGGCTTACCGAGAAAAGACGTGACAAAGCAGTAGAAGCAATCGCATACGAGTACGAACAGCAGATAAATTCTCTTGCGATACTGCCAAACATCACATTCAGAGCTTTTGCTGAAAAGTGGTTTACAGACTATGCAGACATTCAGCAGGCAACAACTACCCGTGAACGCTGCGAGGATTTTAAGGAACGTACATACGAAGCTATCGGTGATATGAGAATGGATAAAATAAAAACCATTCACATTCAGAACTTTATCAATTCTCTTACAAAACCAGGCGTAAACAAGACTAATCCTGAAAAAGGACTTTCCTACAAAACGATAAAGCACTATCGTTCATTTGTATCGGAAGTGTTTGATTATGCTGTAAGAATTGAAATGCTCACTAAAAACCCTTGTACAAATGTTAAGCTCCCGCCTGCCGTTCATAAGGAAAGAAAGATTTATACTCCTGAACAGGCAGAAGAATTTGTTGAAATCTTATATTCCGAAGCACCGCTTAAATACCAGCTTTTCGCTTCGATTGCAATTATATGCGGACTCAGACGTTCGGAAATCGTTGGATTAAGGTACAGTGATATTGATATTGACACCCATATTCTTAAAGTTGAAAGAGCTGCCAACTATTCCAGAAAGAACAAAGAAATGTATATTGGCAACACCAAGACCGAAAGTTCTGTGCGTATGATTAAGCTTCCACAGATTATTATCGACCTTTTCCTGACATATAAAGCACAGGAAATTCACCAGAAGGCATTTATGGGTATCAGCCACTCGGATGATGATTACCTTTTCTGCGACAGTACCTATACCAAGATAATGTACAACGGTCTTCCCTACAATTATCTGAAAAAGATGTGTGCAAAACATAATATGGACTTTTACGGTATCCATTCAATGAGACACTTTGTAGCTTCCGTTATGATCGCCAAAGGAACAGATGTTAAAACAGTAGCAGATATTCTTGGACATTCAAATCCGAATACAACTTTGTCTGTCTACACTCACGCCTTCAATGAATTCAAAGCAAAAGCCACTGATGAAGTCGTAAACACGCTCCATCTGAACGATAAATTCCGAACAAAAAAGACAGGATAAAACAAGTTCAGTTGTCCAAAAGTTGTCCAAAACCATAATTTAATATAAGAATAAACCTCCCGAACGGCGTATTCAAGCCATTTGAGAGGTTTATTTCATTGGTCGGAGTGACGGGACTTGAACCCACGGCCTCTACCACCCCAAGGTAGCGCGCTACCAATCTGCGCCACACCCCGAACAACGTTAATTATTATATCATTTATTTTTGATTATGTCAAGTACAATTATTTATTTTAGTTATCTTAAACAAAAAATGATGATTGTTATCAAAACAATCATCATTTTCAAAATTAATCTATTCCATAATAATCCAATGCATCTGCCATATCTTTATCCACATCACCGATATAGTAATCATCTAAATCTGTATTCTTATAGAAAATATATATTTTAATAGTTCTGTACTCGTCGTTGTTTCCATATGAATACAGGTCGGTCACAAGATTTTTATTTTTCTTACCTGATTTTTCAAGAACCTTGCAAATTGCCTCTATATCATTAACATACTTGCAAACATTCTTATATACACTATCTGTTGCACACTGTAATGTTATATATTTTGCTCCATTTTTGGCAGCCTTATCCATTTCGGATTGAATAAGTGCTTTGGCACTTGCGGTATCCTCAGCATATTTTTTATACACCTTAAAATATGTTTTGGAACTATCCTTTGCAGCAGGCACAGTAAAGCTCAGGTTATCTTCGGTATGTGTCTTACTTAAACTCTTGTCACTTACCATAAAGAAATCATAACGGCGGTTATTCTTCATATTTCCTACAGGGTCATCCCATGTAACGTCAACATTATACCACCTTTTGTTATAGTAAACCTTATTCCACATATGGAGTGTGCCATCTGTTGAATAAATATCGTTGCCTATAACGGTTACTGTTCTTATACCTGCCTGACCGCATATGTAGGAAAATGTCTTTGCATATCCGTCACATTTGCCTTTTTTCTTGACAATTGTGCCGTACATAGTATCACTCAGTTTATAATCCATATCATATACTGCAAGGTTTGCTATAGAATCGTGAATGGTTTTGATTTTGCTGTAGGTTGTCATATCATCATCAAGCTTGGCAAGAATTTTATCTACTGCCTTTTCATAGCTTGCTACCATTTTTTCATACGACTCTTTTGAATATCTGTATTTAAGCTTAAATGTAATTGAAGTTCTTGTAGCGGACTTAGCTTCTATATCCTTAAGATTGAATGTCATAGGGTCGTGAAGAATAAGCAATTCTGCAATTTTTTCAAAGTCTTCCTGCTCAATGTCACATTTAATCGTGATTGTTTTTTTACATTCCAGAACAGCATCTTTAAGAGTATCGTAAACTTCCTGTGCTTCATCTGTCATCTGATTATAATAATAAGGGGTTTCATACACTTTGGCAGCACTTACGCTGAGTGAATCATTTACAGAAAGAGCTGCAGTAAATGACATAAGTGCAAAAACAAAACTAAAGAATAACGATGTGATTTTTTTCATTGTTTGTCCTCCTCAAATTTAAATGTAAATGTAATTCCATATTGCTGACAATTTATCATTTGTCATTCCCTCAACAAGACTCAATTCCTCAAGCTTTAAGTACCCCCCTATCGTTTCACGAAATTCAATTATTTTTGCAGCTAAATTCTCATCTATACCCGGAAGCTGCATTAAATTATATTTACTGCATGTATTAATATTAACCCTTGGGATAGTTGTTTCCGAAGAGACTTTTGTATATTGTGTAAAGGTTTCGGTTTCATATGTTACAGTAATCTCGGTCTGAGGCGGAAGGACTGCTGCATTTACATATACATATGGCGATATCAAAGCAAGCTTTGCAAATCCTATGCCGTCAACATTAAGTAAATCCTCTACGCTGTAAAAGCCATACATATTTGCATATTCAATAATTTTATATGCTGTATATTCACCTATTCCGTCAATACACATCAGTTCTTCTGCTGTTGCTGTATTTAATTCTATGGGAAAATTAACATACCGTTCAGATGCGGTTACTGTAGTTTCTTCGTATTCGGACTCATCTTCATATATGTCGGTATTTTCCTCCTCAAGTTCGGTGTCACTTTCAATTTCTTCTATTACGAGTAAAAATTCTTCGGTTTCGGTTTCAGTTTCCGGTTCGGTTATTTCAGGTGCTTCCGTTGCTTCAGAGATTTCAACTGTTACTGTAACTGTTTCAGGTATCTCAGTTTCGGTAACGGGAACAGATGTAACAATATTTTCAGCGACCGATTCCGTTATTGAAATATTCAGCAATTCATCTGAAATGTAAATATACTCCATCAGATTAGCAAGCTTTTTTTCTCCTATTCCGTCAATATTGAGCAATTCGGTATAATCATAAAAATATCCGTATTTATTGCGATAATCAATAATTTTTTTGGCAGTTACAGTACCTACTCCGTTAATTTGAATAAGCTCATCTATAGTTGCTGAATTGATATCTAACGGAAACCTGACTGCGGAAGTTGTTTCCTGTATAGTTTCAAGCGGTGCAACGGTTGTTGCAGCAGCTTCATTTACTGAATAAGCCTCCGTTTCCCATATATCGGAATCATCAAAAGTTGTTCTTGATGTATATGTATCACCGTTTAATTCCTCACTCGACAAGGTATAAACCGTAAACTTAGTTTCTTCCAATTCACTGCTTGCATTCAATAAAAAACCAAAAACCAGAAAGAACACACTTACAATTAGCATTATTTTAATATGATTAGGCAGTTGGAATAAAAACTCTTTCAGTCCTTTTTGAGGATTATTTTCATTGTTTTCCATATTGAACGTCACCTATTTTAATCAAAATACTTAGCTTCTGTAAATGATACTGCCGAACTGAATGGATAATATACAGCATCGCATGATGATTTATCGCAAATAAAATATTCGTTTTTATAAAATAACGGAACAAACACATATTTATCCAAAATATTTTTTTCTATTTTGGTATACTTATCAACTGCCTCTGAAAGGCTCGCAGCAGAATATGCATTTCTGATATCATTATTTAGGCTTGTGGTACGATAAGCATCAGAATAATTGCCGGATGAAAAATATTCCAAAAATTCAAACACAGAATTTTCTTCTGCATTCAGTTCTACAAGTGCTATCGAAAAGGAATTATCAGCAAGCTTTGCTTCGTACTCTACTTCTGACACAAGCTCCACCGTGCTGTACAAAAGAAGATTTTCACGCCATTGGTCAGATATATTGTATATAAGTTCATTTTCTGCAAAGCTGTCAGGTACTGTTATTTTCAGATTATCAACAGATGATTTACCGGAT
Source organism: Oscillospiraceae bacterium (assembly GCA_045545795.1). GTDB lineage: Bacteria > Bacillota > Clostridia > Oscillospirales > Ruminococcaceae > RGIG8773. The sequence continues at coordinate 8,542 of JAZQBN010000164.1, forward strand.
TGTTTTAATGCCTTTTCCCATAGAGATGCTGAATTAATATCATATACTGACAGCAGCTTATCAGGTGACAAATCACGATATGATTTTCCCTGGACAGAAACACTTCCCGGGATTATTCCATAGGCTGTAAAAAGATTTTCTGATAATTTATGGGCATATGACTCGCGGTTAATTGATTTTGAAAGTGCTTCGCGTATTTCATAATTATCAAGATTTTCAGAATTTATGTTAAACAGCAAGCCGACAGTTTTGGTCTGATATGCTGTATAATTACTGTCTGCAAATATTTTACTGTCGTATTTTTCCGCAACATAACAATCTACATCGCCTTCTGAATAGCTTAGGCTGTCATCATTGTCATCACCTTTTATGAAGAAATTAATACTATAGGGGTACACATACTGATTTTCTGAGAAAGCCTTGTTTCGACGCATTATTATGTAATTGTTATCCCAGTATGGGTCGTAATTCCATTCCTTAAGGTAAAACGCACCATTTGATGCAGTCGCTTCTGCTGACATACCATACTTCCCCATAGTAAATTCAAAAAAATCACGGTTACAGGGCATTGCCGCACTTTTGGTAAGCAGAGTAAGAAAATCATAATATGGATACTCCAGAGTAAATTCAACTGTATATTTATCAGTTGCTTTAACACCCAACTCGCTTATATCCATAACTCCATTTACAATAGCTGACGCATTTTTTATACAGAGGTAGTCCTTGCTGTACGGTGAATTTGTTTCCTTGTCAAATATTCTCTGAAATGCAAACACAAAATCGTCGGCAGTTACTTCCGCAGTAAAATCAGCCAATGTATCCCACTTCTGATTTTGCTTAAGATAAAAAGTATATGTAAGACCATCCTCTGACATTTCAAAGCTTTCCGCTGCTGCCGGGACAATTGCACCTGATGACTGGACTTTCATCAAGCCTTCCATCATATTCGTGATTATCATAATTGACTCTTTATCGGTTGCCATCTGTGCGTCAAGATTTTTTGGATTATTCTGCAAATTCATTCTATAAATATATCCTGAGCCGTCATCTTCCTTACAGGAAGACATCGCCAGAATTGTAATTGTCATAAAAAAAACAAGTGCTATATTTCGAATACGCTTCAAGGTTTTACTCCTTTACATTTAATCATATTCTAATATAACACTTTTCCTTAATAATTTCAAGTATCAAAGCTCAGTTTCAACAGCTTTTTTTTCAATCAGACTCTTTTTCACGTTAATTATTCGCTGGTTTGAACTTCCTTTGAAACGGAGAAGTATATCTCTTTTATCCAGCTCAAATGGACCGTCAACGAGATAATCTGTTACAGAAAGCAATTCATTGTAATAATTCTTAGAATTTGCGTGTTCTGTAAGATATTCAAAGGTATAGCCTGTATAGGTTACAATGTTCAAGCCCAGCTGTTTAATTTCTTTGCCTAATATGTAAAGCTGTTCAGCTTGACAGAAAGGTTCTCCGCCGCTATAGGTTACACCATCAAGCAAAGGATTGGCTTTCACCTTTTCAAGCAGACTTTCAAGTGTAACGAGCTCCCCAGCCTCAAAATCGTGAGTATGCGGATTATGACACCCCTCACAATGGTGAGGACATCCCTGAGTAAATATCGCAAAACGTATTCCGGGACCGTCAACAATCGAGTCGTTGACGGTTCCCGCAATTCTTAATTTTTCAGATAACATTTTTCAACCTCAGACATTATGCTTGACACGGTCACGAACTTCTGCAAGCTTAGCGTCGTTAAATCTGTCAAGTGTACCAACGAGATAGCCTGTAATTCTTCTGATACGCTCGAATTCAAGACCGTCATCGCCTTCGTGACGACCGCACTTAGGACAGCATTCGCCGATAATACCTGTATATCCGCAAACAGGGTCTCTGTCAACAGGGTGATTGATAGAGCCATAGCCGATACCTGACTCCTTCATACAGCGTACAATCTTTTCAAATGCAGAAAGGTTGTTCAGCGGGTCACCGTCAAGCTCAACATAGCTGATATGACCTGCGTTTGTAAGTTCGTGATAAGGTGCTTCAATCTTAATCTTATCGAATGCATTTATTGGATAATATACAGGAACGTGGAAAGAGTTGGTGTAGTAATCCTTATCTGTTACACCCTTGATTTCACCGAAAAGCTTCTTATCCATACGGATAAATCTGCCTGACAGTCCCTCAGCAGGTGTTGCAAGGAGGGTATAATTCATACCAGAACGCTTTGTTTCCTCGTCCATTCTTGCACGCATATGGGAAACAATTTCCTGACCAAGCTTTCTTGCTTCTTCGTCTTCGCCGTGGTGCTTGCCCACAAGTGCTTTAAGACACTCAGCAAGTCCGATAAAGCCCATAGAAAGTGTACCATGTTTAAGAACTTCGCCGACCTGGTCATTTGGTCCGAGCTTATCGGAGTCAATCCAAATGCCCTGTCCCATAAGGAATGGGTAGTTTCTTACGCACTTCTGTGCCTGAATTTTATATCTTGCCATAAGCTGCTCGCATACAAGGTCCATTGTTTCATCAAGACTTTCAAAGAAAGCACCAACGTTATGGTTAGCCTTGATTGCAAGACGAGGCAGATTGATTGAAGTAAAGCTGAGGTTACCTCTGCCTGTTACGATTTCGCGGGACGGGTCATAGGCATTACCGATAACTCTTGTACGGCAGCCCATATATGCAACCTCGGAATTATAATCGCCGGGCTTATAGTATTTAAGGTTGTAAGGTGCATCAATAAATGAGAAATTCGGGAAAAGACGCTTTGCTGATACGCGGCAGGCAAGCTTGAACATATCATAGTTGGGGTCTTCGGGATTATAGTTGATGCCTTCCTTGATTTTGAAGATATGGATTGGGAAAATAGGCGTTTCGCCGTTTCCGAGTCCTGCTTCGTGAGCGAGGAGAACATTCTTGATAACCATTCTTCCTTCAAGAGAAGTGTCAAGACCGTAGTTGATGGAACTGAACGGAACCTGTGCACCTGCACGGCTGTTCATTGTATTGAGATTATGGATAAGTGCTTCCATAGCCTGATATGTAGCACGGTCAACTTCCTTGAGTGTATTTTTAAAGTTAAATTCCTGAATTCTTTCAGCAGTTGCAGCATCTACATATCTGCAAAGCTTTTCAAACTCAGCTTCCTTATAACCGTTATCATTGCCGAGAACAGGATATATACCCTTTTCTTCCCAGATTTCATCAGCAATCTTGTCACTGATTTCCTGACCATCGTCAAGCTTGGCAATCATTTCCAGACAACGGGCAATATTATACACATACTTCTTACGGTATGTTTTCTTTACACCCTCAGCCATTGCATATTCAAAGTTTGGCACGCTCTGTCCGCCGTGCTGGTCATTCTGGTCGGACTGGATTGCGATACAAGCAAGTGCTGAATAGCTGTAAATATCGTTTGGTTCACGGAGAAAACCGTGACCTGTGGAAAAACCGTTCTTGAACAGCTTGATAAGGTCAATCTGACAGCAGGTTGTCGTCAGTGTGAGGTAGTCGAGGTCGTGGATATGGATATCGCCCTCATTATGAGCCTTTGCGTGCTTAGGGTCGAGTACATACATTTCATAAAACTGCTTTGCACCCTCTGAGCCATATTTAAGCATAGTACCCATAGCTGTATCGGCATTGATATTTGCGTTTTCACGCTTGATATCGCTGTCCTTTGCAGCCTTGAAGGTAAGGTCTTCATATACTTTCATAAGCTTTGTATTCATTTCACGGGCACGGGTTCTGGAGGAACGATAGAGAATATAGGATTTTGCTGTCTTAGCGTGACCGTCTTCAACAAGTACCTTTTCAACCATATCCTGAACCTGTTCAACGGTAGGGACGCACTTTCCATATTTGAGTTCAACTGCGTCACAAACCTTATCGGCAAGTTCAAGTGCGGTATTATAATCACTTCCGCCCACAGACTGAGCTGCTTTATATATAGCCTGAGCAATCTTTTCAATATTGAAGGTTACTACTCTGCCATCTCGTTTTCTGATTTGTGTAATCATAAATATTGTACCTCCTCATTTATACCAACCACAACATATTGTGTTTCGAACATCATTGAATACAAGTATATAGTATTTGATGTGTTTTGTCAATAATTACGCAAAAGGATAAACGAACAAAAAAACAAAATCAAATTTGTGCATTATTTACTATCAGAACTTATGACTTTACATATATGAAATAGTTTCATACGCAGTTGCTTCTATAAAGCTTCAAAGCTTTACAGTCTTATTGTCTTATGTCCTATAATTCTTATAAGTCTTACAAGTGCGGAAACAGCAAAAACACCCATTGCTATAGAACCTGCTATACCAACAGCGGTAAGAAACATTTCGAAAAACATATCAGTGTCCCCACCTATAAGGGTTATCATTGTATTGTACATATAGCCTCCGGGAACAAGAGGAATTATTCCGATTACAAGGTACATATTTACGGGAACACGAAGCCGCCGTGCCATTATTTCAGAGTATACGGATACGGCTGCTGCCGAAAAGAAATAACACAGCATTTCAGTTGTTCCGCTCAATTCAAAGGCGAGAAATATAAATTGTGTAAGAGTTCCGCCAATTCCTGCCATAATCATATGACGAAGCTTGATATTGAACTGCACCCCGAATGCTATTGAAGCAATCAGACTGTAAAGGCACGGAAGAATTATTTGCTGTAAAGCATTGTCAATCTGCACTTAAAGCCCTCCTTATACAATAGTAAACAAAGCAATTGCCGAAGCTGCACCCACTGCCATTCCGACAGCTACAAGCAAGGCTTCAACAAGGGTATACATTCCTGCAAGGAAGTCCCCTGCAATAAAATCACGCATACAGTTTGTCAGGGTTATTCCGGGGACAAGGTTCATTGATACGCCGATAATAACCTTATCAAAGCTGTCTGTAAATCCAATTCTTGAGATTATTACTGCCAAAGAGGCTGTTACAACGGAGCATATAACACTTTCAAAGAAAACGCTGGGCTTGATTTTGTTTACGGAATTTGAAACAAACCACACAATTATCGAAATAACTGCCGCCGCTGCTGAATCCGGAAGTTTTCCTCCGAAAAACAGTGCAAAGGTTGCACCAACCACGGCATAGCTGATAATCTGCACAGGATATTTATATACCTTACGGTTTCTGATTTCTTCGAGATGTTTGTTAATTACTGATGCATCGGGTCTTTCAGTACAAATAAAACGTGACAAGTTGTTAAGCTTGTCAACCCTGTCAAGATTTGTTTCACGGTGCATAATACTTCGCATCTGGGTTATCGGAGCTTCATCACCGTTATTAATTGTGATAATCAGACTTGTAGGGATAGCGAATACCTCGATTGTCTTGTCTTCGGTATTGAAACCATATGCGGCAGCAATACGGACTATACTGTCTTCTACACGGTATATTTCAGCACCGTATTCCAACAGCATACTGCCTATCTGTGAGGTAACACGCAGAAGTTCTTTAGCTGTCATAGCAAACCCCTTTACACTATAAATCCGCCGTCAACAGACAGGGTTTGTCCCGTGATGAAGCTTGATTTATCGGATGCAAGGAAAAAAATTGCTTCTGCAGCATCTTCGGGAGTTCCTATTCTGTTGAGGGGTGTTTCGTTTTTCAGTTCTTCTATAATATCATCGGAAAGGTGTCCGTTCATTTCTGTTGCAATTACACCTGGGGCAACACAGTTTACGGTTATTCCCGACAATCCTACTTCTTTGGCAAGTGCTTTAGTGAAGCCGATTAGTGCAGCTTTTGATGCGGAATAATGTACCTCACAGGATGCACCTGAAATTCCCCACATTGAGGAAACATTTATAATTCTGCCGTATTTATTGTGTATCATATGCGGCAGGACAGCCTGAGTGCAATTATATGCACCTTTTACATTGACGTCAAACATTCTGTCCCACATTTCCTCGGTAATATCGGAGAAAAGCGTCTGTTCGGCAATACCTGCGTTATTGACAAGGACAGATATTCTGCCGAAATCAGCTTCAATTTGCTTTACAATTTCATTTACTGCGAATTTATCAGCAACATCTGCTCGAAAGGCTTTAGCCTTTACGCCATATCGTTCAAGTTCATAGCAAAGATTTTCTGCTGCTTCTGACGATTTATTGTAATTGATGGCAACATTATATCCATTTTCTGCAAAGGTTACTGCGGTTGCTCTGCCTATTCCTCTTGATGAGCCTGTTATGAGTACGGTTTTCATTTTATTCCCCCGTTGATTTTGATATACATATATTATACCAATATCCCGATTTAATTTCAACAATTTACAGATAATAATTTATATGTTATAATAGTATAAATCATTTTTACGATTATGGAGAATTATTATGGATTTACATAACTGCACACTTTGCCCTCGGCAATGCGGAATTGACAGATATAATGGAACAGGCTTCTGCGGCGAAAAGGCTGTTATCCGTGCGGCAAAGGCTTATCTGCATATGTGGGAGGAACCTTGCATTTCGGGTACAAACGGGTCGGGTACGGTATTTTTTTCGGGTTGCTGTCTGAAATGCCGTTTCTGTCAGAATTACAGAATATCCTGTGAGGGGCACGGCAAGGAAATTACGGTAGATAGACTTGCTGAGATTTTTCTTGAATTGCAGGAAAATGGTGCACACAACATAAATCTTGTCAGCCCGACGCAGTTTGTTCCGCAGATTATTGAAGTGCTGGATTTATGCAGGGGTAAACTTAATATTCCGATTGTATACAACACGGGTGGGTATGAGCGTGTTGAAACGCTGAAAATGCTTGAAGGTTATGTTGACATTTACCTGCCTGACTTCAAGTATTATGACAATGAGATTGCAAAGAAGTATTCCTCTGCGGAGAATTATTTTGAGGTTGTTACTGCGGCACTGAAAGAGATGCACAGGCAGGTTGGACGGTATAAGCTTGATGAAAACGGGATTATGCAGAGAGGTTTGGTCATAAGGCACCTTACCCTGCCGACTCACAGGCACGACTCAGTCAAGGTGTTGGAGTGGATTGCTGAAAAACTACCTAAGGACGAAATTTTAATCAGCCTTATGAGTCAGTACACGCCGTTTTATCGGAGCAATGAATTCAAAGAGCTTTCAAGACGGATTTCCACGTTTGAGTATAATTTTGTGCTGGACAAGGCGGAAGAACTTGGATTGGACGGTTTTATGCAGGAAAAATCCTCGGCTAAGGAGGAGTACACGCCTGATTTTGATTTTGTGGGGATTTAGGAGGAAATTATGGATAAATTTAAAAAGCTTATAAAGCTTTTGTATCCGCAGATGTGGTTGATAATCATACTTGTAGTGATATGCACAGCTGCACTCATTTACATTTTTATCAACGGATATGATACTCACCCATTGGCTTTTGTTTCTTATCTGTTATCGGCTTACACACTGGCAACGGTTGTTATGTGCTGTATAAAAGCTATTCCAAAACATTATCGTACTGCAAAGCAGAAAATTTACAGCAATCCAATCGGAGAAAGACTTATGACGGATATGCCGTTTCGTACTCATATTTCACTTTATGGCTTACTTGGTATAAATCTGCTTTATTCAGCATTTAATATTATTCTTGGATTTATGTACCATACAGCTTGGTTTGGTGTAATAGCATTTTATTACATAATTTTATCAGTAATGCGTTTTCTGCTGATACGTTTTATAAACCTTATCGGCATTGGCAATGACAGATTGAAGGAATTGAAACGTTCACGTCTTTGCGGATATATTCTGCTTACGTTAAATTTGTTTCTGTCGGGGGCGGTGCTGATGATTGTATATCAGAACAAAGGCTATGAGTATCACGGTGTTTTGATTTACATTATGGCGGCGTACACATTCGGAATAACTGTTTTTGCGATTGTCAACCTTGTGAAATACAGAAAACTCGGAAGTCCTGTAATGTCAATGACAAAGATAATCAGTATGGCTTCTGCACTGGTTTCTATGCTTTCTTTGGAGACGGCTATGTTTTCCGAATTCGGCGGAGAAATGTCGGCTGATATGCAGCAGCTTATGATAATGCTGACAGGTGCTGGGGTAAGTATTGTTATAGTTACAATGTCAGTTTACAGTATTGTCAAGAATTCGACTGAGATAAAGAAAATGTGTAAATAATATATTGGTAGGAATTTATGGTAAGATAAATTACAAACGCTGACTTTGACGAATTTATGCAGGAGAAGTCCTCGGCTAAGGAAGAGTACACGCCTGATTTTGATTTTGTTGGGATTTAGGAGGAACAGACAGTGAATAAAAAAACAAAAGCATTTATAATAACAATTGCTGCATTAATTTCTTTTATAGTAATCTGCAATTTTTTCATTAATATATTTCCTCTTATGGGAACAGAAGTATCCGTCAGCAATTACATACTTAAAACAATACCACTTGGAACAAGTTACGATGATGCTGTTGAGATTGTTGATAATCATAAAAAATGGGAAAAACGTGCCGAAAACTTAAATGGTGGGTTATCAATTTATCCATCTGGACAAATTGGCTTTGAATTTTCAAATGACAAGGATGACCCTGATATAAAAATTATCGGCAAGAAAGCTCTGGATATATTTTTAGGCGAATATTATGCTCCGTTTTGTGTATCCGTTTGTGCTTATCTTGTGTTTGATGAGAATGATGAACTGATTGGAATAAGAATTCGTAATGATGTTGACGCACTTTAGGAGGAAAAGGTTATGGTTTTATTGGTTGTTGATGTGCAGAAGCTTATCACTAACGAAAAGCTATACAATTTTGACACGTTTATTTCAAATATAAAGTTGTTAATTGAAAAAGCACGAAAAAACAATATTGAGGTTATTTATGTAAGGCACGATGACGGTGTTGGACAAGCTTTAACAAAAGGTACTGACGAATTTGAAATTTATGAAGAAATTGCACCTATACCGAATGAACGGATTTTCGACAAGTTTGTAAACAGCTCATTCAATGGAACAGGCTTGCTTGAGTATCTTCGTGGTAAGTGTGAAAAAGAAATTGTTGTGGTTGGTTTACAGACGGAATACTGCATTGATGCGACGGTAAAATGCGGATTTGAACACGGTTTCAGGGTTATTGTTCCTGAATATTCAAACTCAACTTTTGACAATGAATTTATGAGTGCGGAGGAAAGCTACCGCTATTATAATGAGTTTATGTGGAAGAACAGATATGCGGAATGTGTTTCGGTTGAGAAAGTTATTGGGATGATGGAGGAAAATAAGTAAATATGTATTTATATCATTATTATGAAAGCTCAGGCTCACCGTTTACTAATTTATCTGATTTACCACTAAACGAAGCAAATGACGTTCTGAATAAAATCAAAAAAGAAATGCCTAATTCCCAATGTGCTCAAAGACACGAAAAATATGCTGAATACAGAAGAAACTGCGAGGCTATTCTTCGTAGCAAGTTTATCGAAAAAGGCGGAATTATTAAAAGAAATGTACCTTACTATATGACAATTGAACACAGCCCTTGGTTAACCACTTGGTTTGAAAACTGTGCTTACATTAAAATTCCTATTGAAGAATTTGACATAAAAACATTGTCGTTTACTTATGGTGACTCAATGCCTACATTC
>JAZQBN010000165.1:0-2525 GCA_045545795.1 Oscillospiraceae bacterium
TCAAATGCCATCATATCAGGTAAAGAGTCTCCAATATTTATGATACAAACCTTGAAACCCTTTTCATCCAAGAAAGAAAACAGCTCTTTGGGAATATCATTCACTCTGCACATTGCAATTAAATTTTCGCCCGTTTCAGCACACTTTGCTGCCAAACCATTGACAAAACGGCTTGTTTTGCCGCTTCCAGTAGTTCCTACTACCAGATAATTTCCTTCTTTCATAGATTATTCCTTTCTGTATCAAATAACCATTCTTTAGAACAAATCAGCAAAATCTTCAAACTCTTTTTCCTTACGGTCTTTAATGTCTTTGATAGCACCAAAAGACAAAAGAGAATCAGTGTGGTTATTTTGATAATCTTCAACGCCGTTCAAAATCGACGCACAAAGAGTTGCTTCCATTTCTTCAGCAGCCTTTGCGGGTGTAGTACGCAGACTGTCCACAACCGTTGCATTCAGTTCCTGACTGATGATTTCAATACAAGCCACTCTTACAGGTGCGGTAACATCTTCTGTGGCAACGGTAAGAGTAATGCTATCTTTACCTTCTGCCTCTTCTCTGTAGCAACTTCCAATATTGATACGAGAAACAAAATAGCCATCAGGAAGATTGTTGTCGATTTCTTTTTGCAATGCAGCTTCAGTAGCAGCGATAAAAAGTTCTTCTATCGTTTTAGAATGCTGTTCTTTCCAGACCTCTGCTCCTGTTTGCAGGCAATGTTCAATATCATCCATTGTTTTTTGTGACAAGAAAGGTAAATCCTCATCTACAAAATGAACGACAATATTATCGTTTTCAAGACCAATAGCATAATTATAATTTGTACCATCAGCCTCGCTTACAGCCACCATAAAGAGTCTGTTATCTTCGCTATAAGAAACCGCTTCCAAAGAATAGCCATTTTTATTCAAAGTAAAGCTCAAATTTCCGTGCAACTCTTCTTCAGCGATTTGTGCGTGACGAAATTGCAAGCCTTTTGCTATATATCTTTCTTCTTGATAATAAGCGGCAGTTCTGTCTTGAAGTTCTTCTGCCGAATGAATCTCGAATGTGTATTCAGGCGGTTCATAATATCCGTTATTTCTCCATTGGGCTTCAACAATATATTGCGTTCCTGTTTCTTTTTCGTGGTGGTCATACACATCCATAGCTTCCAAAATATCGCCGACTACACCATCCAGATTGTTTTCTTCATTGTTGATAACCCTAAAATTGACAACAGGTTCAGTTTCAAGCAAGCAAAATTTCAATTCATCATCCGCTGCTCTTCTGTCCCATTCAGTCTTATCAAAAGAACCACGTTTCATTGCTCTTGCTTCACGAATCTGGTCATCTACTTCGACCATTACAACAAAGCAGTTTTCTTTGCCATAATGATTCACAAAATCTTTTGCCCCTTGTACATCAAGAATAATGACATAATCCTTGCTGGGGTCAAGTTCAGCTTTCGGAGAACCGTAATACCAAGTATCGGGCTGCCCGTTTACAAGTGTATCATAGGAACGATATTCGATAAAGTTATCCTGTTCGATACCTCTCTGAAACTCTTCACGGCTCATAAAATGATAATCTACCCCGTCTTGTTCTCCGACACGCATAGGGCGTGTAGTCGCAGTAACTACACGTTCCATCTCATAACCGTTATCAGGGTTTACCAGTTCTTTCTGGATAGCGTCTTTGCCGCTGCCAGACATTCCTACCAAAATTGTAAGCATAATTCACTTCTCCTTCATCGCTTCACATATAGTGATACCCAGTTGTTTTTGTCACTTCTTTTCTTCGTGTTCAGGTTCGTAGGGCTTGAATGTGAATGTAGTTTCACAGCTTGCAGACCAGATTTCGTTTCTTTCCTGCATTTCCGCAAACAGGTCAGATTCTTTCTGCATCTCTTCGTAAAAACGATTCATTTCGCTTTTGGCGTGGAGAAACGCTTTCTCTTCAGAGCCGATATATTGGCAGCAACGATTCCCGTTAGAGCTTACTTTAATGCAACCATCCGTAAAAGGATTAAAAACTCCATCGCAAGAAATGCAATACGAGTCATTGGGAGCAATACGCATACATTGAGTGTCTGTTTTGATAAGCATAAAATCATCCTTTCTTATGTGGGCTTTACAACCTTGTGAATCACAGCAGGTGTATCAGCGTTCTTCAGACCAATGTAGCATTCGCTTATCCATTTCGGTCTGCGTACTTTATTGTCACCAGAACCATACCAGTAATGAGACCAGTGTGCTCTCCTGCTATGCGGTCTTTTCTTACTGCCGATTTTGCTTGTGCCTGTGCTTTCGCCAGTTGCACTTGACTTTTTCCAAGCACGAAACGCATTTCCGAAACGAACTCCTACATCCCATTTCTGAATTTCGGAATATTTGTTTTTTGGCTGCGTGTTCTGTGCAGGCTTTCGATAAGTTTTCTGCGTTTCTGGATTCTCTTCGATGTCGGGTTCGACTGAAGAAAGATAAGTGAGAATTTGAAAGATAACAGTCTTATAAGCTTTTGCATCGACTGTAACAGAAGAT
>JAZQBN010000166.1:0-14027 GCA_045545795.1 Oscillospiraceae bacterium
CATTCATTGACATTTCCTCCTTGTCATTATTTTAATTGCGGTCGGCAAACCTGCTTTTATTATAATTCGCAAGGAGGTTTTTGTCCATAGCTATAAGCTCTGAACCCCCAGTAAAACTGGGGGTTTAACTATACAATAAAACGCTGTACAGATTTCCCTGCACAGCGTTTTCATCATCTCAATTTTTCAAGCTTATTTACATTGGCAATGACAATAAGCTTCATATCATTTTCAAGAGGCTTTGACGGGTCAATTTCAATCGTAACCCTTTCCCCCCTGTAAATAGCAACAATATTTATTCCGTATTTTCTTCTCAGATTAAGCTCGATAGGAGTCTTGCCCTGCCATTCATCACGGACATTAAGCTCAATCATAGAAATATCCTCGGAAAGCTCCATAATATCCATAAAGCCTGAGCTTACAAGATTTTTTGCAAGGCGTGTTCCTGACTCTCTCTCAGGAAAAACTACCTTATCCGCACCTATTTTTTCAAGAATTCGGCAATTCATTTCATTTGCACACTTTACAATTACAGTGCCCACACCTGCTTCCTTGCAAAGCATTGTTGCCATAACGCTTGCTTCAAGGTTTGAAGCCATTGCAACAATTACCACATCTACGTTTGAAATGCCAAGCTGCTTGATTACATCAGGGTCTGTAATATCCGCACACTTGCAGAAAGGAATTTCCCCTACTGCGTCATTGACGATTTCCTCGTCCATATCAACCGCAATTACCTCAGCACCATAGCTGATAAGCTCCTTTGCAACAGCGTGACCGTATCTTCCAAGACCAAATACCGCATAAGATTTTTTCATACTTTAATCTCCAATCTGTTTTATCCGACACTTATATCCTCTGACGGACATTTGATAATATTCTGCTTTTCCTTTTGTGTGCTGAATGCAATCGCCAATGAAATCGGACCTACTCTTCCGAGATACATCGTGGCAATTATAATCAGCTTGCCCCAGACATCAAGGCTGCCCGTGAGGTTCCTTGTAAGTCCCACAGTAGCTGTTGCACTTACCGTTTCGTACACAATTGCCAGCATATCCGCTTCCGTAACTGCTGCCAGTAAAATTGTTGAAATAAACATTATCACAAAGGACATACACATTACCGCAGCCGCCTTTCCGGCAGCTTCCTTGGTAACTGTTCTTCCGAAAAGTATAACATCCTTACGATGACGTATTGTAGCAAGTGCAGAAGCAAAAACAACAGCAATCGTAACTGTCTTTATACCGCCTGCCGTACCCGCAGGTGAACCGCCTATAAACATCAGCAGCAATGAAACTCCCGCAGAAGCATTTGTAAGATTTTCCTGAGGCACGGTTGCAAAGCCTGCCGTTCTTGTTGTTACCGATTGAAACAGCGATGCCATAAGCTTATCGCCCAAGGAAAAATCCCCTATTGTAAGCGGATTGCCAAACTCGAAAATAAAGAACAGCAACCATCCCGACAGGATAAACACCGCTGTTGCCGAAAGGGCAAGCTTGGTGTGAAGGGTAAACTCACGAAAAGCGTTCAGACCCTTTTGCCTTATCTTTCTGACCGCTTTTATCACATCCCACCATACAATAAAGCCGATACCGCCTGCAATAATCAGAAAACAGGTTGTAAAATTAACTATTGGATTTGTTGCATAACTGCAAAGGCTGTCACTTCCTATAATATCTATACCTGCGTTGCAGAAGGCGGATACTGCGGTAAACACCGAAATCCATATGCCCCTTGCACCGAACTGCGGAACAAATACAAGCATATAAAGCAGTGCACCTATGCCCTCAACAACAGCCGTGCCCCTGATAACATTTTTTGTAAACCTGACAATTCCCGAAAGACTGTTGAGATTGAATGCGTCCTGAATAAGCATACGGCTTTTCATATTCATTCTTTTATGCAGGGAAATGACTATGCCCGAAGCAATTGTGATAAATCCAAGACCGCCTATCTGTATCAGCAGCAGAATAACAATCTGACCGAAAACACTCCATGCGGAAGCTGTTGTAAGCGTAACCAGCCCCGTAACGCACACGGAGGTTGTCGCCATAAACAATGCGTCCAAAAAGGAAACCTGCTGTCCCTGAGAATGGCTTATCGGAAGCCAAAGCAAAAGCGTGCCTATTGCTATAACCAGCAAAAAGCTCAGCATAATAATATGTGTTGTGGAAAAGCTCACAGCTTTTTTTCTTTGCATATAGCACCTCTGAAAAAAATATTTCTAATAAGAATATTAGCACATATTACCCCAAAAGTCAACAAAGCCGCTCAGCCGTTTATCCTCTGAGCAGCTCATTCTGCCTTTTTATACGCTCTGCCGCAAGTCTGCGGAAGCTTTGCGGCGATTTTATCTCAATAATGGGTCCGAAGCTGAGCAGTCTGATAAGCAGCTCCGTTTCGTCAGCCCTGTCATACCACAGCTTGACCGTACACACGCCCGTTTCCAAATCACGCTCCGTGTATTTCTCATAGGTTGCAAACTCCATCATAAAACGCTCCACACCGTTTCGCTCGGGAGTAACCTCCACAGTAACAGGCTCACTGCACCTGCGTTGTAAAAAATACTGCTCCATATCCGCTTCATATACGGACTTATATTCAGTACCTGCGGCGGAAATAACCCTGCCCAGATTAATCAGCCCGTTGCTCCAATGACGGTCACGATACGCCGCACAATACACCCTGAACTTGTCATTCTTTCGTGAATATTCAAGCCGCAAGGGAAGAAAATGCCCACGCTTCCGTTCATTTTTTCCCGAAAGGAATTCAATGTCCAGCACTTCCCTTGAAGTAATCGCAGACACAATTCTGCGGAAATTCTTTATGTAATTTTCATCCGTGTAAGGGTCGCCGTCGCTGAAAACGTCTGAGCTTCTGAAAATTTCGCTTTTATACAGCGGCTTTACCCCTTCAAGCCGTTTCTCCAGCCTTGCACAAACCTCATCATCAAGAAAAAGCCTGAATTTCGGGTCGGCAAGCTGTGCCCTCAGCCAACGCTTGTGAAGCTCCGTAACAACGCTGCGTGGCTTGTGCTTCAATACAGAAGCAAAGCTTTTTCCGTCGCAAGCCTTTATAAGTCCCCAGTCTAAAGCCCCGTTTTTAGGAATAAACTTCTGCGGTATAAACAAAGCCGAGTCAGCAAATGCCTCCTCCGAGATAATGCTGTAGATACCGCTTTCGGTTATTTCATCTTCTGCAAGAATTTTCGCCGCCGTGCGGTAATATGCACCGTACAGCTCGCTGAAAATATTAATCTTCCTTTTCATCGCAGTACATCCTGTTCATTCTTTCTATGTCATTGTAAAATTTCTCACGGATTTCCTTGCTGCCGCCCTCAACGGAAATTATCCGCCCTATAAAGCTTTTAGCCCACTGCATAATCTCATTCGGGTCGAAAACGTCAGCGGTAAACACAAAGGTGTTTTCGGAAACGTGCTCAACCGTGCCGCACCGCTTTTCACGTTCAAGACGGTTGATGATGTAGTCCTCCGTTTTTTCATCAGCAAATACAGTAAGCTTTATCGGCTCGACGTGCCCAAGCTCAGTTCTTCTTCCGAATGACACACCGAAGCATTTCTGCTCATTTTTCAGATACAGGGCAAGCATTTCATCATAATCGGGACAAATCTCACCCTGCTTTACGGACTTTATGCTGTCAAGACGCACCGAATTGAAGCGTCGGTATTCGTAGTTGTACATTGTAAGATAACGTCTGCCCGTCTGCATTGAGGAAAGAATTCTGAACGGCACACCGCTGTATTCAAACGTCTTTCCCTCACGGTTTTTACCGAAGCTTTCAAAAGCTATGAAGCGTTTTTCATCAATTGCCGAAACAATGTCAAGCATAACCTCGTCCTCAAGGGTATGTACAATATAATTGTGCTTGTTCAGAATGATATCGTTTTTCAGTCCTGCCGATTTAAGCAGACTATTGCCCACAACGCCGAAATTCCCTGCCTCGGACGCAAATTTCACAGCGTTGTCAAGTCCTGCGTACTCATTGAAAAAGCTTTCGGGTGTATCCCCGGAAAGACGGAAATAATCGGTTTTACCCTGCTTTTCCTTGATAAAGACACCCTCATCGGCGTATTCTTTAAGCTTGTTGCGGACGGTCTGCTCATCGAAAAGCTCGCCGTAATCGTCAGCAAGACGGTTGACAAGCTCTTTCAGGGTCAGGCTCTCGCCGTCAGCAAGAATGTCTGTCAAAAGAAAGTGAAGCTTTATATCGTTGTCGGTAAAGCTTTTTGAGTAATATGCCTTGTAAAGCGGATTTTCGCTGATATGTCCGCTGTCAACGGATATACAGACCTTTTTCCCACGCTGAGAATTGTCGGTGTGTATATAGTCCCCCAGCCAGCTTTCCACACGACGCTTTTCATCGTCATAGGTACGGCTGCTTTTTGCCTGAAAATCATTTCTCACCTTACAGCCGTATATAAAGAAATCACGGACGTAATCCCTTGTCTTGTCAAAGCTTTTTATCAGCTCGGAAAAGCCTGCCACGATATTCACTTCCCTTCTTTTTTCAATACAATTATAATAGCAGAAAAAAATTTCAATGGCAATACCTTTGGAAATGTTCGCAGATTTTTTTAAATGATTTTTTCCTTGCAGGGTGATATACTCTGAACATACCGCAAAACACGAAACATCAAAAAGGAGTTGTCAGAAATGTTTGTTGTAAACAATGACGGTGCTATGCCGATTAAAATATGGAACACCTCTGTTGAGGCACTTGACGCAAAATGTATTGAACAGGTTGAAAACCTTTCACGCCTCCCCTTTATACATAAGTGGGTTGCGCTTATGCCCGACGCTCACGCAGGAAAGGGTATGCCAATCGGCGGCGTAATCGCCTGCGACGGTGTGGTAATTCCAAATGCCGTAGGGGTTGACATTGGCTGCGGAATGGCTTTCGTACAGACGGATATCCCTGTTGCGTTACTCCGTGAAACCATAACAGGAAGCGGAAATCTTGTGCAGGCGATATGCGGAGATATCCTCCGAAACATTCCCACAGGCTTCAACCATTACAAAAAGCCGCAGGAGTCTGCCGTGCTTGACAGGGCAAAGGCTGAGCTTTCAAGATACGAAGCTGACGCTGAGCTTCTTCCGCAGATTGATGAGGGCTACTTTCAGATTGGCACTCTCGGCGGCGGAAATCACTTCATTGAGCTTCAGCAGGACGAGGACGGAATGTGCTGTATAATGCTTCATTCGGGCAGCCGCCACTTCGGCAACATCGTTGGACAGCACTTCAACAAGCTTGCCTATAAGCTGAATGAGAAGTGGTATTCCTCCGTGCCGACAGAATGGAAGCTTCCATTTCTGCCTGCCGACTCAGACGAGGGCAGACGCTACCTTAACTATATGCAGCTGGCTATGGACTTCGCCTACGAAAACAGAGCGGCAATGCTCCGCAAAATCAAGGAGATTTTCACACGCTATGTTGTAAAATACACAGGCACAGAGCCGACCTACTCCACTGAAATAAACTGTCACCACAACTATGCCGCACTTGAAAATCACTACGGCAAAAACGTATGGGTGCACAGAAAGGGTGCAGTACACGCAGGTGACGGCGAGCTTGGAATTATCCCCGGAGCAATGGGTTCATACAGCTACATTGTAAAGGGCAAGGGTAATCCCGAAAGCTTTATGTCCTCATCTCACGGTGCAGGTAGACTTTACTCCCGTACCGCCGCACTGGATAATTTTTCTACCGAACAGGTTATGTGCGACCTTAAAGAAAAGAATGTTATCCTTGCAAAGCACAACAAATCGGACGTTGCCGAGGAGGCACGCTTCGCTTACAAGGATATCACTCAGGTTATGACTAATCAGCGTGACCTTGTTGAACCAATCAAAACGCTTTTCACCGTCGGCGTTGTAAAAGGCTGACGTGGAATATACAACGGCTTTCACAGCAATATTTATCAACGACTGTCAATCGTAAAAATACAAAGCCGTGATAAAAACAAATTTCGGAACGTCTGTGAGGTTGAATAAAACGGTTTTCAGAGACAGCAATTCAATTTGCAGGTTCTCATATATCACAAGTCAGGGCAATCTTGTATTGTTTCAGAACGCTGAAATGCGTATGACCGTGAGAATGTCAAAGAAAACACGCTTGAAAACCTATCGGACGCAAAAGCCGCATACAGCAATCCTTCACACTCTTTAACATCGAAAAATTCAGTGAATGAGCGACTTGTTCCGAAAAAAGAAGAATGGTGCAAACAGCAATGTTTATGTGATGAGGAATATCGCATTTACGGGTTATTCCGTAAATGTCTCGGGTTCAAATCCCGACTTAAATTGCACCGTGCACATTTTTAAGGCGGTTACAGCAATTGAAGATGTTTTTGGGTAACATATAAACTCCGCCTTGTATTTATTTGAGAAAGAAAGGAAGATTACAATGCTTAACCTGCTTAAAGCTGAAAATAATATTGCGTGCACCGAAAACGGTGCACTGACAAACCGTTCATCAATGTCACACTGCGTTGACCTGTTTTTCACAGCAGGAGCAATGCGTAATCAGACCAATGAACAGATAGAAGACGCTGTTATAAAGGCGTACAGCGAAAACCCCGAAAAGACAATGAAGATAATCTTTTTTGCCCGTGACGTAAGGGGCGGACTCGGCGAAAGACGTTTCTTCCGCACAGCTATGGAAATCCTTGCAAAGGTAGCACCCGAGGCTGTAAAAAGAAACATTCCCCTTGTTGCGGAGTACGGCAGATACGATGACCTCTGCGTGCTGCTCGACACGCCTTGTGCTGATGAAGCCGTCAAGGAAATCAGCCGTATTCTTGACGCCGACCTTGAAGCTATGGCAAACAGAGAAAACGTTTCTCTCCTTGCAAAATGGCTTCCCTCGGTAAATGCGTCCTCCGCCAAAACCGTTGCTATGGCTAAAAAGCTTTGCAGAATGCTTGGTATGCGTGAGAAGGACTACCGCCGCACGCTTGCTTCTCTGAGAAGCTACATAGACATCATTGAAAATCGTCTCCGTGAGTATGACTACACCTTTGACTACTCAAAGCAGCCTTCAAAGGCTATGTTCAAGTACCGCAAGGCATTCATCCGCAATGACGGCAAGCGCTACAACGAGTTTGTAAGCCGTGTTATCAGCGGTGAAGAAAAGCTTCACGCTTCCGCTCTTTTCCCTTACGAAATCGTAAGACAGGCTTTTGCCTGTACAACAGATGCTGACAGAGCGTCCCTTGATGCGGCTTGGAGAAGCCTTGACAGCCACGGCAGCGGCGAGGAAAACAGCAACGCCATTGCTGTTATCGACGGCTCAGGCTCAATGACCTGCGGGTGCAATGTAAGACCCATTGACGCTGCACTTTCGCTGGGCATTTACTTTGCAGAGCACAGCAGGGGCACATTTGCAAATCACTTCATCACCTTCTCCGAGCATCCTCAGCTTGTGGAAATCAAGGGCGATGACATCGTAGGAAAGGTTAGCTATTGCAGCCGCTTCAATGAGGTTGCAAATACCGACCTTGAAGCAGTGTTTGAGCTTATCCTCTCCGCCGCAGTAAGAAACAAGGTGTCCCAAAGCGAGCTTCCATCCAAGCTCTACATCATATCCGATATGGAGTTTGACTGGTGTATCGAGGGCGGCAACAATCAGACCCTGTTTGAGCTTATGAAACGCAAGTACGCACGCTTCGGCTACAGACTTCCCGATGTAATTTTCTGGAACGTCAACAGCCGTCAGCAAAATGTTCCCGTTACATTCTCTGAAACAGGTGCAGCACTCGTTTCAGGCTTTTCCCCTGCAATTTTCGATATGGTAAAGGACGGCGAAATCTCCCCCGAAAGCGTAATGGACAACATAATTTACAGTGAAAGATACGCCAAGGTGAGCTGAATATGAATAAAGGGTACCGAAAATTTCGGTACCCTTATTGCTTTTATCAAGACCTGAATTCATAAGCCCACTGAACCATTACTGTAAAGTATCTGCCGTATCTCAGTAATTTTCAAGCAGAGTTTTGTAAAATTCCGAATAATCTTCACGCTCAAGGCTTGTGAATTCGATTGCCTCACGGGGATGACGGTTAAGCAGACCTGTCAGCATATACTGCATATCAAAGCCCCATACAACGCCTTCCTTCTTAAGCTGAAGCATATTTTTTTCTATGAATTTCAGAACATAGTAAAGATTGTATTTCGGATTTTTGAGGAAGCCGAGAAGAAGCTCAAGAGCACAGTTGCCCGCACCACGTCCCATAGCCTGAACGGTAGCATCGAGGTATGAAATGCCGTAAGACATTGTTTCAATTGTATTTGCAAAAGCAAGATTCTGGTTGTTGTGAGCGTGGAAGCCAATCTGCTTTCCGGTGCCTTCAACAGCAGACAGGTAGAGTCTTGCAAGCTCGCAGGCATTTTCAGGGTAAAGAGAGCCGTAGCTGTCAACAAGGTAAATTACATCCACATTTGTTTGTGAAAGCATTTCAAGTGCCTGTGTGAGCTGTTCGGTATTAACCTGAGAAATAGCCATAATATTACAGGTTGTTTCATAGCCGAGAGCGTGGAAATGTTCAATCATTTCAATAGCGGCAGGAATCTGATGAATATAGCACGCAACACGCACCATATCGATTACGCTTTCGCACTTAGGCAGGAAGTCTGTCTTGAAATCACATCTGCCGACGTCAGCCATAACAGCAATCTTCAAATCCGTAGGATTATCGCCGACGATAGAACGAATATCCTCCTCCTTGCAGAATTTCCACTTTCCGAAATCACTTTCCTTGAACATATTTCTGCTTGCCTTATATCCAAACTCCATATAGTCGGTTCCGCATTTTACATTCATTTTGTAAAGCTCGGAAACAAACTTGTCGGAAAAATTAAAGTTGTTGCAAAGACCGCCGTCTCTGATAGTTGCATCAAGAACCTTGATATCGTTTCTTACGCTCATTAAAGAGCCTTTTCTTTTGTCCATTATAATTGAACCTCCATTTTCATACTTTATCAATTTGGGATTTTAAAGTGCTAAACTATTGTATATTATATCACATCATTTTTTATTTGTCAATCGTTATTTTTAATAATACTGACTTTTTTTCAAAACGGGTGAAACAGCATAACATATAAAGCATACCGCAAATTCAGATTATTTCATTCCATAAAAAAGCCTGCCGCACTAATAATGCGGCAGGCAGCTTTCACATATTACTTTTTGGTTGTTACAGAAATTGTTGCGTATTCGCCGGCCTTGTACTTATTGCCGCTCTTCTTAAGAGCAACAACCTTGAACTTATACTTTGTGCCTGCGGAAAGCTTTGTGATTTTGCACATTTCTGATTTTACAGTCTTATATGCTACATACTTTTTAGTCTTGCTGTCGTACTTATAAACCTTATAAGCAGAAGCACCGCTTACCTCGTCCCATACAAGTGTAACGGAATTCTTTGTTTTTGTAGCATCGAGATTTGCAGGAGCATCAAGAATACCTGTGGTTGTTGAAGTGCCTGAATAAAGCTTGTAGCTTATCTTGTTTGCCTTAGCCCACTTTTCAGCATTTGAACCTGAATAAACCTTAAGTGTAATCTGCTTCTGCTTGATTGGGTAACAGAAACTGTATTCATCAAAGGTAATTCCGTCAGACTCGTCATCATCAAAGGAATACATTCTGAGACCTGCCGAATTACCGAATACTGCCTTAGCTATACGAGAAGCCTCAGGCTCGGTTCTTGCAGATATTTCCCAACAAACGCTCTTGCTTCCTGTAGCCTTTACATCCTTGATTTTTTTGGAATTGCCATTGTAATGGTTGTCATAATAGTCATCAGGGGTATCAGCACCATACATATAGCCGAAGGTGTAAGAACCCTCTATCTTTGTTTTCTTAGGAATTATAATAGAGGAAAGAGATGCACAGTTCTGGAATGCACTTTCATAGATTACTTCCGTATCTGTCGGGAGATTAATGCTTGTAAGTGCATAACAGGATAAAAATGCATACTCGCCGATATATGCAAGATGAGCCTTTTTATCTGAGAAGGTTACGGTTTTGAGCTGGTGACAGCCCTTGAATGCACCGCCGCCTATTCCGTTGACTGACTTTGTGCCCACATCGCCCTTGATTGTAACTGTCGTAAGGCTTGTACACCAAGCAAAAGCTTCATTGCCGATACCGTTTTTGGTTGTACCTGCAGGGAAGGTTACAGAAGTAATGGAGGTGTTGTTCTTGAAAGCACTCTCGCCTATGTAGGTTGCTTCCTTTGGAATAATAATGCTTCCGCCCTTGCCCTTATAATCGCTGACATAAATATTGCCTTCTGAGTCCTTGCTGAGTACAAAGCCATTGGTAGTTTTATACTCTGATGCCGCATATGCAACAATTCCTACGGAATTATCATTATCCATAATTGCAGGCGGAACAGAAATCATACTGAATGCAAGTGAAACCGCAAGCATTGCTTTCGCAATTTTTTTAACGTTCATTTTCAAAATCCTCTCCATATGTTATTAATTTATACACATATTATATCAACAGAATAAGTATATATATATCTTAAATTTTTTGTGAACAATGTAAATATATGTAAATTAATTCTTTTAAAACAAACGATATGTATTTCCTGTGTTCACCCTGCCGGACTTAGCTGGTGGGGCGATTATTTTTTGACACCCATTTTGACACCTAAAATAACTAAACCGCAGAAAACAAAAGCAAGAAGAAAAGCCCTTGCAAGCACCGTAAAATCACGGTTTTGCAAGGGCTTTTTATTGGTCGAGGTGAAATGCGACGTGGAGAATACGCATTTTCAGACGGGGAGGAAGTACGGTTAAATAAACTTGCCATTGACCTGCAAAGTCCAGAAAATGCTTGGTTTACTGAGGATTTTATGATGATTGTTTCGGCTGCGGGGAAGAAGTGGGTGAAGGAGAATTTTCAATAAATATTACTACAATCAAGTCCAGCTTTTCTATTACGGATAGCTGGACTTGATTTATTCTTTTATTCTAGGGACAGTATATCCTCTATTAATTAATTCTTTGTATATTCTTTCCCGTTCATAGGGAAGTACAAAAACATACATATGCTTGTTGAAATAGCACCAATATGAAGTGAAACATAATTTATAGGATATCTAAAAGTGAAAAGTCCAATAATGATATTCAATAGACATTCGAATTTAAAGTGCAAAAGAGGTATTATATAGCTACAGTAGGAAAGAACGAAAAAGCATTGCAGAACATGTGAAAAACTAACTACAAGAAGATATCACATGCGACCAGATAAGTTTTAATACATATACTAACCTGTTCACTAGTGGTTTGAATTTAAAACAGTTTGAAAGATTTTAAGTTTCCTAAACATACACCTTTCCCCCCGGAAATGGATATCCCAATGTCTGCAATTTGACAATATGGAAACTCATGATATTTCTCTATTTCCTTAATTGCGATATTATTTATTCCTCTATAACAACCTAAAGTAATATGTGGAGATTCTTGAAGAAAATCCCATTCCATTGCTTTTATTTCATTTTCAAACAAAAGACAGAAATATTTTTTTTGTTCTTGTATTTCTTTGTTTTGTAATAAATCTAAAAACAAGTATTTAGGTGATGTTTTTGTAAAGGATTTTAAATATAATTGTGTAGGGTCAATCCTAAATGATTTTGTTTTATTGGCAAACTCATAAACCTTTTCAAGAATCAACTCGAACTGTTCAAAAGAATTAATATATCCCATAAAAACAGATATATGCGGTATAGTAATGCTTTTTACTCCGAAATGAATTAATCCTATTGCATGTTGGTTTATATCTTGGTTAATGTTCTCGCAAAGTTTTAACAAATCACCATTTATATTAAAATGTATGTTAATTTTTACAAAATCACCATTGTGCAACTTATTCAATTGTTGAGACAACTCCTTCAAATTATTCATTAGTGCCTCCTATTCTATCATACTTAGAATGCGTTTTTTAATACATCCTGTCGAGCGTTTAATATAAGTGTTCCTTTGGTCTGCTTTGGACTTCTATCAGTAAAATAACTGCCTGTGAGCGAATTGCAATCATCGCTAATTATTAAAATTGTCGTACCGGTAAAATAATTACTTGGTTCATCTTGACCTTTTGGGTTTTTTGAAGTTTTGCCTTCCCATAAGAAAACAAATGAATGAGAATCATTTTGTTGGTCGTAAAGCAATTCAGCACATAAGCTTTTCGAATGACCATGTGTTGAGTATGTAACGCATGAAATATTTGTATAAGTTTGTTTTATCTCTATTACAAATTTATGCTCCTTCCCATCTCGCTTTAAGGTTCCTTCCCAACGTCCACCAATTTTAGGGCAATATAATGATTTGTTTAATTTTAGGCCTTTATTTATCCACTTGCATTTCCACAAAAAATTATCAAAAGCCCACCAAGCAATTGAAAAAACAATCCAAATAAAACTAATTAAACTAGAAGCCCAATCAATATCTTTGATGCTTAAAATTATTATTAAAAATGCAGAAATAGAAAGGAGTAATTTTGTATGTTTTAGAATTGTTCGTATTCTATTGGCATTCGACTGCATTTTGTTAAACCTCCATATTTTCATTAACTTGTTCCATATAATTTGAGTTTTTATATTATCAACATCCAAATCACTATTCTGTAGTATGTTATACAAGTTAGCAAACTTTTCACAATATTGTTTAAAACAATGTATCATTAATTTAAATTTGTTTTGCGAATCAAGTATTTTCATTAATAAAGGAAAAATGATTTTTCGATAATCGTAGTCATCATATGCAATTAGAATATGTTTCTCTGCTAAAGAAACCTGACTTAACATCATATGCACATTTGCTTTTGTTACATAAATATCTCTAATCAAATCGCAATCGTTGCTACAAATTTCTGCAAATTCTAATTATTTCAAGCATATATTTAAAATGTTTGTCTTATCGTTTAATTCATACGTGGTTAAAATATACTTGCTTCATTCAGATTATTCAACAGAAAATGAATAAAAGTTTTTTTTAGAGTAAAACGCATTTTTGTGTAAAAATATGGTCGTTATTATTGTAAGTAACAAATATATAACGATAGATTTTTAGGAATTTCTACAACAGATACCTGAATAATATTTTCAGCAACGCTACAAAATAGTCAGTAATGTTTATTTTCCTTAATGAACATCTATAAGTTTTTACTGGTGGATCAAAAGTTCTTTTATAACCTATCAAACTGTACAAATATAAACTATATCTCATTTCATGAAATAGCGACAATTCATTTTCTGCGTTGTCACTACTTTATTGGGCTCTTGATTATTTAATAATATTTTTTACTTCATTGTCTATGTGAAAATCTTATTATTTATTTGTTTTCATCGTCACAATTATTTCCTTCACTGTTCTGTTTTTCTTCCAGCAAAATCTGCATGCTTTCAGTAAGTTTAAAAGTAACTGTTACATCAAGAATACCCTGCAAATCATTAGCAAAACATTGCAATTTATATTTCTCTCTAACAATATCATAATTAATCACTGTAATTCCTGCGTTAATAATTGCATAAATAATTAAACTTAATACAATTGTAATCAGTGACAACTCAGCTATTACTGTCGCATCGGATGTTGTGTCAACAAGTGATTTAAGCAACAAAAGAATGATAGGTATAAATAAGACTTGATTAAATTTATTCAGTGCTTCATATTTTTTATAAATTCGACCTTGTGTTATTGCAATTTTGTCATTTGCTCGTTTAATCATCTCACATAATTGATCTTCAGACTTAATAAATTTACTCAGCACTTCCACATATAGTTCTTTTCTTTTAGTTATGTAATCATCTGTTTCATCCTGGCTGCTGTCAATAAGATATTTTTCCGATGTAAAACCTAATGCAATGGTAGAAACCAATTCAATTAATACTGGAATCCAATTCCAAAGTGTATTGCCTAATATGAATAGCATTGCAATACTTGAAATTGCGCTTAGAATTGCAAGTCCAAATAAAGCAATTAAATGTTTAGGAAGTTTCATAATT
>JAZQBN010000167.1:0-35709 GCA_045545795.1 Oscillospiraceae bacterium
TTTCAAATAATTCAATTATTTCTTTTTCATACTGCTGTATGTGTCTGTAACTTCTGCGCATAAAAATTCCTCCTATGGTATTTTTTATTATACCATAGGAGGCTGTTTTTTTCTATTGTCCGTTTTTACTGGACTTGTGCATGCGTCGGAAGCCGTTTTTACTTGTAGGAAACAGGAAACCGGTCCCGTGCAATAAAAACTCTTGACAAAACGTATATTGTGTGATACTATATTATACAACATATAATATATGAGATGAGAGAAATGACAGCTGACACAAAATATCCGATTTTAATGCTCCACGGAATGGGTTTCCGTGACTATAAGCATATCTGCTACTGGGGACGTATCCCCGAATTGCTCCGAAAAAACGGTGCAAGGGTCTACTTCGGGCATCAGGACAGCAATGGCTCTGTTGAAAGCAACGCTTTGCAGATTGAAAAAAGGCTCAAAAAGGTGCTGGCTGAAACGGGTGCTGAAAAGGTCAATATCATTGCTCACTCAAAAGGTGGTCTTGAAGCAAGATACCTGATTTCCTCAATGGGTTATGCCGACAGAATTGCTTCGCTCACAACTCTTTCCACGCCCCACAACGGCTCGGTAACCGTTGATAAACTGCTGAAATTTCCCGCACCGCTTGTAAAGGGCGGCTGTAAGCTTGTTGACCTTTGGTTTAAGGTGCTTGGGGACAAAACGCCCGATACATACGGTGCAATAAACATTTTCCGTACAGACAAAGCTGAGCAGTTCAATGCAAACAATCCCGATGATGACTCGGTTTATTATCAAAGCTACGGTTTTGTAATGGGCAGGGCAAGCTCGGATATGACAATGTGCCTTCCTTGGGCTGTGGTAAACGGTATAGAGGGTGAGAATGACGGTCTGCTTGCACCGAGGGCTGTTAAGTGGACAAACTTCAAGGGCGTGTACCGCGGAAGCGGAAGGCGAGGTATTTCTCACTGTGACGAGGTCGATATGAGAAGAAGAAGGCTGACTGTAAAATGTGAAAATTCAACAGAACAGGACATTACCGAGTTTTATTTGAAAATCGTTTCCGAACTTAAAGAAATGGGATTTTAAGGCTTTTTTCGTTCAAAAATATTTTTGTAAAAATCGAACAAATTTTCTATTTTAGCTTGACGAACGTATGTTTCATTGCTATAATTAAAAATAGGGAATTTGACAGGAATAATTGTCCGACCCCGAGGACGTTGTTTCTGCCTGCGGACATTAACCATAAACTTGTGTTATTGGAACGGAGGTAATTGTTTTGAACGGTTATGTAAATATGCTTATGGAATACAAACAGACGGAGGCGGCTCTCCGTGAGCGTATCGGTCAGCT
This sequence comes from Oscillospiraceae bacterium, assembly GCA_045545795.1. GTDB lineage: Bacteria > Bacillota > Clostridia > Oscillospirales > Ruminococcaceae > RGIG8773. Next base: position 1,345 of record JAZQBN010000167.1, read on the forward strand.
GAATGTGCTGCTGAAAGGACATCTCGGCTCAGTGGAGCGTGAGGATATAATGCGACGCAAGCTTACGCTGGAGCAGGAGCTTTACGATTTACTGGACGTTATAAGCGAAATTTACATTTATGCAGGCTGCGGGGTGGATGAAAAGTGCAGAAACGCCTGAAAAGTGATTTTCTCGGTGAAGCCGAGTTTTGTGCCGATAAGGAAATTTCAGCCCTTATCGGTGATACTGAATCAAACAACAGTGCACAGCATCGTATGATGCTGAAAATTTTGCGGAAGGTTATTGCTGAGGAGCTTACCGAGCGTCAGCGGCAGATGGTTACCCTTTATTATTTCGACAGGGTGAACATTCCGCAGATTGCCGAAATGCTGAAAGTAAACCGCTCAACCGTGTCGAGGACAATCTCACGGGGCAGGCGGAATATTATGGAGAAAATGAAGTTCTTCATTTAATGCGTAATGTGCAATTATTAATTGATATAATGCGAGGGATAGATATGAATACGCCGATTTATGATTTTCTGGAGCAATACAAAAACAGCGATACTGTCCGTGCTCATATGCCCGGGCACAAGGGCAGGGGAATCGCTTGCGGATTTGAGAACGCATTTCCCTATGACATAACCGAAATCAAGGGTGCAGACGTGCTTTTCGAGGCTGAGGGAATTATTGCGGAAAGTGAGAAAAGTGCCGCAGAGCTTTTCGGCACGGCGGCAACTTTTTACTCGGCGGGCGGCTCAACGCTTTGCATACAGGCTATGCTTGCGGCAGCTTGTGACAATGCAGCAGCTTGTGACAATGCGGCAGCTTGTGGCGAGGGGCGTGCTTTTATTTGTGCACGGAATGCTCACCGTGCTGTAATGAACAGCGCTGTACTGCTTAATCTTGAGCCGTGTTGGTTTTATCCCGAATATGAGGACGGCTCAGTTGTTTCGGGAAACATCACTGCAAAAGCAGTTGAAAAGGCAATTGAGGAGTACGCTGACAAAAATCCTGCCTGCGTGTATATAACCTCTCCCGACTATCTGGGAAGGCTTGCCCCTGTGAAGGAAATCGCCGAGGTCTGTCACAGACACGGTTTACCTCTTGTTGTTGACAACGCACACGGTGCTTATCTTGCTTTCCTTGAAGAAAATCTGCATCCTATTGCACAGGGTGCGGATATGTGCTGTGACTCTGCACACAAGACTTTGCCCGTGCTGACAGGGGGAGCGTATCTTCACATCGGAAACGAGAAATTCGTGCCCGAAATCAAGAGGTATATGTCCCTTTTCGGCAGTACGAGTCCCAGCTATCTGATAATGGCAAGCCTTGATTTGTGCAACAGGTATCTTGCGGAGCATTTCCGTGCTGACCTTGCAGAAACAGTTGCACGCATTGACCGCTTCAAGGAGAAATTCGTGCACCTGTGTGCTGAAAATACCGAGCCGATGAAGATTACTCTCTATCCGATTTTAAGCGGACTTACGGGACATCAGCTTGCAGAGCAGCTCCGTGCAAACGGTATTGAGCCTGAATATGCGGACGAAACTCACGTTGTACTTATGTTTTCTGCGTCAAGCACGGAGAAAGATTTTGCACGGCTTGATGAGGTCTGCGAGAGACTTATGTGTCCGAGAATTTTAATACGTCCGCCGCAGTTTGAGATTACCGAGCCGAAGCGTGCAATGCTTCCCCGTGAGGCATTCTTTGCGGAAAGGGAAACGGTTGAAACGGAAAATTCCTGCGGAAGAATTGCCGCAGATGGGATAACGGTGTGTCCACCCTGTGTGCCGATAGTTGCCGCAGGAGAAATTATTGATGAAAATGTGATGAAAATTTTGAAAATGTATAGCATTTTGAAAGTAAATGTGGTAAAATGATAAAGTGTACATATTTAAATATGCTTCGGAGGGGTTTCTATGAAACTGATTTATGCTATTGTTAATAATGATGACAGCCACGACGTTTCCTCTGCACTTACAAAGGCAGGTTATTTTGCTACAAAGCTTGCTTCAACGGGCGGATTTCTTATGTCGGGCAATACTACCTTTATGATTTGTGCGGAAGCTGACAAGGTTGATGCAATTATCGAAATAATTACCGAGCGTTCACGCAGAAGAAAGCAGTATGTTCCTGCGGCTAATATTGCGGGTGCTGAAATGCACGGCGGTGCAAGCTTCCCTGTGGAGGTTTCCGTAGGCGGTGCAACTATATTCGTTACGGACGTTGAACGCTTCGAAAAAGTTTAAAAGCAAGCTTTTAAACTTTTCGGGTTTTGCTTCGCAAAACGCCGGTAGTTTATGTGATGAATTTACTGTGTTGAGGACTTGTTTTAATTCCACACTCCTCACTCCACTCTCCACACTTTAAAAAAAGGGGGCTTCTGCTGTGTTAAAGCTGTATTCAAAGGATACGCTTGTTTCTTCAATAGACGCTATGAAGCAGAGCGGAAGGCTTGCTCACGCTTTTCTGCTGACGGGCGAAAGAGGTGTGGGAAAGAAAACTGCAGCGAAATACATTGCTATGATGCTGCTTTGTGAAAATGGCAATGCCTGCGGTGAATGCAGACATTGCAGACGTGTTCTTTCAGGAACTCACCCCGATGTGATTATCCCTGAAAAAACAGGCAAGAAGCAGATTTATTCCGCTGATACAATGCGTGAAATCTGCTCTGATGCCTATGTTTCACCTAATGACTGCGATGCTAAGGTTTATATTTTTTCCGACTGCGAGAGCATTGAGGAAAGGACGCAGAATTTCCTGCTTAAGCTTATTGAAGAACCGCCCGATGCTGCCTACTTCATTTTCACATCGGAAAGCAAAAGCGTGTTCCTGCCGACAATTCTGTCCCGTGTTATCACAATCGGTATTCCCGAATGCTCCGAAAGCGACTGCGGGGCGGTGCTTGCGGATATGGGGTATACTGCGGAACAGATTGAAGAAGCGGTTTCCAGCTTTCACGGAAATATCGGAAGCTGCACCGATTATCTCGATGGAGGTGCAGCGGCGGAAAATGTGCTGCTGTGCAGAAGCATTGTAGGGGCAATATGTGACGGAAACGAATACGCACTTCTTGCGGCACTTCACAGGATAGGCGAGGACAGACGGCGGATAAGGCTTGTATTTGAGCTGGTGGACAAGGTTATCCGTGACGCTTGCGTAATGCGTATCGGCAATGCTGCTATGATTGGGTGTGACCCGACGGGTGCTGAGCAGCTGTCAAGAAAATTGAGTATACACCGTGCTGAAATTATTCACGAGGCTATTGCGAGGACGATTTCACGCTGCGGAATAAATATGAATGTACCGCCCGAAATGGCTGCGTTTACCTGCACTGTTATGGGCTGAGAAAGGAAAAATTCTTTTTATGACCGAAATTATTGGAGTACGATTTAAAAGTGCAGGAAAGGTTTATTATTTTTCTCCTGCGGGAATAAAGGCTGAAACAGGCGACAGAGTTATTGTCGAAACAGCAAGAGGTGTCGAGTGCGGTGAGGTTGTTATGGCAAACCGTCAGGTCGATGACGGCAAAATAACCGTTCCTCTGAAATCAATTATCCGTGTTGCAACACCTCAGGATTTGAAAATTATCGAGCAGAACAAGGCTAAGGAGGAAAACGCATTCAAAATCTGTCAGGATAAAATTCTTGCTCACAAGCTTGATATGAAGCTTGTTGATGTTGAGTGCACCTTTGACAACAGCAAGCTGCTTTTCTATTTCACGGCAGAAACAAGAGTTGACTTCCGTGAGCTTGTAAAGGACCTTGCTTCTGTGTTCAGAACAAGAATTGAGCTTCGTCAGATAGGTGTCCGTGACGAGGCAAAGATACTCGGCGGTCTTGGTATATGCGGACGTGAATTCTGCTGCAAGGGCTTTCTCGGTGAATTTCAGCCTGTGTCAATCAAGATGGCTAAGGAACAGGGCTTGTCCCTTAATCCGACTAAGATTTCAGGCACCTGCGGCAGACTTATGTGCTGTCTGAAATATGAGCAGGACGCTTATGAATATCTGCTTAAGAGCACTCCTAAGGTTGGTGCTTACGTCAAGACTCCCGATTTCAAGGGCTACGTTGAAGAAGTTAACCTTCTTACAGGCAAATTGAAGGTAAAGCCTGAAAAGTCCGAGGAGGCGGCTGTAATTTTCGACAAGGCGGATGTAACCATTATCCGTGACGGAAAAATCAAGGTTGACAAGGAAGAACTGAAGGCACTTAAAAATCTTGAAGATAAATAAAACCGAAAGGAATTGATTTTATGAAAAAAGCAAATGTTGTTGCAATCGTACTTGCTTCCGTTGCCGCTGCGGCAGGTATTGCTGCGTTGGTAATATCTATTATTTCACTGGTAAAAAGCTGTGGAGTGAAAAAAATCTCAACAGCTGAATATAATTACTACGGAATTCCCGATGCAGATGACGAGGAAGAACACCTCGGCAGTGATACACTTGCATTCTGATAAGGTTTCCGCTTATTTACGAAAGGAAGGATTACTTAATGGCAAATCAAAATGTTGTTGACGCAAATGCAGGTGCAGTCAAGAAAATTGTAACCACGGTTATCGTTGTGGCTGTACTTCTGATTATTGCGTTCAACGCTTTCACAACCGTTCAGGCAGGTCACACAGGCGTTGTTACAACCTTCGGAAAGGTTTCCGAAAAGGTTCTTAGCGAAGGACTTCACTTCAAAATCCCGTTTGTGCAGGATATAATCCTTGTTGACAACCGTGTGCAGAAGGCTGAGTCTGCTTGCTCCGCTGCTTCAAAGGACCTCCAGACTGTAACTTCTACAATTGCGGTAAACTACAAGGTGCTTAATTCCTACTCCGCAAATGTGTACAAGAATATCGGTCTTGACTACGAGGCAAAGATTATCACACCTGCTATTCAGGAGTGCGTAAAGGCTGTTACAGCCAAGTTTACTGCGGAAGAACTCATCACAAACCGTCAGTCAATCGGCGACCAGATGATGGAGCTTCTCAAGCAGAAGGTTACGGAATACGGTATCGAAATTCAGATTTTCAACATTACTGCTTTCGATTTTACCGCTGAGTACAACGCAGCTATCGAGGCTAAGCAGACTGCACAGCAGAACGCTCTCAAGGCTGAACAGGACCTCCAGAGAATTAAGGTTGAGGCTGAGCAGAAGATTGCACAGGCTGAGGCTGAGGCAGAGGCTTACAGACTCAAGTCCGAGCAGATTACTCCCGAAATCCTTATCAGCAACTACATAGAAAAGTGGGACGGCAAGCTTCCTACCGTTGTATCAGGCGACGGCGGAACAATGATGCTTGACCTTTCAAAGCTTCTTGAAGAAGCTAAGGCAGGCGGTTATTCCGTACCGACAACACCTCAGACAACGATTGCTGATGAAACAGCTGAATAAAAGCAAAGGGTATCGAAATTAATTCGATACCCTTTCAGTTTGTCGAAAAAGACTTTTCGACAATGAATAGTGAATAATGAAGAATGAATAATTATGGAATTGCCTTCGGCAATGATATTAAAAATGTCCGCAAAGCGGACACCTTAACTATTCATTATTCTTTATTCATTTTTCATTAGCCTGTCGACTTTAGCGACAGGCTCAAAGGGTATCGAAATTAATTCGATACCCTTTGTTGTTACTTATATATATTTCTGTATCTGTATTTGCATCGCAGGAAGCACCTGTTTTCAAAATCAAGCTTCCATGTAGTCATAAGCTTTCCTGTTATCTTCATTCTTACCATACTCAGGATTAAATCAATTATCATAACGATAGTAAGTATTATGCCATATATAAGCATTTTATCCTTATCGAATTCCATAAGTCTGTTCATTATTTTTTCGTAGAAGCAGTCCATAAAGATTACTATAATAACTGTAAATCCGAAGCTTGTGGGTATTGAAGTATAGTGTGTGATATGCAGGGGAAGCTTAGTATAATCCCACCATATCAGCCCGCAGGTTTTTTCGATGATTGTACCGAGAAGCATTTCACCAAGCGATACAAGAATAAACGTAAAAATAAAATAAGCGCAAATCTGTGCCGCTGTACCGCTTTCGATGGGAGAACCGAAAAAACGGAATTTACTCGGTGTACCCATAACAAAATAAAAACCAGTCACGGCAATTCCATATCCGAAAAGGAATGGTGCGTGCATATTTCTGTTATCTATGTATTTTTTTCGGGCAGCAAGCCATATATTTTCCAAAACAAAGCCGAGGAAGGATATAAATGACGCCATTATCATTACCGCACCTATGCAGTAGTGCATATCTGCAAAAATATTCATATAATTCCTTCTTATTAAATATTCCCCTTGTCCCTAAAAAGGCATTATACAACCGAACAGTTCAATTGTCAAGAGATTTTCACAGGATTTTCAGAAAATACCGACGCTTCACGCTTTACAAAAGAGCAGGTTTGTAGTATAATATATAGGTATGATTTGAAAACTACAATGCAAAGGATGATTTATATTATGAAGAATATTAAGCTTATTGCACTTATTGCGGCTGCTTCCGTAACTCTTTTAACAGGCTGTAAGGGTACACCTGACAGGGGTAATGCTTCCGAGACTACAGCACCGGCTGCGGAAAATGTTGAAATTCACAACTTCATTATGCCTGAGGTTGGCGAAAAGATTGCCGTTATCAATGTAAAGGACTTCGGCACAATCAAAATCAAGCTTTTCCCTGAGGACGCAGAAAAGGGCGTTGAAAACTTTATCGGTCTTGCTGAAATGGACTACTATGACGAGCTGATTTTCCACAGAATTATTCCAAACTTTATGAACCAGGGCGGTGACCCAAAGGGCAACGGCACAGGCGGTAAGTCAATCTGGGGCGAAAAGTTTGAGGGCGGTACTGACGAAAATCTCTACCACTTCTCAGGTGCGGTTGCTTACGCAAACAGCGGTGCGACATCCACAAACGGCAGTCAGTTCTATATTGTAAACACTCCTGAGGACTACGTTTACTACGGCGGTCTTTCTTCCTTTGAAGAGCTTGAAGCTTACGGCACTTTCGTTGCTCCGAATGTTCAGGAAGCATATCTCCAGCACGGCGGTGTACCTTTCCTTGATGGCGGCTACACAGTTTTCGGTCAGGTATTTGAGGGTATGGACGTTGTGCGTGCAATGGCTGAAGTTGAAACTGATGAAAATGACAAGCCTCTCACACAGGTTATGATGGAAAGCGTTGAAATTGTAGAATATACCGGAGAATAAAAACCAACCGTAAACGCTTAGTTCCGAGTATTTTCGCTTTGCGAAAATACATCAGGGTTTATGTGGGTAAATAAAAAAATCATGGGACGGGCAGACAACGCTTGCGTTGTTTTCGTCCCGTCTTTGTAATAAAATGTAAAGGAAGTATACTATGGCTGTAAGAGTAGGTATGGTATCCCTTGGCTGTTCAAAAAATCAGGTTGACGCTGAAAGAATGCTCTACAAAATTCAGAAGGCAGGCTATCAGCTTATCGAGGATGCGGCACTTGCGGATATTGCAATCATAAACACCTGCGGATTTATTGAGTCCGCAAAGCAGGAAGCTATTGAAACAATTTTCGAATTTGTTGCACTGAAAAATGAGGGACGTATTAAGAAAATTGTTGTAACAGGCTGTCTTTCCGAGCGTTACAGAGAGGAAGTTTCCGAGCTTATCCCTGAGTCCGACGCGGTTGTGGGTATCGGTTGTAACGAGGATATCGTTTCCGTCCTTGAAAAGATTATGGAGGGCGAACGTGTGGAAGCCTTTGACGACAAGGAAAAGCTTTCCCTCACAGGCGGACGTGTGCTGACAACACTTTCGTTTACGTCCTATCTGAAAATTGCAGAGGGCTGCGACAACCGTTGCTCATACTGTGCAATTCCCGATATCAGAGGTAAATTCAGAAGCGTGCCGATGGAAAATCTCCTCGACGAGGCAAGAAAGCTTGTTGCTGAGGGTGTACGCGAGCTGAACGTTATTGCACAGGATACAACACGCTACGGTATTGACCTTTACGGAAAATATATGCTCCCTGAATTGCTTACAGAGCTTTGTAAGATTGAGGAGCTGAAATGGATAAGAATTCTCTACTGCTACCCTGAAAGAATTACCGATGAATTGCTTGACGTTATGGCTAAGGAAGATAAGATTGTCAAGTACATAGACCTTCCTATTCAGCACTGTGATGATGCAATTCTCAAGGCTATGCACCGTCAGGGCACGGAAGCAAGCCTTCGTGAGGTAATCAGGAAAATCCGTGACAGGGTTGATGGTATTGTAATTCGTACAACTCTCATCACAGGTTTCCCCGGCGAAACTGAGGAGCAGTTCAACAAGCTTGCTGAATTTGTAAATGAAATGGAATTTGACCGCCTTGGCTGTTTCCCTTACTCCGAGGAGGAGAGCACACCTGCTGCTGAAATGGATTGTCAGGTCGACGAGGAAGTCCGTGAGCACCGTGCTGAAATTATTATGGAACAGCAGTCGGTTATTGCCGAAAAGAAGAACAATGCTCTCATCGGCAAGACCCTTGAAGTTGTTACCGAGGGCTTTGACCGTTACGGTGAATGCTGGTTCGGAAGAAGTGCCGCTGACGCTCCCGAAATTGACGGCAAGATTTTCTTCACCGCACCTGACAAGAAGCCTTTCCCCGGCTGCTTTGTGAAGGTAAGAATTGACGATGTACTTGACTATGATTTGATTGGAGAGATTGTGTATGAATCTGCCGAATAAGCTTACATTGCTGAGAGTAATTCTCGTTCCGTTTTTCGTGTTCTTCCTGCTGACGGATTTTGTTCCTTTCAGCAAGGTTATCGCCCTTGCAATCTTCATTGCGGCGTCAATTACCGACGCTCTTGACGGACACATTGCAAGAAGCCGCAACCTTGTTACAACCTTTGGAAAATTCCTTGACCCGCTTGCTGACAAGGTGCTGGTAATTGCGGCACTTGTATGTTTCTGCGAGCTTGGAATTGTAGGGTCTGTGCCACTGCTTATCATCATTACCCGTGAGTTTATGGTTTCGGGACTTCGCCTTGTAACCGCAAACGAGGGTGTGGTTGTTGCGGCTGGTATCTGGGGCAAGCTTAAAACCGCTTTCACAATGGTTGCCGAGGTTGTAATTCTTCTCGGTCTTTGCTTCAATTTCACAGACAATATGGCTGAAATTGCAAACATCGTTTATCAGGTGCTTATCTGGATTGCAACAGCACTTACCGTAATTTCGGGCGGTGTTTATCTCAAAGGCTACTGGAAATATATTGATGCTTCAAAGTAAAAAAATCACTTCCGATTTTAAGTCGGAAGTGATTTTTTATAGTTTGGAGTGTTGAAAACGAACAAGTTCGTTTAGTGGAGTGAGGAGTTATAAGAAAGACAACTTTTCAAAGCTATCCGACGAAGTCGGATACCTTAACTCCACATTCCTCACTCCAAACTCCACACTCAAATAATTATCCCATCAAAGTGGTCCATTTCGTGCTGAATAATCTGTGCTTCAAATTCCTTGAAGGTCTGCTTTTTCTTCTTCCACTTCTTGTCGTAATACTCAACGGTAATCACGTTATAACGCTTTGTCGGACGCTCTCCCGTAAGTGAAAGACAGCTTTCCATAGTTTCGTAAAACTGCTTGGACTTGTCAACAATAACAGGGTTAATCATTATGATGTACTCGTTGCCGATGTAAGCGGTGAGGATTGTTTTCCTTTCGCCAATCATATTCGCCGCCATTCCCACGCATCTTTCCTCGTTTGCAATTACCGTGTCAAGCAGGTCACGGGCAATCTGCATATCGTCCTTTGTAGCAGGCTCGGATTTCTGTTTCAGGAAAAGCACGTCCGTTACAATTTCTCTAACCATTTTTCGCACCTCACATTATCGTATCGCCGCTGTGGATTTCACAAAGCTGTTCACCCATAATTTCCTTCATTATATCAAATGCAGACTTGCCTGTGCAATGCCCCGAATGGAAACGTGTGGGAAGCTTTGTCAGTAATTCGGCGGTTTCTTTTATTTCAGCGATTTCCTCATCGGTGTAATCGCCCTTCTTCATCATATGGAAGCCGCTGATTACCACGTCGGGTGCTCCGCCGTAAATTTCAGCGTACCTGTCCAGCACGTTAATTATGCCGTTATGTGCACAGCCAGACACGAGAATTTTCTTTCCCTCAGCTGAAATCACAAGGCATTGCTCGTGTGTAAACCTGTCAAGAAGCTGAACGTCCTCAACAAATTCCGACAGCAGTTTATTTCCCCTCGGACAAAGCTTGCTGCCCCGTATTCCCGAAAACAGCGAAAGCTCATCGTCAATTTCAAGACAGTCCTCCGTAAATACAACCTGCGGCAGTTTCAATATCGCCTTGTCAATTCCGATGTAGCGTTCGCCGTGATAATATTCGCCGCCAGCATTGCTCCGCATATAGATTTTTGCAGACGGGTTAAGCTTTGCAAACGGCATTATTCCGCCCGAATGGTCGTAGTGACCGTGGCTTAAAATGAGCGTGTCAACCGTTTTAAGCCGTACCCTCAAAAGCTCAGCATTGCGGATAAACATATCCGTTGTACCTGCATCGGAAAGAAGCCTGTGCTTCGGTGTTTCGATGTAAAAGCTTAAGCCGTGCTCAAATTCGGCACCGCTTGTGCCTTGTGTGTCCTCGACAAGATTTATTATTTTCATTTTGTACCCCCACAAGCTTTACCGCTGTCCCCAAAAGGAACAGCGGTATTTTTTCTCTGATTTATACCCTCGTATTTTCAATAACCTTTTCAATGTTCGCCCTGTAGCTGTCCATTGCGACCGCAATATCGGCAACAGCACGCTTATTCTTCACGGAGTCGTCCTGCATTTCAATAACCTTGGATTTCAGTCCGCTGAACATATCGTCAACCCGATTGATGTTTTTGTTCTGCTCGTCAATATTTTCATAAAGCTGACCGAAACGGTCCGTAAGAAGGATAAAGCTTTTCTGTAGGTCACCCATTTTCTTTTCGGTAGCCTCAATTGCCTTTGTGCTGTCCTCAAACTGAACGGCTGTCTTGTCAACCTGACTGATAAGTCCGTCAACAACCGCTGTAACCTGTGCCGCAAAGCGGTCACTGTTTTCGGAAAGTTCCTTCATTTCGCCCGCTACAACCGCAAAGCCTGCACCGTATGCACCTGCATTTGCCGCCTCAACGGAAGCGTTGAGGGAAAGAAGTGTTGTCTTGAAGGAAATGTCACTCATCTTCTTTGCAATTTCAGTAACCTCGTTCATCTGCTCAGTCATACTGCCGAATACAGCGTTTGACTCCTCGATAATACGGCTTACGTCACGAAGCTGTGCCTTCATAGCGTCCATATTGCTGTCATTTTCGGAAATAGCCTGTTCAAATTTTTTGACCTGATTGTTGAGAGCAAAAATCTGCTGCTCTGTTTCACGGATTTTCTTGTGCACGTTCTGACAGCTTTCCGCAACGATATTTGCACCGTCAGTAATATTTTCCGAGCCTCTGCGAAGACCGTTTGTGCTGTCGCTGATTGCCTTTGAAGACTTGTCAAAGTCATTTTGAAGCACATCGCCCATTTCACGGATTGAAGCAATAAGCCTTTCCGCTTCCTCAGCCTGACGGCGGGAAAGTTCAATAAATGCACGACCTCTGTTTACCGCAAAGTAGAAAAGGATTGCCGCAAGGTTTGTGATTGCAAAGCAGAGTATGTATTGACCAAGACCGCCTGCTTTTTCGGGATGTACAATATACATTACAACAAGTGCAATATCAACAGCAATAATCTGTACTTTGGTAAATTTCGGTTCCATATACATACCTGTCATACCGATAAGGGCAAGGTAGAGAGGAAAATCATCACTGTATGACGCACCGCTGAAAAGGGAGATTGTCATAATTACAAGCACGAGAATTATAGACAGCACGAATTCCCTGATAAGGTCGTCGGTATGCTTTGCCTTCATAATAAAAAGTGCCGCAATAAGCACAATGATACAGCTTCCCACGGCGATAAGTCCGCCAAGATTGAAGCCGATAATATTCTTGATAAAGAACACACCTGATGTAACCATTGTTACCCAAAGCATTATTTTATAAATAGTGTTGTGGGTAATCGGACTCTTACCATTGTAATCGAAATTCATTTTACATACCTCCCTGCAAATATTTACAAGCTGCTATACTAAAATTATAGCACCAAGATGTTGTTAAATCAACATTTTTTCGTCCGCATTATGACGAAGTTTGCAAGTGAAAATATACGTTTTGCACAATAGGGTTTACAATAAATAATATTTTTATATATAATTCACATAAATTTCTTAATCGCCCATTGACAAAATTAAATTAAAGTGATATTATTTTGATATCACAAAGATTTACAAACAGTAAATCAGAACGAAAGGAACATTATTATGGAAGATAACATCGTAAAAACAACCTCAACAGAAGAAAAAATTCTCCGCACAAAGCAGAATGGTATGTCTGCCCTTTTCCTTACAACAATTCTTTATCTTGCCGCAATTCCGCTGATTATTTTCAGTGCAATGCTTGCCGACAGCGGAGCTTCATTTGCTGTCGCAGGAGTGGTAATCGGCGTTATCTGGCTTTGCGTAGGCTGGATTCCTTATCTCGGTCTTAAAATTATCAAGCCCCAGGAAGCACTTGTTCTCACACTTTTCGGTAAGTATGTGGGTACACTCAAAAACGAAGGCTTTTACTGGGTAAACCCATTCTGTACAGCTGTAAACCCAGCCGCACAGACAAAGCTCCGTCAGAGCGGTGACGTTGGCGGTGCACCTGCTATCTCTATGAAAACAACAGAAGCAGGCACAACTACAGATGTTCACGTTGCTGTTCCCGACAAGAAAATTTCACTTAAAATTATGACCCTCAACAACAACCGTCAGAAGGTAAACGACTGTCTCGGCAACCCTGTAGAAATCGGCATTGCTGTTATGTGGAGAGTTGTTGATACGGCAAAGGCTGTTTTCGACGTTGACAACTACAAGGAGTACCTCTCCCTCCAGTGTGACAGTGCACTCCGTAACATTGTAAAGATTTACCCTTATGACATTGCACAGAACGTTGACACAACAGGCGACGGTATTGCCGATGAAGGAAGCCTTCGTGGTTCAAGTGAGGTTGTTGCAAAGAGAATTCGTGACGAAATTCAGCAGAAGGTTGAAAACGCAGGTATTGAAATTCTCGAAGCACGCATCACATACCTTGCATATGCTCCCGAAATTGCCGCTGTAATGCTCCAGCGTCAGCAGGCTTCCGCAATTATCGACGCAAGAAAGATGATTGTTGACGGTGCAGTCGGTATGGTTGAAATGGCACTTGAACGACTCAGTGAAAACAACGTTGTTGACCTTGACGAAGAACGCAAGGCGGCTATGGTTTCCAACCTCCTCGTGGTACTCTGCGGCAACCACGACGCTCAGCCTATCGTTAACTCAGGCAGCTTGTATTAATGGCACAGAAAAAGCAAATTCCGCTCCGACTATCCGAGAAGCTGTACGACGCCATCGCCGCGTGGGCTGAGGACGACTTCCGCTCGGTAAACGGACAGATTGAATATCTGCTTACCGAGTGCGTGAAGCAGCGGAAAAAGAACGGCAAATATGTGTCCGACGAAATTGACGCACCACTTGATGTTGACGTAAATAAGTTTGAATAAAACAACCGCTTCCGCACCACGGAAGCGGTTTTGTTGTAAATTACAATTTAGTACAACAATTGTTGTAGAGTTAGCGAAGCGATAATGGGTTTCCAAAGGGAACTTGTTCCCTTTGGTGGGGTTTTTAGGGGCAACGCCCCTAAATCGCTCTCCGCAGAGGGCGAAAACCTTTCTTGCGCCCGCAGGCGCTGCCTGAGAAGCGCTCCGAAAAGGTGAATTTTGTGGCGACAAGCCACAAAAGAGGAAATCCCTGCAAGGGAGGGATTTCCTAACAGTAGCGAAGCTACTGCTTTCGTATAGCAATAAAAGTAAAGTACGTCTAAAATGTGCCACTGGCACATTTTAGAGGAAGGTATAATAGTAACCTCTACAAGGGGAAGCGGTCTTGTCCGCTTCCCCTCGGAAACCTGTCGGTTTCCTCACCCCTTTCTCCGTTTTGGACGGCAAGGGGAATTTCGCCGCTTGCGAGCGGCGACAAAGGGGCGCTGCCCCCTTGACCCCTGCCAAAGGGTGCGCACACCCTTTGGAAACCCATTATTTAAATGCTATAGTTAGTCGGCTAAATCATAATTTTCCCCCGTTTTCAACATTGTTGATATTTAATAGGTGTTGAAAATGTGGAAAAAGATGTGGAAACAGCGTGTTTTCGGGACTTGTTTTTCCACAGGAATGTATGTTTTCAACATTTTCAACCGCTTTTTCAACATTTCGTATAATTATACACTTAGTTTTTGACGCTTTACATCATACTGACGAATTTCGGGGGAAAGATTTGGTGATAAAAAGAATTGATTTTTTTCGTAAGCATTTCAACGGCTTTTCACAGGATTTACACATAAGCAGGGTATTATATAACTGTACTCAACAAGAGTACCAATCCCCCAAAGCTTTTATATGCAGACCTGTTACCCCGCAGGTCTGTCAGGTGAAAACCATATAAAAGACTGCCATAAGCTGTTTACCCCTACAGCTTATGGAACCCCCCAATAATCCTATATCATGATCTTCGGCTCTGCCTTTTACCCCTAAGGCAGAGCCACTTTCTTTTTGCACGGATATACTTGAAATCGGTCGAAAAATAAGTTATAATTATAATGATTTATTATTTTTATAAGGAGCGAGGTTTTATGAATAAGGTTAAGGTTACTATCTGCGGCAAGGAATTCAGCCTGAAAACTGAGGACGCACCAAGCTATTATATCGGTCTTGCAAAAAAGGTTGATACCGAAATTTACAGAATGGCGGCTTCTGCGGATAATGTTTCCGTTCAGTCTGCGGCAATTCTTGTTGCTTTGCAGGCTTTTGACGAGGCTCAGAAAGCCAACGACAGCATTGATAATATCCGTACCCAGATTAAGGAGTACGTTGACGACGCTTGTCAGGCAAGACTTGAACGTGACGAGGCTGTAAAAAATGAAAAGGCTCTCCTTGCAAGAATTTCCGCTCTTGAAAATGAACTCAAAATCAAGAAGATGAAAAACGATATTGACGAACAGCTGACCCTTGACGGTGCAAAATCCAAATGAAAGAATTTCTGAACAAGCCTGAGCTTCTCGCTCCTGCGGGAAGTATGGAAAGTATCTATGCGGCAGTACGGTGCGGCGCTGACGCTGTGTATGTGGGCGGTGCGAAATTTTCCGCCCGTGCAAACGCGACAAATTTTACCGACGAAGAACTTGCACAGGCTGTTGACTATTGTCATCTGCACGGCGTAAAGGTGTACCGTGCGATGAATACGATTGTGTTTGCTGAGGAAATGAAGGATTTTCTTGCGGCGGCGAAGCAGTCTGCGGAAATTGGCGTGGACGGACTTATCGTGCAGGATATCGGTGCGGCAAGGCTGCTGCGTGAAATGCTTCCCGATATGAAGCTGAATGCGTCCACACAGATGACCATTCACACTCCCGATGGTGCACGTCTTGCAAAGAAAATGGGCTTTTCGAGAGTTGTTGCGGCAAGGGAACTGTCACTTGAACAGCTTAAAGGAATGACCGATACGGGCATTGAAATCGAAGCGTTTGTGCACGGTGCACTCTGTATGTCCGTTTCGGGACAGTGCTTTATGAGTGCAATGATTGGCTCAAGAAGTGCTAACAGGGGAATGTGTGCACAGGCTTGCAGACTTCCTTTTTCGGCAGCGGGCGGCAAGGAACGCTATGACCTTTCGCTGAAAGATTTATGCGGAATTCCTCAGATTGACAAGCTTGGCGAAATTGGTATTTCTTCGCTGAAAATCGAGGGGCGTATGAAGCGTGCGGAATATGTGGCGGCGGCGGTAACTGCCTGCCGTGCACAGCTTGACGGCAGAGAACCCGACCTTGACACGCTGAAAGCTGTTTTCTCCCGAAGCGGCTTTACCGACGGTTATCTGACGGGCAGACTCGGCACGGAGATGTTCGGCTACCGAAGAAAAGAGGACGTTGTTTCAGCGGAGGGTGTTCTGCCTGAATTGCGTGAAAAATACAGAAAAGAAACAAAGGCGGCGACAGCTGACTTTTGTGCATATATAAAAAGCGGCGAACCGTCACGGCTTGAAATGACCTGCGAGGGGATAACGGTTACGGCGGAGGGGACTGTCCCCGAAATTGCGAAAAACCGTCCTGCGGACAGGGATTACATTGCCCGTCAGCTTGATAAACTGGGTGATACGATTTATACTATTGGTAATATTTGCACCGAAATTGACGATGGGTTAATGCTCCCTGCATCGGCAATCAATGCTTTAAGACGTGAAGCGGTTGAAAAGATGGATACAGCACGGATTAAAGCGGCAAAGTCTGCTCAGCGTATCTGCGAGGTTGACCTTGAATTTAAGCGGGAAAACCGTTATCCTGCGAAAATCCGCGTGAAAATTTCCGACACGGAACAGCTTGCAGGTGCGTCAAACGCTGACGAAACAGTTATCCCGTTGAAGCTTTGGGACAAGGTTTCTGCGGCGGATAATATAATAGTTGAACTGCCGAGATTTGTTGACAATGAAGAAAAGCTGAAAAAACAGCTTGAAGCTGTCAAGCAAAAAGGCTTTACACATATTTTGTGCACGAATATTGCACACGTTAAGCTTGGCAAGGCTTTGAGCTTTACACTGCACGGCGGCTTTGGTCTTAACATTGTGAGTCCCTATTCCGTGGAAACGGCACGTCAGCTTGGACTTGCTGACATTACCGCAAGCTTTGAGATGAAAGCTTCTCAGCTGCCGAAAATATGCGGCAATATTCCTGTGGGAGTAATCGGCTACGGATATCTGCCTGTTATGCTGACGAGGAACTGTCCCGTTAAGCAGGCGGTTGGAGGCTGTAAGAACTGCACAGGCAGGCTTACCGACAGAACGGGACGTGAATTTAGGGTAAGATGCGATGGCGTGTCAAGTGAAATACTCAACAGCGATTTGCTGATGATGAGTGACAGAACAGACGAAATCTGTGCGGATTTTGTGGAACTTGATTTTACCGATGAAACAGCGGCTGAGATAAAGCGTGTGATAAGCTGCTACCGAGAGGGAAGAAAGCTTTCGGACGGCGGCTTCACCCGTGGACTTTACTACAGGGGCATTGAATAGAAAGGGATTGATTGAATGGCAAAGGATTTCAAAAAGACGGTGGCATTTCTCGTGTTCCTGCTGGCAGGAATTGTGCTGGGAACAATTCTCGGCAGACTATGTGAGGGAGTTTCCTTCCTTTCGTGGCTGTCTTATTCTATGTCCGTGGGACTTGATACAGCGTCCCCGCTGGTGCTGGATTTAATCGTGTTCAAGCTTGCCTTCGGCTTCTCTCTGACGGTAAACACGGCACAGATTATCTGCATTATTGCGGCACTTCTAATTTATAACAAAACCTGTAAGGGACTGTGATTAATGAATAGTGAATAATGAATAGAGAATAGTGAATAATTAAGGAGTTCGCCTTCGGCGAACACATTTTAAATATGTCGGCAAAGCCGACACCATAATTATTCATTTTTCATTATTCACTATTCATTGGCGGTCTTTGACCGCCATATTGTACGAAAAGCACGGGAGGGGTGTCCCCTCTGCCAAGCCACAACAAACATTATTAAAAAGTAAAGTTTGTTGCACGGTAACGTAAATTTGCACGAAAAGCACGGAAGATGCCGTGCTTTTTTTACTCAAAAAAACAAAATTTACAAATTGGTGAAAATTTTGAAAAAGAACTTGTAGAGAACGCTTTAAAGTGATATAATAGTATGGTAGCGTTTTTCAAATGTTATTTGTTTAAATAAATCGTCAGAAAGGATTGTTTTTAATGTTCACAAAAGAAATCGGTATCGATCTCGGTACTGCAAATACTCTGGTTTATATGAGAGGTAAGGGCATCATTATCCGTGAGCCTTCCGTTGTTGCTGTTGATACAAGAACTGACCGTGCAAAGTATGTTGGTCAGGAAGCTAAGGACGTTATCGGACGTACCCCGGGCTCTATCGTTGCTGTAAGACCTCTTAAGGACGGCGTTATCGCTGACTTTGAAATTACCACAACTATGCTTCAGGAATTCATCAAGAAGGCTCTTAAGGGCTCTCTTTTCTCCAAGGCTCACGTTGTAATCTGTATTCCGTCAGGCGTTACAGCTGTTGAAAGACGTGCTGTAAAGGAAGCTGCCGAAAATGCAGGTGCAAAGAAGGTTAACATCATTGAAGAACCAATGGCTGCTGCAATCGGTGCGGGACTTCCTGTTTCTGAACCGCAGGGCTCTATGATTGTAGATATCGGCGGCGGTACTTCCGAGGTTGCTGTTATTTCTCTCGGCGGTATTGTAACTTCCCGTTCCGTTCGCTGTGCAGGCGACTCCTTTGACGCTGCAATTATCAACTACATCAAGAAGAAGTATAACCTGCTCATCGGTGAGCGTACAGCTGAAAATGTAAAGATTGCTATCGGTTCCGCTTTCCCTATGGAGCAGGAAACCGAAATGGAAATCAAGGGACGTAACCTCCTCAACGGTCTGCCTGAGAATATCCTCGTAACATCCACAGAAATCCGTGAGGCACTTGCTGAGCCGCTTTCCAACGTAATCGAAGCAATTAAGGTTACTCTTGAAAAGACACCTCCTGAGCTTGCGGCTGATATCATCGACCAGGGTATTACACTTGCAGGCGGCGGTGCGAACATCAGAGGTCTTGACAAGCTTATCAACAAGGAAACAGGTATGCCTGTTTACGTTGCAGAGTCACCTCTTGACTGTGTTGCTGACGGTACAGGCAAGGTGCTTGAAGAAATCGACAAGCTCCGCGAGGTTCTCAACGACGACTCCAAGTATTATTAATCATAATTTTCAACATTTACGGGCGAACTATGGCTGTTCGCCCTTTTCAACTTGAAAGCAAGCTTTCAAATCCGAGGTGTATAAGCTATGGACGGATTTATGATTACAGCGGCACAGATTATCTGTGTAATATGTATGCTTGTTCCTGCGGCGGTGCTTTCACTTGGCAAGTTGCGTAAGCGTATATCGGAAATCAAGCCGTTTTTCGCAGGGCTTGGTATATGTTTGGGTATTTGTCTGATTACGTTGTTTGTTCTGCCAATTGGCGGCGGTTTTAATTATATATTGATTTTTCTGTTGGCATTGCTGTTGTGTCTGCACAGTGCGTACAGATTTGAATTTTATACACCTGTTCAAACAATTTCTTTATATCTCGGAACAATGCAGTTTGCGTCTTTGATATGTACAGCACTTTCACTTATATCACTTGCTGAACTTGCGGAGGGACACGGTGCACATTGCGACTGCTACTACGAAAGACGAGGCGAACTCGGCTCAGCAGAACAGTATATCATTTCCGCATTGATAAGAGCAGTAATTGTCTGCCTTATGATATTGGCAATAAAGAAAATCAGTACGGCAGAAAAATTTTCGGAGTTTAAGCAGGCGGCATTTTCTGCAATGATTTCGACGGTATTGTGTATTCCGATTGAAATGTTTATAATCTGGGCGTAATTATCTTAATGGAAAGGAGAGAGCTTTATGAAGGACTTTTTCAGAACAACCAAATTCAAGGTGCTTGTTGCTGTTATGGCGGTAATCGTGGGAATTATGATTTATTCCGTTACAACAGGCGGCTACGCTTCTGACAGTTCTTCCGTGTTCAGCATTATCTTTGAGCCGTTCCAGAAGCTCTCTACCAATATTTCCGACAAGGTTACGTCTACCCTTGATATGATGTTCAACGCTGAAAAATATTACAACGAAAACATTGAGCTCCGTGAAAAGCTGAACGAGGTCTACAACGACATTATCGACTACGACCAGGTTACCCGTGAAAATGAACAGCTTCGTGTCCTGCTGGGGCTGAAAGAGGAATACAACGACTATCAGTTTTCTCCGCCGTGCACGGTTATTGCCCGTACCACAAACGACCCGTACCACTCATTCACAATTGACAAGGGCAGCAAGGACGGAATTGAGCCTTACGACCCTGTTATAACTTCATCGGGTCTTGTGGGTATCTGCTACGACGTGTCACGAAGCACAAGCAAGGTGCGTACGCTTTATTCCCCGAAAACAGCGGTTGGTGCAACTATTGTACGTTCAAAGGCTACGGGAATTATTGAGGGCGACTACGAGCTTACCGAGGACGGCTTCTGCCGAATGAACTACATCAGTAAAACCGCTGACCTTTCAGTCGGTGATATAGTTGTTACATCGGGAAGTGAAACCTTTCCTGCAAATCAGCTTCTCGGTACGATTGAGGAATTCGGTATGGAGGACAGCGGTCTTTCGCAGTATGCTGTCATAAAGCCTGCAATCAACCCCGAAGATGTTTCGACGGTTTTTGTTATTACAAGCTTCAACGGTCAGGGCGGTGCTGACGGGGAAACGGAAGCGGAATAAATGGAGTTGTCCGATGAATATTGATTTAAAACGAAAGAAGGAAAAAAGGAATTCCGTCATAAGATGGCTGTTGTATGCTCTGATGCTGGCGGTTTCCTATATATATATGACAACGGCGCCGCTGACTCTCAGAACGCCGCTTTTCGTTATTCCGATTGTTATGTGCATTTCAATGTATGAAGAACCTTTCGACTCGGCAATCATAGGCTGTGTGGCAGGTCTGCTTCTCGATACTGCACAGGATACGCTTATCGGAGTAAGCGGAATTGTTATGCTTTGGTGCTGTCTTGGCACGTCACTGCTGTTTCATTTCTTTATGAGGCGGCACATTGTAAATATTATTATGCTCAATGCGGCGGCGGTATTTATTCAGGGCATCATTCACTATTTCCTGTTTTTTGCAATATGGGAGTACGATAAGGGCGGACAGATTTTCCTTGACAAATTTCTGCCTGTTATGATTTACACAGCTGTTGCTGTTTTGCCGTTTTACTTTATTATAAGATTTCTTGTGAAACGTTTCGGCATAATAGTAGAAAACTACATCGAGGAAAAATCCGACGACATTGTCAGAGAATAAAACAAACCGCAAGCGGTTTGTCTACGGGTTTTGCTTTGCAAAACGCCGTGGTTACTGCATTGAATAAAATCTGTTATAATTACGAATTACGCATTGCAAATTACTAATTAATGAAGGGAGGGATAACCGTGCATAAATTTTTCGAGCGATTAAGAGCAGTTTTCTTTTTTGTTGTAATTCTTGCAATGTTTGCACTGTGTGCAATCGACCTGATGAAAATTCAGATTGTTGACGGTGCGGAGTACCTTGAAAAATCAAAGACCACAAGTCAGGCAAGTCAGGTTATCTCATCTCCGAGAGGTGAAATCGTAGACAGTAAGGGCAACGAAATCGTCAGCAACAAAACAGGCTTCAATGTCGTTATAGAAAAAGCTTTCTTCCCGAGCGAAAAGGCGGAAATGAACCGCATTATCTGCGGAATTGCCGAAATTCTTGCCGAGGACGGCGTTGAGTGGATTGACACGCTGCCGATTTCTATGGATAGACCTTACACCTATCTTGAAGCACGTGAAAGCGATATTGTAAAGCTGAGAAAAACTATCGGTGTTCAGCATTACGCAACTGCAAGTGACTGCCTTGCTGAGATGTATAAGCAGTATGAAATAGATGACAGCTATACTGAAAATCAGAAGCGTATAATTGCAGGTGTGCGCTATGAAATGATAATGCGCAGCTTTTCGCTTTCAAATAGATATACCTATGCCGAGGATATCCCTATGGACACGGTTGTCAAGCTGAAAGAGGCGGCATACACCCTTGAGGGTATGGATATTGTGGAGGAAGCTGTCCGCATTTATGCCGCAGGTGATGTTGCACCGCATCTTATAGGAACAATCGGTGCAATTAATGCTGAGGAATACGAGGTGAAACGTGAGGAGGGCTATGCCCTTAACGATGTAATCGGAAAATCGGGTATTGAAAAGGCTATGGAGGACGAACTCCGCGGCGATAAGGGTACGCGTACTCTTGAACTGATGAGCGGCGTTGTGGTTTCCGATATTGTCACTCAGGAGGCTGTCCCCGGAAACACTGTTCAGCTGACTATCAATGCCGAGTATCAGCGTGACGTGCAGGAAATTCTGGAAAATCATATTCTCTGGCTGAATAATCAGACCAATAAAAACAGAAAGGGCTATGAGGCTGACGCAGGTGCAATTGTTGTCCTTGACGCAAAAACAGGGGCACTTCTCGCAGCTGCAACCTCACCTACCTATGATATAAACGATTATCTTACGGATTACGCTTCCGTTGTAAACGGCGAGAATGGTCCGCTGACAAACCGTGCCACACACGGACTTTACCGCCCAGGTTCAACCTTCAAGACCATTACCGCAACAGCGGCACTGAATGAAGGCTTCCTCAACGGCGGCGAAACCTGCATAGTCTGTAACAACGTGTATACCTACTGGAGCGATTATAAGCCTAAGTGCACAGGCTGGCACGGACGCATAAACGTTATTACCGCAATTGAAAAATCCTGTAATATTTTCTTCTACGAACTGGGCAGACTTATGGGTCCTGACATTCTGACAGATTATGCGAATATGTATGGGCTTGGTACGGATCTGGAACTTGAAACAGGCGGCTATGTGGGACGAATTGCCAACCCTGATACCATTTTTGAGCTTAATATGGAATGGCAGGCAGGTCTTGTTGTTCAGGTTGCAATCGGTCAGTCGGAAACAGCCGTTACCCCGCTTCAGATGGCTGTTCAGGCAAATACCCTTGCAAACAGGGGCGTACGCTATAAGCCGTACCTTGTTGACAGCATTCACACATATAATATGGAAAGCCTTGTGAAAAAGACTCAGCCTGAGGTTGTTTCTGTAATTCCCGATAAAACAGGGCAGACCTTTGACCTTATTATTCAGGGTATGGAGCAGGCGGCAGACTTTATGCCGTACAGCTACCCAAAGGTTTCGGATTATTACACCCCTTACCTTCTTTCAGAGCTTCCCGAACAGGCGGCAATAAAGACAGGTACTCCGCAGATGACTACCGCTGAGGATACGGGCTCGGCATTTGTAGGCTTTTATCCTGCTGATGACCCTGTTATAGCCTTTTCAGGCTTTATTGAGCACGGCGAATACTCCAAGTTTATGATAAGACAGATAATTGAGGCTTATTACGATGAAAATTATGAACCTGCCGACCCTGTTGTGCTCTCTCCCGAGGAGCTTATAGCGGCACTGGCAAAGAATGGAATATATGAAACCGATGAAGAATAATCCGTTGTTAAATGTTGTTGTACAAAATAGACAAAAACAACAAATCGTTTAGCAACAAGCCGCCAAAAATGTGCAGATTGGTCAAAAACGCTTTGACAAATCAACAATTTGTGGTATAATATTAATTAGCTGAAAATCTTTATGCTAACTGTAATTTTTTTACAGTCTGAGCATAGCCCTCGAAAGGAGTTTCTTATGTCTAAAATTATTGCAATTACCTCCGGTAAGGGAGGCACAGGCAAATCTACTATATGTTCCGAGCTTGGCTTTGCTCTTGCAAAGCAGGGGCACCGTACACTTATTATCGAGCTTGACTTCGGTCTGAGATGTCTCGATATTATGCTTGGCGTTAAGGATAATATCACATACGACCTCGGCAACGTCCTCAAGGGCGAGTGTGATATCTACAAGGCTACAACACCTGTTAAGCTTGCAAGCAACCTGAGCATCGTTTGTGCTCCGGAAGACCCGTTTGCAAAGGTTGATGCCGAAACTATCTCCAACATCTGCAACGAAATGCGTAAGTATTATGAATACATAATCGTTGACACCTCTGCAGGTACTAACGAAAGCGTATTTGACGTTGTTGAACAGTCTGACCTTATCCTTATCAATACAACTCCTGACCCAATCTGCGTCCGTGACGCAAGACTTATGTCAGATGAGTTCTATAAGAGAGGAAACAAGAAGCAGCGTCTTATCATCAACAAGGTTGACCCTGATATCTTCAAGGCTGACATTATCCCTGACCTTGACAATATTATCGATACAGTAGGCGTACAGCTTATCGGTGTTATTCCAAGCGATAACGAGGTTGTTATTTCCACAGGTAAGGGTATTCCGCTTCCTTCCAACTCTCTTGCGTTCAGAGCTTTTGACGCAATCTCCAAGAGAATCAAGGGTGAGGATGTTCCGCTCAGCTTCAAGGTGCTTCTCCAGTAAGACATTAAACGGCGGTTTGTATTGTAAAACTGCTTTAGCATAACCGAAAAATAGAGAGGAATGATAATAATGAACATAGCATTGATTGCACACGATTCCAAAAAAGAACTTTTGGTTCAGTTCTGCATCGCTTACTGCGGCATCCTGTCCAGACATAACCTCTGTGCTACAGGTACTACAGGTAAAATGGTTGCACAGGCAACAGGTCTGAATATTCAGCGTTACCTCAGCGGCTCTCAGGGCGGCGACCAGCAGATTAGTGCAAGAATTTCCTGCAACGAAATCGACCTGCTCCTCTTCTTCCGTGACCCTCTTACTCCAAAGGCTCACGAGCCTAACGAAGCAACTATGCTCCGTCTTTGCGACGTGCATAATATCCCGGTAGCAACAAATATCGCTACCGCCGAGGCTCTTATCCACGCCCTCGAAAGAGGCGACCTCGACTGGCGTCAGATTGTTAATCCAGCTTGATGGGTTCGGGTATTTTATAAGGGGTACATAAGAATGAAAACAAGGTGTGCGGAAATTTTGAATTTTTGCACACTTTTTAATTTTTGCTTGACAAACTGCGTTTTTTAGGGTATTATTATTTCATAGCTTAAAGGCTGTGACGAGGAGAGTAACGCTTCTTCCAATCAATAGAGAGGACTGAACCGTGTTTGGTTGGCTGAAAAAGTCCGTGAGGGAGCTGCGTGAAGGACACCTGCCGAGCCGCCGTCTGATTAAGGATGGACGTTCCCCTGCGTTAAAGGGTAATGAGGTTTCTGCTTTGCAGAAATAAATCTGGGTGGCACCACGGTTTAAATACTTTTCAAGTATAATCGTCCCTTTGGAATTTTCCAAAGGGATTTTTTGTTGCAGAAAATTAAGAAGGAGAGTTACTATGGCAATTATTACAAACAGACCAAAGGGTACGCAGGATGTTGTTCCAAACGAAGCGTACAAATGGCAGACAGTCGAGAAGTGTGCGGCTGATACAGCGGAGTGCTACGGTTTCAAGGAAATCCGCTTCCCGACCTTTGAAAACACCGCACTTTTCAAGAGAAGCGTTGGCGATACAACAGACGTTGTTCAGAAGGAAATGTACGGTGTAACCGCTAAGAGCCCTGCAAACGGCAAGGACCCTGACGACTTTACACTCCGTCCTGAGGGTACGGCAGGTGCGGCCCGTGCGGCAATCGAAAACGGTCTGCTGAATGAGGCACTTCCGCAGAAGGTTTACTATATCATTTCCTGTTTCCGTCACGAAAAGCCACAGGCTGGACGTCTTCGTGAGTTCCACCAGTTCGGTGCGGAAATGTACGGAAGCAAGGACGCAAGTGCTGACGCTGAGGTTATCGCAATGGCAAAGGCTCTCCTTGAACGTCTCGGACTTGACAACGTTGACCTTTTTATCAACTCTATCGGCTGTCCTACCTGTCGTGCTGAGTACCACAAGGCACTTAAGGCTTATTTTGAGAGCAAGAAGGCTGACCTCTGCCCGACCTGCCTTGATAGACTTGACCGCAACCCTATGAGAATTCTTGACTGCAAGAGCCCAATTTGTCAGGGTATCGCAGCTGACGCTCCTGTAATTCTTGACTTCCTTTGTGAGGAATGCGACCACCACTTTGAAAAGCTGAAAAAGTACCTTACAGCTATGGATATCAAGTTCAACATCAACCCGAAAATCGTTCGTGGTCTTGATTACTACACAAAGACAGTTTTCGAGTTTATCACAAACGATATCGGTGCTCAGGGTACAGTCTGCGGCGGCGGACGTTATGATGGTCTGATTGAACAGCTCGGTGGCAACCCGACTCCTGCCCTCGGCTTTGCAATGGGTCTTGAAAGACTTATTATGACAATGGAAAGCAAGGGTGCGGAGTTTGCTCCTGCAAAGAAGTGCGACCTCTACATCGCTTCAATGGGTGAGTCTGCACAGAATAAGGCTATCGTTCTTGCAAAGCAGCTTCGTGACGAGGGCTACTTCGTTGAGTTCGACACAATGAACAGAGGTATTAAGCCACAGATGAAGTACGCAAACAAAATCGGTGCTACATTTACGATTGTTCTCGGTGACAACGAGCTTGAAACAAGCTCTGCAAAGCTGAAAAATATGGCAACAGGCGAGCAGACAGATATTACTCTCGGTGACGGCTTCATCGACGCATTTTCCAACGCTGTAGTAAGCGAGATGTTTGACGGGGTTATTGAGAATTTCAATGGCTGATGAGGGAAAAAAGAAGCCGTCACGGTCAACGATAATCGCTGTTATCGCATTGATTTGTTTGATAATTGTACCCCTTGTAATTATGTTCAACGATACCTATGCGACGTGGCATATTTTCACCAAAGGTCGCATTGCCGATTTGGAAGAAATATTTATAGCAAATTTTTCGGAAGATACCGAATTTGATTATTACAAAAAGGTATATGCATTTCAGGCTGGGACAGACCATAAGCTATACATTACAGATATTGAAAATCCCGAAGAATTTTGTCGAAACACAGTTACGGGAATTTTGTTTATGGCAGATTTAAGCGGCGGAGAACCTGTTGAAATAATTGCAAACGATAATTACAGCAATACAGAACGGTTTCAAGGTCAGCAATGGTATGACGGTACAGCAAGACATACGGATTTTGTTTGTGTTTATAAAGGCAAAACCTATAACACAGTTATATATTTCTTTGAAAATGACAGTGGAGGATATGACGTGAAATTTACTCAATAATCGAAAGGAAGTAATAAAAATGGCAGACAATATGAAGGGTCTTAAAAGAACCCATTACTGTGGAGAGGTTCTTACCGCAGGCGAAACAGTTACAGTCGGCGGATACGTTGACACAGTAAGAAACAAGGGCGGTATTATCTTTATGGTAATCCGTGACAGAACAGGTATCGTTCAGCTCACATTCAACGAAACAACCGACCCTGCAATCTTCGAAAAGGCGGCTTCCTGCCACGCTGAATACGTTATTATGGCAAAGGGCGAGGCTCGCACCCGTGAAAGCATCAATGACAAAATCCCAACAGGCCACATCGAAATCTTCGTTGACGATTTCCGTATCCTTGCAAAGGCACAGACTCCTCCGTTTGAAATCCTCGATGAAACAAACACCAACGAGGAGCTCCGTCTGAAATACCGTTACCTCGACCTCCGCCGCAGACCGTTGCAGGAAAACATCATCAAGAGAAGCAAGATTGCAAAGGTTGCCCGTGACTACTTCTACGAGAACGGCTTTATCGAAATCGAAACACCGATGATGATTAAGTCCACACCAGAGGGTGCCCGTGACTACCTTGTTCCTTCAAGAGTTCACCCTGGCAAGTTCTACGCTCTCCCACAGTCTCCTCAGATTTACAAGCAGCTCCTTATGATTTCGGGCTTTGACCGCTACATCCAGCTTGCACGCTGCTTCCGTGACGAGGACCTCCGTGCTGACAGACAGCCCGAATTCACACAGATTGACCTTGAAATGTCCTTCGTTGACGTTGACGATATTATGGACATTGGCGAGGGACTCATCAAGCGTCTTTTCAACGAGGTAATGGATATCGAAATCCCAACTCCGCTGCCAAGACTCACCTACACAGACGCTATGAACCGTTATGGCTCAGACAAGCCTGATACACGCTTCGGTATGGAAATTCAGGATATTTCCGATATGGTCAAGTCCTGCGGCTTCGGCGTGTTCACTTCCGCAATCGAAGCAGGCGGCTCTGTTCGTGCAATTGTTGCAAAGAATGGTGCTTCCGTGCTCACAAGAAAGGAAATCGACAAGCTCACTGAATACGTCCGCGGTATCGGTGCAAAGGGCCTTGCTTACGTTCGTTGGGTTGACGACGCACCAAACTGCTCCTTTGCTAAGTTCATGGGCGAGGGCGAGGTTGACGCAATTCTTGCAAAAATCGGTGCAGAAAAGGGCGACGTTGTCCTCATTGTTGCCGACAAGAACAGCACAACCCTCTCCACTCTCGGTGCACTCCGTCTCAAGGTTGCAAAGCAGCTTGATATGATTCCTGAGGGCAAGTATAATTTCCTCTGGATTACCGAGTTCCCATTCTTCGAAAAGGACGAGGAAAGCGGCGAGTGGCTCGCAATGCAC
Organism: Oscillospiraceae bacterium; assembly: GCA_045545795.1. Taxonomy (GTDB): domain Bacteria; phylum Bacillota; class Clostridia; order Oscillospirales; family Ruminococcaceae; genus RGIG8773. The sequence continues at coordinate 29,654 of JAZQBN010000167.1, forward strand.
CACCCATTCACAATGCCTATGGACGAGTGTATCCAGTACCTGGACAGCAACCCCGAAAAGGTGTTTGCAAAGGCTTACGACCTTGTGCTCAACGGCACAGAGCTTTCCAGCGGTTCAATCCGTATCACAGACTACGAGCTCCAGCAGAAGATGTTCAAGGCTCTCGGTCTTACTGACGAGGAAATCGAAGCTAAGTTCGGCTTCCTTGTGGACGCTTATAAGTACGGTGCAGCTCCACACGGCGGTATGGGTATCGGTCTTGACCGTCTTGCAATGATTATGTGCGGCGCTGACAGCCTCCGTGACGTAACTGCATTCCCGAAGGTGCAGAATGCTTCCGAGCTTATGTCTGCGTGTCCTGCAACTGTTGACAAGGACAGCCTTGATATTCTTGGTATTGCTGTTACTGTTGAGGATAAGAAGGAAGAAGAATAATTTATAAACAGCAACTCCCGTCTGAAACTTTTGTTGTTCAGACGGGAGTTTTCTATTAAACGTAATATGTGCTTGGCTTGCCAAGTAAAGCAATGAGGTCGAGAATTGTTCCTATGCAGCACCACCCAATTGTACAAAGGTACAGAATACCCGAAACTGTTTTACCTTCATAAAATTTATGCAATCCTGCAATTCCGAAAAATCCGCAGCAGCAAAGAACAATAGCTGTTGTTTTGCTTTTGGGATTTCCGTAACCGCCTGCACCAACATAATTTGTATTAGAATTAACATTTGCGTTAGTGTTGTTTATTACAACTTGTGGCTGTGCAGAAGCGGCACTTTCGATTTTTTCAACTTGTCTGCCGCAGTGTGTACAAATAACAGCATCTTCAGGAATTGTGTTTCCGCAATGCTTGCAGAATTTCGTATTTTCATTCATATTTACTTCCCCTTATAAATTATTTGTCGTAATTCGACATATTCATTATACTACTAATATTTTTGAATGTCAAGTTTAATTATCATTAATGATTATTAAAAATGATTACACTAAAGATATTAATATATCATTGCATCAGGAGTATAATAAACAAAAAAGGAGGCGGAAGTATGATATTGTTTATTGCAGACCGAATTAAATCGCTCCGTGAAAAAAGCGGAATGACCCAAAGCCAGCTTGCAAAGCGTTTGTGTGTTTCAAGAAATGCCGTAAACTCTTGGGAAATGTCCTTGTCCACTCCGTCAAGCATTTATCTTGTTGAGCTGTCAAAGATTTTCGGTGTGTCAACAGATTATCTGCTGAGCCTTGACGAAGGCGTAAAGCTTGATATTACCGACCTTAACGAGCAGGAGCAGGAAATGGTTATCCGCCTTGTCGATTATTTTAAGTCTATGAAGGAATAATAAACTCCCGTCTGACCCTATTCGGTTAGCAGACGGGAGTTTGCTCTTGACAATATTTTTACAATATATTATAATATTTTTGTAACAATTATAGCAATGGGGGATTTGATTATGGGGAAAAAGCTGATTAAACTGACTGCTGTACTGCTGACCGCCCTGCTTATGACAGCCTGCGGAAAAAGCTATGACTTTTCACAGTATGAGCTTACCGAGGCAATGGGTGTGAAAAAGGACGTTTTTGACGATATGGATGTCAACGGCGGTGCTGACGATATCGACAATGAGCTTATGCAGGACGCTATGAATATGGCAGGGGTGGATTTTTACTCCTACAGCTTTGCTCACAGCGGCTCTGATATGGAGTACGACCTGATTGAGTTAACATTCAGCGGCGGCAAGGTTGCAGGTGTTTCGCTGTCCTCGGTCAGCTTTGAGGATTTGACAATTGTTCCGTCTGAATATACTGTTTTCGGCATTGGAGCAGGTGATACGGTTGCCGATGCCGAAGCAAAGGCAGAAGCACAATTCGGTGAAAAAGGCAAGGCACTTTCTGACGATAAGGAAATGTGGGCACTCACCGATGGCGTGCACGACTATATTTCATACGGCGATTTTTCGGGGAAAAAGGGCTACCTACAGCTTACCGTCAACACGGAAGAAGATATCGTTATGAAGGTTGAATACAGCAAATACTGATAAAAAATCCTCCGAGGGACGCCCCTTGGAGGATATCTTTTATTCAATAACAAACGGATTTTCAGACTTGTCTTCCTTTGTTTCTGTCGGTGCGGAATAGCCTGAGAAGGAAGTCGTGTCAGCTTCAAGAATTATGTCTGCGGTAAATTCATAAGCTTCGCCTGCAACAGGCTTTCTGAAAATTGTCAGCGTGACAGTATCTCCCGGAAGCTTCCCTGCAAGAACATCGTTGATTTCATCTGCACCGAAAACTCTTATCCCGTCCATTTCCGTGATGATATCATATGGAATAAGTCCCGCCTGTGCAACATTGCAGGTCGGGTCAATATCCATCACGCAGAGTCCCGCTTTTATGTCATAGCTGCTTGCAACCGCATCACCGATTTCAACATAGGAAATACCGACCTTTGTTCTTGTGGAAACATAACCGCGTGCGATAAGGTCCTCAATAATCGGCACGGCGTCGTCAACTGCAATGCTGAAACCGATGTTTTCATAGGTTTCGTGGTTCATAAGAGCAACCGCAATTCCCACAACCTGACCGTACATATTAACAAGTGCACCGCCCGAATTGCCCGGGTTTAGGGCAACGTCAGACTGAATACATAGAATAGTTGAGCTGCTGATATAATCGGTACTGATTTCACGTCCCAAGCCTGTAACATAACCGTAGGTAACGGTATTTTCGAAGCCTGCACCTGCACCTGCAAGAGCAACAGCCTCACCGATTACAAGGTTTGAGGAAGTACCGAACTGAGCAGGTGTAAGACCGTCCTTTTCGACCTTGATTATCGCAAGGTCGCTTTTTTTGTCCATACCCACAACCACTGCCTCAGCCTCTGTGCCGTCGTAGAATTCAACGGCAAAATCGGTTTTTCCGTCAACAACGTGAGCATTTGTAACGATGTAGCCGTCAGCGGTAACAATTACCCCTGAACCTGAGGAAACGTGTGAGTAAGGAGCTTTGTCAAAGGTTTTTATCTGCACCTGAGAGGGGAGAATTGTCTTTGCAACACCTACAGGGGTGAGCAGTCCCGTTTCCTTGTTTGCATAGAATTCTTCTTCAAGCACGGGCTTTTCAGCTACAGGAAGCTCAATAACAACGTGTTCAGCCTTCTGACTTATTATGCTTCCCGAAAAAGATGAGTCCGAAACCTTTTCGGACATTTTTGCAATAAGCACAACCAGCACCACAACAATTATAAGCAGGACGATTACCGCAGAAATAAGTGCCCAGAAGCACCCCATTGAAATGCGTCTTTTTTCGGGAGTTTTCGGCGGAGCATAGCCATCCTGAGGCGGCATACCCATATTCTGCGGCGGAATATACTGCGGAGCAGGCGGCACGGAATTTTGCACAGGGATATTTTCTGCCATTTCCGCTTCGCCATTCAACTTGTTTTCATCAAAATTATTGTCCATTAAAATCTCCTTTATCTGCGTTCATTCGCAGCTTTTTTCAGACTGAAAGAAAATTCGGTAAAGCTGTTCGGCTCACTGCTTACACGGATTGTTCCCCCGTGAAGCTTGATAATCGAGCTTACAATGGAAAGTCCCAGACCGACTCCGCCGGGGTCAATTCCTCTCGACTCATCGGTTTTGTAGAAACGTTCAAACACCTTTGAAATTTCCTTTTCCTTAAGACCGTCACCGCTGTTTCTTATGGAAATTCTGTGCATATCGTCATCTTCTTCGGAAAAATCAAATCTGATATAACCATCATTGTTGACAAACTTGATTGCATTTTCCACAAGATTATAAATAACCTGCTGAATAAGGTCAGGGTCAGCGTTAAGCCTTACAGCGTCAGTGTCAAGACCCTGGATATCAATATTCTTTTCTTCAATACGCTTTTCAAAATTGAGCAGCGTCTGAAGAATAATAGAAAGCACGTCAAATTCCTTTGTGGAAAGGGCAAGCTCGCCCGACTCGTATTTGGAAATGTTCAGCATTGAACGTACAAGTCTTGCAAGTCGGTTTACTTCCTTTGAAACGATTTTCAGGTAATGAGTGTGCTGTTCCTTTGGGATTGTTCCGTCAAGAATGCCGTCAACAAAGCCGCCGATTGTGGTCATCGGAGTTTTCAGCTCGTGGGAAACATTGGAGATAAACGTCTTTCTTGTTTCCTCAATTTCTTCAAGGGAGCTTGCCATTTCGTTAAGGGAGTTGGCAAGGTAGCCAAGCTCATTTTCGTCAGCAATGTGAAGCTTCTGAGAGAAATCGCTTTCACCGAAGCGTCTTGCCGCAAGAGTCATTTCCTTGATAGGTGTAACAAGACGTTTTGTGGAGGTGTACATAATAGTCAGTGCACCCGCAAGAATGAGCGAGGCGGTTACAAAAAGTGTCAGGAACAGCTGCAGCATATATTCAGGCAGCATATTGTATCCGAGTATAGAAATAAAATAATGTGCTTTGCCGTTGAATTCAAGCTTCTGAGCGAAAATAAAGCTGTCATCGTCATAAAATCCGTCGAGAGTGCCAAGCTCATAGATACCGTTTTCCGTGATACGGTTCAGAGCGGATTTGCCGATAATTCTGCCGGTATGCGAACACGGCGATGCTTCGGAGCAAACCAAAGCAACGCCGTCAGAGTCAGTAAGTGTTAAATCCACACCGATATACACAGACATATCGTCATAGATTTTTTTTAGTTTCTGTAAATCAGCTTCACCCGTTTCGGTTACAGCAGAAACAGTAGCATTTATCATAGCTTCCGACCTGCTTTGCATATATTCGACACGGTCTGCCTTATAATGCTCGCACGATACAATCAGCATAACCGCACCCACGCAGATAACCGCCGCAGATACAACTGCCGCACAAAGACAAAAGATTTCGGAGAAAACGCTTTTACGCATTATTGTCCTCTTCTGCTTCAAACTTGTAGCCTACGCCCCATACTGTCTTGAGCGCCCATTTCTCGGAAACACCTTCAAGCTTTTCACGGAGACGCTTGATGTGTACGTCAATGGTTCTGGAGTCACCGTAGTATTCAAATCCCCATACTTCGTCAAGAAGCTGGTCACGGGTGTAAACGCGGTTAGGGTTGGAAGCAAGGTAGAAAAGAAGTTCAAGCTCCTTAGGAGGAGTATCCATAACCTTGCCGTCAACACGGAGTTCATATCTTGTCATATTTACAACAAGCTTATCGTAGCGAACCTCCTTGACCTCGGATTCGGAACGGGACTGACCGATACGGCGGGAAACAGCCTTGATTCTTGCAATAACTTCCTTAGTATCGAAAGGCTTAACGATGTAGTCGTCAGCACCCAGTTCAAGACCGAGAACCTTGTCGAAGGTTTCACTCTTTGCGGTAATCATAATAATCGGAACATTGGACTTCTTTCTGATTTCACGGCAAACCTGCCAGCCGTCAAGCTCAGGAAGCATAATGTCAAGAAGAACCACATCAGGCTTAAGTGCATTGAACTTAACAACAGCCTCTTCGCCGTCGTGGGAAATAATAACACTCCAGCCATCCTTTTCAAGGTAAAGCTTCAGAAGCTCGCAGATATTGTTATCGTCGTCAACTACTAATACTTTTCCGAGTGACATATTGAACCATCCTTTCAGAATTCCGTTTCGATGCCGGTGTGTACACCTTTGGTGCAGCGTAATACAGAGATTTTGTACCGCCGACAAATACGTTAGCATTAGACAACAGAGAATTCTATTTGAATATATTTACATACATTAATTATAGCAAAATACATGCCGCAACAAATGAATAAAAAGTGTATAATATACGTCTCAATTGTAAATTTAACAAAATGTTGCCATAATGCTTAAAATTCTCAAATAAAAAGTTCATTTTTGCGGGGCAAAGAAAAGGGACGCCTCTCAGTGTCCCTCAGTTTGTCGAAAAAGACTTTTCGACAAAGAATAGTGAATATTGAATAATGAAGAATGAATAATTAAGGAATTGCCTTCGGCAATAATATTAAAAATGTCCGCAAAGCGGACACCTTAACTATTCATTATTCTTTATTCATTATTCATTTTTCATTAGCCTGTCGACTTTA
>JAZQBN010000168.1:0-8284 GCA_045545795.1 Oscillospiraceae bacterium
AATAAGCGATTGCCGTTACCTTATCATAATCATTTTCTTTATTATTACAAATACCATCGGACATCTTTTGCAGTTTGTTAAGGATTTCTGTATGCAGCGTTAAATCGTTTTTTACAGAAATATAGCCCAAACAATACTTGTCACCATATTCTATTGGATTTTCAAGCATTGTTCGGTTACGTTCAATTACATCAGAATATACTTCATTTAATTTCTCTGTATCTGGCAATTGTTCAATATGTTCTTCAATTTCTGAATTGATATAAAGAAAAACACTTAGTCCAATTGCAGCAGCAAAAATCACAATTACGATAATCATATTTCTTTTGTTGAATATATTGCTTTTCATTTTATACACCCATTATTTCAATTCAATAATCGTAACGCCTTCCTCACCTTCACCAAATCTACCGACACGAAAATTTTTTACCGAAGGGTGTGATTTAAGATGCTGATGAATTCCTTGTCTGAGAATACCTGTTCCTTTACCGTGAATAACAGTAATTATTCCAGCACCGGAAAGTACCGCATTATCGATAAACATATCCACCTCATGGATACCATCATCGACTGCATAACCTCGTATATCCAATTCCAGCGAAGCAGTTCTCTGCATTTTACCGCGAACACCTTTAGTTGATACCTTTTTATTTTGATATGTTACCTTTTCAGCCTCTTCAAGACGAAGTTTTTTTATGCTTACTTTAGTTTTCATAATACCTGCCTGAACGAAAACCATACCGGAAGTATCGGGGTCGCTTGCAAGTATTCCCTTTTTGTTGATATCCACAATAAATACATGATCACCACGTTTGAATGGTCTTGGCGGGACATATTCTTTCTGTACTGTATTAGAAATCGGATTAGCCGTATCAAACATCTTGTTCATTGCTGATTTGTTCTTTGAACGAGCTTCCATTGCAAGCTGAGAGAAATTTTCCTTGTCTTTTTGTTTTTTTATCTCATTAAGCTCATCAATCAATGCATCAGCCTGCATACGGCAGCTTTCTACAATACGCATAGCCTGAACTCTTGCTTTAGCAATTTCGTCTTCTTTTTTCTTGTTAAGTTCTTCAATGTCTTTTTCCAGAGCTTCAAGCTTTAAGGCGTGTTCACGCTTTATTGCCGCAACTTCATTTTCACGTTTTTCAAGTTCGTTTCTTGCTGTTTCAAGCTGAGCAACAACCTCTTCAAAACGCTGATTTTCATTTGATACAAGTTCATTAGCCTTGTTTATAATTCTGTCAGGCACACCAAGCTTTGATGAGATTGAAAAGGCATTTGACTTACCGGGTGAGCCGATGATAAGTCTGTAGGTTGGCTGCATTGTAGATACATCGAATTCGCAGGAAGCGTTTTCAATACCGGTCTGTTCAATTGCATAAAGTTTAAGTTCCTGATAATGTGTTGTAACAAGCAGCTTACTGCCATGACTTATCAGGTCTTCTATAATAGATACCGCAAGTGCCGCACCCTCAACAGGGTCCGTACCCGAACCAAGTTCGTCAAAAAGGACTAATGAGCTGGAATTGGCAGTTTCTATAATTTCAACAACATTACTCATATGGGATGAGAATGTAGAAAGGCTGTTTTCAATACTCTGACGGTCACCTATATCAACAAGAATATTGTCAAAAACAGAAATATGGCTTCCGTCTCCGGCAGGAATAAGCAGACCGCACATAGTCATAGCTGTTAAAAGACCTGTTGTTTTCAGAAGCACAGTTTTACCGCCCGTATTTGGACCTGTAACGATTAAAGCATCATAATCATATCCTATTCTTATATCAACAGGAACAACTTTACTTTTATCTATAAGCGGATGTCTTGCTTTTTTCAAATCAATTTTGCCATCATCGGAAACTTCGGGCACGCTTGCACGCATTTTAGCGGCAAGATTTGATTTGGCAAAATAAAGATTAAGCTCTGCACAAGTGAGATAATTTTCTGACAATATTTCCGCATAAGCAGCACAATCTGCACTCAGTTCAGCAATAATGCGTTCAATCTCATCCTGCTCCTCACCTTGAAGAACGCGTATTTCATTATTTGCTTCAACAACAGAAATTGGTTCAACAAAATATGTTGCACCACTTGATGATGTAGCGTGAACAAGCCCCTGAATATTTCCTTTATGTTCAGCTTTTACAGGAAGAACATATCTTCCGTCACGCATTGTTACTATATTCTCTTGAAGTGATTTCTGAACCTCGGAATTCTTTACAAGCTTATCAAGGCTTTCACGGATTTTAACACCTGCCTGTGCAATTTTCCTTCGTATATTCGCCAATGCAGGACTTGCCATATCCGAAATTTCATCCTCGGAAACAATTGCATTTTTTATTTTATCTTCAAGATACTTATTCGGTGCAAGAGACACAAAAAGATATCCTATTGATGTTTCTTCCCCATTACAGGAGATGTACCAATCAGACAGAATTCTTATTTGATAAAGCATATACGCAATATCCAGAAGCTCCCTTAAAGAGAGCTTCGCACCTGACTGTGCACGGGCAAGTGAACCTCTTACATCCTTAAAATTGCCGAAGGACGGCGTCCCGTATTTTACAGACAAATCAAATGCATCGGATGTTTTTTTTACTTCCTGTTTAACTGTATATAAATCCGATGTCGGTTCAATTGATAAAGTCATTTTTTTTGTTAACTCATTGGACGCCTCTTCCGAAAGCATCTCAAGAATTTTATGTAATTCCAAAGAAATATAATACTTATTCATAGTTTTCCTCCATAAATTATGTCGAATTCGTTTCCTCACAAATTTCCTTGTAAAAATCCAATGCTTTAAATCTGTATGAAAGATGACGAATTATATATTTTTCGGTTATTTCATTCAAGAGTCTTTGATTTTGTTCACCAATTTTAAAATTAAATATTCGCTTAATATCTGCAAGACATATAAAGCGCAATGAATGAAGCACAGCATTATTAATTCTTATATGATAATAATCCTCCTCAAAGCCTCGTCTTTCAAAATCATCCCCACAAAGCAGACAAGCTCTGTCAATCATAATGTACATCATTTCCCCTGCCTCGTATTGATAACAATCACGACAGCCTATAAGCTGAGGCAGAAGCCCTACCTCTGACATAAAACGCATTTCAAAAACACTTTTGAGATACGCACAGCTTCTTAAATCCTCAGCTAGAAAATACAGACTATTAAGCAGCAGCTGCATTACATTCTGTGCAGTCTGATTTTTGGGAATACAATATTGAGATATCTCCACAAAATAACAGGCAAGAGCATACTTTTTAACATCAAGTCTTAATTCATAGAATACTCTTATAGGCTCACTGCTATTCAGATAATAGCGTTCATTCTGTTCATTAATGCAATAGGTTGAATACGCAAACAGCTGAGTCGATGAATTGTTCTTAGCGGTCAGTTTGCGAGCCCCTCTTACATAGATTTCCATAACACCATATTCTGATGTAATAATATTTATAACGCAATCATTTTCTCCGATATCACGTCTTGATATTACCAAGCCTTTTACTGTTATCATCAGAATATTCCCCTCTTACATTTGAATAAAATTTTGTAGGAATTCCTTTATATTCAAGATAATCATTTATTCTTCCGGTTAATTCAAACTTGTCCCATTTATTTTCATTGTAATTATCAATCATAGTAAATCCTCCCGAAAAAGACATTACTATAATTATTTACAAACCCTATATTACATATTAGTGGAATTATTTGATAAACCGAAATTACGGATAAGCCCCTCTTTATTTCTCCAATCCTCTTTAACTTTTACCCAGCACTGAAGGTTGACTTTTATCTCAAAAAAGCTTTCAAGGTCTTCTCTTGCCAGTTTGCCAATCTGTTTCAGCATAGCTCCCCCTTTGCCGATAACCATACCTTTATGTGAATCACGTTCACAGTAAATAACAGCTGAAATGTCGAGAATATCCTCGTCATTTTTATTTACACGCTCGCTCATCTGTTCAACAGTTACAGCTATACCGTGAGGAACTTCATCGTGCATAAGATTGAGAATTTTTTCACGGATAATTTCACCTGCAAGAACCCGCTCAGGCTGGTCTGTAAGAGAATCATCAGGAAAATAATGAGGACCTTCAACCACATATTTTTTTATTTCATCCCACACGATATCGATACCGTCATCTTCAAGAACACTTATTGGAATTACTGCATTAAAATCATATAGTTCCGTTAATTCGGCAATCTTTGCAGCTATATTTTCTTTATCTTTTACAATATCAATTTTGTTTAGCAAAAGAATAACATTATCATTTCTGCGAAATCCGTTGATTATATCTTTATCAATATCATTTATTCTTTTTGAAGCATCAACAACCATAAGTATCAGGTCAACATCCGTTACTGATTCTTTTACCGTTTTATTCATATGCTCACCAAGCTTATTTTTCGCCTTATGAACACCTGGAGTATCCATAAAAACATACTGGGTTTCACCCTCTGTAACAAGTCCTGTAATTCTTGTTCTTGTTGTCTGAGGTTTATTGCTTACCATAGCAATTTTTTCTCCCACAAGAGCATTAAGCAATGAGGATTTGCCCGCATTAGCACAGCCTACTATTGTTATAAATTCAATTTTTGTATCCATTATTTTTTCCTTTCATCTTACCATCGGGATAAAAGACAAACAATACTGCCGCTACAATGGAAAGTAATAATCCTGCAAAAGCAATATTATTGTCACAATAAAACATTAAAATTCTTTTAAAAGCATTAATATCCGCAAAAAGAAATATTCCAATAATTACAGCTCCGATTGCCGCTATAAGCACTGCACCTGCTGCACAATCCTTAGATTTTTCAGCAAGCTTATCATACTCAGGAGAACATAAGTCAACTGCATTTTCAAGAGCTGTGTTTACAAGTTCAAGAGATATAACGAGCACAAAAGTAAGTATCAGTACAATATACTCTGTCCTACCGAAATCGTAAAACAATGAAAATACTGTAACATATATGGCTGCAATAATATGAATTCTGAAATTACGCTGTGTTTTTATTGCTGAAATTATTCCGTGAAATGCGTAACCAAAAGATTTAAGCAAAGCCTTCATATCAATTTATATATTCTTTATCTCTTGTTATACCAAGATATTCAAGCACTTGTTCTTCTTTTTCCCTCATCTGTGCCGCGTCAATAGGTGTGGTTTCGTGGTCATATCCAAGCAGATGAAGCATAGAATGAACTGTAAGAAATCCTACTTCACGTTCAAGCGTATGATTATACATCTGTGCCTGCTTGATAGCTGTTTCAATAGAGATAACAACATCTCCAAGCAAATATGCACCTGTTTCGTTATTTACGTCATACACGTCATTTTCGCCTAAAGGAAATGAGAGCACATCTGTAGCTTTATCTTTGTTTCTGTAAAGCTTATTAAGCTGACGTATTTCTTTATTATCCACAAATGAAACACTTACTTCTGCATCGTGTGTAAATTTTTCTGTAACAAGAACAGCCTGACAGCATTTACGCACTAACAGACGAAGCCCTACAGGAAGCTTCACCAATTTCTGATTATTTCTTATCATTACCTTGATTTTAGACATTTTTATCAAACCTTTCTATCGTTGTATGCCTTTTCATATGCTTTGATAATATCCTGAACAAGCTTATGACGTACAACATCTTTTTCCGTAAACTTAGTTATACAAATATCATCTACATTTTTCAAAATATGCATAGCATCAATCAACCCCGACTTTCTGCTGTCAGGTAAGTCAATCTGAGTAATATCACCCGTTATAACCATTTTACTGTTAAATCCAAGACGTGTTAAAAACATTTTTATCTGTTCTCTTGTAGTATTCTGTGCTTCATCAAGAATTATAAACGAATCATCAAGAGTACGACCTCTCATATATGCCAGTGGAGCAACTTCAATACTTCCGCGTTCCATATGCTTTGCAAAGGATTCAGCCCCGAACATATCAAACAATGCATCATAAAGCGGTCTTAAATATGGGTCAACCTTATTCTGAAGGTCTCCCGGAAGAAAGCCCAGCTTTTCCCCTGCTTCTACAGCGGGACGTGTAAGTATAATTTTATTGATTTCGTGTGCTTTGAATGCTTTTACCGCCATTGCTACAGCAAGATATGTTTTTCCTGTACCGGCAGGGCCAACACCCATAACAATCGTATTTTTAGAAATGGCATCAATATATTTTTTCTGTCCAAGTGTTTTGGCTTTAACAACCTTACCGCTTGTTGTTACACATATTCCGCCGTCAGAAAGCTGAACAATTTCTTTCTCAGTTCCTTCATTAACCATTGAATTAACATATCGTATATTTTGTTCAGATATTGTTTCACCTTTTTTTATCATATCTATAAGTGTAGTTATTGCAGCTTTGGCTTTATTCACATCATCGTTGCCGCCGCTTATTCTTATATCGTTGCCACGATTAAGAATAGCAACATTATACTGCTTCTGGAGAAGATTTATATTCTCATCATAATTCCCGAACAAGGCAATAGCCTGTTCAATATTGTCCACGTTTATTACAACTTCTGACATTTATACACCTCTGAGTTACAAAATTACATACATATAAATTATTATAACACATCTTTTTAAATAAATAAAGAGGTTGAAGCATTATTTTACCATTATTTCTTTAGTTATTCCAATATTTCCTTCAAGTGTGTAATTAACTACAGAATACAATTTATTATCGTTCACTTCATAAGTAACACTTTTATCTATAATCCTTATATCTTCATTTTCTAAAAAATTGTACTCATAAAGAGAAATTTTATTCATCAGAATTGCTTTAGCCTGTTCCTCATTATATTGAACAGTTTCTGTTTTATATGGTTTGTATTCAGAATAAATCATACCTATAGGCAGCTGAATTCCAAACAAATTCATATAGGTTATCTCTTCATCATACTCATAATTTTCGAATTCCGTTGAAAAAAAATTCAATGGAATTTTAATCCCGAAAAAATGTATTGTTTTTTTAGTGTATGTTTCATCAAATATATTTTTATCTTCTGAAAATGCCTGTTTGAACACTATCTGTTCATTATATCTTCCGATTATTTCTCCTCTTGAATGGACATAATACACACCGCCTTTTCCGTCTTCAAATGTTCCGCTTATAAGTAAATCCCCCTTTTTTACTCCGCTGTGAAGCATTTGAACAAGCATACCTGCATGTACATTTTTTATATCTACTATCTGTGCATTTTTTGCAGCAACAATATTACAGGGGATATTTTCCTGAACTACTTCAGGTGCTGTATCCATCTCCCGTATTTCAACTTGTAATTTGCTTCCTGATGACCGTATTCCTATCCAGGATATGTTATCTGATGATGAAACAATCTGTTGTTCCGCTCTTCTCAAATCATATTCAGATATCAATGTACCTATATGTATTCCCGTATCGTTAAGCAAGGAAATTACTTCTTTATCAGAAACGGTCTGATTGCCGTAAATCTCTATAATCATTACCACATCTGATAAATACGCTACCATAATCAAAGAAACAATAAATCCAATCAACAAACCGATACGTTTTCTATACTTTTGAACAGTAAATATTGCTCCTCTTTTCCTGATAATACTTATTTGTGCATTATGTATATTACCTATTCTTTTAAGTTCATCCAGGTCATTATTATATATGCAGCCTATGATTTTACCGTTTTTATATTTTATGTGGTTAGCAGATATACAACTTTGTTTCAATGAATTAATGAACTCATTTGAATCGGGAGCAACCGCTTCAAATGTTATTATTCCTTTAATATTATTGAACATACAAGCCTCCCCGAATATTTCATTCAAACTCTATAGACGAAAACTCGCCATCAATTATTATTCCATCAGTGTTGTAGTCCGAAACATCCAGGTTTTTGCCATATATGCAAATTGTCAGCGTTGATGTTCTGATTTTTATATATAAATCATTATATTCAAGTATTTTTTTACAGTTTTCGATTTCCATATGAATATTGTCAGTAAGATTTATGTATGTGTTGTTATAGGTTTTACCCTTAATAAATCTTGAAATTGTACTGCTGTATTTTGGGTTCAATATATATCACCTTTTTCATAATATTGATTATTTAATTATATTACAAAAATAAATTTCATATACTTTATTAAATTCAAAAGGAGTAAATAAATGAAAAAATACAACCTTATTTTAATTCCAATGCTACTTGTTTATATGTTTCTGATTATTGTATGGGCAAAAGATATAGGTATATATGTTCTTAATTCCGTAAAAAGCTGTGTAAATATT
>JAZQBN010000169.1:0-4718 GCA_045545795.1 Oscillospiraceae bacterium
TTTGTGTTAAGCTAATTTTGCAAGGTACTCATCAAGCGAAGACTTACTGATAAGAATCTTACCATTCTTTCCTTCGCCCGCTCTGATGTAATGTACCTTTCCCTGATGTACCCAAGTCCGTATAGTATAGTCGGACATACCTGTATTCATTTGTGGGAACAATGCCTGAGATGGACAGCGCAGACTCCTGTAATGTCATACACTATCCTGACTATATCCCGACGGCAGTTTCTCTGCCGTAAAAGCAATATACAATTAGAATATGTATTGCTTTAAATCCATCCCGCCAGTGCGTGAGCACTGGTTTTATATTTACATCAAATCTTATCTTAATTACATTGTTCGTAGGGTTATTCATTGTGTTACAGAAATAACTCAAAAGCATTATTTGACCCATCACGTTTGTTAATTTTGCACACTGACTTTCTAAGGTAGAAAAAGATAGAACAAAAGTGAAAAACAGAGTAAAAAAGCATAGAAAAAGTCGCAAAAAACAAAGTAAAAAAATATTGTGAAAAACCAATAATTTATGAAAAAATGGGATTCTCGACAGATTGAATTTATTGGTGTATACTTGTGTTCAATCCGATATGAACGGGTCTGTGAACGAGTCGGATAAACACAAAAATCTTCGTTAAGAATTAAAGGAAAATATTATTTCATTTAATATTAACTGGAGTAGTTAACAATTCAAAAATTAATGTTGAAAGGAGGTTACCTTTTATGGGCAACAGAAGGTCAAATCATAAGGTTCAGATTATTCATATTATCCAGTCGTTTTCCCCGAAAGAATTTAGTCGTGACAACCCTGACGATGTACTGAAAGTAAATATGATTGGGCAGGATTTTGTCAGCGAGCATTACAAGGGCAGACAAGCTTTGATATGCACGCAGGCAGACGGAAAAGGCAAGTGTCTGCACAATCATATTCTCATAAATGACGTGTCGATGATTAACAGCAAAGGGTGCGACAACGAGGAGTATCACCATAAAAATGTCAGCGAGTGGTCAGATAAAATTGTTGCAAATTATATCATTCCCATTGAAGCGGAAGAGGCTGACGAAAAGCTCACCCGTACTGAAATTCTGAAGCGTGAAAAAGAAAAGTATGTATACAAGGATGATATCCGCAAACGTGTAGAAAAGACAATGGAAAATGTCGCAAGTGAAAAAGAATTCCTTGAGAAATTATTTGATAACGGTGTTGTTGCCAAAAAGAAAAAACGAGGAACCAAGGATAAAGAAGAATATTATTTATATGAACTTCTTGATTTATCGGAAGTGCCTGAGGGGACAAGGCTTCCGAAATATAATTTGACAATAAAGTCGTACAATCTTGGTGCGGCTTACGGTCCGAAAGCGGTAAATGAAGCAGTTAAAAACTACAAACCTCCTAAGAGATGGAGTGGAGAAAAAGTTGTATTTACATCGGGAACATCAATGAATGTACCTGCAACTGAAACGGTTGAAAAGCAGGAGGTTGAATATGCACCTGAACACAAAATTTCTATGTCAGCTGAAGAAAAAACAGCGGAAGAAATTGCTGTATCTGCACCTGTTCAGCAGGTTGAAATTTCGCGAGCTGGAGTCCAGCTTGAACAGCAGGTGGTTGTTCCGACTTTGATTGTTGACGATGAGGATGACGATGAGAAAGAAATTGTGCAGAAAAAGGTTGTTCCGAAGGTTGAAGCTGCACGCAAGCCTAAGGTGGAACAGAAGCCGAAGATTGACATGAGCAGATTTGACAAGCCTGTAGGAACAGTGGTTTATGACAGTGGTATGGATAACGATGGGGATGGGAGATGATATTTGTGCACTCGGCAGCCTTGGGGGGTGCCGAGTGTTTTCATCCTACGTAATTGAGACAATATTTCCAAAAATATCTTTCCTGAGTACATATAAAAATTCTCTCAAATTTACTGCTTGTCTTTAATGAATAAATATAGTATAATAACAGCAAATACCTGATTATAATTTAGTGTCGGGAGGCGGGAGGCAATAAAATGATACGAATTGGCGTGTGTGACGATAACGCTGTGTTTTTGCAAAATCTGAGCAAAATAATTGAGGACACGTTTCATGCTTATACAGATAATTTTAATGTGATGTCATATACACAAGGTACATTGCTTCTTGACGCACATAATCAGGAACAGTTTGATGTTATTTTCCTTGATATCGATATGCCCGAAACAACAGGCTTTGATGTTGCAAAAATGCTGAGAGATGAATTTTCAAGCTGTTTTATTGTGTTTGTTACAAACCATTCTGAACTTGTATATGAGAGCATGGATTTTCAGCCGTTTCATTTTATAAGAAAAAATTGCAGTACCCCAATTGAGGAAAGTGTTGAGAGAACTGTAAAAAAGCTGATGAAGCATATGAAGCAGAATGAAAAAATAGTTCTTGAAGATGACGTGTCGGGGCGCTGCGGCGTCAACATCCGTGACATTATATACATAGAAAGCGACCGCCATTATGTAAAGTATCATATCAAGGAAAAAGCTGTGCCGATACGAATGCGTATAGGCATAAATGAATGTGAGGAAAAATATCGGGAGTATGATTTTGTAAGAATACATAAGCGATATTTGCTGAATATACGATATCTTTCACAGTTTGACAACCGAATGGATGAAGTTTTAATCGGTTTGCTTAATGTCAAGCTGCCAATGAGTAAGAATTACAAAAAAGATGTAGATGAAAAATATACGTTATATCTGAGGTCAAAAGTATGAGCAATTTATTGTGGGGAATTTTTGAAATAGCAGTAAATCTTTATCAGGGATTTGTCGTATTGTATTTTACATTCAGATATTTAGGCGATAAAAAAGACAGAAAATATTTTCACAGCCCGTCAATCGCATTTGCTTCGCTTTTTGCGTTGGCTGTGTCAATATTGAACTCTACAACGATTTTCGAACATTTTTATGCATTGATATATGCAGTAATAATTTTTATTTACAGCTTGATTTGCCTGAAGGGTACGATATTGAAGAAGCTGTTCGCCTCGGTGTTTCCGACCCTGATACTATTGATTTCAACTGCTTTTGTAGGAAGTTTTGCAACGGTGCTGTTCAACACAGAACTGTACAACATTTTGTCGGAAAATACTCTTGAAAGATTTATTTCAATTATAGCAGTACAATTACTGATACTGTATTTTGTTATGTTGTCATTAAGAGTATTGACGAGAAAAAACACTACCAACAATGAATTGGTAGTGACTGAATGGATACTGATTTCTGTTGTGTTGTTAATAAGTATTGCAATCGGTGCTATACTTAATTTAATAGTTCTTAATCCAGACAATCACAATGGAGCGAAACATGCGGTTATTGCTTTTGCTGGAATAATTCTTATCAACATTGTGGTATGTTATTTGGTTGTCGACTTGAGCAAAAAGAATATAGCTGTAAGAGAAAATGAAGCCTTGAAGCTTGCACAGGAATACAGCAGACAGTATGCAAAGAATGCAGAGATTGAATATGACGTACTCCGTAAGGTGCGTCACGATTTTAAGGACAATTTTTCGGTAGTACATACATTGCTGAAAAATAACAATGTTGAGCTTGCAATGAAGCATATAGAGAAGAATATAGGCACATTGTCGGAAACGGAAATTTTCATACGGACAAACAACGACATAGTCAATGCGGTTATAACTGCAAAATTATCAACAGCAAAATCCTTGGGTATTGATTCAACCTGCCTGTCTGTTATGGATTTCGACGGACTGGATGACCTTGATTTGTGCAGATTACTTTCGAATATGCTGGAAAATGCTATTACAGCTTGTATCGGCATAAAAGAGGGAGAAAAAAGAATTTATCTGAAAATCACAGATGATGATTATAACTATATGTTTAATCTGAGAAATACCATTGAAAGCTCTGTTATTGAAAACAATCGCAGTTTGGAAACAACCAAACCAGAAAAGGAATTACATGGCTTCGGTACTCAGATTATTAAGGACATTTCCTTGAAGTATAACGGCAGATGTGATTTTTATGAAGAAGACGGCTGCTTTTGCTGTAATGTTATTCTGAGTAAATAGTTCATGTAAATGGTGCAGGTGCATTTGATGTATCTGCACCATTTTTCTTTTCGTGCCTAAAACTCGCACGTCGTGCCAAATTTGTTGACGGATAAGAGAAGCTTTGATAGAATAATGACAGGAATATTTAAGCAATATAAATAAAAAAGGAATTGAAACGATAGCCTGTTGCACAACCTTTGGATAAAACATCACCAAACTGTAAATATATGTAACCGATTTGTCATTGTAACAGGATGAAACAAGATGTATAATTTAAGAAAGTACAAAAATCAGGGGTGACTTTATGAGAAAGAAATTGCTTGTTCTTATGGCTGCGGCGGTGCTTCTTACTGCGTGTACGGAGAATAAAAGCGAAGGGGAAGCCGCAAGCAGCGAAAGTGTATCTTCATCAACAACAGCGTCGGTGGCTGTTTTCGAGGAAAAGGAAATCACAGCGGATTTTACATATACAATCCTCAATGATAATGTTACGGTTACGGCGTACACAGGCAAGGATGACATTGTGAAAATTCCCGACGAGATAGAGGGACTACCCGTTACAGCCGTAAGCAAGGATGCTTTTAAAGGCACAGATGTCAGGGAGGTAGTATTTCCAGAAAGCGTTACGGTTGTGAAGGGATTGGGCGATGCAGAAAAGCTTGAAAAAATCACATTGTCA
>JAZQBN010000170.1:0-2939 GCA_045545795.1 Oscillospiraceae bacterium
GGTCGGCAAGGCTATGTTCGCAGTTCCTATGGCGGTATCGGCTTGTTCCCTGACCGTACACGCAGAGGACGCAACCGCACAGGGTATGATTGACGGCATTATGGGTATCCTCGGACCGGGCGTAATCGGTCTTGGCTCACTTGTAGCGGTTGTCGGCGGTATTCAGACAGGCGTAGGCTTCAAGGATGATAACGCAGACGGTAAGACAAGAGGATTTCAGACCCTTATCGGTGGTGCGATTATCGCCGCAGTAGGTGCTCTTGTTCCTTCCACAATTTCTCTCGGTGGTTAATAAACGATAGGTAGGGGCGGTTTTATACAGAATCGCCCTTGCCGTGAGAAAAGGAGAGTGATTAAAAATGGCTGAACCAAGCGGTGCACAGAAATTCTTTGAAGCAGCAGTTTCGGTAATCGAAAGTGAAGCGGAGGGATTTGCGGGTGTGCTTGACGCAATGGTGTCCTTTGACGTGGTAAGTCAGTGCGGAAGTGCCCTTGATATTTTTACGGCGGCAGGCTCGGCATTGCTCACTTTGTTTTTCTGTATGGAAGCTTTCACATATTGTGCGTCCCTTGATTTCAACGGCGGTATCGAGGGAGCACTCCGAATAGCGATGAAGCTTATCGTAAGTCAGCTCATTGTATCAAACACAGGAAACATCGTAGGTGCAGTATCAGAGCTGTTCAGGAGTGTAACGTGCGACTCCTACTCAACAGCGTTTTCGGGTATATCAACAGCATTTACAACAGCAGCTACAGCAGGAGAAATGGACGGCGGTGTGCTTGACATTAACTATATCTGTATGGGTGTCCTGCTGTTCTTGGTAGTAGCAATCCTGTTTATCCTGTTTTCGCTCGTCGTCATTACAATGCTGGGTGTAGTTTTTGAAACAGGCGTACTTATTGCAATTTCTCCCGTAGCACTGTCAACACTTGTAAACTCACAGGCTCGTTCAACAGGCATTACCTTTATTAAGAATTTTGCGGCAGTATCAATGCAGTGGGGAGTTCTTTCAGTATGTTTCCTTGTATATACGCAGGTGAGCAACGGACTTGTACTCTCGTTTGCAGATGTATCAGACAGTATGCTGGGACAGATTATGCGTTTTGCTACTCCGCTTTTAAGCGTAATAATGCTTGCGGTTATGGTATCAAAGGCAAGTGAAATGACCAAGAGAGCGTTAGGAGGATAAAAAAGCACCCGTAAAAACAGGTGCTTAAATTCAACCAAAAAGAATTTTCATATAGTCACGTTTACCGTAAATTACTCTGTCTATGTAAACCGAGTCGGAAGATGTACGGTAGAAAACCATATAGTTTTTGCACACAAGGTATCTGTACCCCGTGTTTATATCACACAAAAACAGTTGTGAGCCGATTTCGGGCTGTTCTTCAAGCAGGTCGATTTTATCAAGAATATTGCTGACAGTATTCTGTGCGGCGGCAGGCTCTTTGAGAACGGAAGAAATATATTCCCATATTTCATCAAGGTCGTTTTGTGCAGTCGGAGAGTAATAAATGTTGTAACTCATACAGTTTTCTCCTTAAAACGGTTGCGTAAATCGTTAGCCTTTATCCAGCCGTTTTCTTCGCCTGAACGTCTGCCCTTGTCAAGCTCGCACATAAGACGTAAAGCAGCTTTGGTTTTTTCGTATTCTTCTTGTTCGGCAATATCAATTATGGCATAACAGCCACGTCCGTTTTTGGTGAGATACACAGGTGAGCCGACAGAAACGTTGTCAAGAACAGAAGTGTAGTTTCTTAAATCGGAAATAGGAACAATATTTGGCATATAAAAACCTCCTTTTGAGTGGGTAACGAATATTTATTCTTTTAAATATATTATACAGCAATGCTGAATTTATGTCAATAACAGCAGAGAAATTTTACGATAAATTTGATGATAAATAAAGGACAGGTGATTTTATGATAAGAGCAGATATTCCGCAGGACGTAACAGAATACAAGGAACAGTTCTTGCTTGGAATGACAGGCAGACAGATACTTTGCGTAGTCCTTATGCTTGTGCTTGCGGTAGGAACATTCCTTATCGGCAAGAATTTTGTAACAACGGATATTCTTGTTTATCTCATAGTGCTTGAGGTTGCCCCTCTTGCCGCAGTGGGATTTCTGAAATACAACGGTATGGGATTTGAGAAAATCATAGTGCAGGTTGCAGATTTCTATATAGGCAATCAGCACCGAAAAATCGCATATCTTCCCGAAGAAACGGAGATACACGATAAGGTGCGTGAAATTGCACTTTCTGCCGCTGAAAAAGAGCGTAAGGCAGAGCTTAAACAGCGTAAAAAAGACAATAAGGCTTTAATACAAATCACTCATTGAATTATGGGAAGCCTTCACCGCAAAAACCATATATTAAAGTTTTAGCGGTGAATTCTTCTCCATAATTCTAATGGTGATATGTATCGAAAGCCGTGAAAATTGAAAGGAGGCAAAGAAATGCCCGAAGGAACAAACGAGGTAACAACGGCGGTAACTGCTGAATCAGTTACAACCGTTATCCCGTCAAATGAAGAAGTCATTTCACAGATAGCGTCCGAAGCAGTATCAGAGGCTATGGAAAATGCGGGAGTAAGCTTTTCCGAAACAGCAGAAACAAATGCTGAAACCACAGCTTTTTCAACAGTTACACAGAAAGCAGTTGAAACAGAAGTCGTAACCGAAATTACAGAAGCAGAGGTTACGGAAAGCGTAAGTGTATTACCGCCCGAAACTGCGGCAGTAGTAACAGGGCCGACAGCGGAAGTAACAACCGTAACCGCTGTTAATGAGGAAACACCACAGCAGAACAGTATCCCTCCGCAGTATATTTTTATCCCCCTGCTTATCATCATACTTGCATTTGCCGCAATTTTTGTAAAGAAAAACAGCGTAAAAAGCAAGTCGGCGGAGGGTAAATCTTCCGCAAAGGCAAGGGA
>JAZQBN010000171.1:0-4859 GCA_045545795.1 Oscillospiraceae bacterium
AGAAGCAGATTTCCCTCGTATTCTTGCCAGAGAACAGGATATGCTGGACAATTTGCGTGGTATCGTTTCGCAAAACAAAACACAGACAGTCTCGCAAGACGGAAAAGCTTCACAGGATATGACGGTGCTGGAAGCAAATGGTTTAACAATGCGACCTGTTACTTATGCTGAAGAAGACCAGATTATGAAACATCTGGGCAGAGATTATGATGGCAGAAGTTTGGAATGCCGCTATGTAAAAGCTTTTTCTGTAGAGAATCAAGCAACGAGAGCAGCATATGAACGCTATAAGCAAGACCATCATATCTCTCCAAGAGGCGTAAAGCTGTTTTATCACGGCAGTAAAGTTGAAAACTGGTTTTCTATCGCCAAAACAGGTTTGCTTCTGAACCCTGATGCACAGGTTACAGGCAAGATGTTCGGACAAGGCTTGTATTTTGCCCCAGAACTTCGTAAAGCCTTAAACTATATGGACGTAGCTGGAGCACACTGGAATAACGGTTCAAGACATACAGGCTATTGTGCGATTTATTCTGTTGCAGTAGGCAGAGCCTATGAACCCGACCGTATTCTTCATAGCAATTTTCGTGGCAGCGACCTTCCGAAGGGCTATGACAGTGTATTTGCAAGTAAGCATAATCCGAGGCTGAATCTTCGTAACGATGAATACATTGTATACGACCAAGCAGCCTGCACTATCAAATATCTGGTGGAAATGAGCGAACAAAGAGTCCGTACCAAAGAATACAACCTCGATAGAGGAGAAATTCGTGATAAATTGGCAAACGGATTAGAAGCTTTGGTCAAAACTCCTGATGGTCTTGCGGCAGAATTAAAAGTAGAACTTCTCCCCTCTTCCGCACAGGCTGAAATTTGCTCAAAAATAACGGATAATTATGATTTTGACCGTTTGTTTATCACATATAACGAAAGACAAGACAGCATTTCTTTGGATATTACATCTATGGACGGAAGCAGTATGACAATTACGCCTCATCTGACAAGAGATGATTACGCCTTTCTTTCCAGAGAAATGAAAAAGGCTTTTGTAGAATCTGAAAACGATTGGAAAGCTCTTGTAGAAACTTCACACGAATACAGAACGGGCGAAATTGTGGCTGATAAAAATGGTGTTGTGTCTCACGATGATGAAAAGAAGCACCATACGAAAGGAGAACAAGGATATGGCAAATGTTGATTATTTGGCAAAAGGTATTACATACCATTTTGAAGACAGTCCCGAACTGCAAAAAGCAGCAGCTCTTGCAGCACAGAGCGTAAAAGATGACTATATTGAAGACAGCGAACTTTGGGAAGCAGAACTGGAAGGCGTTAAGGCTGTAGTTAAAGAGACCTATGAAAAAGAACAAAAAGAATGGGAAGCTTTCCAAAAGATGGTTGCGGATTTGGAAGCGTTGGAAGGCGGCTCTCCTGCCGATGTAGGTTTGGATGGCAGATTGAGTGAAAACGAGTCTGTTGATTACTCTCTTTCTTTTGAAGAAAATATCGACAGCCCGTATATTCAGCAGCAGATTCAGGAACTGATTCCGCAGCTTATTACTGACCCGAAATATCTTGCAGTAGACTACTCTCTTCCTTTTGAGGAAAATATCGACAATCCTGAAATCGCAAGACAAATTCAGGAGCTGACAAATCAATATATGTGCAATTACAAAGATTTACCCCGTGATTGCGTTGTTTCTATTGATGAAAGTGCTGTGGGTAAGCACGGAGAAGCTAATCACGATGTCGTTTTGACAGCTTTGCGTGAAAAGCTTGGCAGTGATGTTTCGGGCTATTCTGACAAAGGCAGCGGCGTTGCCCAAAAGAAAGATATTCTTTCGCAAAATGCTTATGACAAGATTGGCGAAATGCTTCAGTCTCACGACTATCAGACTTTTTTGGATTTGAGAGCAAGCATTGGTAAGTATTCGTCCAATAACATTTCAATGATTTATCTCCAAAAGCCTGACAGTAAAGCAGTTATGAGCTTTAACGCTTGGAAAGGCTATGACCGCTATGTAAACGCTGGACAGCAGGCAATTTCTATCTGGCTTCCTCTGAAAAAAGAGTTGAAAACAGAGGCACAGGTAGATAAAGAAATTGCCAATAATCCGTGGCTTTATGGAGACCCCGACAGTTCAAATGCAATTAAAGAAAAGCAGAAAATGATGGATGAAATTGCTCAAAACGGTAAAGCAGAAATCTTTTCTGGTTATAAGCTCGGCAATGTCTTTGATATTTCGCAAACACTTCCGAATGACCCGAACAATGACAGACTTGACCAGATTATCAATCTTTCCCGTCCGTTGGAAGGGAATTTGGAGAATTATGATGCTGTAGTACAGAGTATGCGTGACGCTGCTACTATTCTGCCGCTGCAAATCAATGCAGATTCTTCGCAGGAATCTCTTTGGGACGCAGCTTTGAAATACGCAGAACAGGTACTTTCTACTACTCCTGATAAAGTACACGGAATCAAATCTCCTGTTCCGATGAAAGGTGAAATGCACGAAATCGAAAGCGTTATGGCTGCTCATCTGATTTGCCGCCACATCGGAATTGAATGTGAAGGCAAAGCGGCTCTGAAGCTGACCGAAGCACTTGATAAAGCATCGGATGAAGTGATGATTTATGGCAAACGTGATATGTTCGCACGAGGATTTGACCGTGCAGTCAAGCTTGCTGACCATTTCAACAAAGATTTCGACAAATCTTTTGGCATTGATTTGGAAGCACAAAGAGAAGCTCTGAAACAACAGATTGCTGATGAGAAGGCTGCAAAAGAAGAAGAATTTAAGGCAAAAGCTGCCACTCGTGTATGGTTCGGCAGGATGCCTGCTCAAAGAGTTGAGGAATGGAAAAAAGACGATGTAGGTTTTCTGATTGCTCAAAGCGAGAAAAGCGGCACTTTCTATGTACAGGTACAGGTAGATGGCAAAAAAGACTATATCAGAGGCGAAAACGGTAAACCTTTACCGATGAAAGAACAACCCAACAGAGAGACTGTAGAGCAAATCTTTTTGGAACAGAACATTGTTAAAGATGCACAACAGCAGATTGCTTTTGATGTAACCGAAATTTATCAAAAGCCTGACGCTTCTACTTACAGTCTTGATTTGATTGGCGAAGCTTTGAAAGAAGCGGTTCAAAGAGCAGCGTTGACTTCTCCTGAACTTGCAAAAGAACTCTCTCGTTTTGGCGGCGATGCTGAAATGATGCTTTCTGATGAAGACCATCCCTATGAGTTTTATGCACAAAAAGTCAACGATACAACCGTAACGCTTCGTGTTACTCTTCTGGAACAAGATATTGATGCAAATATTCCGTTAAATGCAGCAGAACAGTCTGAATTTTCACAAAAATTCGCTGTTTATGACGGTGCTGAAATAACCGCTCCTGAACTTAACGTGAAAGAAAACAAAAAAGAAGCACTTACTCTTACACAAGATTAAGAAAGGATGAAAATTATGTCTATCAGCAGATTCGGTATTTATGAAGAAGCAATTAAAAACGAAGTTGAAAAGGCATCTGCTCTTTTGGAAGATGCTGTAAAAGTTCTTGAAACGTGTGATTTCAACGGCTATGAGAATGACATCAACGCATTGCATCGTGCCGATTTGGATGAGATTGCAATGGAATATCTGAAGGCTAACGGTGACTTCTCTGATATTACCAACAGCATTATCACTGCATATCATAATGCGGTAATGGAAACTGTAAACAATCTTGATGCTTTTCAGGAAATGGGCGTTGAAGTTACAAACTATGTGAACTGCGACGACAGCCATTTGTATGTAGAAGTCAATGGGGCAACTTCTGAAGTTTATGAAGAAGGTGATTTCAAAAAAGCTGTTCTGGATGGCTTGTACGAAAGAAACATTGACACTCTTGAAATTATGGTCGAAGACCTTCTTCAAGATACAGGCAAACAGTATCCGAGAGAATGGATTGAGGAAGATTTCCACACTGAAGGCGGCGACATCAATCTTAATGCAGAATTTCTCGCTTCTGTTCAGGCAGGCGAATTGACTACGCCGTTGGTTGAGCATATTGAAAAGTACGCACAACCCATCGAAAAAAGTCAAGGTAAAGATACAATTGAACGTGACTAATTCAGTATGACGTTTTAAGAAAGGAGCTTACGTTATGGCTTCCGATAGCAACTGGAAAAGTTCTGTACAGGGAGTAACAGATGAGGACTGGAAACGCTGGGGCATAGAACCTATGCCCTTTCCAGAGCCGCCTGAAGACCTTCCTGAAGAAGAACGCATTGCATTTATGCAAAACACTTGGAAAGAGGGAGACCCTATTCCAGAATATCCTACTCCACCTGAAATCACAGCGTATGATATAGAAGCTATGTCTGAAATTGTTCCGATTGAAGAGTTGATAAGAGAAGAAAAGCAACTGAACGTTTATTGGAATCAATTGCGGGAAGAACAACACACACTAAATGAAATCCAACGACAGGTCTGGATACAGCAAATTATTGATGCAGTTGACAATCCTGCTGTTGCTGCACCTGTTCTTCTTGCTATGACAGAAGAAAACAATCTGTTGAGTGCTCTTTTCCAAACACAAGATGGATTTGAGCTTATGCGAAAAGATGCCAACGGAGACGAAACTCGTATTTTTGTGGATGAACACGACGTTTTGGAATACGTTGATGATTTAAGATTATCGCCTACAGAACAAGGTAAAAATGTTTTTGAACAACTTGCTGATGGTTCTTTTGGCGATTTGGGCAATCTTCAGGAAAATCCACTGTATCGAAACAGACACGGTATCGAAGAACCTCAAAGTGAAACGATTCAACCTGAACCTGAAAAGAATAAAATTGCAGGAAGAACACTTAG